>NZ_MSFI01000018.1 GCF_001975785.1 Domibacillus epiphyticus | reverse complement strand
GGATATCAAATTGCGGTCATTTCTGACGCGATTCTTGAATCTGCTGAAAAAGGCGAATGGATTAGCCTTTCAAAATAATTAATCGTGAATAAAATATACGGGGGCTGCTGTTGCAGCCCCTGTTAAAAAGAAGGTGAATGAGATTGGAACAGCCGATGCTTGCAATGAAAAATATCTCAAAGGCATTTAATGGTATCACAGTTCTTGACTCAGTCGATTTTTCTGTGAGAAAAGGCGAAGTTCATGCGTTAATGGGCGGAAATGGAGCCGGTAAATCGACACTGATGAAAATTTTAACGGGTGTATATACAGCTGATCAGGGTGAAATTTTGATCGACGGAAAACCTGTTGTTATTAAAAATACAGACGATGCTAGAAAAAACTACATTTCAATGATCTTTCAGGAGTTCAGTTTAATTCCTACGCTTACGGTAGCACAAAATATTTTTCTGACAAGGGAAGACAAAACGTCTTTCGGGTTATTAAACGATAAAGAATGTGTGGCAAAAACCCGCAATTTGCTAAAGGAACTTGAAGTTGATATTGATCCCAATGAACTTGTCGGCAATTTGGGTGTCGGATATTGGCAAATGACAGAAATCGCGAAAGCTTTATCACAAGAGACAAAAATTCTCGTAATGGATGAACCAACTGCTTCCTTAACAAAAAAAGAAACAGAAATATTATTCTCTTTTATTAATCAATTAAAAGCCAAAGGGTATGCGATCATTTATATTTCGCATCGAATGGATGAAATTTTGGAAATTTGTGACAGGATTACGATTTTACGTGACGGCAAACACGTTGCGACTGAAGATTGCAAACAAATCGATCTTGATATGGTGATTCAGTACATTGTCGGATCGGGTATGGATAAAGCATTTGAATGGGTAGAAAGAGAGTACGATAAAACCGCTTCACCTGTGCTGGAAGTGAAAAATTTAAACCTGGGCTCAAAAGTACAGGACGTTAATTTTAACCTCTATCCGGGAGAAATAGTCGGCATCGCAGGATTGATGGGCAGCGGAAGAACTGAGACGGTAAGCGCTGTATTTGGTACTGGACCAAAAGATAGCGGTGACATTATTGTAAATGGTCAAAAACAAAACATTAAAAATGCGTCTGATGCAGTTAAAGCGGGTCTAGCGCTTATTCCGGAAGACCGGCGGGTGCAGGGACTTGTTCTTGAACATAGCGTAAAAGACAATATCATGCTTCCGATTTTGTCGAAAATGCAGAAGGGCCTGCTTATTGACGATAAAAAAGCAAATAAGGTAGCCAATGATTTCGTTAAAAAACTGAACATTAAAACAGATGATATTTATAAAATGACGAATTTGTTGTCTGGTGGAAACCAGCAAAAAATCGTTCTGGCTAAATGGCTTGCGAATGATCCTGCTGTCCTCATGCTGGATGAGCCGACAATTGGTGTCGATATCGGGGCGAAGACGGAAATAGTGGATGTCATTCGCGAACTTGCAGACAGTGGAAAAGCAATTTTGGTTATTTCTTCAGAGCTGCCTGAACTTCTAGCTTTAAGCGATCGTGTACTGGTCATGCATGAAGGAAGAATTATTAAGGAGCTCCAAAGAAGGGAGATCAACACAGAGGAGGAACTACAACATGCAATCCAAGGATTCTAATACAACCGTAAACGACACAGTTGCTGTAGGAAGCCATTCAGTCAAAGGGTTCAAAGGCTTAGACTGGCGTGATTATATTGTCTATCTTGCTTTTATTGGCGTCATTATTTATTTCTCTGTCACACTTCACGATCAGGGATTCGTGTCAACAGATAACTTATTGAACATTATTCGCCAAACAGCGATGATTTCTTTAATGGGGCTTGCGATGACATTTGTTATTAGTACGGGGGAAATTGATCTTTCAGTCGGTTCGATTGCCGCGTTGTCGTCACTCACAGCTGCGCTGACATTACAGGCAGGGTATGGCATGATGGGCGGCGTTGCAGTTGGTTTGGGAACAGGACTTCTTGTTGGTTTGGTGAACGGATTGCTTGTTACGAAATTAGCCATTCCTTCATTTCTTGTTACGCTCGGCACCATGGGGACAGTCGCAGGGCTTGCCATGTGGATTACAGATACAGCACCTGTTCCGATTGTTGATTCGACATTTAATTTTGTGTTCGGTTCAGGCGATATCGGCCCGGTTCCAATTCTTTTAGTTTGGACAGTCGCAGCAACCATTATTGCTCACATTTTACTCCGGAAAACATCTTTCGGAAGACAGACACTTGCAACAGGCGGAAATGAAAGTGCGGCAAGATTTTCAGGCGTGAAAACGCAGCGTATTAAGCTTCTCGTATTCCTAGGTTCAGGTTTCATGGCAGGATTTGCAGGACTTCTTTATGCAGGGCGTATGCACGCGGGCCGTTTTACATTTGGTGAAGGAGACGAGCTTTCTGTTATCGCGGCTGTTATTCTTGGCGGGACAAGCCTGTTTGGTGGCGTAGGAACGGTTATCGGAACTGTTATTGGTTCATTAATGATCGGAACAATCAACAATGGCTTGATCATCATGGGTCTTGATGTCAGCCAACAAATGATCATTAAAGGATTAATTATTATTCTAGCGGTTGCGTTCGGTAAGAAAGCGATCAAACGATAACACTGTCGAACGGGGGAGCACAAATGGAAAAAGTGAAAGTAGGCGTGATCGGGACAGGCTTTATTGGGCCTACTCACATCGAAGCGATTAGGCGGCTGGGATTTGTAGATGTAGTCGCTCTTGCAGGAAATGGTCAAGAATCGGCAGATAGAAAGGCATCTGAACTTGGAATCCCGAAAGCATACGGGGATTACCGTGATTTGCTAAAGGATAATGAAATCCAGGTGGTGCATAATTGCACGCCGAATCAACTTCATTTTTCAATTAATAAAGAAATTATTTTAGCTGGCAAACATGTATTATCGGAAAAACCGCTTGCAATGTCCAGTAAAGAAACAGCAGAATTATTGGCTCTTGCAAAAGAACATAATGTGGTGCACGGCGTAAACTTTAATTATCGTCAATTCCCGATTGTGAAACAGCTTGCTTCGATGATAAAAAAGGATGAGCTTGGAAAAGTCAATTTAGTCCACGGAAGCTATTTGCAGGACTGGTTACTGTATGAAACAGACTTCAACTGGCGTTTAGCACCGGAAGTAGGCGGAAAATCACGGGCAGTTGCAGATATTGGTTCACACTGGTGCGATACGGTTCAATATGTAACGGGCAAAAAAATTACTGCAGTGTTTGCGGACCTGGCGACGGTAATACCGGTAAGAAAGAAAGCGTCATCATCGGTTGAAACGTTTGGAGGACAGCAATCAGTAGAAGAAATATATGAGGATGTGCCAATTAACACAGAAGACTATGCATCCGTTCTTGTACGTTTTGAAGATGGATCTAGAGGAGTCTTTACCGTTTCACAGGTTAGCGCCGGGAGAAAAAATCGTCTTTCCTTTGAAGTGAACGGAAGCCAGAAATCCGCCTTTTGGAATCAAGAAGAGCCGGAAAAATTGTGGATTGGTCATCGTGACAGAGCAAATGAAGTCCTTATAGCGGACCCTTCATTATTCGCGTCAGAAGTCAAATCATCTATCCATCATCCAGGTGGTCATAATGAAGGATGGCCCGATGCACTGAAAAATATGATGATTAACTTTTACAGTTTTATTCGAGAAGGAAAAGATCCATCAAAAGAAGAAACAAACTTTGCAACATTTGAAGATGGACATATCTCAATGAGTATTACCGACGCTATTTTAGAAAGCCATGAGCAGCAAAAATGGGTAAAAGTTCCGTCAGTACAGGAGGTCTCTTAATGAAATTAGGTGTTTTTACGGTTTTGTATCAAAACCTTCCTTTTGAAGAAATGCTGGACAAACTGAGTGAAATGGGAGTAGAAGCTGTTGAACTTGGGACAGGAAATTATCCTGGCAGCAGCCACTGTGATCCAGATGAACTGTTAAACAGCCCTGAAAAAATTAAATCATTTCAACGCGCTATTGAAAGCAGAGGAATGACAGTCAGCGGGTTAAGCTGTCACGGCAACCCGCTTCATCCCAATAAACAATTTGCATCAAAATCTCATGAAGTTTGGCGAAAAACAGTTCAATTAGCCGAACGACTTGAAATTCCGGTCGTCAACGGATTCTCTGGTTGTCCGGGAGATCATTCGGCAGCAAAGTTTCCAAACTGGGTGACATGCTCTTGGCCGCCGGAATATGTGGAAGTCCTGGACTGGCAATGGAATGAAGTGGTCATTCCATATTGGAAAGAAGAAGTGAAATTTGCAGCGTCACATGGGATTAACCAAATTGCGCTTGAAATGCATCCAGGATTTGTTGTGTACAATCCGGATACATTGTTAAAACTGCGGGAGCATGCGGGGGAAGCGATTGGGGCGAATTTCGATCCGAGTCACCTTCTATGGCAGGGAATTAATCCTGTAGAAGCAATTAAACGATTAGGAAAAGAGAACGCGATTTACCATTTCCATGCGAAAGATACGTATTTGGATCAGGCGAACATTGATGTGAACGGTGTACTGGACACGAAACATTACAGTGATATCTTAAATCGCGCATGGACGTTCCGATCAGTTGGATATGGACAGAGTGAAAAGGTATGGAAAGACATCATGAGTACGCTTCGCGCGGTTGGATACGATTACGTCGTGTCCATCGAACATGAGGATATGCTTGCTTCGGTTGATGAAGGATTAGGGAAAGCCATTTCGTTACTAAAAGAAGTCATGTTTAAAGAACAAGTGGGCGAGATGTGGTGGGCGTAATCTCTATTAAACTAGTGGAGGGATTTTGATGACAATGCAGGCAGTAATATTTCCTGGAGATAAAAAAGTAGAAATACAGGAATTTGACATTCCAACACCTGGTCAAGGAGAAGTACTAATTCAATTAAAAGCTTCAGCAATTTGCCGCAGCGATATGAGCTTGTATTATGGAACGTCTGTCTTTGGAGATGGTAATAAAAAGGCTTCCATTATTCCAGGGCACGAACCAGCCGGCGTCATTACAGAAGTAGGTCCGGGTGTGTCCTCGTACAAAGCCGGTGATCGCGTTGCCGTTTATTTAGCACTCGGGTGCGGGGAATGTGCACACTGCAAAAGCGGCTACAAAATGTTTTGCAAAGAGTTTAAATGTATCGGATTCGACTCTCATGGAGGCGATGCGGATTACATGGTGGCACCCGCTGAAAACTGCATGAGACTTCCAGATGATATGAGCTTTATCACAGCAGCTGTATCGACGGACGCGGTTGGCACATTGTACCATGCCCAAAAAAGATTAAATATTTCTGGCAGAGACACATTGGTGATGTTCGGTTTAGGACCGATGGGGAATGCTGGGGTCATGATTGCAAAAGGACTTGGTGCAACGGTTATTGCCGTTGATATGTTAGATGAACGTTTAGAAATGGCTAAAGAGCTCGGTGCGGATTACACAATTAATGGAAAAGACACAAATGTATTAGAAGAAATTGCCCGAATCACAAACGGTCAAGGAGCTGACGCAGCGATTGATTGTTCCGGCAGTCCATACGCCGAAAATGATGCGCTAAGCTGTGTAAGACCTCATGGTCGAGTCGCGTTTATTGGGGAAAGCAAAGAAACAACCATCAAGCCAAGCGAGCAGTTGATTCGCAAGCAAATCACAGTAATGGGCTCATGGTATTTCCCGATTCACGAGTATGAAGAAATTGCGGATTTCATTGTAAAAAAAGACTTGCCAGTTGAAAAGCTGGTGACACACAAGTTTCCGCTGACAGAAGCAGAAACGGCATTCCGCTTATTCGATGAAAGAAAGACAGAAAAAGCCGTATTTGTTTGGGAATAATTCAAAAGGGGCGATAAATGATGAAAGGTATTTCTTTTAATACTTGGCCATACAGTGGTTTTCCAGTTTGGGTTCCTTCTTATCCATTAGATGATGTCATTAACCGGCTATCGTCATTTGGCTACGACGCGATAGAGATTGGCTGTGCCAGTCCACATGCTTGGCCTGACTATTTATCCAAAGAACGAAGACAAGAAATATTAACGCTATTAAAGCAAAAGAATCTAAAAGTGGCAGCGATGCTTCCTGCTCCGGGAGGTGGGCCTGGGATGAATCCTAGTTCTCCACTTGCTGAAGAAAGAGCATTTACAATTAACCACTATAAAGAAGTGGTTCGCCTTGCCCATGAATGGGAATGCCCGACAGTCATGTGGATTGCAGGCTGGGTTGTTCACGGCACACCGCAGCAGGATGCATGGAATTATAGTTTGGAAGGTCTCGGAGATGTAGCAGCGTATGCAAAAGAGCTAGGTGTTACAATGGTTGTGGAACCAACTCCAGCTGACAGCAATTTAATTGAAACAGCAGATGATGCTTTACTTTTAAGTGAACAAACGGGCGCATCGAACGTGAAAGTGATGTTCGATACATACCATGCATTGTATCGTAATGAAGTAGCCAGCGATTATGTATACAGAATGGCGGATAAACTTCACCATGTTCACATCGCCGATAGTGACCGCCTTCCTCCTGGACAGGGAAGATGTGATTTCCCAGCTGTTTTAAAAGCATTAAAAGAGATTAATTATGATGGGTATTTATCAATGGAGGTTGGTTTCCATACGAGACAGGCGGAGCCAGACTGGTATGCTCGAACATCTATTGAATATTTAAAATCAGAATTAGCGAAGTTAGATTAATCGTAACAGTTCCCTAGAAGAAGGTTGCCGCTAGTGAATGCGGTGACTTCTTTTAGGAAATGGTAATCGATTGCATTATTAGATAAACCAGGAAGAGGTTACAAAAGGATCTTTGTCGTTTTAATAGGAGGAATTATTCGTGATTATTATTCATGCATTCCTGAAGGTGGAGCCAATACACCGTAATGAATTTCTTGAACAGGCGAAAAAAGTAACGATGCCTTCCCAAGAGGAAGAGGGGAATATCAGCTATCAGTTTTTTGAAGATCCGGAACAGCCAAATGAATTTGTTTTTATAGAGAAATGGAAAGACCAGGCGGCAATTACGTATCATGAGCAAACATCACATTTTAAAACGTTTGTTAGTAACGTTCCGGGTTTATTACGCGAGCCTTTACATGTGGAATTATTTGAGGCAGCTGCTAGACAGTAAAGAGAATGCTAATGATGGAAACAAAGCTTATTAGATAAAAAAAGAAAGCGGTTTCAATTAAGAGATAACTGGAGGGGTTACAATGAAAAAGTCATTATTTTTGTTTTTGACGGTATTGTTAGGTGCTTTTGTTGCACTTGCCGGATGCGGGAACCAAGGTTCTTCTTCTCAAGGCGATGGAGGGAAAGAGCAAAAAGCAGCGGAGCTTCCTGACACAGGCGACTTGACAATCAACAAAGACATTCCAGATGATAGTAAGATTTTAAGTAAAGGACCGAATGGCGAGCCTGCAATTTCAGCGAAAACACTCCGCTTGACGGAAGAAGAAATTGCAAAAGTAAAAGAAGGCAAATACAAAGCGGCGATTGTTATGCATTATGCAGGAAACGACTGGTCAAAAGCACAAATCGATGGGTTAAAAGCGGCATTTAAACGGATGGGTATCGAAGTTATTGCAGTAACCGATGGTCAATTTAAAGCGGAAAAGCAAGTATCAGATATTGAAACGGTATTAGCGAAATCTCCTGATATTATTGTGAGTATTCCAGTAGATCCTGTTTCAACAGCGGAAGCATACAAAAAAGCAGCAGCTGCTGGTGTAAAACTCGTATTTATGGACAATGCTCCACAAGGTTTAACAGCTGGAAAAGATTATGTCAGCGTTGTATCAGCTGACAACTATGGTAATGGTGTTGAAGCTGCGGAGATCATGGCTGCACAGCTTAAAGAAAAAGGGAAGATCGGCGTTGTGTATCATGATGCGGATTTCTTTGTAACACGTCAGCGCACGGAAGCATTTGAAAAAACAATAAAAGAAAAATATCCAAACATTGAAATTGTCGCACGAAGCGGTATTACAGATCCGAATACAGGTGAAAAGATCGCATCAGCAATGCTGACAAAGAACCCTGAATTAGATGGTATTTTCGCAGTTTGGGATGTTCCGGCTGAAGGTGTTCTTGCTGCTGCGCGTACAGCTGGAAGAGACGACCTTATTATTACGACAATTGACCTTGGAACGAACGTTGCACTGGAGATTGCTTCAAGCGGAATTGTAAAAGGTCTTGGCGCACAGCTGCCGTATGACCAAGGTGTGGCAGAAGCGATTTTGGCAGCCAAATCGTTACTTGGAGGAGAAACACCGCCTTACGTAGCAGTTCCATCACTCAATGTAACAGAAGAAAATATTTTGGAATCTTGGAAGATGGTTTATCATACTGATGCGCCCGATGTCATTCAACAGGCAGCTCAGTAAAATGAACGATTAGCCCCTAGAGGAAATCTCTGGGGCTTTTTATCATTCCTATTAAATCAGGCAGTAAAAGAAGTGTAAGGAATACAACAACTAGCAAGAGGAGAAATGGGTTGGGAATTTCAATGAGCCTTTTTTAGATGTTATACTGAAATAAAAGCATGTCGTTAACTCTCAAAGAAAGGATTGATATACAATGGATGAAGCGGCACTTCAAATTATTGTCTTTCTCATTGTGTTTTTTGCGATGATTAAATTGTACCCAATCATTCAAAAGCTTTGGAAAAAATGAGCAGCACGGTTTTTAGAAAAAGGTTGAAATTTTCTGAAAACCGTGCTAATCTTTTTTTGTACAATATTCGAAACGCTGTTGCGTAATACAAAACAAAGGGGATGTTTTAATGGGGAATTATGTGAAAGCGGGTTCATTACAGGTGGAAAAACAATTGTATGACTTTGTAAACAGTGAGGTACTACCCGGAGCTGGGGTTGGCCTTAATGATTTCTGGAATGGGTTCAGCGACATGGTGGCGGATTTGTCGCCAAAAAATAAAGCCCTTCTTGAACAACGTGACGAATTACAGGGGCTAATTAACAACTGGCATAAAAATAATGAATTTGAATTTAACAGCTACAAAACATTTTTGGAGGAGATCGGTTATTTAGAACCTGTTGTCGATGACTTCAAGATTTCAACAGAAAATGTCGATGATGAAATCGCATTGCAAGGCGGTCCACAACTCGTTGTCCCGGTTAATAATGCACGATATGCGATCAATGCAGCAAATGCAAGATGGGGAAGCTTGTACGACGCATTATACGGCACTGATGCTATATCAGAAGAAGGCGGTGCAGGAAAAGCAGGCGGATATAATCCAGTACGCGGCGAGAAAGTTATTTCATTTGCGCGTGAGTTTTTAGATAAAGCAGCTCCGCTTGCAAATGGTTCACATAAAGATGCGACGGGCTATAGTATAGAAGGCGGAAAGCTAATTGTGAAGCTTAAGGATGGTGCGACAACGCTTAATAATCTTGACCAGTTAAAAGGAGTTTCGGAAACAGGCATTTTGCTTGAAAACAACGGTCTTCATTTTGAAATTCAAATTGATCCAAACCATCCGATCGGAGAAACAGATCCTGCTGGTGTGAAAGATATTCTACTAGAAGCAGCCATTACAACGATTATGGACTGCGAGGATTCTGTTACAGCAGTAGACGCGGAAGACAAAGTACTTGTATATAAAAACTGGCTGGGGCTTATGCAGGGAAGTTTATCTGCATCATTTCAAAAAGACGGCAAGCAGTTACATCGAACACTTAACACGGATCGCGAGTACACGGCACCGGACGGCAGCACGTTTACGCTTAATGGACGTTCAATGATGTTTGTTCGCAATGTGGGCCATTTAATGACAAATAATGCTGTTCTTGATGCAAATGGCGAGGAAATATTTGAAGGGATCTTGGATTGTGTAATGACAAGCGCCATTGCTAAACAGTCTATTAATGGCCGGGCGGATCTCCGCAATTCGAAAAAAGATTCGATCTATATAGTAAAACCGAAAATGCACGGATCAAAAGAAGTCGCTTTTGCGAACGAATTGTTTGACAGAGTCGAAGATTTGCTTGGACTTTCACGCAATACGCTGAAGATCGGAGTGATGGATGAAGAAAGACGGACATCACTGAATTTGAAAAATTGCATTCATGCTGTAAAAGAACGTATTGTCTTTATTAATACAGGTTTCCTTGATCGAACTGGCGATGAAATGCACACGTCGATGGAAGCAGGCCCAATGATCCGGAAAGGCGATATGAAATCATCGGTGTGGCTTGCAAGTTATGAAAAATCGAATGTGGCAAATGGTCTTGCTGCCGGATTCCAGCACCGCGCGCAAATTGGGAAAGGAATGTGGGCGATGCCTGATTTAATGGCGGATATGATTCAGCAAAAAATTGGCCATTTAAAAGCGGGCGCGAATACAGCCTGGGTTCCATCGCCAACTGCGGCTGTTCTCCACGCGCTTCATTATCATGATGTGAATGTGTTTACTGTTCAAAATGAATTGAAGTATGGTTCGACGGATTATCGAGATGATATTTTACAAATCCCGGTTGCACGTGATACGAACTGGAGCAGCGATGAAATTCAACAGGAGCTTGATAATAACGTGCAGGGAATTCTCGGCTATGTTGTACGCTGGGTAGAGCAAGGCGTTGGCTGTTCAAAGGTTCCGGATATTAATAACATCGGTTTAATGGAAGACCGGGCAACGCTCCGTATATCAAGTCAGCATGTTGCGAACTGGCTCTACCATAGCATTTGTACAGAAGAGCAAGTAATGGAGACGATGAAGCGAATGGCGAAAGTCGTGGATGAACAAAATGCAGGTGATCCAGAATATCGTCCAATGTCACCGAATTATGATGATTCAGTTGCCTTCAGTGCCGCCTGTGAACTGGTTTTTAAAGGATATGAACAGCCAAATGGCTACACAGAGCCAATTCTGCATAAGAAACGGCTGGAAGCGAAGGAAAAATACAGTATTAAACTGTAAGCGAAAAGCTGGCCGCGCCCAGCTTTTCTTTATGAGATGAGACTTGTAAGAAAGAAATGAAACTTTCATCATCAGCCAGATCATTAAAATACAGCGCCCTGTGTGTGAAGATACCGCTTAAAAGGAGGAACCCTTATGGAACGTGAAAATGTGGTGAAATCAGTGGCCAGGGCTCTGGACATCATAGCACTCGTCAGTTCATCAAGAAACGGGCTCGGTGTGACTGAAATCGCAGCTCAAATGGATATTAATAAAAGCTCCGTATTCCGGACACTGGCCACACTTGCGCAATATGGATACATTGAACAAGATGAAGAAACAGGGCGCTACCGGATCGGCTATGCGTTTCTTGATGTCAGCTCAAAACTGCTTGATTCACTCGATGTCCGTGCAGAAGCAAAGCCCGTGTTAAAGCAGCTGGAAGATGAAACGAATGAAGTAGTTCATCTTGTCGTTTATGACCGTGGAGAGGTTGTATATATTGAAAAACTAGATGGTCATGAAGCATTGCGTATGCACTCAAAGGTCGGTAAACGTGCGCCTGTCCACTGTACTTCGGTGGGAAAAGCGATTCTTGCCCATTTGCCGGCAGCAGAAGTGATCGACATTCTAGATCGAAAGGGATTGCCCGTTCATACAGAGCACACTATTACTTCTAAAGAAACGTTTTTAGATGAGCTGACGTCCGTTAAGAAAAACGGATATGCACTAGACCTTGAAGAAAATGAAAAGGGCATTCGCTGCATTGCAGCACCTATTTTCGATCATAATGGCAATGTCGCAGCAGCTGTCTCCATTTCGGGACCGACACTGCGCATGACAGATGAAAGACTCATTCCGCTGCAAAGACGGATCAGTGAAGCGGGTACTCAAATATCCAAACGACTTGGATTCTTTCAATAATTACATTCTGTAAAGTGGACATTACGATAAAAGATCAGGAAGTATTTTTTAAAAAAATTGACTTTTTTTAGTTTTGATGATATAATTTTAAATTCATGAAGAACGTAACTTAGAACGTTTCATATAAGAAATTTGGCATTCTGCTAGTGTTGGTAAGACTTATTCACACTGGAGCGGCTTCGGAGCCGCAAGGACTTAAGAGAAGGCAGGGCTTAGGTCGTTTAGGTACATCATAAACGACGATGTGGAATAGAACCGCGGCGGTTTATTTTAGATGAATGGAGTTTTCATCCTAAAAACGTTGTGAGTTACAAAATAATGAACAAAACCGGTCTGATTCATCAGTCCGGTTTTTTTATGTTCTTTTTTGCATATGTTGTAAAAAGGAGGGCTGCCAATGTATAACAGAAACGCGGCAGTTGCATACGCGCACCAGTGGTGGAATAGCTACAATCCAGCTTTTCATCGTTTTAAGGTGGACTGTACGAATTATGTGTCACAATGTTTGCTTGCTGGTGGTGCGCCAATGCGGGGCTATCCCAACAGGGGAAAGGGATGGTGGATCAGGGGCGGTACATGGAGTTACAGTTGGAGTGTATCACATTCATTGAGATGGTATTTGGAAGGGTCCACCCAAGGATTAAAAGGGAGGAAAGTATCCTCACCTGAACTTTTAAAGCCGGGGGATGTTATTTTTTATGATTTCACCGGAAATGGCCGTATTGATCATTCCACGATTGTGACAGGAAAAAGAGGAAATGCCCCGCTTGTTAATGCGCATACAATGAATAGCCGAAACAGATTGTGGAGTTATGAAAATTCAACCGCATATACGCCAAAAATCCGCTATTACTTTTTCCATATTGAGGATGACATGACAATGTAAGGGCGCCTATTAAGGGTGCTCTTTTTGTAATGATTATGACACTGTATTACAGTTTTATTACCTGCAAAAATAGTAAAAAATTTAAGGATCTTCAATCCAGCATAATATCAATGTTTAGAAGGTTGGGGATTATAGGAAACTACCATTTTGAAATCGTAGTGAAATTTGCCATGCGAAAATCCATTGAGAACAATAAACATTCGTGTAACAATGGGTATGCAAGTCGGGAAGTCATTCGAACGCACCAAGAAAAACATCAAATTCTAGGAGGAATTTTCAACATGAAAAAGAACATTCGCGTGGCAGCTATCGCCGGTGTTGTAACATTTGGACTCTTTACAGCAGGACAAGCTGATGCAGCAACTCCTACATGCAATGTTAAAGTATCAAAACAAACACAGCATGTACAATATATTAACGCAGATTTAGCAAAGAAATATAAAATTAAATTTAAACATCCTTCTGCACAGGCAAAAGCGCCAGCAAAAGCACCTGCTGCAAAAGTTGCAGCTCCAGCACCTCAAGCAGCTCCAGCGCCAGCAGCACAGCCTGCACCGCAGCAAACAGAAGCAAAACCGCAACCAGCTCAGCAACAACAAACGGCTGGCAGTGTCAGTGCATTTGAACAACAAGTATTTGAACTAGTTAACCAAGAACGTGCAAAACAAGGAGTTAAGCCTCTTCAGCTAGATACAAAGTTAAGTGATGTTGCTCGTGCAAAATCAAAAGATATGAAAGATAAAGGCTATTTCTCTCATCAATCACCAACATACGGATCTCCGTTTGATATGATGAAACAATTCGGCATTACGTACAAAACAGCAGGTGAAAATATTGCTAAAGGGCAACAAACACCGGAAGAAGTAATGAAAGCCTGGATGAACAGCGACGGTCACCGTAAAAATATTTTAAGTGCAGACTTCACACACATTGGTGTAGGGTACGTTGATGGTCACTGGACACAAATGTTTATTGGGAAATAAGAGAATGATTGAAGAGTGCCCCTTCCTTAATAGGAAGGGGTTTTTGATTATAGAATAAATTTTGAAAGATTCGATGACCAAATCTTGTACAACCAATCTATTCACTTTTTAAAAGTCTATTTATTTTGAGTTTTATAAAAGCACAAAGCAATTTTCTTTCGATATACACCAGTGTGTATTATGATAATGGTGAATGTTTAAAGGAGTGGATGAAATGGAGTCTATTAAACAATTTCTTTTTTCACGATCATTTACGGTAGATACACTGCAAAATGTACCGGTAGAAAAATGGGACGAGCAGCCATCGGGATGCCCCAATTCGATTCGCTGGAATGCCGGGCATATATATTTTTCAACAGAAGCATTGTTAAACATGGCAGACGAAAGCTATAAAGTAGAACGTCCGGAATGGGGAGTATTGTTTGCGACAGGAACTCGTCCATCTGAATGGACGGGTGACGTAACAGAAGCAGCAGCTATATTGCAGGCTCTTAAGCAGCAGGGTGCGCGTATTGAAGCGCATTTTGCAGGGAAATTAACTGCAGCTGCGTCAATACCGCTTAATATTCGCGGGCACGAAATGGAAAATGCAGAAGCGATTCTTCAGTTTGTCACATGGCATGAAGGCAGTCATGCCGGTATGATTAAAACAATATCAAACGTTTTGAAATAAGTGAAAAAACGCCCTCGGCGTTTTATTGCCAAAGGGCGCTTTTGTATGCAGAATCTTACATAAACCAAGGTCTCCGTTTTATACGGAGACCTATTTATTATCCTGCAGATTGTTCTCTAATCGGTTCTGTGGCTGGCTTAACACGTTTCATAAAAAACGAGAGAATCAGCGCGGCGAAGGCAATAAAGACGGAAACCGTAAATGAGAAATTAATGCCGCTCAGCATTGCTTCATTCATTATTTGCGCTTGCACTTCAGCCATTGCAGAAGGATCAGCATTTTGAACACTTGCTGCCGCTTCAGCTAATCGCTCTGCTTCAGATTCCGTACGGTTTTGCATAAGTGTCACTAATAACGCAGAACCAACCGCACCAGACACTTGCTGTAGTGTATTGTTCATTGCTGTACCATGCGGGTTCATGCTTTGCGGAAGCTGGTTCAACCCGTTTGTCATCACCGGCATCATGACCATCGACATTCCAAACATTCGTAATGTGTATACAAACATAAGATATCCATATTCCGTATCCATTGTTAAATTGCTGAACATAAAGGTTGTAGCGATCATAATGGATAACCCGATAATCGCTAAAATGCGGGCGCCGAATTTATCAAATAATTTACCTGTGATCGGCGACATAATCCCCATCGCAAGTGCCCCAGGAAGCATCAACAAGCCGGAATGAAGCGGTGAAATACCACGGATTGTCTGCACGTATATTGGCATAAGCAGCATCGCCGAGAACATCGCCATTGCAAGAACAACCGAAATGGCAGAAGAGAGCGCGAACATCGGGTACTTATAAATACGGAATTCGAGAAGCGGTTCATCGAGACGCATTTGACGATAAATGAAGAGTACAAGGCCAAATACACCGATAATAATTGCTCCATATACATGAACAGAATCCCATCCTTTTTCTCCGGCCGAGCTGAACCCATATAAAATTCCCCCAAACCCGACACTTGATAACACAAGTGAAAATACATCAAGTGTAATATCTCGCTGTGGCGTGATGTTTTTTAGCTTGAAAATCGCAAATAAAAGAGTCATCACAGCAATTGGTATGACAACACCAAACAAAGTGCGCCATGTGTAATGCTCGATCAGCCAGCCAGATAATGTCGGCCCGATTGCGGGTGCTGTAATCATGACAAGTCCAAAAATCCCCATCGCGGCGCCGCGTCGTTCGATTGGAAAGCTTGCCAGCATGACATTCATTAAAAGCGGCATCATAATGGCAGAGCCGGATGCCTGAATCATGCGGGCCGCTAGCAGAACACCAAACGAAGGGGCAAGAGTTGCGAGCACAGAGCCAGCTGTAAACAGTACCATCGCTGTAATAAATAGTTTTCTATTCGTGAATTTTTGAATAAAGAACGCGCTCGCAGGAATTAAAACGCCATTCACAAGCATATAGCCGGTTGAAAGCCACTGAACAGCGGATGCTGAGACATCGAAGTCCTTCATAATCGACGGAAGTGCTACATTCAACAGTGTTTCATTTAAAAAAGAAACGAATGCACCGACAAATAATATAGCAATCATGCCATACGGCGGTTTATCCATCATTCCCTGGGTATTCAAGTTAAAATCCCTCCATACAAGGTGTATAATTTTTATACTGTTGTTCCAACAGATAATTATAATATACCGATCGTTTAAAAAAATCAATCAAGAAATAATTGCTATTACTTAAAGTTGAAATATAAAAGGTATTCAGATAATCTATTTTTAGACTGCTAGTCCAAATTGAAGGAAGTGCAACGAATTGAACGAACGAAAGCTGAAAGTAATGGAAGCAGCTCACTCTCTATTTGTTAAAAAAGGGTATGCGGCGACATCAGTGCAGGATATTTTGGAAAAAAGCAGTATTTCCAAAGGGACGTTTTATAATTATTTCCCGTCGAAAAGTGAGCTGCTTATGAGTATATTTGACAAAATTAATCATGAAACGAATAAGAGGCGGACGGAAGTGCTTGCTGGGAGGCCTGTTCACGATAAAGAAGTATTTATTGAACAAATTAAAGTAAAAATGGAAGTGAACAAAGAAAATAATCTGTTCGTTCTTTTTCAAGGTGTGTTTGTATCGGATGATGCAGAGTTGAAAAAATTTGTGAAACAGCATCATTTTAATGAATTGTGCTGGACGCAAAGAAGACTCATCGAAGTGTTTAATGATGATGTGCGCCCTTATTCTGCTGATCTTGCTATTACGTTGTATGGCGTTGTTCAAAATACGGTTCATTTTTTGGTGGCGGCGGAAGAACGTGTTGAACTTGATGCGATTATTCGTTACGCATTGCGCCGCGTGGAAACATCAGTGAATGATGTTATTCAAACAAAAGACATGCTGCTTGACTCGCGGATTTTAGAACGGCTGCAGCCGGAATTCGCTTTAAACAGAGAAAAGAAAAAAAGTGCGCTTATGCAAAAAATCGGTGTGATGCAGGAATCTGCTGGCGATGAACAGCGTGAGCTCCTCTCTTTTTTACAGGATGAGCTGCGTTCGGCAGCTCCACGCTGCCGTGTGATTGAAGCAGTGCTTGAGGGTGTAGCGGAAAACAAAGATTTAAAGGCATTAATTAACGGCTTTCTACATGAATAAAGGGCGGACCTCTAGAGGACCGTCCTTTCTTTTTGGACAAAATATACGAATGCCATAATAATAGTAGTGAAAGGGGAGACAAAATATGGCTGAAATTAAGAAATTATGGAGCGTCCAGTTTAATGAAAGAGCATTTCCGCATGTGCAGCAGGCATTCGTATTGAATCCGGACATGATGCATGAAATGGATCCTTTTATCCTGCTTGCGGAAGACTGGTTTAAACGAGGTACTTTTTCTGACCATCCGCATAAAGGTTTTCAGACGATCACATATGTAATAGATGGACGCCTTGAACATATTGATAATAAAGGAGGGCGCGGTATTTTAGGTGCTGGTGATGTACAGTATATGAATGCTGGATCTGGCGCGCGTCATGCGGAGGAACCGGTCGGGGATGATATCGTTCACTCGCTCCAGCTTTGGCTTAACTTGCCGGCATCAAAAAAAAATACCGATCCTTTTTATCAGGATCTTTATGCAGAAGATATCCCGGTTAAAAATATGGGCCCGGTGAGTGTGCGCGTTTTCGCAGGTGAAGAAGGTCCAATGAAGCCGCTCGTGCCGTTTGAAATGGCCGAAATATCCATATCTGCGGGCGCACAGTATGACCACAAGTTAAACCCTAACCACACCGTGTTTCTTTATATGCTCGCCGGCAATTGTGCATTTGGTGAAAGTGGAGCAGTTCTGGAAAAAGGACAGGCAGCCGTGTTGACAAAAGGGCAAACCATTCAGATGAAATCAGAGCACCGTTCAAAAATACTGATTTATTCCGGTGAACCGCACGGGGATCCGATTGTGGCTCACGGTCCATTTGTCATGAATACGCAGGAGGAGATTCGAGAGGCACTCATAGATTATCAGAGAGGCAATTTCGGTCCGGAGGCGAAATAAAATGGGCAGTCATCGTATTTTAATTGTAGAAGATGAAGAAAGGATTGCCCGCGTTCTTGAGCTGGAGCTGGAACACGAAGGCTATGTAACAAATAAAGTGTTTGACGGACTCGATGCACTTTCTGCTTTTCGAAGAGAGGAGTATGACCTTATTCTGCTCGATATTATGCTCCCGGGAATGGACGGCATGGCTGTACTGCGGCGGATCCGTCAAGGGAGCCATGTACCTGTCATTATGCTGACGGCGAAAGATGACGTGATCGATAAAGTGAACGGGCTCGATCTCGGGGCGAACGATTATGTAACAAAACCATTTGATATGGATGAACTTCTTGCGAGAATCAGGGTGGCCCTGCGGCAATCGACTCAGGTGCCTTCGCTCGCTGCTGCTGATTTATCCATTAACGAAGAGTCGCGTGAAGTGCTGCGTGCCGGTGAGTCGATCGATTTAACCCCGCGTGAATATGATTTGCTTCTATATTTAATGAAAAATAAGCGCCATGTTTTATCAAGGGAACAGCTGCTGGACGGTGTGTGGGGCTATGATTATTACGGGGATACAAATGTAGTTGACGTGTATATTCGCTATTTACGGAATAAAATTGACAAACCGTTTGATGTGCCGCTTATTCATACGGTGCGAGGCGTCGGCTACGTATTAAAAGAATCATGAAATTGAAAAATAAAATCCATCTTGGTACAAGTGTGCTCCTCATTGTGATTGTCATGATTATGAACACGGCTGTTTATTTTGCTGCATCTTCTATGTTAAAAGAGGCTGATCTCGATCGGGCGGCAATGGATGCAGAAAGAATCACATCAAGTTTATCAAATCCGTCCGAAACACTCGCAAGCAGTGATTTACTTAGGGCGTATGCACCTGATTCAGGAATGGTCAGAGTCATTTTACCTAACGGGACAGCTGACGGCGTAACGGTTTCATCGAATGCAGCTCTGCTTCGGGAACGTGAAGCAGTTTTTAAAATGGCAGAACGCCAGGAGATTGTCAAAGTTGGTGATAGCCGTTATGCGCGGATTACTGCCCCGCTAATTTGGCGCGGCGGCGATGTGGCCATGCTTGAATTAATCGAAAGCTTACAAACGACAGACCGAATTCTTGATATTTTGCGTATAGTGCTTATTGCGGCATCCATTCTAGCGGTCATTCCAGCGGTGTTATCAGCCCGCTTTCTTAGTGCGGTTATTTCAAATCCGGTGGCAAACATGACGGAAACGATGCGGCGCATTCGAGAGAGCGGCCGTTATGAGCGGATAGACATCGAAAAAAACAAGAATGATGAGCTGAATGACATGGCGGCAACGTTTAACGATATGATCGAGCTCCTTGAAAAAAACTATGAGAAACAGGAGCAGTTCGTTCAAAACGCATCGCATGAATTAAAAACACCGCTTACTGTCATAGAGTCGTACGCAAATTTGTTGCAGAGGCGAGGGAAAGACCGTCCTGACTTGTTCGAGGAATCTATTGAAGCCATATACAATGAAGCGGTGCATATGAAAGAATTAACCCAGCAGCTGCTTGTCCTCGCACGTCGTGATGAGTCATGGAACCTGCAAATAGAAACGGTACAGATTTCTGCATTTGTACAGGAAACCGCGGATTCATTTGAACAAGCTTACGGCAGACGTGTTCAGGTTAACATGAAAGAGTCATGTACAGTTGAAACGGACAGGTCCAAACTGCGACAGTTGATATATATTTTTCTTGATAATGCGCGAAAATATTCTGATGAGGATATTCAAATAGAGGTTAAACAAAACACCATCTGTATTAGGGACAAAGGGATTGGCATTCCATCAGAGGATATCAATAAAATTTTTGATCGATTTTATCGTGTCGACAAAGCGCGGACGCGTAAAACAGGCGGGTTCGGGCTTGGTTTGCCAATTGCGAAAGAACTAGCAGAAGCCATTGGAGCAGACGTACGGATTGAAAGTGAAGAAGGTAGAGGCACAACAGCCATTATCATACTAAGCGAATTCTCATTTTATCCCGGTATACTAAAAGGAAAACGGGGTGAAAAAGAATGAAAAAACAGCTTTGGATTACCATTGTCGTTTTATTAGTGGCCGCGATACTTTTTTTCCTGTACCGTTCATTTCAGGAACCAGGCGTTTCGATGGCAAAAGCAGGCGAGCGGCTCGCGAAACAGTACAACGGTACAGTAACAAAATCAGCAGAAAAAAACGGACATTTTATGTATACAATGAAAGCAGCGAGTGGCGAATATGTAATGACCGTTGACAGGGACACAGGTGACCTTCTGGATATGAAGCGTGTGAAAGAGTACAAAGCACCAGCTGAAAAACCGGCTGAGCCCGGCAAAGAAAAAACGGGTCTTCTGACTGCTGAGCAGGCGGGGAAAACGGCCCTGGCTGTCGTGCCGGGAACAATTGATGAAATTGAGAGTGGGGAGGACAAGGGTTCTTTTATTGTTGACATTGAAGCTGAAAACGGAGAGGAAGCAACCGTACAGGTCAATGCCATTTCAGGTGAAGTCATGTCTATTTCATGGGATGATTAAGTTTTCTCATCAAACTCTCATTTTTCTATCCTTTTTTTCTCATCTTTCGTAGATAAGATAGAAGAAAGAGGAGGAGGAATCATAATGAAAAAACGAACGATTGCCGGTGTAGTATTAGCATTAGGTCTTGTTAGTGGAGGGGCTGTTTGGGGAGTCCAGACAAATAAAATTCAGGCGGAAGTACCAGGACTGGCTGCAAAGCTGACAATGGACGAGGCGAAAGCGATCGCGGAAAAAGAAACCGGATCGGTTGTTGAAGGCATTGACCTTGACCGCACTATTACAGGTCCTGTATATGAAGTGGATCTAGACGGATACGATGTGGACATTGACGGCAGCACAGGCGACATTTTGAAAAATGAACGTGAAGACGATGATGATGACAGTCCGGATACGACTAGTGTGCCGGTTACTCAGGAAGAAGCTATTTCAGAAGCTTTGAAAAAAGTAAAAGGTGAAGTAACGGAAATTGAGCTTGATGATGGGCACTATGAAATTGAAATTCGTCATGGAAAGACAGAATCAGATGTGCTTGTAAACGGGACAACTGGTGAAGTAATCGTTGAAACGACAGACCTGGATGACTAATCCGGGTTTGTTTTTTTGTTCTCTTTCAAATTGATTACTGAATTTCACTTGTCAAACTATTAAGTTTCCTGATAACCTTGAACATAATAATGAAATTTAATATCGAATATTAAGAGTGCCCGGAGTGATTTCGTCCGGGATAATAGGGAAATCGGTGTGAATCCGATGCAGCCCCCGCTACTGTAAGCGGCGATGAAATTGTCCATTTCCACTGGTGTTAAACCGGGAAGGGGACAAAAGTAAGTTGACCCGCGAGCCAGGAGACCTGCTTTTAGTAACTGAACATCATTCTTCGGTGGGAAGAACGGGATGGACACGCTTATACATTTTGCGACCTCTGCCCCCTGCTTCCATTGAAGAAGCGGGGGCTTTTTGCATTTAAAAAGGAGTGGACGATATTGGCGACATGGAATTTGGCCGAAATGAACCGGCACGTGTTGATTTGCAATGGATCAACCTGTATGAGAAAAGGCGGCGAAGAAGTGACACAGGCAGTCCGCGATGAAATAACAAAGCTCGACCTTGATACAAAAGTACATACAACGCGTACGCGGTGCAACGGGCGCTGCAAGGATGGCTGTGTTGTCGTCGTCTATCCTGAAGCGGATTGGTATTTTGAAATGGATGAAGAGCGTGCGAGAGAAATGGTGGCCAGTCACTTGCAGCATGGTGAACCGGTAAAAGAATGGATTGCGTATGAGCGTTCAGGTAATGGAATGAAGCTGCTAAATGACCGTTTTAAAGGAACAGAAAAAGGTGAAAAAAAATGACTGGTACATTATACGTTGTCGGATTCGGTCCTGGGCATGAAGATCATATTACGGATCGGGCAAAAAAAGCGTTAAAAGACAGTGATTATGTTATTGGCTATAAAACATACATGGAACTTGTTGCGCCATTGATCGAAGGAAAAGAAGTGATCAGCACGGGGATGAGTGAAGAAGTGAGCCGTGCTCAAGCTGCAGTCAAACAAGCAGAACGGGGAAAAACGGTGTCCGTTATATCCAGCGGTGATGCTGGCGTGTATGGGATGGCTGGACTCGTATATGAAGTGCTCGCGGAACAAGGATGGAAAAAGGATACGGGTGTTAAAGTTGAGATTATTCCTGGTATTTCAGCGATTAATTCGTGTGCATCACTTCTAGGAGCACCGATTATGCATGACGCATGCACGATCAGCTTGAGTGACCATCTTACACCGTGGGAACTAATTGAACGAAGAATCGATGCAGCAGGGGCTGCGGATTTCGTCATCGCGTTGTACAACCCGAAAAGCGGCCGCCGTACGAAGCAAATAGAAGAAGCACAGCGTATTTTGCTGAAATATCGGTCACCTGATACACCCGTTGGACTCGTTAAAAGTGCATATCGGGACCGTGAAGAAGTCACGATGACAACATTGTCAGAGATGCTTGAACATGATATCGGCATGCTGACAACCGTCATTATCGGGAATTCAACAACTTTCTTTTATGATGGACTTATGATCACACCGCGCGGTTATACGCGTAAATATACACTCACAGAAGAAAAGCAGCCGCTTCGGCCACATGAACGGCTTCGTCCGGAAAATGAACCATGGGCTCTTCACGGTGGTCAGCCAGAATTAAATGAAGTCGAGAAGCCATCATCACTAAAAGAACTTGGATTGCAAGCACTTGGAGCCATTGAAAAGAGAAAAAGTGCACCGCCGGCAATAAAGTCCGTCTTTGAAGCTGCAGTTAGTCCCGGCGTTGTGAACAAGAATTTTACACCGCAGCAAATGATAGCCATTGCCGAGGCGGCAGGTGAAAAAGGAACGATTGAATATACGCCGCATCATTATGTCATGTTGAAAACAGAAGTAAGCAATCCCGAACCGATTATTGAGAAACTCCGTGCAGCCGGACTAGACCTGGCTCCTGTTGGAGATGTCGTAACGATTAAAGCATGCGATTTTTGCGACGGGGAAAAGGGTGATGCGATTCCTTACGCTGAACAGCTGCGTGATGATCTTGGAGGTATAAGTGTGCCAAAAGAACTCCGCATCGGCGTTAACGGCTGCGGCATGGCTTGTTATGGGGCAGTGAATGAAGATATTGGAATTGTATACCGAAAAGGAGCTTTTGATTTATTCCTTGGCGCAAAAGTTGTCAGCCGTACTGCACACCCGGGCGTATACGTGGCTGAAGGGATTGCTCCCGATCAGGTTGTGCCAATGCTGACGAGAATTGTCGAAGAATATAAAGAGTCGGGTCATCCAAATGAGCGGTTTTTTAAATATTTCAAACGCGTAGGAATGGTCGAAGGATTTGCATACAGAGAAACGCCGGTGCCGGAAGTAGAACCGATGCCGTGCGGCGAATAAGGGGAGGAAGAAAATGAAAGCAGTATTATTTGTCGGGCATGGAAGTAGAGATTCTGAAGGGAATAAGCAAATTTTGGAGTTTGTTGAAGGATTTTTGCCTGAATTAAGTCCATTGGTTTTATATGAAACTTGCTTTTTGGAATTTGCTCGGCCAGATATTGAGAAAGGCATTCAAAACTGTGTGGATAAAGGAGCAACATCCATTGCGCTTATTCCACTAATGCTGTTGCAGGCCGGTCATTCCAAAATTCATATACCGGCCGCGATAGATGCAGCAAAAATAAAGTACCCGGATGTAACGTTTACATATGGAAAACCGATCGGGATTCATTATGAAACATCTGTTATTTTACGTGACCGTCTGAAGGATGCGGGTGTGAATCCGGATGAAGCAGGAGAAGATGACGCAGTCATTTTGCTCGGACGTGGCGGCAGCGATGTGGATGCGAATAGTGATTTATGCAAAATTGCCCGAATTCTCTGGGAAAAATCTGATTTTGAAACAGTGGAACCGGCTTTTTATGGCGTAACGAATCCGTCACTTCCACAGGCTGTTGAGAAAGCTAATAAATTAGGTGCGAGAAAAATCACCATTTTGCCTTACTTTTTATTCACTGGCGTACTAATCAAACGCATTGAGGAAGATATTAAAACATTTAACACTCAGTATCCTCACATTCAATTTGTACTGGCAAATTATTTTGGATTTCATCCAAAGCTCAAAACGATTATTGCCGACCGGATTGATGAAGCGCTTGGCGAGTCCGTCGTTATGAACTGTGATACATGTCAGTACAGGTTTGAAGCGGGTGAACATCACCATCACCATCATCACCATGATCATGACCACGATCATGAACATGATCACACCCACGACCATGAGGATCATCACCATGACCATCAACATAAGGAAGAGGCGGTTCAATGATTTTCTTTTTAGCCGGGACAAGCGATGCGCGTGAACTGGCCGTCATGCTTCAGAAAACAGGCCGTCAAGTGACGGCTTCCGTTGTCACGGAAAATGCAGCCGCAGAACTCGAATCTGCCGGTATTAACGCTAAGACGGGAAGACTTGATGCAGAAGAAATGGCCGCAGTTTTGCTGACGGGTTATACAGCTGTTATTGATGCGAGTCATCCTTTTGCGGAAGAAGCATCAAAAAATGCAATTGAAGCTGCAGAAAAAGCAGGTATCCCTTATATTCGTTATGAGCGCGCTGGAACGGAGATTGATGAACATCCACTCGTCACACGTGTCGATACGTACGAACAGGCGGCAGACGCAGCGGCAGAAAAAGGCGGTGTAGTGATGCTGACGACGGGCAGCAAGACATTGCAGGTGTTTACAAAAAAACTGCTGCCACTAGCGGACATCCGTCTCATTGCAAGAATGCTGCCACGGCTCGACAATATGGAAAAATGCGCGGCGCTTGGTGTCCAGCAAAAAAATATTGTTGCGATGCAGGGGCCTTTTACGAAGGAACTTGATTCAGCTCTTTACCGTCATTATAACGTTAAGACGACGGTTATGAAGGAAAGCGGGGCAATTGGAGCGGTCGCGGAGAAAATCGAAGCAGCGGTATCATTGGGTATTGAAACCATTGTCATTTCGCGTCCGCCTGTTGACTATCCAAATCAATGCGAAACCTTTGAAGAAGTAATCAATACATTAACTCGCCTGGAGGAAAATTAAATGGATTTTAAAACTGCGTTTGTGCCGGAAACAGTGAAACCGATGGAAATCGAAAGCCTGAGCTTTTCAATGATTGATGAAGAATTTGGCCCCCACGATTTGTCGCCGGAAGAATATGCTGTTGTACAGCGTGTTATTCATGCATGCGCTGATTTTGACCTTGGAAAAAGTGTATTGTTTCACCCGGATGCAATTAAGTCCGGCATTCAAGCAATTCGCAACGGTGCTCGTGTCATTTGTGATGTGCAAATGATTCAGTCTGGTGTCTCAAAACCACGAATTGAGAAGTTTGGCGGTTCGGTCAACGTCTATATTTCCGACGAAGACGTAATGAAAGAAGCGAAAGAGCTTGGTTTGACACGTGCAATTGTTTCAATGAGAAAAGCAGCTGCGCTCGGTGATGGTGGCATTTATGCAATTGGCAATGCACCAACGGCACTCTTGGAAATTATCCGACTAGCAAAAGAAGGCCTAGCAAAACCGGATTTAATTATCGGAATGCCGGTTGGATTTGTGTCAGCAGCAGAGTCAAAAGAAGAACTCGCAAAACTGGATATTCCATTTATTACAAACATCGGTCGTAAAGGTGGCAGCACAGTAACTGTTGCAGCACTGAATGCACTGTCGCTGCTTGCAGTAAAATGAAGCCTGTTCCGGATAAACCACTTCGTACCGGGTATACAACGGGTACGTGTGCGACAGCGGCAACAAAATTGGCACTTCAGACTCTCATTACCGGCACTAGGCAGGAATCGGTATCCGTCTATTTGCCGGCTAAACAATGGGCACACTTTTCACCGGAATTTATTGAAGTGAAGGAAAGCAGCGTAAAAGCAGGGGTTAAAAAAGATGCCGGAGATGATCCAGATGTGACGCATGGGGCGGTGATCTGTGCAGAAGTGAGCTGGGCCAGTGAACCGGGCATTCATCTTGATGGAGGAGAAGGGGTTGGCAGAGCAACGAAACCAGGTCTAGATGTTCAACCCGGTGAGGCCGCTATTAATCCTGTGCCCCGCCGTATGATTTTGGAGGCGGTAGATGAATTGCTTGGGGAATGTGGCCCGGGCAAAGGGGTTTCCGTCGTCATTTCCATCCCGAATGGGGAAGAACTAGCCAAAAAAACTTTAAATGCACGCCTTGGAATTTTGGGGGGCTTATCCATTTTGGGAACGAGTGGGATTGTGCGTCCTTTTTCGACGTCGGCTTTTCGAGCAAGTATTGTAAAAGCAATTGAAGTGGCTGTTGCATCCGGCTGCAAACATGTTGCGGCGACAACTGGCGGACGCAGTGAAAAGTTTGCAATGGAATATTTAACCGAATTACCAGAAGAAGCTTTTATCGAAATGGGTGATTTTGTCGGCTTTACGCTAAAGCATTGCAAGCGGCTCGGTATTGAAAAAGTAACGCTTGCCGGCATGCCAGGTAAATTTTCAAAAGTTGCACAGGGTGTCATGATGGTTCATTCGAAGAGTGCCCCGGTTGATATGAACTTTTTGGCGGAAATGGCAAAAGAAGCAGGAGCAACAGCAGAGGAAATAGAGGAAGTAAAAAGCGCCAATACAGCGACTCATGCAGCAGAAATGATGGCGGCTTATCCGGAATTCTTCACCATTTTATGCCGGAACTGCTCTGAACATTCAGCTCGTGAGGCAAGGGGCGGTTTATGCGTTGAAACATTGCTGTTTGCGATGAAAGGACAGTTGCTCGGAAAGGCGGAATATTGTGAGTAACATACATATTATCGGCATCGGTGCGGGAGGAGCAGATGGACTTCATCCACGTGAGATCGATGTCATTCATAAGAGTGATTTGTTAGCAGGCGGGCAGCGCCAGTTGTCTTATTTTCCTGATTATCAAGGAGAGAAATTTGAAATCAAAGGGAACTTGCGCGAACTGAAAGACAGGCTGAGAAGAGAAACAAAGCAGGTGGTTGTCCTCGCATCTGGTGATCCGCTTTTTTACGGGATAGGTGCGTATTTATCAGGTGACATTGAAGCAAACATTGTGCCTCATCCGTCAAGTGTACAGCTCGCATTTGCCCGAATGAACGAATCGTGGCAAAACGCGAAGATCATTAGCGTTCACGGCCGGTCTATGACAGGGCTTGCACAAAGAATTGACGGTGAAGAAAAAATCGCGCTCCTAACCGATGAAACAAATTCTCCGGATGCGATTGCCCGGTATTTGCTCGATTTTCATTTGGCAGAGTATGACGCGTTTGTTGCAGAAAACATTGGCGCTCAAGATGAAAGATGCAGGCATCTTACACTTGAAGAGATGGCTGATGCGCATTTTTCGTCACTGAATGTCGTGATCTTGAAGAAAAATCGCCCATCTAAACAGTGGCCTACAGGGATTCCAGATGATGAATTTGATCAGCGCAAGCCGGATAAAGGGTTAATTACGAAACGCGATGTCCGCATTCTTACAATCGGCCGTATGAACATTAAACGGGACAGCGTTGTATGGGATATTGGCACATGCACGGGTTCAATCGCGATTGAAGCAGCAAAAATCGCCAGAAACGGCGCGGTGTTTGCCGTAGAAAAAAATGAAGCGGATCTAGCCAATGCACAGGCTAATTTTAAAAAATTCCGTACCGATGTCACACTTGTTCACGCAAAGGCACCTGATGGACTAGATTCATTTCCTGATCCGGATTGCGTGTTTATGGGCGGAACGGCAGGCAACATGGACAAGCTTATTCAGACGTGTGCAGACCGGTTAAAACCGGGCGGCACAATCGTGTTAAACGCAGTGACAATTGAAAATATGTCTAAAGCACATAAGCTGTTAAAAGAAGCAGGATTTGACGTTGACATTGCACTTGCGCAAGTTTCGCTTTCAAAACCGATTTTAAATATGACGCGCTTTGATGCGCAAAATCCCGTCTACATTATTTGTGCGACGAGAAAAGAGGAACAAACATGACAGGTATTTTATATGGGATCGGCGCAGGGCCTGGTGATCCGGAACTCTTGACGGTAAAAGCATTCCGCATATTGTCGGAAAGCAAAGTGATCGCATTTCCAAAAAAGCGCTCCGGGGAAAAAAGTTATGCCAGACAAATTATTGATGCGTACATTGATCCGTCAGAAAAAGACATGCTTGGCCTGGTGTTTCCAATGACGAAAGATCCAGTAATTTTAGACCGTGAATGGAATAAAGCAGCCGAAGCAGTGGCCGAGAAATTACAAGCCGGCCATAACGTTGCCTTTGTAACGGAAGGTGATCCGATGCTGTATAGCACATTTATTCATATGAAGAACGTGCTACTGAAGAAATTGCCCGAGGTAAAAACAGTGGTTATTCCTGGAATATCATCTGTTAACGGAGCTGCGGCGAGACTGAACCTGCCGCTCGCAGACGGTGATGAACATGTAGCGATTATTCCGGCAACGGACGACCGGGAAGCACTGAAAAGAGCAATCGAACAGCATGACTGTGTTATTTTCTTAAAAGTGGCGAAAGTGGCGTCATTGATCTCGAGTGTCATTCGTGAACTTGGGCTCGAACAAAATGCCCATGCTGTCACAAAGGTAACATCCAGTGATGAAGTAATCTGGACGCTCGATGAATTTGAACGGGCTGAACCAAATTATTTAACGCTCATGGTGGTGAAGAAAAAATGAAAATTTACATAGTTGGAGCAGGTCCAGGCGCACCTGATTTAATTACGGTGCGCGGCATGAAACTTTTGCAGGAAGCGGACGTTATTTTATATGCAGATTCACTCGTCAATGAAGAATTAATGAATGATTGCAAACCGGATGCAGTCGTGTTAAAAACAGCCGGAATGCATTTAGAAGAAATGGTCGAGACCATGACGGACTATGTGAAGGATGGAAAGAAAGTCGTCCGGCTTCATACAGGTGACCCGTCAGTGTATGGGGCTATTATTGAACAGATCGCCCTGTTAAATGAAGCGGGTATTGAAGCGGAAATCGTGCCAGGGGTTAGTTCTGTATTTGCAGCCGCAGCGGCAGCCGGCGCCGAATTAACCATACCGGATGTGACCCAGACGGTTATTTTAACTAGAGCAGAAGGCCGCACCCCAGTACCTGAAAAAGAACAGCTGAAAGATCTTGCAAAACATGAGTGCACGATTGCGTTTTTCTTGAGCGCAACGTTAACGAAAAAAGTGACGCGTGAACTTGTAGAAGCAGGCTGGTCAGCAGACACACCTGCTGCGGTTGTATATCGGGCGACATGGCCTGATCAAAAAATTGTTAGAACAACAATTGCGGAACTAGATGCAGCGATGCGTGAAAATGGTATTCGCAAGCAGGCGATGATTTTAGCGGGGAAAGCGCTTGATCCGGATATTGGCAAATTAGGCCACCGTTCAAAGCTGTACGATAAAACATTTACTCACGGATTTCGGAAAGGGCTTAAACAATGAAGGTTGCCATTGCATCAATCACCAAACATGGAACCGAGACAGGGCGCAGGTTAGCCGATACCATTCCAAATGCCGACCTTTATTATATGTCTAAATTTCGCCGCGGGGATGAAGAAGAAAAAGGCATTACACTGTTTGACGGTTCAGTCCGCCTTATTCTCCCGGACCTGTTTCAAAAGTATGACGGCATCGTATTAATTATTTCACTCGGAGCCGTTGTGCGAATGATTGCACCGATTTTAAAGGATAAAAAAACGGATCCGGCTGTTGTCGTACTGGATGATCGGGCGGAACATGCCATCAGCGTATTATCAGGTCATATCGGCGGCGCAAATGAGCTTACACATAAAGTGGCAGCCTTAACAGGTGCCCGACCGGTCATAACAACCGCATCAGATGTACAAAAAACGATTCCGGTTGATATGTTTGGCCGAGAGTTCGGATGGAAATTTGAATATGACAAGTATTTGACTCAGGCAGCTGCTGCTGTTGTGAACGAAGAACCGATTCTTGTCGTACAGGAATCAGGGGAGACAAACTGGTGGAAGCATGACAGGAAAATGCCTGATCATATTCGAACTGCTTCTTCCGTTGAAGAAGCGATTCGTACACCTCATAACGCCGCGCTTGTTGTTACTCACCGCTTGATAGCTGAAGAGGAATTATCAGGTCTTCGTTATCCGGTTGTATACCGGCCAAAATCAATCGTGATCGGCATCGGGTGCAACCGTGGTACAGGAATTGCTGAAATAGAAGCAGTCGTCAATGAAACATTAGAGTCTTTGTCATTTTCAAAAAATAGTGTGAAAGCAATCGCTTCAATTGATCTAAAAAAAGATGAGCAAGGGATTTTAGAATTATCGGGGCAAAATAACTGGCCATTCGTTACGTATAAAGCGGAAGAATTAAACAAAGCACCAATGAAAGAAAAATCAGATACTGTTTATCAATATACAGGTGCATACGGTGTGAGTGAACCGGCGGCGTTTCTTGCATCAAACGGCGGTGAAGTTGTCCTTCATAAGAAAAAAAGCGGCAACGTGACAATTTCGGTTGCAATATTCAGGGAGGAAAAATAATGACGAAGCGTATTGTCATTGCGGGAACAGGAAGCGGTTCAGGAAAAACGACAGTAACGCTCGCATTGCTCGGCGCATTGATGCGCCGGAATTTATCTGTGCAGCCCTTCAAGTGCGGTCCAGATTACATTGATCCGACATATCATACAGCGATTTGCGGTCGACTGTCACGCAGCCTTGACAGCTGGATGGGCGATGCGGACACTATGACAGCTATTTTTAAACGTGCGTCATTCGATGCGGATATTTCCGTTATTGAAGGTGTTATGGGTATGTTTGATGGGAAAAACCCACTTCTTGATGACGGAAGTACTGCTGATATTAGTCGTATTCTGGATGCGCCAGTTTTGCTTGTGATCGATGCGTCTGGCACCGCGAGAAGTGCAGCCGCCATCGTTAAAGGGTTTCAATCAATGGCTCCCGGTCGAATCAAAGGTGTGATCGCTAATAAAACGGGCAGTGCCAGCCATTTCAAGATAATAGAACAGGCTGTTATGCAGGAATGCGGCATCCCAGTTATCGGCCATTTAAATAAAATGCCGGGTGTCACCATGCCTGAACGTCATCTTGGCCTTGTCCCGGCAGTGGAACGGGGTGATTTGAACGATCTATTTGATACACTAGCAGATGCGGCGGAAAAAACAATCGACATTGAACAGTTGTTAGCAATTGCACAGACAACTGATCTGCCGCCAGTTCAGTCTGCTCTATTTGAAAGTGAACATGGACAACCTGTTACGATTGCTGTCGCAAAAGATTCAGCTTTTCATTTTTATTATGAAGAAAATATCGAAATTCTCCGGTCTCTTGGCGCTAATATTCACTATTTTTCACCGCTTGCTGGGGAACTGATCCCGGACGATGCTGATGCTTTGTATATAGGCGGGGGGTTTCCGGAAGAATTCGCGCCATTGCTTGCTGCACAGTGTGAAGCTCGAAAATCGATTAAACGGGCGGTGGAGTCGGGAATGCCAACTCTTGCCGAATGCGGCGGATTTATGTTTTTGACAGATGAACTCATGACAGTCGACAATCATGTCTATCCCATGTGCGGTATAATACCGGGCCGTACGATCATGAAAACTACCCGTGCAGCACTCGGATACCGAGAGATGACAGCCTTAACTGGCGCATGGCTTCCAGACGGGCTGACAGTAAAAGGGCATGAGTTTCACTATTCCGTTTTCGAACCATCTTCAACTGTCGTCCCGGCATATCAATCAGCTGGAAGATTCGGCGCAAAGCCGGATGGGTGTATACGATACAATGCTGTAACGGGCTATGCCCACATTTATTTTCCTTCAAACAAAGATTTTGCTGCAGCATTTGTCTCAGCAGCCCGTGCATTTACACGAAAAGAGGTAACGATATGAAGAAGTTTATGATCATTTTTACGCTCGTTTTCTTTTTCTGGATTAACTCCTTTACGGAACCGGCTGCCATGCATATTATGGAAGGATTCCTTCCTGTATGGTGGACTGTGTTCTGGTGGGTGGTTACGATTCCGTTTATTATTTGGGGTTTAAAAACATTAAAAACAGCAATCGATAAAAACCCTGAAGCGAAACTCATGATCGGTTTTGCAGGTGCATTTGCATTCGTCTTGTCTGCATTGAAAATTCCATCAGTGACTGGCAGCAGTTCTCATCCAGTTGGGACAGCACTTGGAACGATGTTATTTGGTCCGGCAGCTATGACGGTACTTGGCACCATTGTGTTATTGTTTCAGGCGCTTTTGCTAGCACATGGGGGCATTACGACGCTAGGAGCAAATGCCTTTTCTATGGCAGTTGCCGGTCCTTTCGCAGCATATGCCGTATACCGTTTATTGAAAAAAGCAGGAGTGAAAACCGGCGTGAATGCTTTTTTCACAGCGTTTTCTGCAAATATTGTCACGTACTCTGTGACCTCTCTACAACTTGCACTCGCTTTTCCATCTGAATCAGGCGGTGTTTTTGCATCGTTTCTTGAGTTTGCCGGTATTTTTGCGGTGACTCAACTTTCGCTTGCGGTTTGTGAAGGCCTCTTGACTGCAGTCGCTGTCAATTGGCTTGAAAAACACCGGACTTCGCTAAAAGGAGTGAATTTTTCATGAAAAATCTAGCACTTGTTCTTTTTGCAGTGGCGATTGCTGTGATCCCCCTGTTTATGTGGCAAGACAGCGAGTTTGGTGGAGCTGATGGTCAAGCTGAAGAATTAATTACTGCCATTCAATCAGACTATGAACCATGGGCGAATCCGCTTTTTGAACCGCCAGGTGGTGAAACAGAGAGTCTCCTTTTTTCATTGCAGGCAGCCATTGGTGCGGGTGTAATCGGGTACGTCATTGGGACTGTAAGGGCACGGGCAAAAAGGGAAAAACTATGAATATAATTGACCGTACGGCGAATATCAGCCGTTTTGCACGTATCCACCCGGGTGAAAAAGCCGCTATATGTTTCCCGTTGCTTTTTCTTTCTATTATTTGGCGGGACCCCGGAATGGCGATTTTCACCGTAATCGCTTCGTTGTTTTTTGCCCTATTAAGCGGTGTATCACTATTTTTATATATTCGATTATTAATTGCGCCGGCCGCGTTTATTTTGGCCGGCGTTTTGCCAATTGCTTTTTCATTTAATGGCTGGCTGTCTGTATCCACGGATGATAAGTCCATTTATACAGCATTAACGACTGCTTGTGCTGCTTTTGCGGGAGCAGCTTCAGTATACGCATTTATACTTACGACACCATTTACGCAAATTGTCTGGCTGATGAAAAAATGTAAACTCCCTTCACTTTTTGTCGACATCACGTTCCTTGTATATCGATTTATTTTTCAGTTATGGGAAAAAAAGAACGAGGTTATACAGGCGCAAATGCTGCGCTCCGGGCGACCTGGCGTTCAAATGGCGGCAAGAGCGGCTGTGCATATTTTTACATCAACTTTATTGGAAATGAATGAAAGGCAAAATGCCGCTCTTTTGCGAGGCGGGCTTGATTACATTCCCTCTGCGGAATGGAAATCGTTCTGGAGGAAAAAGAAATGATTGAACTGCAAAATGTTTACTCTTCATACCCGGATGGTACAGAAGTATTAAAGCAAATAAACCTTACCATAAAAAAAGGAGCCAAAATAGCTGTTCTTGGAGCGAGTGGTTCAGGAAAGTCGACTCTTTTTCACCATTTCACCGGTTTAGTGCGGCCTTATAAAGGAACGGTTTCTTTAAATGGAGAGGTACTCACTTATAAAAAGAAACAGCTCCAGGAATGGAGGAGAAAAATCGGTTTTGTCATGCAAAATCCAGATATGCAGCTGTTTGCACCGACAGTTGAGGAAGACATCATGTACGGGCCGCTGCAGCTAGGCTGGACAATGAGCGAAGCAAAAAATGCCTCGTTTGAAGCGATGGAAGCGTGCGGAATACTCCCGCTTCGATATAAACCGCCACATGCGCTCAGCATGGGGGAAAAAAAGCGGGCGGCCATAGCCGGTGTTGCCGCGATGAATCCGGATGTCTTCATTTTAGACGAACCGGAAGCGGGACTTGATCCTGCTAACGTAAAAAAGCTGACAGCATTGATTAATGATTTTCACAACAGGGGCAAAACCGTCATTGTTTCAACTCATCATGTTGATTTTGCTTATGAATGGGCAGACCAGTTCATTATTTTAGACAAGGGAAGACTCATAAGACATGACACCGCCTCAATTGTATTCAGCGAAACGCTTCCACCGGGAATAGAAGTGCCATGGGCATATGAAATTGGCCGCATAAACGGATCGAAACCATTGACGAAGACAGATGCACTTCAAGTTATTCGGGACTTAATGACAAAAATGTAATATTATTTTTAGGAAAAGGGTTGTGTTCTAATTTGGGATTGATTACACTTATGAAATGTAATTAACAACCAAAATATGTGCCGAATAGCAGGGGATGCAACATGAAAAAGAAAAAAATGATTTTAGCAATGCTTGTTAGTATGGCAATGTTTGTCTTAACGATCGCTGCCAATCTGATTGTGACTGCGTCAAAAACGGATGAAGATGCACTTGTTTGGGCGACTGAAGTAAAAAAGTCATCATATGATGGTGTAGCCATTAAGACGAAAGCAGCAGAAGAAGAGCTGTACAACATGGCTGTTCATTATCCAGTGTTTTCGATAGCGGCACTTGATGAGCAGATTGAACAGTATGTAAAGACAAAAGAAAGTCAATTTTTTTCAGAAATGGATGCTATGAGTGATGACGCATTAGTTGAGCACTCTGCATCGTTTTCACTAACATTTCGACTTATTTCTGCAGGAGAAGGTTTTTATAGCATAATATTTATGGTAGATTCATATACAGGAAATGGGAGTCATAAGATCTCAAAAGATACGTTGATGGCTGATGTGATCGCCAAAAAGTTTGTTGCCGGCCGTGAATTGTTTATCAACCCAGATAAAGCTGCCCGGGCCTTAATAACGCCCGTTCAGAATTCTCTTCCTCAAGGTGATCATCTGAGTGAAGATATTGCTCATAGTTTCGCAGGTGATCAGGCACTTGCAAATATTTTTATAGAAGAAAACGACGTTGTATTTCCGATAAAAAGTGGAGAGACAATGGATGCTAGAATGCCTATAAAAAAAATAAAACCTTACATGAAAAAAGAATGGCGGGACCGGTTTGCCGTGAGTATGACAAATGAACAGCTACAGGCACCAGATGCTCCACCGAAAACAGCTGTTGAAGCAAGGCATATTCATGTGAAAAAAGTGGCACTTACATTTGATGATGGCCCAAATCCAGACAGTACCACTGCTATTTTGAGTGTCCTGAAAAAATATGATGCGAAAGCAACCTTTTATGTACTTGGAAGTCGAGTTGATTTTTTTCCAGAACTTGTTGAACGGATGGCGCAAGAGGGACACGAAATCGGAAATCATTCCTGGAGTCATAAAGATTTTACAAAAATTCCACCCTCATCAGTTCAAAAAGAACTTGACATGACGGCTGCAGCTGTTGAAAAAGCAGCTGGTGTCTCGCCTTTGACCGTTCGGCCACCATATGGTGCAACAAATAAAAACGTAAATCAAATTCTGGGAGCACCGCCCATTCTTTGGTCAGTTGATACACTGGACTGGAAATCGCACAATCCGAAATCCATATATAATATTGTAAAACAGAATGCAAAAGACGGTTCGATCATTTTAATGCATGACATTCACAAAACGACAGCCGATGCACTAGAAGAAATAATTATTTATCTTCAAAACCAAGGATATGAACTTGTTACGGTGGATGAACTTTATTAATATTCCAGCTCAGAATACACTAGGCTGGTTTTTTTGTTAAATGGAAAACGAACATGGTATGATAAGGAAAATATCACTCTCTATTATAGGAGGTGTGTGCTCCGTTAACGGAGCTCGTCATTGGAGATCATTAATTTACTCGGTGTCGCGCTATTAATTGCACTGACCGCATTTTTTGTGGCGGCAGAATTTGCGATCGTGAAACTGCGGACCACACGTGTTGATCAACTCGTCGCGGAAGAAAAACCCGGTGCAGCAGCAGCGAAACAAGTCACAACACATCTCGATGAATATTTATCAGCCTGTCAGCTGGGTATAACAATTACTGCGCTCGGTCTTGGCTGGCTCGGTGAACCGACAGTTGAACGTCTTCTTCACCCGCTTTTTGAGCGGTTTGATCTAGCTTCGTCTGTGACAACACTTTTGTCATTTGCCATTGCTTTTTCGACTGTAACGTTTTTGCACGTCGTCGTTGGTGAACTTGCACCTAAAACGCTGGCGATCCAAAAAGCAGAAGCTGTTACACTTGCTCTTGCTGTCCCGTTGATCTGGTTTTACCGTATTATGTTTCCGTTTATATGGGTATTAAATGGTTCAGCTCGTCTTCTTGTCGGTCTTTTTGGACTGAAGCCTGCGTCTGAATATGAATCTGTTCATACAGAAGAAGAATGGCGTATGCTGCTGTCCGAAAGTTATAAAAGCGGTGAAATTAATCAGAACGAATTGAAGTATGTAAATAATATTTTTAAATTTGATGAGCGGATGGCTAAAGAAATAATGGTACCGCGAACGGAAATGGTGAGTCTGTCGATCGAAGACCCGATGAGTGCAGTGCTGGCGGTCGTGAAAGAAGAAAAATATACTCGTTATCCCGTAATTGAGGGGGAAAAAGACAATGTCATTGGAATGGTTAACTTTAAAGAAATTTTAACCGTTGTAGTTAGAGAAGAACCTTATCCAAAAGTAGAGCCGCTGCGACAGTTTATTAAACCGGTTATCCGGGTGTTTGAGAACATTCTCATTCATGATTTACTTGTAAAAATGCAAAAAGAGCGGACGCATATGGCGGTTCTAATTGATGAATACGGTGGTACATCCGGTCTTGTCACGGTAGAGGATATTTTAGAGGAAATAGTCGGAGAGATCCAGGATGAATTTGATACAGATGAAATTGCTGAAGTACGGAAAGTGAATGACGGTCATTACTTATTTAATTCAAAAGTGCTGATTGGGGAAGTAAATGATCTTCTTGGCACAGAATTGAGTGATGAAGGTGTTGATACGCTCGGCGGCTGGTTTTTGACGGAAAAAATTGATGCAAAACTACATGATATGATCGAATCAGATGGCTGGAACTTTAAAGTGATAGATATAGACGGTCACCATATCTTGTATATAGAAGCAGCAAAACCCGCCTAAGGCGGGTTTTGTTTGTTGGCGGTCATAACTGGGCCGGAAACAGTTGCCGGAGTGCGAAAAAAGGTGTAAGATGACTAGAATGAAGTGCGATGGAAAAGCAAAGGGAGTAGTAAATATGTCACGATATGAAGACGACAGTCTTGCCTTGCATACCGACCTTTATCAAATTAATATGGCCGAAACGTACTGGCACGACGGCATCCATACAAAAAAAGCAGTCTTTGAATTATATTTTCGTAAACTTCCATTTGGAAATGGCTACGGTATTTTTGCAGGTCTCGAAAAAATAGTTGATTATCTTGAAAAGTTTCATTTTACTGAAAGCGATATCGGATACTTGCGGGACCTGGGTTATCAAGAGGATTTTTTATCTTATTTAAAAGATATGCGATTTACGGGGACGTTAAAGAGTATGAATGAAGGTGAGCTTGTTTTCGCAAATGAGCCCATTTTACGTGTGGAGGCACCATTGGCGGAAGCGCAAATCATTGAAACAGCGCTTCTCAATATTGTGAATTACCAAACATTAATTGCCACGAAAGCATCTCGGATTAAGCAGGTTCTCGGGGAAGAAACGGCAATGGAGTTTGGTTCACGGCGAGCTCATGAAATGGATGCAGCCGTATGGGGAACACGGGCAGCCTATATAGGCGGATTTGATGCAACGAGCAATGTCCGTGCCGGAAAGCTGTTCGGCATCCCTGTATCAGGCACCCACGCTCATGCACTCGTTCAGACGTATCAAGATGAATATACAGCTTTCCATAAATATGCGGAGCGTCACCGTGACTGTGTTTTCCTGGTAGATACGTATGACACGCTTAAATCGGGCGTTCCAAGCGCCATTCAGGTGGCAAGAGAGCTCGGCGATCAAATTAACTTTATCGGCATTCGTCTTGATAGCGGTGACATGGCCTACTTGTCAAAAGAAGCGCGTAAAATGCTTGATGACGCAGGGTTTGAAGATGCACATATTGTTGCTTCAAATGACCTCGATGAATATACGATAATGAATTTAAAAGCAGAAGGTGCAAAAATTGATATATGGGGAATCGGCACAAAAGTGATCACTGCTTATGACCAGGCAGCTCTTGGTGCGGTATACAAATTAGTTTCCATTGAAGATGATTCTGGAATTATGAAAGACAGAATTAAATTATCGGCCAATCCAGAAAAAGTAACGACACCGGGACTGAAACGTGTATATCGGATCGTTAATAAAATAAGCGGTAAGGCTGAAGGAGATTATATCGCGCTTGACAATGAAGAACCTCAGATGGAAGAAAAGTTGAAAATGTTTCATCCTGTCCATACATTTATCAGCAAATTTGTGACGGATTTTGAAGCACGTGAACTTCATGATTATATTTTTGTAAACGGTGTCCGCGTTTATGATTTACCGGATATTGAAACAATTCGCAGACTGGCGAAAGAAAATCTCAAACTTCTTTGGAATGAGTATAAAAGAGCATTGAATCCGGAAGAATATCCCGTTGATTTAAGCCAGAACTGCTGGGATAACAAAATGAAAAATATTGAAGCAGCTAAAATTCAGCATCATTGCCTTGTCCAAAAAAGATGACCCCATATCCGGAGTCATCTTTTTTGTCGAGTAATCTTTGCCCGGATGACATACAATGATTATAATTGATGGAAGGGGCGGCAATCACGTGAAGCAGCTCATTTTTCCTTCCTTATATTATGAAAACACTTTAATTCTGTTTCCAACAATCTTCCTGTCACGGTAGTATGCGTTATTAATCAGAAAATTCCTTCTTTATGCAAATTTCATTCACTTTTTATGTATTAATCAAGCAAATACTGCCAAAAATAGTGAATAGCTATGCATAAAAATTAACTTTTTATCAAAAATGTTTGATATTTATGCAGGATCGAGTTATTATTTTACTATACAAAAAAAGATAAGGGGTTTTTACCATGACATATTCATTTAAAAAAGCAGCCGTTGCGATGGCTGCGAGTTGTGCTCTTCTTTTAGCAGCATGCGGTGGCAATGAGGAAGAAAAGAGCGGTTCAGGTTCAGAAGACAAAAAGGTATTAAACGTTGGAACAGAGGCAACGTTTGCGCCGTTTGAATTCATGGATAAAGGAGAAGTATCAGGGTTTGACGTGGATCTTCTTAATGCGGCAGCTGAGGAAGCAGGTTATCAAGTCAATATTCAAAATACTGGATGGGATTCAATGCTTGCTGGCCTTCAAAGCGGGCAGCTTGACATCGGTATGTCTGGTATTACGATTACAGACGAAAGAAAAGAAACATATGATTTTTCTATTCCATATTTTGAATCCGTCACAATGATTGCGTTTAAAGAAGGAACAGACATTGCGTCGGCAGATGATTTAAAAGGCAAAAAAGTTGGTGTTCAAAATGCAACAACAGGCCAGTTTGCGGCAGAATCAATCATCGGAAAAAATGACAGTTCAATTTCTAAATATGAAACCGCGGCCTTAATGTTCCAGGCACTTCAAAGCGGGGATGTTGAAGCAGTTGTAACGGATATCGCTGTAGCAGTTGAATACGCTAAGTCAAATCCGGATGCTGATGTTGAAACAATTACAGACAAACAGTTTGTACCTGAATATTATGGCATTGCCTTCCCGAAAGGCAGCGAATATAAAGCAGAATTTGACGAGGCGTTAAATACACTTTATGAAAATGGGACATATGAAGAAATTTATGAAAAATGGTTTGAAGAATCTCCGGATATGGAAACATTAAAACAAGCAGCGAAATAAAGAAAAACGGCTGTCCATTAATATACGGACAGCCGTTTTCTATGATAGAAAGGAGAAAAATATGGACTTTCGTTTTGACATTGTAACCGATTATATGCCTTTCTTCTTAAAGGGAATGGGCATTACAATCGGAGTTTCACTTGCTGGGGTTTTGATCGGCCTTATTTTAGGGCTGCTGATTGCTCTTGGGAAAATGTCCTCGAACAAATGGATTCAGCTTCCATTCAATATTTACATTAATATTTTTAGAGGGACGCCTCTGCTCGTGCAATTATTAATTATACACTTTGGTATTGTGCCATTGTTTATGTCACCATCTAACCCGCTCGTATCTCTTGTCATTGGTCTTTCGTTAAACTCGGCCGCGTACATTGCAGAGATTTTCCGTGCAGGAATTCAGTCGATTGATAAAGGACAGATGGAAGCAGCACGCTCACTCGGCATGACGCGTGTGCAGGCGATGAAACTTGTTATTTTGCCACAGGCGGTGAAGCGTGTTATTCCGCCGCTCGGAAATGAATTTATCGTTTTATTAAAAGAATCGTCGCTCGGTTCCGTTTTGGCGGCACCGGAGCTCATGTACTGGGGCCGTGCGGCAGCAGGTGAGTATATTCGTGTGTGGGAGCCGTATATTACCGTTGCACTTATTTATTTAGTACTGACACTATCACTGACATACTTAATGAATTACGTTGAAAGGAGAATGAGCACCGATGATCAGCGTTAAGAATTTAAAAAAATCATTTGGCGAGAATGAAGTGCTAAAAGACATTTCAATGGATGTAGATCCACAGGAAGTCGTGGTCGTCATCGGGCCATCCGGTTCCGGGAAATCAACGTTTATCCGCTGCTTAAACATGCTGGAGACGATCAATGGCGGCCATGTTGTGATTGATGGAAAAGATTTAACGGATAAAAAAACGAATATTAACGACGTACGTACAAATGTAGGCATGGTGTTCCAGCATTTTAATTTGTTTCCACATAAAACAATTCTAGATAATATTACACTTGCACCGATTAATGTACGTGGAATAAATAAAAAAGAAGCGGAACAAAAAGCGTTGGCACTACTTGCAAAAGTAGGACTTTCAGAAAAAGCATCCGCTTATCCAGACTCCCTTTCCGGTGGTCAAAAGCAGCGTGTGGCGATTGCCCGGGCACTTGCGATGGAGCCAAAAGTGATGCTTTTTGATGAACCGACATCTGCGCTTGATCCGGAAATGGTCGGGGAAGTATTAGAGGTTATGAAACAGCTGGCGAAAGATGGTATGACCATGATTGTTGTTACGCATGAAATGGGCTTTGCCCGTGAAGTAGGCGACCGTGTTATTTTTATGGACAATGGGTTCATCGTTGAACAAAACGAACCGAAAGCGCTGTTTGACGACCCTCAGCATGAGCGGACAAAAGCATTTTTAAGTAAAGTATTGTAGTCAAAACATTATAGGGTTAGGTTTAGAGAGGCTGCAGCAATAGTCGTCATTGAAAACGGACGATGGGCAGCCTTATTTTTATGCGCAAAAATGGAGCGCAACAGGTATTTATATTTATCGTTATTTGTTAAAAAAAATGTTTTTCCTTTAAAATAAAAAAAATAAACTTCAACTATTCTGTGAATTAGATTGACTTAAAACCCACTTAACATATAGGATTAATATAGGTGTTGAAAACATAAAAGTTGGACGTTTCTTTGCCAAGTAGGAATCCTGCTTTTCAAAGTTCTTATAAAGCGGCAAAACAATTATGTCAAAAAGTCGGGAATATTGTCATTTGGATTGCTATAATAAAGTTCGAAGCAGAATGAATCAATTATTCTCTTAAAGTACGAAGAATGTATCATTTATTTTTTTGTGAGGTGGATATCGTTGCAACTTCAAGTATTGAACAGTCCTTTTAATCAGGAGCAGGCAGAGCTCCTTAACAGTCTTCTGCCGACCTTGACAGAATCACAAAAAGTCTGGCTTTGCGGCTATTTGGCCGCGTCTCAGTCTGCTTCTGTTCAAGTTACAACAGAAGCGCCGCCGGAAGTAAATCCCGCGGCAAGCACTGGACAGACAGTCTCAAAAGAAGTAACCATTCTTTACGGGTCACAGTCCGGCAACGCGAAGGGGCTTGCTGATCATGCAGGCAAGACACTTGAAGGGCAGGGCTTTCAAGTAACCGTCTCATCCATGAGCGATTTTAAACAGAATAACTTGAAGAAAGTCCAAAACCTGCTTATTGTCGTAAGCACGCATGGAGAAGGTGACCCGCCGGATAACGCGCTTTCGTTCCATGAGTTTTTACATGGCCGACGGGCACCGAAATTGGACGGGCTCCGTTTTTCTGTTTTGGCGCTGGGTGACAGTTCGTATGAATTTTTCTGCGAAACAGGAAAAGAATTCGATAAGCGTCTTGAAGAGCTTGGCGGAGAACGCATTGTACCGCGTGTTGACTGTGATCTTGACTTTGATGAACCTGCAGCGGAATGGCTTGATAGTGTCCTAACCGCTTTAAGTGAATCACAGGCGGCAGGAAGCGTTGCTGCTCCAGCTTCAGCACCAACGGCAGCAGCTGGTGAAACAGTTTATTCCAGAACCAATCCGTTCCATGCGGAAGTGCTCGAAAACTTGAACTTAAATGGACGCGGTTCCAACAAAGAAACACGACACCTGGAAATTTCGCTTGAAGGATCCGGGCTAACGTATCAGCCGGGTGATGCACTTGGCATTTATCCGCAAAATGATCCGAAACTTGTAGATGAGCTTATACAAGCATTAAATTGGAATCCGGATGAAAAGGTTACAATCAATAAACAAGGTGAAGTTAGTTCATTGCGGGATGCTTTTACATCGCATTTTGAAATTACCGTTTTAACAAAACCTCTTATTGAAAAAACGGCTCAGTTAACCGGGATCGATGCATTGCAAGAATTAATGGCAGCCGAAAACGGGGAAAAGCTAAAAAACTATATAGAAGGACGCGACTTGCTTGACTTGGTTAAAGACTTCGGTCCGTTTAGCGTATCTCCTCAGGAGTTTGTGGATCTTTTACGCAAAATGCCGGCACGTCTTTATTCAATCGCAAGCAGTATATCCGCGAATCCGGATGAAGTGCATTTAACAATCGGTGCTGTCCGTTATAATTCGAACGGGCGCGACCGGAGCGGTGTATGCTCGGTTTTATGTGCGGAACGTCTAGAACCAGGTGATACGCTGCCGGTTTACATTCAGCATAATCAAAACTTTAAGCTGCCTGAGAACACGGATGCGCCTGTTATTATGGTGGGGCCGGGCACAGGTATTGCGCCGTTCCGATCATTCTTGCAAGAGCGTGAAGAAGCAGGAGCATCAGGGAAATCATGGCTATTCTTTGGCGACCAGCATTTCGTGACAGATTTCCTTTACCAGACGGAATTCCAAAAGTGGCTAAAAGACGGCGTTTTGACAAAAATGGATGTTGCATTCTCACGCGATTCAAATGAAAAAGTATATGTTCAGCACCGTATGCTTGAACATAGCAAAGAACTATATGAGTGGCTTCAAGAAGGAGCAGTGCTTTATATTTGCGGCGATGAGAAAAATATGGCTCATGACGTCCATAATACTCTCATAGAGATTCTCGAAAAAGAAGGCAATATGAGCCGTGAAAAAGCGGAAGCATATGTTGCTGATATGCAGCAGCAAAAACGTTACCAGCGGGATGTATACTGATTTTAGTTTGAAAGGAGAAAAACAACATGGTGAATCCAATTTTAAAAGCGCCGGAAGGCCCTCCAAGCGATGTTGAAGACATTAAAGAAAGAAGTAATTATTTGCGCGGCACACTGAAAGAAGTGATGCTGGATCGGATTAGCGCCGGTATTCCCGATGACGATAACCGTCTTATGAAACATCATGGAAGCTATTTGCAGGATGACCGGGATCTCCGCAATGAGCGACAAAAGCAAAAACTCGAACCAGCGTATCAGTTCATGCTGCGTGTTCGCTTACCAGGTGGCGTGGCTACATCAGCTCAATGGCTTGTCATGGACGACCTTGCCCAAAAATACGGCAACGGCACATTAAAACTGACAACACGCGAGACGTTTCAAATGCATGGTATTTTAAAATGGAATATGAAAAAAACGATTCAGGAAATCCATGCGACTATGCTTGATACGATTGCGGCTTGCGGCGATGTAAACCGCAACGTTATGTGTGCATCGAATCCATATCAATCAGAAATTCATTCTGAAGTATATGAATGGTCAAAACAATTGAGCGATTATTTACTGCCGCGCACAAGAGCGTACCACGAAATTTGGCTGGATGAAGAAAAAGTAGCGGGTACACCGGAGGCGGAAGAAGTTGAACCAATGTATGGACCGCTTTATTTGCCGCGTAAATTCAAAATTGGCATTGCGGTTCCGCCGTCCAATGACATTGATGTTTTTTCACAAGATCTTGGCTTCATTGCAATTGTGGAAAACGATCAGTTGATAGGCTTTAACGTGGCGATCGGCGGAGGTATGGGTATGTCACATGGTGACAAAGCGACGTATCCGCAGCTCGCTAAAGTAATCGGCTTCTGTACACCAGACAAAATTTTGGATGTGGCGGAAAAAGTCATTACAATTCAGCGCGATTATGGAAATCGTTCTGTCCGCAAAAATGCCCGGTTTAAGTATACAGTTGACCGCCTCGGGCTTGAAACAGTCAAGGCTGAACTTGAAAACCGCCTAGGCTGGAGCCTGGATGAAGCAAAACAATATCATTTCGATAATAATGGCGACCGCTATGGCTGGGCAAAAGGCTTAAATGGAAAATGGCATTTTACACTGTTTGTTGAAGGCGGGCGCATTGCGGATTTTGATGATTACAAGCTGATGACTGGTTTGCGCGAAATTGCCAAAATCCATAATGGAGAATTCCGTCTAACGGCCAACCAAAACCTGATCCTTTCCAATGTTTCAAGCCAGAAAAAGAAACAGATTAGCCAATTGATCGAACAATATGGTTTAACGGATGGCAAACATTATTCAGCAATCCGACGCAGCTCAATAGCGTGCGTTGCTCTTCCGACATGTGGTCTTGCAATGGCGGAAGCAGAGCGTTACCTGCCGACGCTGATGGACAAAATTGAAGAAATCGTTGATGAAAACGGTCTTCGTGACAAAGAAATTACCATTCGCATGACTGGATGCCCGAACGGCTGTGCACGTCATGCGCTTGGCGAAATCGGCTTTATTGGCAAAGCGCCGGGCAAATATAACATGTACTTGGGTGCTGCACATGACGGCAGCCGCTTAAGCAAAATGCACCGCGAAAACATAGGTGAAGAAGAGATTTTGAACGAACTGCGTGTTCTTCTTCCCCGATATGCGAAAGAACGGCAGGAAGGCGAGCACTTCGGTGATTTTGTCATTCGCGCCGGTATCATCAATGCAACGACAGACGGCACAAATTTTCATGATTAAACTGTGGCGGGCAAATTTCCTCAGTATTTAAAATGATATTTTATTTATCCGGCAAGTAATGTAAAAGTACCATAAGAATTAGATGAAGCAGGGACCCATTTCGGGCCCTGCTTTTTTTAGAAAAAACAAGGCTTCATTCCTTCCCTGGTAGACGCATGGAACCTCATAATATCTTCCCTATCTTTATAAATACCATCTCTTTCTCTTTTAGAAACTCTATGAGTGTCCGCAGGAAAACAGTCCTCAGTGGACGTACTGACTCTAAAAGAAAAGTGAGTATTTTGTTACAATTCTTACTCAATGCATAAAAAAGGTTGTAATTTGACATGTAATCGATTACAATTAGTTTCGTAAACAATATACAGACGTAAACAGAAAAAATCCTTAAGAATGAAAGTTTAGCTATAACAAGTTAATTGATTCTATGTATGGCTATTAAAATTAAAAAGCAATTTTTTGAGGATTGTTTGTAATCGATTACATATTTATTTTTTAAAACTATTCATTAAATTCCAATTTAATGAAACATTTTACAAAAAAATTAGTTTTATTGTAATCGATTACAGTTGGTTTGATCTTTTCAACTGTTTATTACATGTATATTTATTTTTATGAAGTAAGTAAGCGTCATCATTTTAAAAAAATAGCGCAATGGAGGAAACGTATATGAAAAAGTTAAACGTAGGAATGATTGGCGGAGGATTCATGGG
>NZ_MSFI01000017.1 GCF_001975785.1 Domibacillus epiphyticus | reverse complement strand
GGACGCCGCCTGGCACGTTAAGACAACTTGAGAAATCAGGTTGTTTTTTTGTTGGTGTTTTTTTTATATGACGTTACAATAGAATATGAGACATCTTGATATCAAGGAAAATTATATTGAAATATTTAATAAGGGAATTTATTGAAGCCTTTATGTAATGATAAAGCGTTTCCTTTTAATGTTCGGTTTTAAGTTCGAAAATTCCAAAAAATCTAACATATGATTCGTATCTTGACATAATACCCGTTCAATTGTTAACCTACTAATAATATTTTTCGGTCAGGGAGGTTTAAATATGTGGGAAGATAAGTTTAAAAAAGAAGGATTAACGTTTGATGATGTGTTGCTTGTGCCAGCTAAATCAGAGGTGCTTCCTAAAGATGTGTCATTGAAGGTAGAACTAACACCAAGCTTGAAATTAAATATTCCAATGATCAGTGCCGGTATGGATACGGTAACAGAAGCTGATATGGCGATTGCAATGGCACGTCAGGGCGGTCTGGGTATTATTCATAAAAATATGAGTATCGAGCAGCAGGCGGAACAAGTAGATAAAGTAAAACGTTCTGAAAGCGGCGTTATTAGTGATCCATTCTTTTTGACGCCAGAACATCAAGTATTTGATGCTGAACATTTAATGGGGAAATACCGTATTTCTGGTGTGCCGATTGTAAACAATCAGGAAGAGCAAAAACTTGTCGGTATTTTAACAAACCGTGACCTTCGTTTTATTCAAGATTATTCAATTTTAATTACAGATGTTATGACAAAAGATGACCTTGTTACTGCTCCGGTAGGAACAACCCTTGAAGAAGCGGAACAAATTCTTCAAAAGCATAAAATTGAAAAACTCCCACTTATTGATGACCAAGGCGTTTTAAAAGGCCTTATAACGATTAAAGACATTGAAAAGGTTATTGAGTTCCCGAATTCTGCGAAAGACGCTCAGGGACGTCTCCTTGTAGGTGCTGCTGTCGGTGTAACAGCCGATACGATGAAACGCGTTGAAATGCTTGTAAAGTCACATGTAGATGTGATTGTTATAGATACAGCGCATGGACATTCCGCAGGTGTTATTGAAACTGTAAAAGAAATTCGTGCATCCTATCCAGAATTAAATATCATTGCGGGTAACGTGGCGACAGCAGAAGCGACTCGCGAGTTGTTTGAAGCAGGCGTTGACGTTGTGAAAGTCGGTATTGGGCCTGGGTCTATCTGTACAACACGTGTTGTTGCAGGTGTGGGTGTTCCACAAATTACAGCCGTATATGACTGCGCAACCGAAGCACGTAAATATGGGAAAGCGATCATTGCGGATGGTGGAATTAAGTATTCAGGGGATATTGTAAAAGCCATCGCGGCAGGTGGTTCTGCCGTTATGCTTGGCAGTCTTCTTGCTGGTACTACTGAAAGCCCAGGCGCAACAGAAATCTTCCAGGGTCGCCGCTTTAAAGTATATCGTGGTATGGGTTCTGTCAGCGCAATGGAAAAGGGTTCAAAAGACCGTTACTTCCAGGAAGATGCGAAAAAATTTGTTCCTGAAGGCATTGAAGGCCGTATTCCTTACAAAGGTCCTCTTTCAGATACATTGTATCAATTAACAGGCGGACTTCGTTCAGGTATGGGGTACTGCGGATCAAAAGATATCGAAGCACTTCGTGAAGATAGCCAGTTTATCCGAATGACGGGTGCAGGTCTTCGTGAAAGCCATCCACATGATGTGCAAATTACGAAAGAAGCACCAAACTACTCAATGTAATAAAAATGTCGCCTGTCCGCAATGGACAGGCTTTTTTATTTTCTTTTTTTCAACTGTAATGAAAAATTAAAATAGGTTTAATAATTACAGTATTTCTTTTTAACCACTCGTCTGCGTTTTTTGTCTTGGCGGCGCATGAATTCATTTCCTTTTTCAACTCTTTCTTTTTTACATAGATATCCATGTCGATTGACGTCTATTTTTCCACTGAAAATGTATGGTACAATAACGAAAGTGTGACAAAAAAGATGGAGGGTTTTCAGTGTGAAGAAAAGAAATGGATATCGGATTAGCGCTGTCTTTTTAAGCGTACTGTTGTTGGTTGGTTTATTGGGGCCAGGTGGAATGAAAGCGGAAGCGGCTTTTGAAGTAAATGCATCAGCGGCTATTTTAATTGATGCGGAAACCGGACAGATTTTATATGAGAAGAACAGTGAGAAGCAGCTTGGCGTCGCAAGTATGTCGAAAATGATGACTGAATATTTGCTCCTTGAAGCGGTGAAGGCCGGAAAAGTAAGCTTCGAGGATACGTACCAGGTGTCTGACTATGTATATACTGTTTCACAGGATCGCAGTCTTTCAAACGTACCGCTCCGTGCTGGTGAAACATACAACATAAAAGAGTTATATGAGGCAATGACAATTTATTCAGCGAATGCTGCAACGATTGCGATCGCAGAAAAAATTGCTGGTTCAGAAGCAGAATTTGTCAAATTAATGAATAAGAAAGCAAAAGAACTTGGTCTTGAACAATATAAATTCGTGAACTCAACAGGCTTGAATAACAAAGACTTAAAAGGAAATCATTCAACGGGTGGCGAGGCGGATGAGAATATGATGTCCGGCCGCGATGTGGCGACGCTTGCTTACCGTTTATTAAAGGATTACCCGGAAGTACTGGAAACGGCCAGCATACCGAAAAAGAAGTTTCGTGAAGGTACAGATGATGAGATAGCCATGGAAAACTGGAACTGGATGCTTCCTTCACTTGTTTTTGAGTATGAAGGAATGACAGGCTTAAAAACAGGTACGACTGATTTTGCGGGTTACTGTTTTACAGGAACTGCAGAGCGAAATGGTCAAAAACTGATCGGTGTTGTGATGGATGCACAAAGTACAGATGGTGCCGGGTCATACAATGCTCGGTTTGTTGAAATGAAAAAATTGCTTGATCATGGATTCAACCAGTTTGAACGTCATGAAATTGCTAAAGCTGGAAGCCAGCTCAAAGGCGCTGAAACATTGCCGGTTCAAAAAGGAAAAGAGAACGAAGTGAACATTCAAACGAAATCTGCCGTTGCAATTTTAGCGCCAAAAAGCTCAAATGCGAAATATAAAGCAGATGTGGTTTTGAATCGTTCGGATTTAAATGCGAATAAAGAACTGACAGCTCCAGTAGAAAAGGGGAAAGTGGTTGGTTCTGTTGTTGTAAAGGATGAAAAAGGACAAGAAGTTCCATTTTTGAAAGCAGCTGCCGATACACAGGTAGAAACCGCAGAAAAAATTGAGAAAGCGAACTGGTTCGTGCTTTCAATGCGTGCGGTTGGCGGTGGTATTGCAGATGGCTGGAACTGGATCGTCGACAAAGTAACTGGTTGGTTTTAATGAAAAACACCTTCTGCTATTGACAGAAGGTGTTTTTTCGTGTTTAGTATGATTTAGGAAATTAACTAAATTGTCTTTTTTGATCGATATAGGAGGAATGAAAGATGAATACAGGAACAGATCGCGTTAAACGTGGAATGGCTGAAATGCAAAAAGGCGGCGTTATTATGGACGTTGTTAATGCGGAGCAGGCAAAAATTGCGGAAGAAGCTGGCGCAGTAGCAGTTATGGCACTTGAGCGTGTCCCTTCTGATATTCGTGCAGCAGGCGGTGTTGCCCGTATGGCTGACCCGCGCATTGTAGAAGAAGTAATGAATGCAGTCACAATTCCGGTAATGGCAAAAGCGCGTATCGGCCACATTGTGGAAGCGCGTGTGCTTGAAGCGATGGGTGTTGACTATTTAGACGAAAGTGAAGTATTAACACCTGCGGATGAAGAGTTCCATTTGTTAAAAAGCGAATTCACAGTGCCATTTGTTTGCGGATGCCGTGACCTTGGCGAAGCAGCTCGCCGTATCGGTGAAGGAGCATCTATGCTTCGTACAAAAGGAGAGCCGGGAACAGGTAACATCGTTGAAGCGGTTCGTCATATCCGTAAAGTAAATGCACAAGTTCGCAAACTGGTTCATATGAATGATGATGAAATTATGACGGAAGCAAAATTGCTTGGTGCACCATTTGAAGTGCTTCTTCAAATTAAAAAAGAGGGCCGCCTTCCAGTCGTTAACTTTGCGGCAGGCGGTGTTGCCACTCCAGCGGATGCAGCTCTTATGATGGAACTAGGCGCAGATGGCGTATTTGTAGGCTCTGGTATCTTTAAATCAGACAATCCGGCAAAATTTGCACGTGCCATTGTTGAGGCAACAACTCATTATCAAGATTACAAATTGATTGCTGAATTGTCGAAAGAACTTGGCGAGCCAATGAAAGGACTCGAAATTTCGAAAATTGCACCGGAATCACGCATGCAGGAGCGCGGCTGGTAATGACGAAAATCGGTGTATTAGGGCTGCAAGGTGCAGTTCGTGAACATGTCCGCTCAATCGAAGAAAATGGGGCGGAAGCGGTTGTCGTGAAATGGCCGGAGCAGCTTGAGGATATTGATGGATTGATTTTGCCGGGCGGTGAGAGCACAACGATGCGTCGTCTAATTGACCGGTATGGCTTCATGGAGCCTCTTCGTCAGTTTGGTGAATCAGGCCGTCCGATGTTTGGTACGTGTGCAGGGCTTATTTTGCTCGCAAGCGACATTGTCGGCTATGATGAACCGCACCTCGGTTTAATGAATATTAAAGTTGAACGCAATTCCTTTGGACGTCAAAAGGAAAGCTTTGAAGCGGATCTGTCCATTAAAGATGTGGCAGAAAACTACAATGCGGTATTCATCCGTGCACCTCATATAGTATCAGCGGGAGAGGGAACGGAAGTGCTGGCGGAGTGCGATGGACGAATTGTTGCTGCTCGTGACCGCCATTATCTTGGCTGTTCGTTCCATCCGGAGCTAACAGATGATCACCGTATTGCCCGTTATTTTATTGATATGGCAAACGAGGCGAAAGCGTCACTTGCGAAGGCATAAAAAATATAGTACATTGAACATGAATTAAATAAATGAAACGCGATGAAAGAAGCCAGTAGCATGATTTTTTTCTAAAGAGAGCCGGTGGATGGTGCAAACCGGTGTAAGAAGCATGTGAATCCATTCTGGAGCGGTGTGCTGAAGTAAGAGTAGGCATTTTTCCGGCGCAGGCCGTTAAAACGATGTTGAGAGGAAAGCTTCATGCTTTCAATCAGGGTGGTATCGCGGAATATAACTTCCGTCCCTTTTTTAAGGGGCGGAAGTTTTTTTAATTGTAAAAAGGAGGAATTTTTCATGTTGGATATGAAGTATTTGCGTTCTAATTTTACAGAAGTGAAAGAACGATTGAAGTTTCGCGGTGAAGATATGACCGCTTTTGAAAACTTTGAAGCGCTCGATCAAAAAAGACGGGAGCTTCTGGGACAGACAGAAGAATTGAAAGGGAAGCGCAACAGTGTGTCACAGGAAGTGGCTCGCTTGAAAAAGGAAAAGCAGGATGCGGATGCACTCATCGTCGAAATGCGTGAAGTCGGCGAAAAAATTAAGGAACTGGATACGGAGCTTCGTGAAACGGAAGAGAAGCTGGAAAGTTTGCTTCTTAATATGCCGAACATTCCACATGAGAGTGTGCCGGCTGGCGAGTCGGAAGATGATAACGTGGAGGTGCGCCGCCATGGCGACGTGCGCGAGTTTACATTTGAAGCGAAACCGCACTGGGATATTGCGACAGATCTTGATATTTTAGATTTTGAACGGGCCGGAAAAGTAACAGGCAGCCGTTTTACCTTTTACAAGGGGGCGGGTTCAAAATTAGAGCGTGCGCTGATCAGCTTTATGCTGGATCTGCACACGGAAGAGCATGGCTATACAGAAATAATGCCGCCATACATGGTAAACCGGTCGAGCATGACAGGTACTGGCCAGCTGCCAAAATTCGAAGAAGATGCATTCCGTATTGAAGCAGAGGATTATTTCCTTATTCCGACAGCGGAAGTGCCGGTAACAAATTATCATCGCGATGAAATTTTGAGTGTGGACGAACTGCCGATTGCCTATGCGGCGTACAGCGCATGTTTCCGCTCTGAAGCCGGTTCTGCTGGACGTGATACACGCGGATTGATCCGTCAGCACCAGTTTAACAAAGTTGAAATGGTTCGTTTTGTAAAGCCGGAAGATTCTTATGAAGAGCTTGAAAAATTGACAGGGCACGCAGAAAAAGTGCTTCAATTGCTGGGGCTTCCATATCGCGTTCTTAATATGTGTTCAGCAGATCTTGGGTTCACAGCTGCGAAAAAATACGACATTGAAGTATGGCTTCCAAGCTACGATGACTATAAAGAAATCTCATCTTGTTCAAACTTTGAAGGCTTCCAGGCAAGACGGGCGAATATTCGCTTCCGACGTGAAAAAACGGGTAAACCGGAACACGTTCATACGTTGAATGGATCAGGTCTTGCGATTGGCCGAACAGTTGCAGCGATCTTAGAAAATTATCAGCAGGAAGACGGAAGTGTTATAATTCCTGAAGTGCTTCGTCCATATATGGGCGGTAAAGAGCGAATTGAGAAAAAGTAATATCTTTTTGATGGCGGTCTGATACATATCAGCCGTCTTTTTTAAGGAGAAAAAAGTTTTCGGTTTTTCACATAACAAATTACTGCATACCGTTATATTTTCTTTTTAGAAATTTTGAAAATCGTATTGACAGTTTTGTTTATTATATGTTAAATTAACTCTTGTCGATACGGAGGAATACCCAAGTCTGGCTGAAGGGATCGGTCTTGAAAACCGACAGGCGGGTCAAACCGCGCAGGGGTTCGAATCCCCTTTCCTCCTCCATTTTTAACATAAGCGCATAATAATTGGAGATATGAACGTCCACCTGATATTTCAGGTGGACGTTCTTTTTTATTTTTTGACAACGGTAAACCGGTCTGATAACAGCAGCCAATTTTGCGGGAATGACATCCCGATCCGCCAGTACGCCATACCACGCAGGTTTAATTCCTTTAGCAGCACAAATTTCACATCAATTGAACGGGCATCCTCAAACCATACTTTATGAAGACGCCCATTCTCATCCGTGTAATCAATATACGGAGCCTGTGCTGCACGGTCATAGCGGATTGAAGCATTATACCGATCGGCAAGCCGAATAGCTTCCTGAGGGCTGATTGCGCGGGCTGCGGGGTTCCCTGGACGGTATGGAAGCGTCCAGTCATAGCCATACAAATTTTGTCCCATAACGACTTTGGATGCCGGCATTTCTGATACTGCATATGTCAATACATCGCGTACAGGGCCAATAGGCGACACGGCCATAGGAGGACCATAGCTGTAGCCCCATTCATACGTCATTATGATACTGAAATCTACAATTTCCCCGTGTGCTCTATAATCGTGCGCTTCATACCATCTGCCCTGCTGTGTGGCGCTGGTTTTCGGTGCAAGTGCAGTAGAGATTGTTCTTCCTTCCCGGCTGAAACGCTCTTTGGCCCGGCGCAGAAACCGATTGTATGCTTCCCTATCTTCCGGGCGTAAATATTCAAAATCAAAGTGGATGTCACTAAAATTGGATTCCCGGGCAATTCTGCTTATATTATCCAAAAAGGTTTGCTGCACTGCCTCATCATTTAATAAAATACGCCCAAGTTCGTCACTGAATTGTGTGTTTTCCTGATTTGTTATATCCATCATGAGGGCAACCCCATTTTGTTCGGCGATCGGCTGGAGCGGAGCGATAGCGGGCTCTTCTAGTGAGCCATCCCGTCTTGCGTTATAGCTGACCGGTGCAAAATACGTCAAGTGGGGTGCTGCCTCCCGTGCACTGTTCAAAAGATTTTCAGAATAACCGGTTGCAGCAGGCTGGATATAACCAGTGAATTCTGCACGTGTTTTCACCGGTGCAGGAATACGCAGCTGCCGTCCGACTTGTAACGGAACGGATGGTGAAAGTCCATTCAGCCGTGCCAGTTCTTGAGCGGTTGTCCCATATTGCCGGGCAATGGTCCAGAGGCTTTCACCGGGCGAAACGACGTGAATACGACCGGGAATCGGAATAACGATTGCCTGACCGACAACGAGGCGATTGGGATTCGGCAATTGGTTTGCCTGGGTGATCGTCTCTGCAGTCGTTCCGAATCGTCTAGCAATTTGAAAGATTGTATCTCCGCTTTGGACTACGTATATTTGCAAAAACGTATCCCCCTCTCTGTACATATGTACAAAGAAAAGAGGCTATTTATTCCTGTTCTTTTAACAAACTAATTAATTGGCTAGCAGGACGCACATCTGCTTTAAGAACGGTTTCCATCATATTGAGCGCATATTCATTAAAATTAGGGGATTCAGAAGCGGTCCCGTCGCTCGGCACATACACGTCAAATTCACGCATATACGCATCATTTGCTGTAAAAAAAACACATATATTGCCCGCCACGCCGGTCACAATCACCGCGTCTGTATTGAACTCATGTAAAAGGGTATTTAAAGCGGTTCCGTAAAAGCCGGAATGTTTTGGCTTGATCAAGAAATAATCATCACGCTCGGGTTTCATTTGCTGTATAATAGGGGCGCTTATGTCATTTTGAACGTGATCAATCAGTAATTCTATATCGGCTTTCCATAAATTATAATGATCATTTACATAAATGACTGGAATATCATTTGATCGGCAATATGTCTTTAAGGCCAAAATCGAAGGAACTATTTTTTTAGTTTGAGCGGCTAATTTTTCACCGTTCGGGAAATTAAAATCATTTATCATATCAATAATGAGAAGAGCAAATTTTTTTGTCATGTTTTATCCTCCTTTAACGATAATGTTTACCCAACTTTTGATAGAAAGGATCATGAAAATTGGATGAATATTTTATGAAACTGGCCATAGCTGAAGCAAAAAAAGCGGAACAGCTTGGTGAAGTGCCGATTGGAGCTGTGATTGTAAAAAACAATGAAGTGATTTCTTCCGCTTACAATTTACGTGAAACGACACAAAATGCGGTGACTCATGCGGAACTGCTGGCGATCGAAAAGGCATGTGAAGTGATTGGGTCGTGGCGGCTGGAGGAAACGACGCTTTATGTCACATTGGAGCCATGTCCAATGTGCAGCGGTGCCATCTTATTATCCCGGGTCGACCGGGTTGTATATGGCGCGGCCGATCCGAAAGCAGGCTGTGCAGGGACATTGATGAACTTGCTGGATGATGATCGCTTTAATCACCGTTGCGACGTCGTACCCGGTGTGCTGGCTGACGAGTGCGGGATGATGCTGACAAACTTTTTCCGCAGCCTGCGCCGGAAGAAAAAGGAACAAAAACAAAGGCCAAATGAATAAAGCAATCATTGATTTTTAGTGTTTAAGGTAGTATAATGGATTCTACCGTGCTAAGTGGGGAGGTAGCGGTGCCCTGTATCCGCAATCCGCTCTAGCGGGACTGAATTCCTTCTCGAGGCTGTTTAATTGTGGGGTCTGCCTTTTGTAAGTGACGTTGACGTCCGGGTCCTGCGCAATGAGAATCCATGAACCATGTCAGGTCCGGAAGGAAGCAGCATTAAGTGGACTCTCTCATGTGCCGCGGGGCAGCCTGGACTGAGTTAACTGCTCTAGTAACGCCTGTGATTGGCAGTCGACGGAAGGTGCACGGTATACATAATAAAGATAAGATGTCCGGTTTGCCGGACGTCTTTTTTTGTACGCCTTTTTATAGTAAAGAGAAGAACGTTCGTTTATAATGGAAGAAGGACTGTGAAGGGGGAAGACGATGAGTTATCAGGCATTATACCGTGTATGGCGGCCGCAAAATTTTGCGGATGTCGTTGGACAGGAGCACATAACAAAAACGCTTCAAAACGCTCTCCTTCAAGATAAAATCTCACATGCATACTTATTTTCCGGTCCGCGGGGCACAGGGAAAACAAGCGCAGCCAAAATTTTGGCGAAAGCGGTCAACTGTGAAAACGGTCCTGTAGCAGAACCCTGCAACGAATGCCGTGCCTGTCTCGGTATTTCCGATGGATCCATTCAAGACGTGATTGAAATTGATGCGGCGTCCAATAATGGAGTGGATGAAATTCGTGACATTCGTGATAAAGTAAAATATGCTCCGGGCTCTGTTGAGTATAAAGTGTATATAATTGATGAAGTGCATATGCTTTCCACGGGTGCCTTTAATGCACTGTTAAAAACACTGGAAGAACCACCGGGTCACGTAATCTTTATATTAGCAACAACGGAACCACATAAAATACCATTAACGATTATTTCCCGCTGTCAGCGGTTTGACTTTAAACGAATTACTGCACAGGCGATTACGGGCCGAATGAAACTGATTTTAAACGAAACCGGTACAGAATATGACGAAGCAGCTCTTCCTATTATTTCAAGGGCGGCAGAAGGCGGGATGCGTGATGCGCTCAGCCTTCTTGATCAGGCAGTTTCATACAGCCGCGGCCGTTTGATGGAAGAGGATGCGCTTGTTGTAACCGGTACAGTCGGCCAGGGAATGCTGAACGCAATTGCCCGTTTTGTTCATGAGGAAAATGCAGCGGAAGCGGTTCAGACGCTTCACGGGCTTTTAATGGAAGGAAAAGATCCTGTTCGTTTTACAGAAGATTTTATTCTCTATTTCCGTGATATTCTGTTATATAAAATGACACCGGATCTAGAAGAATCGATGGAACGGACAATGGCAGATTCAGAATTTATTGAAATGGCCGGTCAGTTTTCCGAGCAGGCAGTATATGAATATATTGCAACGTTAAATAAAACACAGCAGGAAATGAAATTTACGAATCATGCCCGTATTTATCTTGAAGTGGCTCTTGTGAAAATGTGCCGCATGCAGGTCCGTCATCCTGCTGCGGTCTCTGCGCCGGAAATCGAAGGGCTTTTGGAGAAAATAAACAGGCTTGAGCGGGAAGTGCAGGAACTGAAAAGCCGTCCATCGGGTGGTGCGGAGCCGGAATCAGCCCGCCAGCCGGCAAAAAAAATGTCCCGACCGACTACCCAATTCAAAGTGGCTGTGCCGCAAATTGAGAAGGTCTTATTAGAAGCGACGAAACAGGATATTCAGAATATTAAAAGCCGATGGGGCAGTATGATTGGTTATTTAAATGAGCGGCAAATGCGTTCACAAGCCGCCCTCTTGAACGATGCAGAGCCTGTCGCTGCTTCAAGTGATTCATTTGTGCTAAAATTTAAATACGAAATTCATTGTCAAATGGCTTCTGACAACAAAGCGTTTATGGATTCCATTTCAACTATATTGAATGAGCTGACAGGCAAACCGTACCGCCCGTTTGTGGTGCCGGAAGAGTCTTGGCTTGATATCCGCCGTTCTTTTTTGAAAAAACAAAAAGAAGACGGTACATATACACCGCCTGCTGACGGGTCTGATATGGACGTGCAGGAAGAAGAAGAGGATCCGCTTGTTTCAGAAGCGCTGAAGCTTGTCGGTGAAGAATTTCTTGAAATTAAAGACTAATTTATACGGAGGATGATGATAATGATGCGTGGCGGAATGGGAAATATGCAAAATATGATGAAGCAAATGCAAAAAATGCAAAAGCAAATGCAAGAGGCACAGGAAGAACTTTCAGCAAAGCAATTTGAGGGTACAGCAGGCGGAGGCATGGTGAAAGTCAGCATGTCTGGACAAAAACAAGTGGTTGACGTTCAAATTAAAGAGGAAGTTGTCGATCCGGATGATATCGATATGCTTCAAGACCTTGTTCTCGCTGCAGTGAACGACGCCCTGAAAAAAGTAGATGATGAAACCAACCAGAAAATGGGACAGTTTACGAAAGGGATGAACCTTCCTTTCTGATTAGGAGGAATTGACGGATGTACTATCCCGAACCGATTACAAAGCTGATCGACAGCTTCATGAAACTGCCGGGCATTGGGCCGAAAACTGCGGCTCGTCTGGCTTTTTTTGTTTTGAATATGAAAGAAGACGATGTACTTGATTTTGCAAAAGCACTTGTCAATGCAAAACGTGACCTTGGTTATTGTTCCGTTTGCGGACACATTACTGATCAAGATCCATGCTCGATCTGCAAAGACGAACGGCGCGACCGGAGTATCGTTTGTGTTGTGCAGGATCCAAAAGACGTCATTGCAATGGAAAAAATGAAGGAATTCAATGGTCTGTATCATGTGCTGCATGGGGCAATATCTCCGATGGAAGGGATCGGACCGGAAGATATAAATGTGCCGGACCTTGTCAAACGTTTGCAGGATGAGACGATTAAAGAAGTGATACTGGCGACAAATCCGAATATAGAAGGAGAAGCGACGGCCATGTATATCTCCCGTCTTTTAAAGCCATCTGGTATCCGTACAACGCGTATTGCCCATGGTTTGCCGGTCGGTGGTGATCTCGAATACGCAGACGAGGTGACATTGTCCAAAGCCATCGAGGGCCGCCGCGAACTATAGGAGGATTCAACATGCTGTTTCGCAGAAAACAAAAGATGAATGCAGCGTACGATGAGAAATTGATTGAGCTGCTCGGCCGTTCTAGAAAAGAATGGTTTCAACACCGTGAATTGCTCCGGTTGAGTTTTGAGCAAAACGATGAACTTGAAGCCCAGACGAAAGCGGCGCAGGCAAAATATTTTTTCCTTTTCAGAGAAGCAAAAAAGCGAAAGATCCGCATAAAAGAATAATCCACTTCCATATGATGATATGGGAGCGTGAGGATAAATGAGGAAAATAGCTTATTTAGCGGCTTTGACTATAAAAAAGATCATTATAGGTGCTTTCTTTCTCTATATAGTAAATATAATGATAAACAATGTGGGAATGCATATTTCAATGAATATCACGACATCCTTGATAGCAGGATTTCTTGGGCTGCCGGGCATCCTTATGCTGGCAGCCATTCATTTATTTATTTTTAATTAAAAAGTTACAAGAGATGGTTGACGAGTTTGTTGGTAAGTGATATATTATTAAACGTTGCCGCTGAAAAGCGGATAATAACTTTTAAAAAGTTATTGACTTATGATTCTTGAAATGATAAGATGATAAAGTTGTTCAAGACAACAAAAGATTGATTGAACATTGAACATTGAAAACTGAACAAAATCAATAAAAACGTCAACGT
>NZ_MSFI01000016.1 GCF_001975785.1 Domibacillus epiphyticus | reverse complement strand
GTTGACGTTTTTATTGATTTTGTTCAGTTTTCAATGTTCAATTTACATGGAGCGGGTGATGGGAATCGAACCCACGACATCAGCTTGGAAGGCTGAGGTTTTACCATTAAACTACACCCGCATTTCGGTTTCTTATATAAAGTGAATGGTCGGGAAGACAGGATTCGAACCTGCGACCCCTTGGTCCCAAACCAAGTGCTCTACCAAGCTGAGCTACTTCCCGTTTACTTGAACAGGATGTTCCGACTTTTGAGTTCGGCACAAGTTGTGCCGGATCTTAGCAGAAGTTCCATAGATGGAGCTTGTTCAAACTGTTACAAATTATAAATTAGTGGCGCGCCCGAGAGGAGTCGAACCCCTAACCTTTTGATCCGTAGTCAAACGCTCTATCCAATTGAGCTACGGGCGCTCATTATAATGGTGCGGCCGAGAGGACTTGAACCTCCACGGGGTTGCCCCCACTAGGCCCTCAACCTAGCGCGTCTGCCATTCCGCCACGACCGCATTAAGCGTTTCGTGCACCTTGAGTTGTTTTACCAACAGAATCAAATTATACATGAATCACATTGGTGTGTCAACACTTTTTTTGGTTCAAAAGAGCAATGACCGTAACCTTCGACCCTCTGCTAATGAATCGAAAAGATGGCTGGGCTAGTTGGATTCGAACCAACGCATGACGGAGTCAAAGTCCGTTGCCTTACCGCTTGGCTATAGCCCAACAAAAAATATGGCGGTCCGGACGGGACTCGAACCCGCGACCTCCTGCGTGACAGGCAGGCATTCTAACCAACTGAACTACCGGACCAAATTAAATTAAACATAGAGAAGGGAAACCGGAAAAGCCGGCTTCCCGACGATGACCCCTACGGGATTCGAACCCGTGTTACCGCCGTGAAAGGGCGGTGTCTTAACCGCTTGACCAAGGGGCCATTATTAAAGTGAAGTTCTGGCGGAGAAGGAGGGATTTGAACCCTCGCGCCGGTTACCCGACCTACACCCTTAGCAGGGGCGCCTCTTCAGCCTCTTGAGTACTTCCCCATAAAGTGGCTCCGCAGGCAAGACTCGAACTTGCGACCGATCGGTTAACAGCCGATTGCTCTACCACTGAGCTACTGCGGAATGATTAATAGCGTCTCATCGACAATTAATATTATATTTTCTACAATAACTTTCGTCAATACTTTTTTAATATTTTTTCTTGAAAACAATATAATAAAAAAAGCTGCTCAATTAAGATAGCAATTGAGACAGCTCTTGTCAATAGGTTATCGCTTTATTTCAGCTAATCTGCCACGGCATGATCCACAAACGTACCTATTTACATCCATCTTTCTCTTACGTCTATAAACCATCCCACATTGAAGACAGCTGTAGTACAGAATTGGACGAACTTTTTTTAGGGCTTTTTGCTGCGGTAATTCTCTGCAATAACGAGGGGAATTCGTTTCAGCCAGTAATTTTTTAAAGTCAGCGTCTCCATGTTTATACCCTTTCCCCTGTAAATGCAAATGATAGTGGCACAGTTCATGTTTTATAATGCCGGCCAGTTCTTTCTCCCCGTACTCAATCGCGTATTTCTCATTCACTTCAATATTGTGTGAATCCAGCAAATAGCGTCCGCCAGTTGTTCTCAGCCGTTTATTAATATACGCCCTGTGTAAAAAAGGCCGGTTGAAAAATTGCAATGATAACTCCTCAGTCATTTTTTGAACCATTTCATCCGTAACAATCATTATGCGTCCGTTTTGACCATTGTAAGAGATATTCGCCCTTTATCAGCATCTACACTCTCTACCCACACCTTTACAATTTCCCCGACCGCTACAACATCAAATGGATTTTTCACAAACCCTTTTTTCAATTTTGAGATATGGACGAGTCCATCCTGTTTTACTCCAATGTCAACAAATGCACCAAAATCAGTTACATTTCGTACTGTTCCTTCTAATTCCATCCCTTTTCTTAAATCTTCCATTTTCAATACATCTGTTTTCAATAATGGAGCAGACAGTTCATCCCGCGGATCGCGGCCAGGCTTTTGCAATGAATCGATGATATCACGCAATGTAATGTCGCCTATTTCCAGTGCAGCCGAGGTTTGCTGTATATACACAGATTTAAGAGCTTCTGCTAATTTATTTGACCCAATTTCTTTTGTTGTAAAACCAAGGTTTTTCAAAAGAGCCGTTACTTCTTTATAGTTCTCCGGATGAATCGATGTTCGATCCAGCGGCTCTTCCCCATCTGTTATACGCAAAAAGCCGATACATTGCTCAAATGTTTTACCGCCAAGTCTAGGTACTTTTTTAATAATAGACCGCTTTAAAAATTTCCCGTTTTCTTCACGATATTTAACAATGTTTCGAGCAACCGTTTTATTTAATCCGGCAACATGCTCCAGTAACGATGGTGACGCTGTATTTACATCAACGCCCACTCTGTTTACAGCTGTTTCTACGACAAAAGAAAGAGAAGCTGATAATTTTTTTTGTGAGACGTCGTGCTGGTATTGACCCACACCGATCGACTGCGGGTCAATTTTAACGAGTTCAGCAAGCGGATCTTGAATCCTTCTGCCAATGGAAACCGCGCTTCTCTCCTCCACCTGCAAATCAGGGAACTCTTCGCGGGCAATGTCAGAAGCTGAATACACACTTGCTCCCGCTTCATTCACAATGATATAAGCTGACTGCTTTTTCAGCTGCGGAATCATCTCCACGACAAATTGCTCCGTCTCTCGTGAAGCTGTTCCGTTCCCGATCGCAATGATGTCCGCTTCGTATTGATCAGCGATTTGTTTAAACTTTGTTTGCGCTTCTTTCCTCTTTCCTTCTCCCACATGAGGATAAATAACGTCGATTGAGAGAACTTTCCCCGTTTCATCCACCACCGCAAGTTTGCATCCGGTACGATAAGCCGGGTCAACAGCAAGCACGACTTTTCCTTTTAACGGCGGCTGAAGAAGCAGGTTTTTCAGATTTTCAGAGAAAATATGGATGGCGCGTTCTTCTGCAATTTCCGTTAATTCATTGCGCACCTCCCGTTCAACGGAGGGACGAATTAATCGTTTGTATGCATCGCGTGCTGCGGCTAGAACTACCGGTGCAGCTGGACTCTGTTCGTTTGCAATAAATGTTTTCGTAAGAAAGCGAACAACGCGCTCTTCATCAAATGAAATACTCACTCTCAACACGTCTTCTTTTTCCCCTCGGTTGACTGCCAGTGTACGGTGCGGTGCGATTTTCCCGATCGCTTCTTCATAGTCATAATACATTTTAAAGACTTCTTTTTCATCTTCGCCTTTTAATTCTGTTTTGATTTTCCCATACTTTGTCATGTCGAGCCGTATACGCTGGCGGACGGATGCATCATCTGAGATTTTTTCAGCAATAATATCAGACGCTCCTTGGATGGCTTCTTCCGAATTCAGCACCTGGTCTGAGATGTACTTCGATGCTTCTTCTTCAAGATTTGCCTGCTGAGGAAATTGAACCAGCCATTCCGCAAATGGTTCCAAACCTTTTTCTTTGGCAATCGATGCTTTCGTTCGCTTCTTTTGTTTGAAAGGTCGGTACAAATCCTCTATTGTCTGTAAGGTCGCAGCTGCTTTTATTTTTGTTTCTAGCTCTGTCGTCATTTTTTCCTGCTCCGTAATCGACCGGATCACTTCTTCCTTACGTTGTTCTATGTTTTTTCGATATGTAAATCGCTCAAGAACTGTACGAATTTCTACCTCATCCAGCGAACCTGTCATTTCTTTTCGGTAGCGCGCAATAAAAGGGATCGTGTTCCCTTCTTCTGTTAGTTGAATAACAGCCCGAATATTTTTCAATGCGATGCCCGTATCCGCAGCTGTTGCTTTTATTAATTGCTCTTCCATCGTCGTGCCTCCGCTTCTTATTATCGATTAATTTTATTTTAACAAAAAAATAAAAAACCCGCTGATCACAGCAGGCTTCCAACTATATATGTCGCATCATCATTTGCACTTACCGCCGCTCCGTCCAACTCAGCAGCAATTTGTTCTGCTGTACGGAAACGCATTAGTTCCTTTGTGTTTAATAAATTGACACCGTCTGAATGAACGAGGAATTTACTGCCTTTTTCATATGTAAAACGTTCCATCCGGTATCGTTGGGGCCGGCCTGACAGGTAGCCGGTCACAGGCAGTGGATATGTCAACTTGCCGTCGGGTGCGTACAGATAAAAACGGATATTTCCGACACAGGTATATTCAAACTGACGTGCTTCGAAATTGACTTTAAAAATGGCCACTGCCGCACCACGTTTTTGGTGAAGAGATTGGTTAACAGACTCCATTAACTCTTCTACTGTTTCTGACTGCCATCTTTGTTTCACAGCTTCTGCCGCTGCAAAAGACGACTCATATGCATACCGTCCGCTTCCTAGACCGTCTGCAAGAAGACAGATAAACTCCCCATTATTTAGTTCTACAAAATACGTATCACCACAAAAAGAGTTATTATTTTTTGAACGGCTTCCGGCAATCATTTCAATGAATGTGTTTTTGAGCCGGTCCATTAAGATAATCGCTCCGTTGAAAACGCCTCAGCATGAATAGCTTCTTTCAATTTTTTTATGGCACGTCTTTGCAGTCTGGATACATGCATTTGAGAAATACCAAGTTTATCCCCAGCATCTTTTTGGCTTAAATTCTCAAGATACGTAAATTGAATGATTTGTTTTTCTCGCTCCGATAAGACATGGAGTACTTTCTCAAGTACAAGACGCTGATCGACGCGCTCATACCCTTCTTCACGACTCCCGACAATATCAAGGAGTGTTACGGTGCTGCCGTCAGAATCAGCTTCGATCGAATGGTCGACAGACAGCGCTTGATAACTTTTGCCCATCTCCATCGCTTCAAGAACTTCTTCATCTGAAATATCGAGGTATTGCGCAATTTCGTCCACTCTCGGTGAGCGCTGTAATGAGGTTGTTAGTTCTTCATTAGCTGATTTAATTTTTGGACCAAGTTCTTTAATCCGGCGCGGAACATGTACACTCCACGTTTTGTCGCGTAAGAAACGTTTAATTTCGCCGACGATTGTCGGTATCGCGAACGCTTCAAAGCTTTTACCAAATGAATCATCGTATCGGCGAATCGCCCCCAAGAGGCCCATCAGCCCAACCTGGACGATGTCTTCATGGTGTGAACGCCCTTTTGAATATTTACGAGCGATCGATTCCACTAAACCTTGATAATGTTTAACAAGTTTGTCCTGTGCTTCTTGGTCGCCTTCATTTTGAAATGCTTTTATCCATTCGATAGCTTGAAGCTTTGCTGCCTGGTTAGGTCGAGATGGTTTCTGCATCCCTCTCCACCCGCTCTCTTTCAAGATACTTAGTCATAAACAAAGTAATCCCTTCATTTTGGTGCACCTTTACTTCATCCATTAACGTCTCGATTAAATACAGGCCCAGTCCGCCTTCACGCAAAAATTCAGCTGATTGATCGTTATAAGGACCGAGAGCTTTCTTTGTTTCATAAAAATCAAAACTCTTTCCATTGTCGGAAACGACGACCTCAAGGTGGTCACTATGCATGCCAAAACCGATAAGCACTTCACCTTCTTCGCCTTTATATGCGTGCTGGACTGCATTTGTAATGGCTTCGCTCGTCGCAATTTTAAGATCTTCAATGGTCTCGTAGGAAAAACCCATCCGGCTGGCGATGCCGGATAAAGTTAAACGAGTAACCCCGACAAATTCCGGTTTTGCAGGAATTTTCATCTCAATGTAGTCAGCTGGCTTCATCATTAAATGCCACCTTCTGCTTTAGGGTTAATATTCATGATGTCTGCAAGACCTGTAATATCAAAAAGGCGTTTTAAACGATCCGATAAGCCATTGAGTTCCAACGTTCCTTCATTTGCATTTAAACTTTTAAAAAGACCTACGAATACACCAAGACCTGTACTGTCCATATATGTAACACCAGACAAATCAATCACGACATTGGCATGCTGTTTTTCAGTGTATGGAAAAGCCGCTTCACGAAGCTTAGGTGCTGTATATGCATCAATTTCTCCTGCAAGTGTAATTGTTGTCTGATGATCTCGTTCTTGTACGTCAATGGAAATGTTCATTTAAATTAAACCCCTTTTACTAAAATGTTTCTACGATTTTTCAATATCTTACTTTTACCCGAACGCCCTCAAGGATAAACCTCTATTAAGCAGTCCGTTTAATAATAATAAGTGTAAAATCATCCCGAAGCTGAAAATCTTGCAAAAATTCAAGTTCTTTATATACTTTGTCGGCAATATCCTGAGCGCCGAGATGTATGTATTTTTCAATATAGCCAACCAGCGTATCTATTTCAATAAACCCGTCTTTTGTCCGGCATTCGGTCACACCATCTGACATAAGCAAGATGGCATCGCCTACTTCTACTTTTCGTTCGTATTCACGATATTTCGCTTTCTTGTCTACACCGAGAAGCAATCCTTTTGCTTTCAGCTCCTCAAACGCTCCTGTTTCACCATTATAATAAAAACCGGGTTCATGACCGGCCGACGAATAATAAAACGTATGATTCCCAGGGTTATACAATCCACTAAACATGGTAATAAACATCGTCGGGTCCACATTTTGTTCAACAACACGATTCAATCGTTCTAATACATCCCCAGGCGTGTGACTGTTTTCCGGCATACTATCCATTGAATATTTAATCATCGACATACAAAGTGCGGCCGGGATTCCTTTTCCAATAATGTCGGCGATCGCTACACTTACCGCTCCATTTTCATGAGAAACAAAGTGATAATAGTCTCCGCTCATCTGCTTGGCAGGCACACTGATCGCCCCGATATCAACAGATGAAATATGGGGAATCTGTGTGCCTAAAAGTGTTTGCTGCATGTTTGCCGCCACTTCTATTTCATTGATTAATTCACGCTGAATAGTACGAAGGCTTTGATGTTCCCGGTAAGCAAGACCGTAGCTCATCATCACCTCAAGCAAAATGTCGAGCGATAAAAGCAATGATTCCGGCAGATCAGGCGCCAGCTCCATAATGGACGTTTTGTGGAGACTGATCATTTCTTCCGGCGAGATTTTATATTCAATCGATTTTCTGCTGAATTTCTGGCTCATGTAGAGAGCTTGTTCAGTTTGGTCGTTAATATACGTTTTTAATATTTCTTTATATTCATCCAGCATCGTGTCTCTGAAACTCATCTTTTCCCTCCTACTTGAGCCACTTCACCGACTGAATAAGGGTTCCTTCCCCCGGAGTGGATTCAATAGAGAATTCATCCATCAACCTCTTTACGCCGGGCAGCCCTGCGCCAAGTCCTCCTGATGTGGAAAATCCATCTTCCATTACTTTGCGTAGATCTGGAATGCCAGGTCCCGCGTCGCGTGAAATGATCGTCATTCCTTTTTTTGTTCCACTCTCTATTTTTTCTATCGTTATTTCTCCCTGGCCGGCGTACAAATAAATATTACGCGCCAGTTCACTGATCGCAGTCGTGATACGCGCCTGGTCTACGGTGCCAAAACCGAGCTCTTTTGCGACATTTCTGCCAAGCTGTCTCGCCGCTACGATATCCCATTCATTTATAATTTTGACACTAGAGTCCATCATTTTAGTCCCCCAGTTCCCGTTGAAGTTTCTCCAAACCTTTTTCGAGATCCAGTGCGGTCATAACTTCCTCCAGCCGGATGCCGAGTTCAATCAGTGTGATCGCCACTGCTGGCTGTATACCCGTGATGACAACTTTGGCACCCATCAGCTTGGACATGCTGATGACATCACCGAGTACTTTCGCAATGAAAGAATCGATAAAGTCAATTGACGTAAAATCAATGACTACACCGCGCGCGCTCGTTTCATGAATTTTGTGAAGAAGATCCTCCTGAAATTGTAGCGCTGTCTGATCATCAAGTTCCCATTGAATTGAGACAAGTAAACAGTCATGCAATTTTAAAATCGGAATTCTCATGTTCATTCTTGTACCTCCACAATTTTTCTTGATGTCATTGCCAGCGCCTGCTCTACACCTTTTTTCAATGTGCTGGTTGTTGTCACGTCCTCCAAATTAATACCTAAGTTGACAATTGTCTGAGCAATTTCAGGACGAATACCTACAATCGTGCATTTCGCGCCTACTAAACGTACAGCTTCTGCCGCTTGAATAATATGATGCGCCACCATTGTGTCAACAACTGGCACCCCTGTGATATCAATTAAAACAACTTCCGCTCTATGGTTCACAACTCCTTCAAGCAGGTTTTCCATTATTTGTTTTGCTCGTTCCGTATCAATCGTACCGACAAGAGGCATAACGGAAATCTTATCAAAAACAGGAATAAGCGGTGCTGACAATTCCTGCAAGGCAATTTTTTGAAGCGAAACGGTCCGTTCCCAAGATGTTGTATACGCTTGTGTAATCGTTTTATACATCGGAAACATCCAATTGTTAATTTCTGCTGTAAAGTCAAAATAGCTGACCTGATCAATAATTCCCTCTTTTTTCATTCCATTTTCGACGATTTGTCCGAAAACTCGTAAGCCGTCCGTCATCATCGTCAACGGCCAGCCAAGACGGACAATTCTTTCCGAAAAATCAACGGCCCGTTCATGAAATACTTCTTCTGATTCCGAAAAATTAGACATGACAAGAGCAACAAAATCCGCGCTCGTTTTGACAAACATATGATCAGACATAGCCTGAACAGCCCGGTCATCTGCTTCCGTGCGCATCAGTTCAATCCATTCATTCAAAATCTCATCGCTGTGAGACTGTACATATTGAAAAATCTTTTTACGCATTCAGTTCGCTCCAATCATCATTCCGCCGCAAAAGTAAGCGTGCGTTTCGTCAAAAACGTTCATTATTTTTATTATAAAGGTTATGTGTACAATTAAAAAGCAGTATCATCTGACACCCGTTAAAATAATTATAGAAACATAGGAAAAAGCACCCGCCTATTTCCAGGCGGGTGCTTGAACTAAAACTGTATAAGACCTAAACTAATCTGCAAGGCGTCGTCCACTTTCTCCATCATTCCTTCGTCCAGCTGCGTAATTTTATCTGTCAGCCGCTGCTTATCGATCGTCCGGATCTGCTCGAGTAAAATGACAGAGTCTCTTTCAAAACCATACCGCTCAGCATTAATTTCTACGTGCGTCGGCAGTTTGGCTTTCTGGATCTGAGCTGTAATGGCCGCGACGATAATAGTGGGACTGAACCGATTCCCGATGTCGTTCTGGACGACAAGAACAGGCCGGACGCCGCCTTGTTCGGAACCGACAACAGGGGACAGGTCTGCAAAATATACGTCACCACGTTTTACGATCACACGGTTTATCCTCCACTTACTAAACGTTCGACTGTGTTTCCTGCCTCATATTCAGCCTGCATTGCTTCTGAAGCAATAGCTAGATTGATTTTTGCCATTTCCATGTATCCACGGCGCATAGACTCTTGTATATGGCGCTTTTTTCTTTCACGCAAATACATTTTCGTCGCGCGGTAAATGAATTCACTGCGACTGATTTCTTCCTGCTCCGCAAAACAATCGAGTTCATTTACAAACTGTTTTGGCAAGTTTACTAACACATTTGTCGTTGTACTGGATTCAGACAAGAACCACACCTCCACCAATCACTGCACACGTCTCTTTTTCTTACTGTCACACCTATAATATCATTGCACGCAGCGGTATGGAAGAGCAAAAATGAAAAATGTTGTATAACAGAGAACTCATATACCTCATACCGTTTATAACAGAGGGTTTGTAACGTTAACAATTTGTCCCTTTTCTCTGTACACACGCGGCACACGCGCTGTGATGATGCACGGTATTTCATAGTTGATCGTATCAAGTTTTTTCGCAATTTCATCCATTGTTACAATCTCATTCCCTTGACTTCCAATTAGTGTAACCTCTGAACCGACTGAATATTCATGAGGAAGACGAATCATGCACTGGTCCATGCAAATTCTGCCGACAATCGGTGCTCTTCTGCCATCAATAAGCACTTCCTGTCCACTCAATTTACGAATCCATCCATCCGCATAGCCAACGGGGATAGTTCCAATCCACTCCCCCTCCGACGCCTCATATGTTGCCCCGTAGCTAACTTTTTCCCCAGCCTTCATTTGCTTCACATGAATGAGTTTTGTATGAAAAGAAAAAGCCGGTTTCAATTCAAACGGCAACATTGGTTCAATCTCCGGCGATGGTGTTAATCCGTACATGGAAATACCGAGCCGAACAGCGTTACAGCCTGCTCCATGAAAACGAAGGGTTGCTGCACTATTTGCACAATGGATGTAAGGCGGTTTTTCGGATATAGACGATATAAGCAATTGAAAAGTGGTTAATTGCTGCTCGAAGTATGCTGTATCTACTTCATCCGCAGTAGCAAAATGAGTAAAAATACCTTCAAACATATATATTGGAGATCCATTAAGTTCATCAATGATTGATTGAAGCTCCTCAACGGTTTTCACCCCAATCCGTCCCATCCCGGTATCACATTTAATATGCACACGGAGCGTTTGCCCACTTTCAATTTGAATATGATCCAGCCACTCCTTATCATATACTGTCAATGAAATATTGTGTGACGCTGCAATGCCGGCATTTTCAGGACGACTAGCTCCAAGAACGAGAATAGGCGCTGTTATACCTGCCTTTCTCAAGGATAAAGCTTCGTCTAAAAAGGCAACAGCCAGACCGTTTGCACCCGCTTTTAACGCCGCTTTCGCAACTTGCACATCCCCATGGCCATATGCATTTGCCTTTACCACCGCAAACATATGCATTGAATTTTGCAGAAATTTAATGGTTTGTCGTACATTCCATTCAATCGCGTCAAGGTTTATTTCTGCTCGCGTATCGCGGTAATAGCCCATCTACTTCACGTCCTAATTTGTCAATATCTTTCGCATTATCTATTTTAAACAAAAAAAAAGCAGCGGTAAACAATACGCTGCTTTTATTTCAAGGTGCCTGGCTGCATTGACGCTGCCACGGTCGCCATTTCACCATGGGTCATTACATCCGATGCCAGCATAAACTCTACTCCGTTATATACCCAAGTTAATGAACCGTCTGCCGATTCACCTGCAGCAAATCCCATATCCGCCATATCACCCGAAGCAGTTACAACACTTTGTCCCTCTGGGGTTGCTGCTCGTTTTTGAATAAGGGTAAATGGCTTGTCACCGTCATATGTTAAAATGACACGATCCCCTACTTTCGTTTCATCAACTAGTTTAGAATTGTTAACTGCGATAGGATAATGTACCGAAAATTCTGTTTCAACATCACCGGCGGTTTCTTTCGTCTTTTTATTCGCTTTCTTTCTGTCAAAATCACCTTTTGCGAATGTTGGCTTTAAATCCATTTTTTTGAATACAACCGTAATGACAGCTTTTTGTTCTTTGTCCATTACCTTTACCATTGCCGGTGTCAAATCGCTTTTATGGAAGGTTATTTGCTGGCGCGGCAGCATACTGCTGTTTGTATAGCGGGTTTTCGTTTCAAAAACATAGTACTTGTCTGTTTCTTTAAATCCCGCCTCCCCATCCGCTTTTATGTCTGCCGCAAGAGATTCAAAAAGGTACGACTGACTACTATTTTCCGGCCAGTTATTTTCGTATTTAAAGCTTTTGCCAAGAGACGGCGTCATCACGTAAATACCTGATTTATTTTTCAAAATCGTTTGGCTGTGTTCATTCGTGACAGAAGAAAGATGAACGCGGTAATACTTGTGCTCTTTGTTCCAAATGTCTACATTATAGCTTTGTTTTTCTTTACCAGCTTGAATTTCAAGAACTGCTTTTGCTTTATATCCAGCTGCATTTTTTGCTTTTTCATTAATCTCCGTCACAATGTCTTCTTTCGTCGGCGCTCCGCAGGCAGATAATACGAGTAAGACGACTGCCACCATTAGTAAGCCAGTCCATTTTTTTTTCATTGCCGCACCCCTTTCCTCATTAGCACTATATGAGAAAGAAAGGTGCAATATTCATTCGATCACAACGACGGCCGCGGCATAATCACGGCTATGTGTAATCGTTACATGAACGCCTTTTGAAAAAGGACGTGTTAAAACAGGCCGCCCTAAATCATCAGCCTCCACTTCAATGTCTTGAAAGGATAAATGTTCACCAATGCCCGTTCCCTGTGCTTTTGAAAAAGCTTCTTTAACCGCAAATCGCCCTGCTGCATATTCCCACTGGCGACTTCCTTTTTTTTCTTGAAAAATAGCAAGTTCCTGCGGTGTTAAAATACGTTCTATAAATTTCGGCTGCCGCTCGATTAAACGGCGAATCCGGTCAATTTCCACAATGTCCATCCCGATTCCTTTGATCATATGGTCTCCTCTCATTTTGAAAAAAGCCGCTCCGGCATTGACCGGAACGGCTTTTCATTCATTAATTTGAAGAATATTTGCGACGTCCGCCGCCTGAACCACCTGAACCGCCTTTGCGGTCACGGTTTCCATAAGAGCGTCCGCCGCCTTGACGTCCGCCACCGCCTGATTTACGATAGCCGCCTGAATTTTTGCTGCGGAATTTATCGCGTTTTTGAGGTAGTGCAGCTTCATTTGTAATGTGAACCGGTGTACGATCCGGCTCTTTTGTGATCAGCTTAAGCGCTGCTGCTACAACTTCTTCCGGATTGTTTTGATCAAGCAAGTCTTTTGCAAATGTGCGATACTCCGCCCACTCGTTTTTCGCTATTACTTGTTCAAGTTCATTTACAGCAGCTTGCTGCAAGCCGCTTAGCGCATCATCCCAAGATGGAGCTTCCATTGGTGTCATGCGTTTTTTCGTTGTACGTTCCACTTCACGAAGGTAGCTCATTTCACGCGGATCAACAAATGTAACTGCCATACCCTCTTTACCGGCACGTCCCGTACGGCCGATACGGTGAACGTAGCTTTCAGGATCTTGAGGAATATCATAGTTGTATACGTGTGTTACACCAGAAATGTCAAGACCGCGCGCCGCAACGTCTGTCGCAACAAGCACGTCAATTTTTCCTTCTTTAAAGCGTTTCAACACAGTTAAACGCTTCGCCTGGGTCAAGTCACCGTGAATTCCTTCCGCCTGATAGCCACGGAGGCTAAGTGCATTTGCAAGCTCATCTACACGGCGCTTTGTGCGGCCGAAGATGATCGCAAGCTCAGGGGAATGTACATCCATAAGCCGTGCAAGAACATCAAATTTATCACGCTGCTGTACTTTTACGAAGTATTGATCGATGTTTGAAACCGTCATTTCTTTCGCTTTCACACGAATCATTTCTGGATCTTTCATGAAACGTTCTGCAATTGCACGAATTGGTCCCGGCATTGTTGCAGAGAACAATAGTGTTTGGCGTTCTGCTGGTACGTTTGAAAGGATCGATTCAATGTCTTGAATGAAGCCCATGTTCAGCATTTCATCCGCTTCGTCCAAAACAAGCGTCTCAAGGTTTTCCAATTTCAATGTGCGACGGTTAATATGGTCAAGAATACGACCAGGTGTACCAACAATAATATGTGGACGCTGTTTTAAAGCGCGGATCTGGCGCTGAATGTCCTGTCCGCCATATACAGCAAGTACACGTGCTCTTTTGCCGCTTCCGATTTTGTATAATTCTTCAGATACTTGAATCGCTAGCTCACGTGTTGGTGCAATAATCAGGCCTTGAATCGAATCATTTTTTGTATCGATTTTTTCCACCATTGGAATACCGAAAGCAGTCGTTTTACCCGTACCCGTCTGCGCCTGTCCGATGATGTCTTTTCCTGTTAGACCAAGGGGAATCGTTTCTGACTGGATTGGTGTTGCTTCCTCAAACCCCATTTTGTCAATTGCTTTCAGCGTCGCTTCGCTTAAATTTAAATCTTTAAATTTCGTCAATAGTTTCTTCTCCTTCTATGTTAAACTGCTATCCGCACAAAAAATACCCTTCTACGTTCATGCGAAGAGCAACATATCTGTTTTATCTTATCATTCCATATCCGAATTTTCAATGCGCATTTTTATAACACTACGTTATTCGGACAAAAAAGTAAAGACTTTCTCGAAAAGCTCTTTTTTATTTCCTGTATGACAAATTAGATGTTTTGCTCCTGCCGAGTAATGAAGGTGGCGTTCAGCGGATGATACACGGCTATAAATATACTCAGCACTTGCAACAGGAACGATCCCGTCAGATGTTCCCTGCGCAATAAATACCGGCACGACAATTTTTTTCAGAGACGGGCGGGCGAGACGAACCACTTTTTGAAATTCCCTTGCTGCAGACGGAGGGGTCATAATTAATTTTTCCCTATATCGCAGAAATAATTCATTTTCATGGAGCTGCTTCCTTCGAAAATCATGCACCATTTCAAGCACATCTTCTTTTACCTGTGAAGGATTGACGTATTTTGCTGCTGCACTGAGAAAAACGAGTTTACTGATCGGGTGACGGGCAGCAAGATACGCGGCAATCAAACCACCCATCGAAAAACCGATCACATATACTTTTTCGCATTTGCCAAGCAATGTTAGGAGTTCTCTTTCTGCGCAATCAATCCAGTCTGTACAAGAAACGCTTTTTAAGGATAGGGTTTCGCCGTGCCCCGGCAAAATAGGGGCAACAACTGTCCAATCTGTATGTTCTTTTATATATTCAGCCAGCGGCTCTACTTCATAAGGTGCTCCTGTAAAGCCGTGTACAAGCAGGCAGCCAATCATGATTTATCACCGCTTTCTGCCTCATCATCTCGATAGCCTGTCCGCCACTTCTTCTAGCTTCATGCCTCTTGATGCTTTAATGAGAAGCAATTCACCGCCTTCTAAAACACCCTCTATTGCATGAATCATTTCTTCTTTATCCTGGAAAGCAAAAATCCGGTCTGAACTTAACGAATTTTTTGCTCCCGATGCAATAAACTGACTAAGCGGGCCATACGTAAATAAGTAGTCGATTTTATCGCCATCAATCACTTGGCCTGTTTGATAATGAAATAATTCTTCGTCCAGTCCCAGTTCCAGCATATCGCCAAGAACTAAAATTTTCCGGTCGTAACCGGGCAGTTCAGATAAAAGTGCAATCGCTGCCTTCACTGATGTCGGACTGGCGTTGTACGCATCATTTATCATTTTTATACCCTTTTTGCCTTCTATCCATTCCATCCGCATTTTCGTCAATTCAACTTTACGAAGCCCTGATGCGATCTTTGCATACGGCACGTCAAACAAATTTGCTGCTGCAATCGCCGCCAGCGCATTTGTAACGTTGTGCTGGCCAAGCACCGGCAAGTCAAATTTCACAGAAGGCTCTTTATTGATAACAAAAGAACTGCCGTTTTCCGTTTGTTTAATTGAAACAGGATAGAAATCATTTGAATCATCCAGGCCAAATGTCTCCACTTGATACGGTACAGCTTCCATCATTTTTTCAGCAAGCAGAGGTTCGTCCCCAAAATAAATAAGTGTTCCTTCTTCTGATAATCCCTCGGCAATTTCTAGTTTCGCATCCGCAATTGCTTCGCGCGACCCAAGATCCTGCAGATGCGATTCCCCAATATTTGTAATGATGGCAGCATCCGGTGCAGAAAGCCTTGACAAAAGCTCTATTTCTCCTCTACCACTCATCCCCATCTCCAAAACCGCTACTTCTGTTTCTTCATGTAATGACAGCAGCGTCAGCGGCAAGCCGATATGGTTATTATAATTACCTTCCGTTTTTTGAACGCGGTACTTTTCAGCAAAAATAGCAGCAGTCATATCTTTTACAGTTGTTTTTCCATTGCTGCCTGTTATGCCGACTACTTTCACTTGAAGTGAATCGCGGTAAGCTTTAGACAACTGCTGAAGTGCTAGTAAAGTATTTTCAACAATGAGCACGGGTAAATCCTCCGGTGCTCCCGGCACATCTTTTTGCCATAGAGCTGCCCCCGCTCCGTTTTCAATGGCCTGGCGCACGTATTTATGCCCATCTGTATTTTCGCCGGCAAGCGGAACAAACAGACGGTTCCCTTTCACCTGACGGGAATCGATCGACACCCCCTCTATAAGACGTTCGTGCCAGTTTGTAACTTCATTTTCTACATTCATCATTTTCGTTAACTGCTCAACAGTTTTGCGAATCATGAGCGCCCACCTTTAAACTGTATATTTGATTTTCTGTTTTTCTGTATGACGTTCAATCGCCAGGTCAATCATTTTTTCAATCAGCTGCGGGTACTCAACACCTGCTTCTTTCCAAAGAAGCGGGAACATGCTGAATGGAGTAAAGCCCGGCATTGTATTGACCTCATTAATTAAAAACTCGCCACTCTCGGTTAAGAAAAAGTCCGCACGAACAAGTCCGGAGCAGTCAAGTGAACGAAATGCCCGAATTGCAAGACTTTCCATTTCTTTCTTTTGATCAGCTGTTATTTCTGCTGGAATGATCAGCGCTGTATCTGCGTCTTCGTATTTCGCTTTATAGTCGTAAAAGTCCTTTTTCGGAACGATTTCCCCAATTACCGAGCAAGCGGGATGATCATTTCCTAAAATACCCACTTCAATTTCCCGGGCATTAACCCCTTCTTCAATAATGACTTTCCGGTCAAATTGAAATGCCTCTTCCATTGCATCGATCAATTCATCCTTGTTCTGACACTTGCTAATGCCTACACTTGAACCCAAGTTTGCCGGTTTAACAAAGCATGGCCAGCCGATTTCCCGTTCGATCATTTCACAAGAAGGAATTTTATTCGTTTCCCATTCTGTACGTGTCATATGCGTATAACCTACCTGTTTTAATCCGGCCTGTGCGAAGACATTTTTCATAATTACTTTATCCATACCGGCCGAAGAGGCAAGAACACCATTTCCAACGTATGGTACATTCAATACTTCCAGCAGCCCCTGAACAGTACCATCTTCTCCATTTGGTCCGTGCAAAAGAGGGAAAACTACATCATATTTCCCTTTTGAGAGCATAGACAATACATGTTCAGTTCCGCCGTTGCCCTTTATCGTTAGTTCATCTATATGTTCTGCAGGAGCGTCCAGCTTTTCACCTTCAGTCCATGTTCCATCAATTGATATGTAAACCGGATATACATCGAATTTATTTAAATCGAGCGCAGCAGTCACAGCTTTTGCTGTTTGCAATGATACATTATGCTCCGCTGATTTCCCTCCATAAAGCAACCCAAGTTTCATTTTCATTATAAGCCTCCAAAAATTTTCGGTATTTTTTATTTTATCATGCTTTCGAGAAAAACAAGTCTCATCTATTTTGTGCTCAAATAGTATTTTATGCATGCACGACCGGGAATATGAACCTGACTATTTCCTTATGTATTAAAAAGCGGATCCAAATTGAGAATCCGTTTTTTATGAAAACACACTCCACTCATGTGTTTTTTTATCAAAAACAAACCGGGCATGCGGCGGCGTTTTAAAACTCATGATATATTCATCGAAAACGTCATCCATGCTGCTATGGTCACCCACGATCCAAAGCGGCACCTCCACTTTCAAACGGCTCTGCTCAGTTTTGGCAAGTGATATTACAATTCCTTCTTTCATGCCTCCGCTGACAAGAGAAATCATATCAGGGGGAATCGGCGGAAATGCGGATCCTTTCTTCAAGGCAAAAAAAGAACGTTCACTGCGAAAAAAACCAAGTTTCTGGGAAATAACCTTTCCGATAACACGATAAAAATCAGGCATATGGCGATAAAATGTTTTGTTAAACCATTCATCATCATGCGACAAATACGCATACCGGTTATTCAATTTGCTGTAAAATGGACGACGCAAATGTTCCTTGCTGTGCGCCAAATATAAAAGTTCGGCTATTTCCTGTCCATCGAGTTCATTTAATCCGTCTGTATCCTCAAAGTCAATCCAGCAAAAGTCACCATATTCTCCGACATCTTCCCTTAATAAACTCTTCAATCCTTCTGGTTCAATGTAATCAAAACGGGTATGCATATTAAAGTCACTTTCATCAAATTTATGCTTTAATAGAAGCAAATGCGGCGGAGTCTCCGGAATAGCCTTCATGAATTCTTGAAATTCAATTCCATACGATACGACATATTGATTAATCGGGTGTAAATGTATATAAATAAGTTCTTTCATGTTTCCGGGATTCTTCAATCGTATGACCTCCACATCGTGACAAATTGCATAGCTGCCTTTATCTTTTTTTGTTATACTGTTATTTTATCAAAATTTGTTCATCTTCGTATGTAAATATATAATGAAATTTACAAAATGTGTGACACTTTTTTGCCGCAATCGTTTTATACTAAATGAGCAGCTAAAATTTCAACTTAAAGGAGGGGACGCTTGTGAATTCGAATTTAACCGAAGACCAGCTCACCCTGCTTGTCATCAAGCATTTAAAAGAAGGTAAAAAAACAGAATTTCAGCAATTAATCGATGAACTTCATCCATATGATATGGCCGCCATTTATCGAAATTTGCCTCAAAAACATCAAACGCGTTTTTTGATTCATTTATCAATCCCGATTTTGACGGATATGATCCAAGAGCTTGAAAGCGACGAGCAAATGGCCGTGCTTAAAAAAGTGGGGAAAGACCGCACGCGAAAAGTGCTTGATGACATGGATAATGATGACCTTGCATCCCTTCTGGATGACATGTCGCCGGAAAACATTAAACTGTTTCTTTCCGGCATGAAAAAAGAAGAATCATCGATCATTGAAAGTATGATGAGCTATCCGCCAGAAACTGCCGGACGCCTCATGACGAACCGGTTTGTCTGGATAAAAGATTCTTATACAGTCAGAGAAGCTGTCGAAAAACTAAAAACGTTCGCTGAGTTTGCGGAAACGATCAACTATTTATATGTGATCGATGATGAAAAAAAACTCGTCGGCGTTGTATCATACCGCGATATGCTGATGGCGGATACACACGAAAAAATTGCCGATGTGATGTATGCACGCGTCATTTCTGCAGGGGTGTATATGGATCAGGAAGAAATTGCCCGCCTAATTGAACGCTATGACTTTCTTGCGATTCCGGTTGTCGATGATGACGGCGTGTTAATTGGGATTGTCACGTTCGATGATATAATCGACGTCGTTATTCAAGAGGCAAATGAGGATATCGAAAAACTGTCTGCTTCCGGTAAGTCAATTGACTTTGACACGAAAGCGGGTGTCGCTGCATTCAGAAGGCTTCCATGGCTTGTGCTGCTTTTATTTATAGGGCTTGTATCAGGCAGCATTATTTCTGGATTTGAAAACACGCTTAATCAAGTCGTAGCGTTGACCTATTTTATGCCAATGATTTCCGGAATGACAGGAAACACCGGCACGCAGTCACTCGCCGTTGTTGTTCGCGGTCTCGCTTCACGAGATATTGACATGAAAACCGTGCTCGCATTAATCATGCGTGAATTCGGCGTCGGGTTAATTATTGGTGCCGTTTGCGGCGTATTGATTTTTTTCATCGCTTTTTTCTGGCAAGGCAGTGCTGTCCTCGGTTTTGTTGTAAGTGCATCTCTTTTGTTGACGCTGATCATCGGGACACTTGCCGGTACAATTATTCCTCTCGTCCTATACAAAATGAACGTTGATCCAGCTGTTGCATCTGGACCACTTATAACGACGATTAATGACATCTTTTCACTTATCACATACTTTACAATTGCATCCTGGTTTTTAACACAACTTTTATAAAAGATGCAACAATTGACCGAATTATCTGTCTTTATTATAATAAAATAAACAATAACGAACTAAGGAAAGAGGGTGGTCAAATGGGACATTGACGGTTAATACTCCATTACTTCACTGCCAATTTTTCAAATTTGATCATCATATTTTTAGGAGGTGACTTCTTCTTTCGTCAAAAGAGCGGGAGAAGAAATCTGATTGGACATATGGATCACGCTTATTGCTGTTATCCTTGTTGCTTTAACATTTACAGCCATTCGCTTCATGAAAAGAAAAGAAAAAAATGAAACTGGAGACCCCCCCTCGGCAGAGTCTTCAGCTCTTCTAGCCGAAATAAGCGGGATGCCTAGCAATTTGGCTGTTTTAAGTGACCGATCAGCCACAGAAGTCATGGTTCCGCGTACAGAAATGGTTTATATGGAAAAAGATGATTCAGTCAAAGACTGCGTCAGCCGTTTTCGTGATACAAAATTCACCCGCTACCCAATCATTGACGGCGATAAAGACCGCGTTATAGGTTTTGTAAATTTTAAAGAAGTACTTGCGGAATATGTTTCTGATCCTGTTGTCGGAGCAAAAAGCATAAAACATTTCGTCCGGCCGGCCATTCGCGTCATGGACTCCACACCAGCTCACGAACTGCTAGAGAAAATGCAGGAGGAACGGACACAGATGGCAATTTTAATTAATGAATACGGTGGCACTGCGGGAATCGTCACAGCAGAAGATATTATCGAAGTGATTGTCGGAGAATTGTATGATGAATTTGATGCTGCCGAACCCCCAGTTATTCAAAAAATAGGCGACCGCCATTACATCGCCAGCAGCAAGCTCTCTCTATCGGAAGCTTCTCACCTGCTCGGTATTAACATGAGTGATGAAGATGTCGATACAATCGGCGGCTGGATGCTGACTGAAAACTTTGATATTCAATCTGGCGAAACAATTGAATATAGCGGATTTCTATTTACGGTTTTGGAGATGAAAGATCATCAAATCCGCCATGTTGAAATTCAGCCTGTGCCAGCAGATGATATAATACTAGAACCAGCAAAAGCAGCTTCGATCCCATTTGCTGCAGCAAATAATGCTTAAAAACCCGCTGAAAAGCGGGTTTTGTTTTTTCAATAAAAAGGAAGTATAATAGACAATATGACTTATGACTAAATATGATTGGAGTTTTTATGAAAAAAATCATACAATCGGCTCTTTTTCTAGCTGCCGCCTGGACGATTATTCCGACCGTAGCGGCAAAAACGTATTCAACACGTGTCAAAAAACGAGGACCAGACCGAAAACAAATCGCGCTGACATTTGATGACGGACCGGACCCTGTATACACTCCTCTTCTACTTGATACGTTAAATAAATATAATGTAAAAGCCACTTTTTTTGTTGTCGGTGAAAAAGCGGAACGTCATCCTGATTTGATCCAGCGTATTCAGCAAGAAGGGCATGACATTGGTATCCATAACGACAAGCACATTTCAAATTGGTTTTTATCGCCTTCTAGCATGAATGATCAGCTTGTTCGTGCTGCGAAACGAGTATCGGCCATTACCGGTCAAAACGTTACCTTATATCGACCACCGTGGGGGCACTTCAATCCCTTTACGCTATCAAAGGCCGCTCACTTTGAGACGATAATGTGGACAGATATTCCTGGAGATTGGAAAAAAAGCATGACCGTACAAAAACTTGCAGACAAATTGCGTGCTGCCCGTTCAAATGGTGCAGTCATTACATTACACGATAGCGGCGACACTTTTGGTGCCCATAAAACGGCTCCGCGTGTTATGATTAAAGCACTTCATTTGTTTTTATCGGATGAGGCGTCAGCACAATATGAATTCGTTACGATCACAACATTGTATACTAAACAGAGGGCTTAAATGGAATCGTTAATACTTGATTATTTATCTAAATACGGTTATGTTATTTTATTTCTAGCTGGTCTATTTGGCATTGTCGGCATTCCCGCTCCAGAAGAAAGTTTATTTGTGTATATCGGCATGCTGGCGAAAAACGGATCTATTTCTTTCGCCGGAGCTGCCGCCGCCTTAATATCCGGTGCAATCATCGGAATGGCTATTAGCTATACTCTTGGCCGTATCATAGGACAGCCGCTTCTGGATCGGTATGGAAAGTATTTAGGTGTAACGAAAAAACGACTGCGGAAAACCATTATGAATTGGGATTTATCGAAATCATTGTTTGTCGGTTTTTTCATTCCCGGCATACGTCAATTTAATCCATATTTTGCTGGTATCGCAAAATTTACGATACCCGGATTTATGGCCCTTTCCGTTTTAGGGGCCTCGATGTGGGTATTGATGTATATGTCAGCTGGTTTTCTGATCAGTTCGTACATTAAGATTGAACCGCTCTATTTAGGAATTGCCGGTGCGCTTTTTTTCATTATTTTTATCATCCGTTTTATCGTGAAATGGAGAAAATCGTCACATTCCCGCTGATAAAGGAGTCAACCTATATGAAAATTATTGTGCTTCCTTTATTTCGTCTGCCGTCGGGTCATCATAAAGCAGCGGAAGCCATTATTGAACACATTACCCGGCTTAGACCTAACGCACAAATACAAACGGTAGATTTATTAAGCTATTGCCATGAGTCGCTGGAATCGGTCGTTTCTAAAATGTACATGCAATGGATAAGTAAAAAACCAGAGTCATATAGCAAATTTTATAAATCGTTTATCTATACTCCGGATGGTAAACGAAGTGAGCAAGTTCCTCTTCATGTCTGGGATAAATATTTCGAATTCCGTCTTGCCCGTTTCATTGAAAAAGAGCGTCCTGATTATATTATATGCACGCATAGCTATCCATCGAAATTGCTAAATCATTTAAAACGACAGCGTAAGATTGATATACCAGTGATCAATGTTTATACCGACTTTTTCGTCAGTGATGTATGGGGAAAACGCAGCATTGATTATCATTTTGTCCCTCACCTTGAAGCAAAAAAATGGCTGACAAAGTTTGGCGTGCCAGGGAACAGAATCTTTATCACCGGTATACCTGTTCACCCGTCATTTGAAGTAGAACATACGCTATCTGAACATCGCTCAATCCTTGTCGCTGGCGGAAATAGTGGACTCGGTCATCTTGAAAAACTGTTAAATAATTTACATTTGGATTCTCTCTCATACACTTATAAGGTGCTTTGCGGGCATAACGAAAAACTTCGCGAACAAATTATTTCAATGGGAAATCCTCGTATTCAGGCACTTCCTTATATGAGCAGCAGGGAAGAAATGAACTGGCATTACGAGGAAGCATCAGCGATCATTACAAAACCCGGCGGAATCACAGTCAGTGAAGTACTAGAAAAAGAACTGCCTGTTTTTATCGCAGGTGCCCTTCCCGGTCAGGAAGAGTTTAACGCTGATTATTTGAAAAAACGGCAGCTTATATATGAGTTGCATGAATATGAATCTGTTGAAAAGCAAATTACAGCGATTATTGAGAGCGACATCGAACGCAATAAGTGGAAAAAACGTCTTGATATGTACCGTCTTGAGAAAGAACATACACTGGAATCAACGCTCATGAATATTTTTGGCAAAGAACCATCATCTATCCCGCTGTAAAAGCGGGTCTTTTTATTAGTGAAATGTTTGGTTGAAATGCTATAATTTCAACTTGAGAGTAAATCTTTTGCGAGAAAGGAATTAACATGGAGAATTGGATTATTTCAATGATGGAAGAGTACGGATTATGGGGTGTCTTTTTTTTAATTGCACTTGAAAACTTATTTCCGCCGATTCCTTCTGAAGTTATTTTAACATTTGGCGGTGTAATGACTGGATCAACGGATTTAACTGTCACTGGTGTGATTTTAGCATCAACAGCAGGATCAGTTGTCGGTGCCGTTATTTTGTATGGAATTGGGTTATTACTCGATGTTGAAAATTTAGAAAAAATCATTGACCGTTACGGTCGTTTTCTTCGCGTCACCAAAAAAGATATTTACCGTGCAGATGCTTGGTTTGACAAGTATGGTGTATGGACCGTATTTTTATGCCGTATGGTACCGCTTATCCGCAGTTTAATTTCAATTCCAGCAGGAATGTCAAACATGAACTTCTTCTTGTTTCTCATTTTTACTACAGCAGGAACATTGATTTGGAATACAGTTCTGGTAAATCTAGGTGCTGCATTTGCCGGTTCATGGCATACGATTGTTGATTATATGGATGTTTACTCAAACGTTGTATACGCTATTCTTGCAATTTTGTTCATTGCAGCTCTTGTATGGTTTATTAAAAAAATACGCAGCCGTTCCGCATAAAAAACGTCCGGGAATATAATTTTCCGGACTTTTTTTATAAAGAACTGATGAATTGGATATGCTTTTTTTTAATTGAACAGTTTGAAGGCGTGAAAGCGTATACTTCTCCGTCCATATCAATACGAAGCGGTCTTGTTGTAGACAATGAAAATGATGTAACCCGATGATGTTCAAGATTTGCCGCATGATCTCCGGTCATTTTTATTTTTTCTTTGTGCAAAAATTCCTTTACGAGAGGAAAACCAGCTTCTTTCACGATAATTAAATCAAGAAATCCGTCTTCATGATCTGCTTCAAATGGCAAATCAATGGCACCGATATAGTTTCCATTTAGTGCGACTGCCATGATGGCATCCCCTTCAAGTGTATTTCCATTTGCTTCAATCATATAATGAAAATAGTCCGGCTTGCGAATGGTTTCCAGTGCACTCAAATAATAACTTAATTTGCCGATCAAGCTCTTTTTATGATGATCAATATTTTCCGATGTATCTGTAATGAGTCCGATGCCCCAAAAATTGACGAAAAACCGATCGTTCATTACACCAATATCCACTTCACGCATATTTCCATTTTTTATGAGGTGGCATGCAGACTCTATATCCGAAACGCCGATGGACCGGCAGAAATCATTACATGTCCCCCCAGGAAGCACCGCTACAACAGGGCGGTCACCCAAACGTGCGATACCATTAATGCATTCATGAACCGTTCCGTCACCGCCGTAAATGATGATGACATCATAATTACTTCCATACCGGAAACAAACATCTTCAGCTTCTCCTGGCGCCAACACGTGCTCGTCTAAATGTTCAACTGCTTTACGAAGTACCGGCACGATCTGCCGATAACTGGACACTGCACCCTTTCCTGCATGTTTGTTCATCAAAAAAAGACCATTTTTAAAACGCATAAACAACACGCCCTTTTTATCCGGGATGATATGACGTGATGACTTTTTCACTTCCTGCCGTTTCCCGGCTGCTTTGTAATGAGTTCCATAACTCTACTCTTGATTTTGTTACCGTTGCTTTAACACCCAGCCTGGAAATTTTATCTATCATTTTACGAGTCCGATCCGCACTCTTCATTTATATCCATCCTTTAGGTTTTTTTGTTTATACGTTAACAGGTTTAAAAGTGTTTCATTTTTTAAATAAGTAGTCATTATTTTCCCCATTTTGCCGATTTCAATCCGGTTTATTCTTCTTTTTTCCTGTATAGTTAATGTTGAGAATAATTAAGAAACAGGTCGGTGATGAACATGACGATCGATATTACAATCTGGCCTTTGTTCGCATATGTGCTATTCCCTCTAAACGTAGCCTTTGCGATAGTCGTTATTTTCCTTGAACGACGCGATCCAGGAGCAACATGGGCATGGCTGATGGTCCTTTTTTTCATTCCGTTTCTCGGTTTCCTCCTATACCTCGTCTTTGGCCAAAACTTGAGCAGAAGCAGACTGTTTGATTGGGATGACAAAAAGAAAGTCGGCATTGAAGAGCAAATTGGTCATCAAAAAAGAACTATAAAAGAAGGAATATACCCATTTGCCAATCCGCACACACAGGAAAATTCAAAACTTGTTTTTATGCTGCTCAGCCATAATGATGCGGTTTTATCCGAAGATAACAGTGTATACATCTACACTGATGGAACCGAAAAATTTGAATCACTTATGCATGATATCCGTCAGGCAAAAGATCATATTCACATTCAATATTACATCTTCCGATATGACGGACTCGGAAAAAAGTTAATTGACCTTTTAACAGAAAAAGCGCGGGCTGGCATTGAAGTATGCATCCTATACGATGAAATGGGCTCACGAAAACTAAGACGGCGACAATTTAAGCAATTAATCGAAGCTGGCGGTGTCGTTGAAATTTTTTTTCCGTCACGTATACCCTTTTTTAATCTTCGACTTAATTACCGCAATCACAGAAAAATTGTCGTCATCGACGGACAAATTGGGTATGTCGGAGGGTTTAATGTCGGTGACGAGTATTTAGGAAAAGATCCATCATTCGGTTACTGGCGTGATACACATTTACGGATAGAAGGCAGTGCTGTTCATGCGCTGCAGACACGCTTTATTTTAGACTGGAACCAGGCGTCAAGACGGCATGACTTTATGTATGAAGAACGGTTATTTCCAGCCCCAGCTAAAAAAGGCGAAGTCGCAATGCAAATCGTCACAAGCGGCCCAGACTCTGAATGGGAACAAATTAAAAGCGGCTATATTAAGCTCATTATGACCGCCAAGAAGTCCATTTACATTCAGACCCCATATTTTATTCCAGATGCAAGTATTTTAGACGCACTTCGTATAGCTGCGCTGTCCGGAATAGATGTAAAAATTATGATACCTAACAAACCGGATCATATGTTTGTATACTGGGCAACATATTCGTATGCGGGTGAACTTATGAAAGCCGGAGCGAAAGTGTATATTTACGATGATGGCTTTATACATGCGAAAACAATCGTTGTCGATGAACGGTTAAGCTCTGTCGGCACAGCCAACATTGATGTTCGCAGCTTCCGCTTAAATTTTGAAGTCAATGCTTTCATGTATAATTACGAAACCGGAAAAAAATTAGCAAAAACGTTTATGCATGACATGCTCGTTTCTTATGAATTAACACCTGAGCTTTATAAAAAGCGATCGTATATGATCAAATTCAAGGAATCGATCTCGCGTCTCCTGTCTCCTATTCTTTAAAAGATGCATTTGTGGCTTCTTTTATTTTTTTGCGACAAAACTGTAAAAATTTTTTGAACTTTCTGTGAACAAGTAGTATAATAAATTTACAAACTAATGATGAGGTGATAATGATGGACCAAGTATTGATGAAGCGTTTAAATAAACAAGGACTCATTTTTACGGCTATTCACACGGTATTTTTTCTGAACCTCGCATTTGAATTCATTGTGTATTCTTAAACAAAACAAAGACCGCTGTTCTAACGAGGGCACTGAAAAACTTACGTTTTTAAATCCCTAATCGTTT
>NZ_MSFI01000015.1 GCF_001975785.1 Domibacillus epiphyticus | reverse complement strand
TTGGGGGTTTCCCCCTGTGAGAGCAGGACGCCGCCTGGCACGTTGCAAAAGGAGATGACATAAAAGTCATCTCCTTTTTCTATACTTAAAATGAAAGGACAAATATGTAAATGAACCATACAAAAATGCCTCTTGTTGAAGCAATTGAACTGCATAAAAAAAAGAAGCCAGTTTCATTTCACGTTCCGGGACATAAAAATGGTGGAATTTCCTCTTTTATGGATCTATCTTATGATGTAACAGAATTAAATGGTTTGGATGATCTTCATTCTCCTGAAGGCTGTATACGAGAGGCAGAGAAAATGTTAAGTGACCTTTATCAAACAGTGGAAAGTAAATTTCTTGTAAATGGCAGCACAGCTGGCAACCTAGCCATGATTCTGGGTTCACTTTCAGAGGGTGATTGTATATTTGTTCAGCGAAACTGCCATAAATCTGTTCTCAATGCCTTGAAAATGGCGAAAGCAGAGCCTGTTTTTTTGGCTCCTGAATACGATGAAAATACGAAAACGGCCATATCGTTTTCAGCTGAAACGTTGAAAAAAGCGTACCGCCAGTACAGGAATGTAAAAGCTGTCATTTTTACGTATCCATCTTACTATGGAATGGCAAATTCTTTTGAAGAATTATCAGCGATCGCAAAAGAGAACGGTTCACTTGTGCTAGTCGATGAAGCGCATGGAGCCCATTTTATTTTGCCTTATGATGGAATACCAGAGAGTGCTCTTTCTTTAGGGGCTGATTTGGTCGTACAGTCAGCCCATAAAATGCTGCCTGCAATGACAATGGGGTCTTTTTTTCATTTTCAGTCGAAGCAAGCAGACCGGGATAAAATCATGTTTTATTTGCAGGCTCTTCAGTCCAGCAGCCCTTCTTATCCGATTATGGCTTCGCTAGATGCAGCTAGAGCATATACAGCTGCTTACAAAAAACGAGATTTTCACTATACGAATCAAATGAAAAACAGGATAAAAGACGTTCTGGAATTAAAAGGATGCATATGTGTCCAAACGGATGACCCGTATAAAGTCCTTGTGCGAGCAGATGGTCTGTCAGGTTACGAATTACAGTTAATGTTTGAACAGGCAGATATATACCCGGAAATGGCGGATCCTTTTCAAGTGCTGCTTGTTTTTCCACTTTTAAAAGAAGGACAGTCCCAATTTGAAGCAGATGCAGTATGTAAGCTGCAGTCTTTTCAATTGAAAAAAGGAGAGGCCAAGCCGCATTTTTTTGGCATTCAAAAAACAGAAGATGTAACAGTGCTCAATGTACCGTATAATGAGCATAGTAAATATAAGAAAGAATATGTTTCACTAGGAAAAGCAGCAGGTCGCGTTGCGGCGGAAATGATTATTCCATATCCACCTGGTATACCGCTATTGCTGGAAGGAGAGCAAATTCTAAAAGACCATATCCGGTCTCTGGAATGGATGATTGAAAATGGAAGCCGGTTTCATGGGGGAAGCGGCTTAAAAGAAAAACAGATTCTTGTTTTTCGAAAGGAGTTATAAAGGTGAAGGGCGTATTTATTACAGTAGAAGGACCCGAGGGAGCCGGAAAGACAACGATACTGAATCGGGTTGTGATGCAATTAAAAGATAAGGGAATTGACGTTCTTCCTACTCGTGAGCCGGGTGGAATTGCAATCGCAGAGCAAATTCGTTCGGTTATTTTAAATAAAGAGAATAAAGCGATGGATGCTCGAACGGAGGCACTTTTATATGCAGCAGCCCGCCGTCAGCACCTCATGGAAAAGGTAATTCCAGCAATGGAGCGTGGTGCGGTTGTGCTTTGTGATCGATTTATTGATAGTTCTCTTGCCTATCAGGGGCATGCGAGAGGGCTCGGAATGGATGAAGTGGCTTCGATAAATGCTTTTGCGACAGATGGAATGATGCCATCTCTAACACTTTTATTTGATGTGCGCCCGGAAGTCGGCCTGCAGCGAATTCACCAGCATGATGGCCGTGAAGTGAATCGTCTTGATTTAGAAGGACTCTCTTTTCATGAGAAAGTCCGGGAAGGATATTTGCTGCTGGCGAAACAGGAGGCAAAACGGATTATTGTCATTGATGCAGAGCAGGATGAAGAGTCCGTTTTCCAACAAGCAATCAAAAAGATTGAAAAAGTGCTGCCTTAAAAATTTTGTTATAATGAAAGAAATCCTGTGAGGAGGGAACATAAGATGAAGTTAATTATGGCCATTGTACAGGATCGAGATCGCAATAAGCTGTCTCATGCTCTCATTGAACAAAATTTCCGGGTGACAAAACTCTCGTCAACAGGCGGCTTCTTAAAAGCTGGAAATACAACATTCATTATTGGGACAGATGATGATCGTCTTCAGGAAGCTCTGGATATTATTAAACATAATTGTAAATCGCGCGAACAGGCAGCCCCTCCGGTTTCACCGATGGGTGGAAATGTGGAGGCATATGCACCTTACCCGGTGGAGATTCCAGTTGGCGGCGCGACCGTATTCGTGCTGCCTGTTGAGCAATTCCATCAATTTTAAAGGGTTGTGATCACATGTCTAAACCGTGGGAAGAGTCCGCTCGGCGTCAGCCGATTGTGATGCGGATGATTGAAAACAGCATTCTGAAAGACCGGGTGGCTCATGCCTATTTGCTTGAAGGTGATCCAGGAACGGGTAAAAAAGAAATCGCTTTTTTATTTGCAAAAAGTTTATTTTGCCTGGAGCCGGTAAATCGATTGATCCCGTGTGATTCTTGTGTGAATTGCCGGCGTATTGGACACGGCAACCATCCAGATCTTCATGTGATTGAACCGGACGGGCTATCGATTAAGAAAGAACAAATTTATCATTTACAGCAAGAATTTACGAAAACGGCCGTGGAATCGAGCCGGAAAATATATATTGTCAATCATGCTGATAAAATGACGGCAAGCGCTGCAAACAGCCTGCTTAAGTTTTTAGAAGAACCGGCTTCTGATACAGTCGCTTTTTTATTAACAGAGCAGAGCAGCCGGATGCTGCCGACGATTTTATCGAGATGTCAGCATTTATCGTTCCGTCCAATTGATGCCGGACAGTTAAAAGATCGGCTTATTCAAGAAAACGTGCCCATTCCGATAGCGTCACTTGCATCTAAAATGACGAATCATTTAGATGAAGCGCTTGAGTTTTCGGGTGATGAGTGGTTTGCACAGGCCCGATTAATAGTGTTAAAATTGTATGAAGTCATCGGACAGGGAGGGCTCACAGCCATCGTTCAATTGTCAGAGGACTTTCATTCGCATTTTAAAGAGAAACAGCAGGTCAGTCTTGCCCTTGATCTTTTCGTTCTCATCCATAGGGATTTGCTTTCCATTATGACCGGTGAAGAACACGGTCTTGCATTTCCTGACCGTCTCGCTTCTTTCAGACAGGACGCGCTGCATCTTTCAGCAGAGGCACTTGCAGATCGTCTTGCTTGTATTCTGGAAGCAAAGCGAAGGCTAAACAGCAATATGAATCAGCAGCTGCTTATGGAACAGCTTTTGTTAAAGTTACAGGGGGGACACGCCTTTGTGTAATGTAGTAGGTGTACGCTTTAAACAAGCGGGTAAAATATATTATTTTGATCCGGGAGAACTCGGAATTAAGCTTGAGGATCATGTGATTGTTGAGACTGTCCGTGGTGTTGAGTACGGACATGTTGTGGTTGGACCGAAAGAAGTGGATGAAGATGATGTTGTACTGCCGTTGAAAAAAGTGATTCGAACTGCGGATCAAAAAGACCGTCTCGCTGTTCAGGAAAACAGTGAAGCTGCCATCGCCGCTTTCGAGACATGTACGGATAAAATTATTGAGCACAATTTGGATATGAAGCTTGTCGATGTGGAATATACATTTGACCGCAATAAAGTCATTTTTTATTTTACAGCAGACGGGCGTGTTGATTTTCGTGAGCTTGTCAAAGACCTTGCTTCCATTTTTAGAACACGGATCGAGCTTCGCCAAATCGGTGTCCGCGATGAAGCAAAGATGCTTGGCGGCATTGGTCCATGCGGTCGAATGTTATGCTGTTCAACGTTTCTCGGTGATTTTGAACCGGTATCGATTAAGATGGCAAAAGATCAAAACCTCTCATTAAATCCTGCCAAAATTTCCGGGTTGTGCGGCCGTCTTATGTGCTGCTTAAAGTATGAAAATGATGAGTATGAAGCGGCGCGCCGCGAGCTTCCGGATGTCGGTCAAAAGGTACAGACTCCGAGTGGTTACGGAAAAGTAACGGGTTTGAATATTTTAGAGCGGCTTGTGAAGGTGTATATACCGGATTTGGAACGGACGCTTGAATTCTCATCCGATGAATTCGGAAAAGAAGGAGCCGTTTCCGTGAAAGCAGGTGATTGATGGGGTGGAAAAGTTAGATAAAAAAGCGATTTTTGATTCCGTCAGCCATATGGAACTGCAAATTGGTGAGCTGTACCAGCAGCTGGGCGAAGTTAAATTACAGCTCGCTGAAATTTTGGAAGAAAACAATTCGTTAACGCTTGAAAACGAACACTTGCGCCGCCGTCTTGAAGAATTAGACCGCGGCCATGAGAGAAAAGCATCAGGGGCAGAAAATGTTCAAGCAAGAGGAACAGATATTGGCGAAGGTTATGATAATTTAGCCCGTCTTTACCAGGAAGGCTTCCATATTTGCAGCGTGCATTTTGGAAGCCCCCGCAAAGATGAAGACTGTCTTTTTTGTTTATCATTTTTAAATAAAAAATAATAACGACTTTTGCCTTCCTTTTTTCAAGGAAGGCTCTTTTGTGCAAAAGGAGTGACGATGGATGCCTAAATTAAAAGGAGATGAGAGGCTCGATTATTTGCTGGCGGAAGAGCTTCGGATTATTCAAAGTCCGACGGTATTTTCCTTTTCGCTTGATGCCGTATTGCTTGCAAGGTTTGCTTCTGTACCGAAAACACGTGGATCCATTATTGATTTATGCTCAGGAAACGGGGTTGTGCCGCTTTTAATGTCAGCGAGAACGACGGCCCCCATTACCGGTGTGGAAATACAGGAACGTCTTTATGATATGGCGGTACGCAGTATACGTTACAATAAACTTGATCAGCAAATCACGATGGTAAATGGGGATTTAAAAGATGCGCCATTAATGCTAGGACAAGAAAAGCATACGCTTGTCACATGTAACCCTCCTTATTTTTTAACACCTTCTGATAAGGAATTAAATTTGAATGAACATCTTGCTATCGCGCGGCATGAAATCATGTGTACGCTGGAAGACTGCATTGTTTCATCATCAAGGTTATTGAAACAGGGGGGGAAAGCGGTATTTGTGCACCGGCCGGGAAGACTTTTAGATATTCTCACACTGATGAGAAAATACCGGATCGAGCCAAAGCGTCTTCGTTTTGTGTATCCTAAGAACGGGAAAGAAGCGAATACAGTTCTTGTAGAAGGGATAAAAGACGGCGCACCCGATTTAAAAATCTTGCCGCCGCTTTACGTGTATGATGAACAGGGAGAGTATACCGAAGAAGTGAGGACGATTTTGTATGGAAACGAACCACCATTTTTACGTCGTTAAATGCAAGGACGGTTCGTTTTATGCAGGATACACAAACGATCTGGCAAATAGAATGAGCGTTCACAATGCAGGAAAAGGCGCAAAGTATACAAGGGCCCGTCTGCCGGTTATGCTTATCCATTATGAAATATTTGAAACAAAGCAGGAAGCAATGAGAGCAGAGTATGCATTTAAACAGCTGTCACGCATGAAAAAGATTGATTATTTGCGAAATAGAGGTGTGGATGAGAATGAAAACACAAAAAAGCTTTGCAAATGAAGACGAGGGCATGTTATACCTCGTTCCGGTACCGATTGGAAATCTTGAAGACATCACAGTTCGGGCGCTGCGCATAATGAAGGAAGCGGACGTTATCGCAGCAGAAGATACGCGCAATACGAAAAAGCTTTGCAATTATTTTGACATTGCGACACCGGTTGTTAGTTATCATGAGCATAGCAGTGAATCGGCAGGCCGCAAATTAATTGAACGTATTCAATCAGGAGAAAAGGTGGCACTTGTAAGCGATGCGGGAACACCGTGTATCTCTGATCCAGGTCATGAACTTGTTCTTGCCGCTTTGGCAGAAGAATTGAATGTGGTCCCGCTGCCAGGGGCGAATGCGGCGGTAACGGCATTGATAGCTTCAGGAATTGCACCACAGCCGTTTAATTTTTATGGCTTTTTAAACCGTGGAAAAAAAGAAAAGAAGAAAGAGCTTGAAAAATTGGCTGTTTATCAAGATACGTTTATTTTGTATGAATCACCTCACCGTTTAAAAGAAACCCTCGCTTTAATGGAAGAATATTTAGGGAAGGACCGCCACATTGTTCTGTGCCGGGAACTGACGAAAAAGTTCGAGGAATTTTTGCGCGGAACAATAGGTGAAGCCAAAATATGGGCAGATGAATCCAAGATTCTGGGCGAGTTTTGCCTTATCGTTGAAGGAAGCGGAATGGAGCCTGCCGTGCAAGCGGAGTTGGAATGGTGGAGTGCTGTCACTGTTGAAGAGCATGTTGAAATGTACGTGAAGGAACAAAACATGAATCCGAAAGATGCAGTAAAGCAGGTCGCGAAAGAACGTAGTCTGCCTAAACGAGACGTATACGCAGCTTATCACACGTAAAAAGGTGCCCCCCTAGAGGCACCTTTTTCATTATTTACCGTTTTCGAATGCTTCTTGAATTTCTTTGATCAAGATTTCAGCGCCTTCGTGGCTAAGAATCAATTTTCCGCCGGCAAGTTTGATATTGTCATCAGAAACTTCGCCTGTTACCTGGCAAGTCATGCTTGGCTTATATTTTTTAAGGATGATCTTATCGTCATCTACGTAAATTTCAAGTGCATCTTTCTCGGCAATTCCAAGTGTACGGCGCAATTCGATAGGAATAACGACCCGTCCCAGTTCGTCTACTTTTCTTACAATACCTGTTGATTTCATTGTATTTATCTCCTCTGCATTTTGTTATATGTGTAAATTAATTCGTCATTATTCGACAAATTTTACCCTGTGACGTAATCATACCAAGACTTCCCATAAACGTCAACAATTAATTGGCATTTTTCAAATTACTGTAAAGCGCTTTAAACGTTGATAAATCAATGTTCCTATAATTATACCTTATTTTTCCATGAAAAAAATTTTGTCGAAATGTCGAACATTGTCGAATTTAATCGACTTATTCATAAATGAAATTCGAGAAAAAAAAGCGTGCTTATTTACATTTATTCGTGGATGGGGGAAAATAAAAGAAATGACGTAAAAGCTTCCGGTCGATGAACGGGAGCTTTTATCTATAAGAAGAGAAGGCAATAAGGAGGACAATTCATTGAGCGATCATAAAAAATCGTTTTATTTAACGACACCAATTTATTATCCAAGCGGTAATTTGCATATTGGCCATGCGTACACGACAGTGGCGGGAGATGCAATGGCGCGTTATAAAAGGCTGCGCGGGTTTGATGTAATGTACTTAACCGGTACAGACGAACACGGCCAAAAAATCCAGGAAAAAGCGGATGAAAAAGGGGTAACACCACAGCAATACGTAGATGAAATTGTATCTGGCATTCAACAATTATGGAAAACAATGCACATTTCCAATGACGACTTTATTCGGACAACTGAAAAACGTCATAAAGATGTGGTAGAGAAAATTTTCAAGCAGCTTCTCGATCAAGGTGATATATATCTTGGAGAATATGAAGGCTGGTATTCAGTGCCGGATGAAACATTTTATACAGAAACACAGCTCGTTGATAAAGAGTTAAACGAACTTGGGGAAGTAGTTGGCGGAAAGAGTCCGGACAGCGGGCATCCGGTACAAAAAGTGCGTGAAGAGTCATATTTTTTCCGCATGAGCAAATATGCAGACCGTTTGCTTGAGTATTATGAAAAAAACCCGACGTTCATTCAGCCTGAATCACGTAAGAATGAAATGATTAACAACTTCATTAAACCCGGGCTTGAAGATCTTGCTGTGTCCCGTACGACATTTGACTGGGGCGTAAAAGTACCTGGCAATCCGAAGCACGTTGTATATGTATGGATCGATGCATTGTCCAACTATATTACAGCGCTTGGATATGGAACAGATAACACAGAGAAGTTTAATCAATATTGGCCGGCAGATGTTCATCTCGTTGGAAAAGAGATCGTTCGATTCCATACAATTTATTGGCCGATTATGCTGATGGCGCTTGATTTGCCGCTGCCGAAAAAAGTGTTTGCGCACGGATGGCTTTTAATGAAGGATGGGAAAATGTCAAAATCAAAAGGGAACGTAGTAGATCCCGTCACGTTAATTGATCGCTATGGTCTTGATGCGCTTCGTTATTATCTTCTGCGTGAAGTGCCGTTCGGTTCAGACGGGGTATTCACACCGGAAGGATTTGTTGAAAGGATTAACTACGATCTCGCAAATGATCTCGGCAACTTGTTGAACCGGACGGTTGCGATGATTAACAAATATTTTGATGGCATTATTCCGGCTTATAGCGGTTCTAAAGGCGAATTTGAAAAAGCACTTGTAGAAGTAAATGAAAAAACAGTGCGGGATTATGAGGAAGCGATGGAAAACATGGAGTTTTCTGTGGCGTTAACTGCTCTCTGGCAGCTCGTGAGCCGGACGAATAAATACATTGATGAAACGCAGCCATGGATTTTAGCGAAAGAAGAGAAAAAAGAGGAATTGGGTACGGTTATGTATCACTTGGCGGAATCATTGCGCCGAACAGCAGTCCTTTTAACACCGTTTTTAACTGGGACACCGCAAAAAATCTTTGAACAGCTTCAATTAAGCGAATCAAACTTGCAAAACTGGGTAAGCTTAGAGGCATTCGGCGCAATCCCAACAGGCATTAAAGTTGTGAAAAAGGGAGAACCGATTTTTCCTCGCCTTGATATGGAGGAAGAAATTCATTTTATTAAAGAAAAAATGCAGGGTGCCCCGGCGCTGGCTGTTGAAGAGAAACCGGCTGAGGACTATGCGCCGCTAGGGGAAGAAATCAGTATAGATGACTTTATGAAAGTAGATCTTCGTGCGGCAACGGTGATTGACGCAGCTCCGGTAAAGAAAGCGGACAAACTGCTAAAATTGCAGCTTGATCTTGGTTTTGAACAACGACAGGTTGTTTCAGGAATTGCCCAGTACTATAAACCGGAAGAACTTATCGGCCGGAAAGTGGTGGTCGTGGCAAACTTAAAACCGGTGAAATTACGTGGTGAATTGTCACAAGGCATGATTCTCGCCGGTTCAAAAGATGGCATCCTTACACTGGCGGAAGTGCCGGAGAACTTGCCAAACGGTGCGAAAATAAAATAAAATTGTTTCACGTGAAACAAAAAACGGGTGATAAAATGCTTTTTGATACACACGTTCATTTAAATGCAGATCAATTTCAAGAAGATATAGAAGAAGTTGTCGTCCGAGCGGAAGAAGCTGGAGTAAGCCGCATGGTCGTTGTTGGGTTTGACCGGCTGACCATTCAGCGGGCCATGGATCTTGTTGAGCGATTCACATTCTTGTATGCAGCAATTGGCTGGCACCCTGTTGATGCAATTGATATGACAGATGAGGATTTAGCTTGGATTGAAGAACTTTCGTCTCATCCGAAAGTCGTTGCGATTGGAGAAATGGGACTTGATTATCATTGGGATAAATCTCCAAAAGAGGTTCAAAAAGACGTATTTAGACGTCAAATTCGTCTTGCCAAAAAAGTGAAACTGCCGATTATCATTCATAACAGGGAAGCGACCCATGATATTGTCGAAATTTTAAAAGATGAAGGCGCAGAAGAAGTGGGTGGTGTTATGCATTGCTTTAGCGGCAGCGCAGAGACGGCACTCGAATGTGTAAAGATGAATTTTTATATTTCACTTGGCGGGCCTGTTACGTTCAAAAATGCGAAAAAGCCGAAAGAAGTGGCTGTTGCGGTTCCGCTTGATAAACTGCTAATCGAAACAGACTGTCCATATCTTGCTCCGCATCCATATCGCGGCAAGAGAAATGAACCTGCTTACGTGAAGCTTGTTGCCGAAGAGATTGCAGCATTGAAAGAATGTTCATATGAAAAAGTAGCAGAAGCAACGATGAAAAATGCACAAATGTTGTTTCACATTGACTAAGCAGGGACATTTCCCTGCTTTTTCGTTCGGAGGAAAGAATGAAAATAAAAGAAATTATAGTTGTTGAAGGGAAAGACGATACAGTTAAAATAAAACTCGCTGTAGAGGCAGATACCATTGAAACAAGAGGATCAGCTGTCGATGAAAGTGTTATTGAACAGGTACGCCTTGCACAAAAAACGCGCGGTGTTATTATTTTTACAGATCCTGACTATCCGGGACAGCGCATCCGGAATATGATTTCAGAGAAAGTACCGGGCTGCCGCCATGCGTTTTTACCGAAAGAAGAAGCAATTGAAAAATTCGGCAGGGGCGTCGGCGTCGAACATGCGTCCATTGAATCCATCCGCAGGGCCCTGCGTGATGCTCAGTATATGGATGAGGATGCGGCAGAACAGATTACGACGGAAGATCTTGTAGAAGCAGGGTTAGTTGGGGGTCCTAATTCAAAAACAAGACGGGAAGAATTGGGGAAGAAATTAAAAATTGGCTACGTGAACGGCAAACAGCTTCATAAGAGGCTGATTATGTTTCAAATTAACCGTGAGCAATTTGCCGCAGCATTAAGAGAAATACTGGAGGAGGAATCACGATGAAAGATATCGCCACACCGTCCCGGACGAAAGATATTCTCTTCAGGCACGGATTTTCATTCAAAAAAAGTCTCGGTCAAAATTTTTTGATCGATCCGAATATTTTGCACAGAATTACAGAAACGGCGGGTTTAACGAAGGAAACGGGCGTCATTGAAATCGGTCCGGGGATCGGTGCACTAACCGAACATCTCGCACGGACAGCTGGTAAAGTGGTAGCGTTTGAAATCGATCAACGGCTTTTGCCGATTTTAAATGAAACACTTGAGCCATATGAAAATGTGAAAGTTATTAATGAAGATGTGTTAAAAGCCGATGTTAAAACGGTCGTTGAACAAGAATTTGCCGGATTTGAGCAGCTCATGGTCGTGGCAAACCTTCCTTATTATGTGACAACACCGATTATAATGAAACTGCTTGAAGATAAAATTCCGGTGAACGGAATTGTGGTCATGCTTCAAAAAGAAGTCGGTGATCGTATTTCGGCTAAGCCCTCCACAAAAGAATATGGTTCACTGTCAATTGCTGTTCAATATTATACAGAAGCGGAACTTGCATTCGTCGTACCGAAAACGGTTTTTATGCCGCCGCCTAACGTTGATTCTGCCATTATAAAACTCATCGTGCGAGACGAACCTGCAGTAAGTGTTAAAAATGAAGAGTTTTTCTTTACTGTCACGCGTACATCTTTTGCGCAGCGCCGAAAAACAATATTAAATAATCTTGTGAATGGCCTGCCGGGCGGTAAAGAAAAAAAAGAAAACATCTATGCAGCACTACAAAAGGCGGGAATTGAACCTGCCAGACGCGGGGAAACACTCTCCCTTTCTGAATTTGCGGCACTTTCAGATGCCCTTTTAAATGAAGGCGTGCATTGATATATACTGCTCATGAAAATTAGAGCGGTTTTTTTTTCGAAAATGGGAAATACTAGTGTTGGCGAAAAAAATCGGTATTTCCCGAACGAAATATATTGACAATGGTAAGGGAACGCTGATAAAATAATAAATTTGTTTGACTGAATCGAAAGATTGTGCTACACTAAACAGAGTGAGGTGGAAGCAGATGCCGAAAACATTAGCCGACATAAAAAAATCGCTTGATTGTCATTTGGGTAAAAGATTGTTGCTTAAAGCGAATGGTGGACGACGCAAGACAATTGAGCGTTCCGGTATTTTAACGGAAACGTATCCTGCTGTTTTTGTCGTAGAACTAGATCAGGACGAGAATTCATTTGAACGCGTTTCTTACAGCTACGCGGATGTGCTCACTGAAACAGTTGAACTGACGTTTGAAGATGCAGCAGCAGGCAACGCAGTGTAAATAAAGCTTGCTTTTTTTATAAAGCATAACGCCGGGGAGCCGGCTCAAAAGGTTCAATGCGAATCTTTTGAGCCGGCTCTTTTTCTTTTATGATAAAATAAGAAATAATTTATTGCGCATAAAGTAGGTGGACATAAATGAAGTTGATGATTAAAGCGCCAGCGAAAATTAATTTAACGCTTGACGTGCTTCATAAACGGCCAGATGGCTATCATGAAGTGGAAATGATTATGACGACAGTCGATCTCGCGGACCGGCTTGAACTTGAAAGTTTAGAGAAAGATGAGATCCGGATCATTTCACATAACCGCTTTGTTCCTGATGACAACCGGAATCTTGCATACCAGGCCGCAAAGCTTTTAAAAGAACGATATGGGATTAAAAAGGGTGTAGCGATTCAAATTGATAAGATCATCCCGGTGGCAGCGGGGCTCGCCGGAGGAAGCAGCGATGCAGCAGCTGCCTTGAAAGGTTTAAATGAATTATGGCATCTCGGATTGTCGCTCGATGAACTAGCGGAAATCGGGGCGGAAATTGGATCGGATGTTTCGTTTTGTGTATACGGAGGCACCGCTCTTGCAACGGGACGCGGTGAAAAGATTCAGCATTTGCCTGCACCACCGAATTGCTGGGTCGTCCTTGCGAAACCAACAATCGGTGTTTCAACTGGTGAAGTGTACAAAAACCTAAAACTTGACCGCATGAAGCACCCTGATACAAAAGCAATGATTGAAGCCATACGTGAAAATGATTATGACAAAATGTGCAGAAATGTTGGCAACGTTCTTGAAACGGTCACGTTAAATGCGCATCCAGAAGTTGCGCTTATAAAAGAGCAGATGATTCGATTCGGGGCTGAAGCAGTATTAATGAGCGGCAGCGGTCCAACTGTTTTCGGACTGATCCGGCATGACTCACGCATGCACCGCGTGTATAATTGCCTGAGAGGCTTTTGCGAGCAGGTGTACGCTGTCCGAATGTTAGGGGATGGAAATCCTGTTGATTAAAACCGTATATTAATATATATTATAAATAAAATATTCGGTTTTACTCCCCGGGAGGTTTAACTATAGCGATGAAGTTTCGCCGAAGTGAACGTATTATTGACATGACGTATTATTTACTTGAGCATCCGCATCAGCTTGTGTCGTTGACACTTTTTGCGGAACGGTTTGGCTCTGCTAAGTCGTCGATCAGCGAAGATTTAGCAATTATAAAAGAGACATTTGAAAAGCGCGGTATCGGTACGTTACAGACAGTGCCAGGAGCAGCAGGCGGGGTGAAATTTTATTCAAGAGTAAACGAGCAGAGTGCAAAAGACTTCATTGTGGATTTATGCCGTCAAATTGAAAATCCAGAGCGATTGCTGCCGGGCGGATACTTGTATATCATGGATCTGCTCGGTCATCCGCGGATTATGAATCATGTCGGCAAGCTGCTTGCTTCTGCCTATGCTGGTGAAAAAATTGATGCGATTATGACAGTTGCCGCAAAGGGGATACCGATTGCCCATGCCATTGCGTCACATTTAAATGTGCCGGTTGTTGTTGTACGCCGCGATAGTAAAGTAACAGAAGGACCAACCGTCAGCATTAACTATGTATCCGGATCAACAAAGCGTATTCAAGCGATGGTATTGTCAAAGCGGAGCTTAAAAGAAGGATCAAGAGTATTGCTCGTTGATGATTTTATGAAAGGCGGCGGCACGATCAATGGCATGATCAGTTTGCTTGCTGAATTTAATGCATCTGTTGCCGGCATTGCCGTCCTTGTAGAAGCGGAATACCCGGAGCGGCTGATCAATGATTACATATCACTTGTGAAGCTGAAAGACGTAAATGAAAAAGAAGCAGCAATATCTGTCGTAGAAGGAAATTACTTCTCAAAAAATATTGATTTTTTACAGGAGGAAACAAAATGAATATCGTAAATACAAAAAATGCACCGGCTGCAATCGGCCCGTATTCGCAAGGCATTATCGTCAATAATTTATTTTACAGTTCTGGTCAAATCCCATTGACCGCAGAAGGAACACTTGTGGATGGTACGATTGAAGAACAGACACATCAAGTGTTTGCCAACTTAAAAGCAGTACTCGCGGAAGCGGGCGCTTCTCTTGAATCTGTCGTTAAAGCAACAGTCTTTTTATCCAATATGGAAGAGTTTGGTGCGGTGAATGAAGTATATGGAGAGTATTTTTCTACTCATAAACCTGCGCGCTCATGCGTGGAAGTTGCCCGTCTTCCAAAAGACGTGAAGGTAGAGATTGAAGTGATTGCGCTTGTAAAAGCATAAACCGGCCTTGTGCCGGTTTTTTTGTAAATTTTTTCTGCAGAAAAGAAGGAATATTTAAACGATTATTGAATAACTAGTTTATGCTTTTTTTATATGGGTAAAGGTGGTGAATATGCGTGGAAATAACAGATGTTAGATTGCGCCGCGTGCAAACAGACGGCCGAATGAGAGCGATTGCATCAATCACATTTGATGATGAATTCGTCATTCATGATATTCGTGTCATTGATGGAAATAACGGTTTATTTGTTGCGATGCCGAGCAAACGTACACCGGACGGGGAGTTCCGCGATATTGCGCATCCGATCAATTCCGGTACCCGTGGGAAAATTCAAGACGCTGTCCTATCAGAGTACCATCGCGTTGATGAATATGGAGAAACGGAACTGGTGGAGTTTGAAAAAGCGGGAGTCAGTTCGTAAACAATTAATACGTATTCGGATGGAACCTTACAGTAGCAGCAGCGTGATTTTTTGCATCAAGAGCCTACTTTTCGTGTAAGGCTCTTTTTTTATGCTTTTTTGCAATGTCAATAATGTGTCAATTTCCCCCCATTATTGAAATAAACATTTTTTTAAGATATATTCAATATGGATAAAAAGGTTAGGAGGCCTATTATGACAAACATTTATGCTGTCATTCTGGCTGCAGGACAGGGAACTCGCATGAAGTCCAAATTATACAAAGTGCTGCATCCCGTCTGTGGAAAGCCAATGGTAGAGCACGTTATTGATCAAATTTCAGGTTTACATACAGAACAAATTGTCACAGTTGTCGGCCACGGAGCAGACAAAGTAAAGGCGCAGCTTGGTGAGCGGTCAGCTTACGCGCTGCAGGAAGAACAGCTCGGAACGGCTCATGCTGTCATTCAGGCGGAGCCGATTTTGAGTGGCAAAGAAGGCTGCACACTTGTGGTTTGTGGTGATACACCTCTCATTCAAACCTCAACGATGGAAGCGCTTGTCAAGCATCACGAAGAAACAGGTGCCAAAGCTACAATTTTAACTGCCTACGCTGATCAGCCGGATGGATATGGCCGTATCATTCGCGGCGAACAAGGTTTAGTAAGCCGCATCGTTGAACATAAAGATGCCACTGATGAAGAACGGGCTGTAAAAGAAATTAATACAGGTACGTATTGCTTTGACAATAAAGCGCTTTTTGAGGCGCTTAAAAATGTATCAAATGAAAATGTACAAGGTGAATATTATTTACCGGATGTCATTGAAATTTTAAAAGCAGCAGGTGAAACGGTGTCTGCCTACCAGACGGACAGCTTTGACGAAACGCTTGGTGTAAATGATCGTGTCGCACTTAGTGAGGCAGAGCGCATTATGCGTGCTCGAATTAATGAGAAGCATATGCGCGCTGGGGTTTCGATTATTGATCCATTCAATACGTACATTGGTCCAGACGTTGAAATTGGAGCAGATACGGTGATCCGACCTGGAACGACCATTTCAGGAAAAACGATAATCGGAGCGGATTGTGCTGTTGGACCGAACACAGAAGTAAGCAACTGCACTGTTGGTGATCGCACGGTTATTCGCCAGTCAGCAGCATTTAACAGCGAAATTGGCTCAGATGTTAACATTGGTCCATTTGCTCATATTCGTCCAAATTCAACCATTCATGATGAAGTAAAAGTGGGTAATTTCGTTGAAATTAAAAATGCTGTATTTGGTAAAGGAAGTAAAGCATCTCATTTAAGCTATATCGGTGACGCGGAAATTGGCAGCGATGTGAACATCGGCTGCGGCTCTATTACAGTCAATTATGATGGGGAAAATAAATATTTGACAAAAATTGAAGATGGCGTGTTTATTGGATGCAATTCAAACCTTGTTGCACCTGTAACAATCAAAAAGGGATCATATGTGGCAGCAGGCTCGACCATCACAGCTGAAGTGCCGGAAGATGCCCTTGCAATTGCACGAGCGCGTCAGGTGAATAAAGAAAACTACGTACAAAAAATCTTTCCAAATAAGAATTAAAAAATGACAGTGGAGGTCATCATGAGCAACCAGTATTTAGATCCAAATTTAAAAATCTTTTCTTTGAATTCCAACCCGGGGCTGGCACAGCAAATTGCTGAATTTATCGGTGTGGAACTTGGTAAATGTTCCGTCACTCGTTTCAGTGATGGTGAAGTGCAAATTAATATTGAAGAAAGTATCCGTGGTTGTGATGTATATATTGTTCAGTCTACAAGTGGTCCGGTAAATGAACATTTAATGGAATTGCTCATTATGATTGATGCGTTGAAACGAGCGTCTGCTAAAACGATTAACGTTGTCATTCCATACTATGGATATGCTCGTCAGGACCGTAAAGCCCGTGCCCGCGAGCCAATTACAGCTAAGCTTGTTGCGAATTTGCTTGAAAAGGCGGGAACCACCCGTTTAATTACACTTGATCTCCATGCACCGCAAATTCAAGGATTTTTTGACGTTCCAATCGATCACCTGATGGGTGTACCGATTTTAGGTGAATATTTTCAGGCGAAAGGCTTTAATAAAGAAGAAATCGTTATCGTATCACCTGATCATGGCGGTGTAACACGTGCACGTAAACTTGCAGATCGCTTAAAAGCACCGATTGCGATCATCGATAAACGCCGTCCGCGCCCGAATGTTTCCGAAGTAATGAATATCGTTGGGAATGTAGAGGGGAAAATCGCTATTTTAATCGATGACATTATCGATACTGCCGGAACGATAACATTAGCGGCAAAAGCTATTTCTGAAAGTGGTGCGAAAGAAGTATATGCGTGCTGTACGCATCCTGTCTTATCAGGTCCTGCCATGGAACGGATTGGCAATTCTAACATTAAAGAACTTGTTGTCACGAATTCCATCGCGCTTCCATCTGAGAAGAAAACAGATAAAGTGGTTGAGTTATCAGTCGCACCGCTCCTTGGTGAAGCAATTATCCGCGTTCACGAAGAGCAGTCTGTCAGTACGTTATTTGATTAATAATAGAACCGGTTCTATAACTAGAGCCGGTTTTTTTGTGTTTTTCCTTTTTATGTTTATAAATTGTTCTTCTAGGGAATAAACAATCATATACACATAAGACGAACGATTTAATATCAGGAAGGTGACGATCAGTTATGAGTAAAACGTTAGAAGCTAAAAAACGCAATTCCTTCACAAGAGCTGCGCTAACAGAAATTCGTACAGCGGGGGCATTCCCGGCCGTAATATATGGGAAAGGCGTTGAATCTGAGCCTGTAACATTAGAAGAAAGTCAGTTTATTAAAGTGATTCGTGAAGTCGGACGAAATGGTATGATTACCCTTAACCTGGGAGATCATAAGCACGATGTTATTTTGCAGGAGTATCAACAGGACCCGATTAAAGGACATATCGTTCATGCAGACTTTCTTGCGGTCGATAAATCATCTGAAATCACATCGCAAGTACGGGTAGATTTAGAAGGTGAATCCGTTGGTTCTAAAGAAGGCGGTGTTATTCAGCAGCCGTTATTCGAATTGAACGTAACAGCTAAAGTATCTGAATTTCCTGAAAGCATTACAGTAGATGTGACGGAACTTGCAATCGGAGATTCTATTTCCGTCGGTGATATCCGCGGTAAATTCGATTATGTAATTGAAAATGAAGATGATGAAACAATTGTTTCCGTCCTTCCACCACAAAAAGTCGAAGAAGATACAGGTGAAGAAGGTGGAGATGCCGCTGATGAAGCACAACAGGGTGGGAATGAGACCGAGGAAAAAGAATAAAACGTTGTGAAGAACAGGCGGAGCACTCCGCCTGTTCTTTTTTCATGCGCTCATGTATACTAAATATAACTGTAAAAATTGAGGTGCAGATGCGTATGAAATTAATCGTAGGCCTGGGCAATCCCGGCATAAAATATGCAGGAACACGGCATAATATCGGCTTCGATGTAATCGATGAACTGGCAGACCAACTTGGTGTTGAGTTGTCTGAAGCAAAACATAAAGGTGTGTATGCCATTGCAAGAAAAGGAACGGAAAAAGTCATTTTATTAAAGCCGTTAACATATATGAATTTATCAGGGGAAAGCATCGGCGAAGTGATGCGCTACTACAACATCGATACAGATGATGTTATGGTTGTCTACGACGATCTTGATTTGCCGCACGGAAAAATACGGCTTCGTCAAAAAGGGAGCGCTGGTGGCCATAATGGCATTAAATCAACAATCGAACATCTTGGTACAGACCAGTTTAAACGGGTGCGCGTTGGAATTGGCCGTCCGGACGGTCCTGTTAAAATAGTTGATTATGTGCTGGGCAGATTCAGCGATGATGAACGAAATTTGATGAACGAAGCGGTAAAAAAAAGCGCTGCTGCCTGTTTGAATGCCATCGATCACACGTTTATAGATGTAATGAATCAATTCAATCAATGAGTAATGGCAATAAAAAAGCTTTGGGCGTATGCTCCAAAGCGTTTTTCTGTTTTGGATAGAGAGGGGGTCCCAACTATGAACAATTTACTTGAACTATTTTTGAAAAATGAAGAAGCGCAGTCGGTGATAAACGGGATGGAAGCAGGCATGAGAGAACAGCTTGCTGCCGGGCTGTCTGGCTCGCTGCGGGCGGTTTTTGCGGCTGCCGCGTACCGAAAACTGAAAAAGCCGGTCATGATTGTCACATACAATATGCTTCAGGCGCAAAAGCTATATGATGACCTGACCCAATTTACGTCTGAAGATGACGTTTATTTATACGCCGCGAATGAATTAATTGCTGCCGAAATTAGTATTTCGAGTCCTGAACTAAGGGCGCAGCGAATTGACATGCTGAATCATCTCGTTTTGGATGGTACAGGCATTTATATCGTTCCAGCTGCGGGTCTTAAAAAACTGCTTCCGGCGAAAGAGACGTGGAAGCGACTTCAAAAAACGTTTGAAGTAGGTGAAGATGTTGATCTTGCATCCCTCAAGCAAGAGCTTGTGGAAATGGGCTATGAACGGGCTGATATGGTTTATGCACCAGGCGAGTTCAGCATTCGGGGAGGCATTGTAGATATTTATCCCCTAACCTTTGAACATCCGATCCGTATTGAATTGTTTGATACAGAAATTGATTCCATTCGGACATTTGCACTCGATACTCAGCGTTCCATTGACAGCATGAAAACCGTATTAATTGGTCCGGCTGAGGAAATGCCGGCATCGACAAAAGAACTTGCAGCACTTGCCGGCCGTCTTGAACAGTCACTGGCTGACACAGTAAAAAAAATCGGCAGTCCGGAAGTGAAAAAGCATCTCAATACGTACATTGGAGCCGATATTGAAAAGTTAAAAGAAGGGGTCCGCATTAATGAAATCGGTAAATATACATCTTTGCTGTATAACGAGACGGCTGTTGTAACATCTTATTTACCGGAAGATGGCGTGATCTTTTTTGATGAAATGAGCCGTATTAAAGAAATAAGCGAGTCGCTTGAGAAAGAAGAAGCAGAATGGTATACAGCACTTATTGAAGAGGGAAAAGCAGTGCATGGATTGAAACTCGCCTATTCGCTGCAGGAAGCAGTGCAGTCAGTCCGTCAGACGTCTGTTTATTTATCGCTCTTTATGCGCCAAACTGCTGGCGGCAAGCCGGAAAACATCGTCAATTTTTCTGCTCGCCCAATGCAAAATTTCCATGGACAGATGAATGTACTTGAAGCCGAGATCGATCGATGGAAAAAATCCGGCACAACCGTTTTGTTTTTAGGTGAAACAATGGAACGCGTTGAAAAAATAAAAGCAACGCTCGATGACTACGGCATGGAAGCAACCATGATAAAAGATCGGAATGAGGTCATTGAAGGTGTTGTCCAGACTGGACCTGGTGCATTAACATCCGGGTTTGAATTTCCGCTTTTAAAACTCGCCGTCATTACGGAGCAGGAATTGTTTAATAAAAAAGCTCCGAAAAGCAAAAGGCGCCAGAAACTATCAAATGCTGAGCGTATTAAAAGCTATTCCGAGCTAAAAACAGGTGATTATGTTGTTCACGTTAATCATGGAATCGGGAAGTATCTCGGCATTGAAACACTCGAGATTAACGGTATTCATAAAGATTATTTAAAGATCAAGTACCAGGGGACCGATGAATTATTTGTCCCGGTAGAGCAAATTGAACTCGTTCAAAAATATGTCGGTTCGGAAGGAAAAGAACCGAAAATATATAAACTCGGCGGCAGTGAATGGAAACGGGTGAAAAAGAAAGTCGAGTCTTCTGTGCAAGACATTGCCGATGACTTATTAAAGTTGTATGCCGAGCGTGAAGCGGCAAGGGGATATGCTTTTTCACCCGATGGTGATATGCAGCGTGAATTTGAATCTGCATTTCCATATGAGGAAACGGAGGATCAGCTTCGTTCTATTCAAGAAATTAAACACGATATGGAACGAGAACAGCCAATGGACCGCCTTCTATGCGGCGACGTTGGCTACGGCAAAACAGAAGTCGCAATCCGCGCTGCATTTAAAGCAACAGCGGATGGAAAGCAAGTTGCAATTCTAGTCCCGACTACGATTCTGGCTCAGCAGCATTATGAAACGTTAAAAGAACGCCTGCAGGACTTTCCTGTAAAAGTCGGGCTTTTAAGCCGCTTCCGGACCCGAAAGCAACAAACGGAAACGTTGAAGGGATTGAAGGCAGGGACAGTTGATATTGTCATTGGCACACACCGTCTCTTATCAAAAGATGTTCAGTATCATGATCTCGGCTTGCTTATCGTCGATGAGGAGCAACGGTTCGGTGTAACGCATAAAGAAAAAATTAAACGGCTGAAAACAAATGTTGATGTTTTAACATTAACGGCGACACCGATACCCCGGACACTTCATATGTCGATGCTCGGTGTACGTGACTTATCGGTCATTGAAACGCCGCCGGAAAACCGTTTTCCGGTACAGACGTATGTCGTTGAACATAATCTGGGTCTTGTTCGTGAAGCAGCAGAACGGGAAATCGCACGTGGGGGTCAGGTGTTCTACTTATATAATCGGGTCGAGGATATTGAACGCCGTGCCGATGAAATATCGATGCTTGTGCCGGATGCACGCGTTACGTATGCACATGGACAGATGACAGAAACAGAACTAGAAGCGGTCATTCTTGGCTTTTTAGAAGGAGAATTTGATGTTCTGGTCACAACGACCATTATTGAAACAGGCGTGGATATCCCGAACGTTAACACGCTTATTGTGCATGATGCGGATCGGATGGGTCTTTCCCAGCTCTATCAAATACGCGGACGCGTTGGACGTTCCAATCGCGTGGCGTATTCGTATTTTATGTACCGAAAAGACAAAGTACTATCGGAACCGGCGGAAAAACGGCTCCAGTCTATTAAAGAATTCACAGAACTCGGGTCTGGTTTTAAAATTGCGATGCGCGACTTGTCGATTCGCGGGGCAGGAAACTTGCTTGGTGCCCAACAGCATGGGTTTATAGATTCGGTTGGATTCGATCTATATTCACAAATGCTGAAAGAAGCAATTGAGCAAAAACGTGGCGGAGATACGAAGGAGACATCTCCATCATTTGAAGTGGATGTGTCATTAGATGCCTACATCCCTGATTCGTACATTGCGGACAGTGCGCAAAAAATCGATATGTACAAGCGATTCCGTTCGGCCGATTCATTTGATGAAATTGCGGAACTGAAAGAAGAAATGACGGATCGTTTCGGTGACTATCCTCCTCAAGTGGCGGACTTATTTAAAGTAGCTGAATTAAAAGTACATGCAGTGAAAACAAAGCTCGAATCAATGAAACAGTTAAAAGATCAGGTAATCATTTTAATGAGCACCGAGGGAACGAATGAAATCAATGGCTCGAAAGTAGTGGCTATTTGCAACAAGTATGGCCGTATGTGCGGACTCGGCATGGAAGATCAAAAACTAAAAATTACGATCGATATTAAAAAAGCGCCGGAACAAGGCTGGTTTAATGCTGCGTATGAATTGATCAGTGAGCTCGGGACCGCAAAAAAACAAGCGTAACTACATGTATAGAATGCTTCCATTGAAAGATACTAACACCATAGTAAAAGGTTTCGATATTTTTTATGGTGAAAGAGAGGCATCTGAAACATGAAAGCTACAGGAATTGTTCGCCGTATTGATGATCTTGGCCGCGTGGTCATTCCGAAAGAAATACGCCGCACCCTCCGCATTCGTGAAGGAGATCCGCTGGAGATTTTTGTGGACCGTGACGGAGAAGTCATATTGAAAAAATATTCACCGTTTACTGAGCTCGGTGATTTTTCACAGGAGTATGCGGAAGCGCTGTTTGACAGTCTGAATTATTCAATATTAATTTGTGATCGTGATACAGTTGTCTCTGCTGCCGGTGTGAAAAAGAAGGATTTCGTCGAACGTAAAATCGGTCAAATTGTCGAGGCTGTTATTCAAGAGCGGAGATCCGCTGAAGATAGCAGCGCACGTGAAGTAGAATTTGTCGATGGCCGTGCTGTGGAGGCTAAATCATACTTTATTGCACCGATTATTGCAGCAGGTGACGCAATCGGTGCGGTTGTTCTATTCTCAGAAGAACGAATTGCAGGAGAAGCAGAACAAAAGGCTGTTTTTGTCGCTGCCGCTTTTTTTGGCAGACAAATGGAGCGTTAACCCGGACTCCCGGCTGTGGAGCCGGGTTTTTCTTTGCAAACATGGAATAAATGAGTAAAGTAGTGACAGAGGTGGTCGCATGGAGGGAAAGAGATCATTCATAAAAGGTGCGGCGCTGTTAACCATTGCGGCATTATTTGTAAAAATATTAAGCGCAGTGTACCGTGTGCCTTTTCAAAATATAGTTGGGGATACAGGCTTCTACATTTACCAGCAAGTATATCCGTTTTACGGCATTGCAGCAGGTCTTGCTGGAGCAGGCTTTCCGGTTGTCATTTCACGTCTAGTTGCAGGTGCGGATGAAAAGACAAAACGCACACAGATCCAGACAGCTTTTTTTATGATTAGTATAATGGGGATTATTTCGTTCTTCTTTTTATTTTTTTCCGCCAATTGGATCGCAGCGGCGATGGGGGATGAACAGCTGGAACCGCTTATTCAGTTAAGTGCTTTTTTCTTTTTAGCAATGCCGTATATAACGGTCTGGCGCGGTGCATTTCAGGGTGAGGAAGAAATGATCCCGACTGCGTCATCGCAAATAGCTGAACAATCCACTCGCGTAGCCTGTATTTTATTATTTTCGCTGTACATTGTTTTTTCTGGCCGGTCTCTCTATGAGGCCGGGTTTGGTGCAGTTGCAGGTTCATTGCTTGGCATGATAGCGTCAATTATTGTCATGTGGTTGTTTAGCAGGAAAAAGAAAATGTTCATCCCGTTTCAAGTAGATCGTAACGTAATGAAAATAATTCTGATTAGAGGCAGTGCTATTTGTTTTTCTTCCTTAACACTCGTGCTGCTTCAGCTTGCTGATTCGTTTCAGTTATACATAGGGCTCGTAACATCAGGCATACCTGATGATGCAGCAAAAGAATGGAAAGGGATTTATGACCGCGGACAGCCGCTGCTTCAACTCGGAGTTGTGGCTGCGGTTTCCATTGCGTTAACGGTCGTGCCGCTCCTATCGAAAGCGGCAAAAGAAAAAGATAATCCCGAAGTTTCCTTGTACAGCCAGATGGCACTCCGAATCAGTTTTTCACTCGGTCTTGCAGCTTCAAGTGGTCTGGTGTCTTTAATGGCACCGCTTAACATGATGTTATTTGAAACAAAGGATGGTTCAGGAGTATTAGCTATATTCGCGGTATCCATCTTTTTTTATTCGATTATGTCAACGATGAGTGCTATATTCCAGGGGATCGGCAATGACTGGATTCCGGCAGCAGGCACAGCGATAGCCCTTGTTTTTAAATGGACAATGAATGCTTTGTTTATTCCTATATATGGCTTATACGGTGCATCCATTTCCACAGTGGTCTCTTTGCTCGCTGGTGTGCTGTTTTTGTCGGTCATGTTAAAAAAACATCAAAAAGAGCCGCTGTTTACCGGGAAGTTTATATTCAAAACGTCCATGGTCTCCATTGTTATGGCAGGTGTTATTTTCTTTGCTGTTCGATTACTACTGCCAGAAGAGGCTGGGCGTGTGATGAATGGAGTAATTGCCATTGGCGGGACGCTGTTCGGAGCCTGTCTGTTTTTCTTTTTCATGGTAAAATGGGAAGTATTAAATGAAGATGAACTGCGAATTTTGCCATTTGGATCGAAAATCATCCATTGGACTGCGAAACGCAATATGAGGATGTGACATGCAATGACGAGAAAAATTACAATTGTTGGACTTGGCGCGGCTGACCTAGAACAAATGCCGCTTGGTGTATACCGTCTCTTAAAAGAATCAAATACAGTATGGCTAAGAACGAAGGAGCATCCAGTTGTATCCGTCTTACAATCAGAAGGGGTTCATTTTGAAAGCTTTGACGATGTGTATGAGCGTCATGACCGCTTTGAGGATGTATATGATGAAATTGTTGAACAGCTCATTGAAAAATCGGCAGTTGAACCCATTTTATACGCAGTCCCTGGTCATCCGATGGCTGCAGAAAAGACCGTCCAGCTGCTGCTTGAACGAAAGCGTACGGGTGAAGTCGATGTCGTTATTGCCGGAGGTCACAGTTTTCTGGATGCGCTGTTTGCCAGTATTGAAATTGATCCTGCAGACGGCTTTCAATTGCTCGATGGGACAGCGTTGCACCGTGATCACATTCACATTTTCGGTCATGTCATTATCGCGCAGGTGTACGACTCTTTTGTAGCGTCTGATGTGAAGCTGACGCTGATGGAAAAGTATCCGGATGAACATGAAGTGACAATCGTAACCGCAGCTGGAAGTGAAAATGAAGTTCAGAAAACTGTTCCGCTTTATGAACTTGACCATGCCGTGTCACTTAATAATTTAACGAGCGTGTACGTACCCCCAATTAAAAAAGAGGAAGATACGTACCGGGAATTTTCGGTCGTGCGCAGCATTATCGCACGTCTGCGAGACCCGGATGGAGGGTGTCCATGGGATTTGAAACAGACACACTCCTCACTGAAAAAATATTTAATTGAAGAAACATACGAACTTTTTGAGACCATTGATGAAGAAGATGACGATGCGATGGTCGGAGAACTGGGTGATGTGCTTCTCCAGGTGCTGCTGCATGCACAAATTGGCGAGGATGAAGGCATGTTTACCATTGAAGATGTTATTCAATCTATCTCATCGAAAATGGTCCGCCGTCATCCGCATGTCTTTGGCGATGCAAGTGCAGAAACAATCGATGACGTGAAAGCGAACTGGCAGGCCATAAAAGCAGAGGAAAAAGGGAATATACAGGAACGCTGGCTCGATGGGATTTCGAAAGGACTGCCGGCATTGATTTCGGCGTATGAAATTCAGAAAAAAGCAGCGAAGGCAGGGTTTGATTGGGACTCAGCTGCAGGTGCAATTGAAAAAGTAAAAGAGGAATGGGCGGAGTTTCTCGCAGAAACAGAAGCGGGTGACGCTTCCCGTATGAATGAAGAATTTGGTGATCTCCTATTTTCACTTATTAATGTGGCGCGTTTCTACGATATTCACCCAGAAGAATCTCTTACTTCTGTCAATAGTAAGTTTCGGCGCCGTTTTGAATTTATAGAGGACCGTGTAATAGAAAGCGGCAGACCGTATTCGGCATATACACTGGACGAGCTTGATTCATTGTGGAATGAAGCGAAAAAAGAGGAGAGACGAACATGAGACTGGATAAATTTTTAAAAGTATCACGTATTATTAAACGCCGCACACTGGCAAAAGAAGTGGCTGACCAGGGCCGGATTTTAATTAACGGAATAGAAGGGAAAGCAAGTTCAAATGTAAAGCTTGGTGATGAACTGACAATCCGCCTCGGCCGCCGTATTATGACGGTCCGCGTAGAAAGGCTGCTTGATACAACGAAAAAAGAAGAAGCAGCAGGCATGTATGAAGTGTTAAAAGAAGAACAGCTATCCGAGTAAAATAGAAAGCATGCTACAGAGCGAATACATCAGGCTGTCGGCCAAGTCGACAGCCGTTTTTTTATACCGAATTAGCAATCAAGATATTGTGCCGCTACAATCAAGAAGCAGCTAATAAAGCTAAAACAAAAAGACAAAAACCCCATTTTCGCATTCGCTACAGAGCGAATGCTTTTTTCATAATACCGACGATGATTGCATATTGTTTTAGATAGGAACAACACGGAAGGGGATGAACAATGTGGATATGAAGCAGGAGCATACAGTGAGTATGGCAGGACGGAAAACCGTTGAACTAACGGGGGTTCAGCAGGTGGAGCGATTTGACAGTTCGGAATTTTTGCTGCAGACAGTGATGGGAAAATTAAAGGTGCGCGGCAGCGGGCTAAAAATGAAGCATTTTGATACCGTTAATAAAAAAGCAGCAATTGAAGGCCGGATCAGTTCGTTTTTGTATGTGGACAGCAGTGCGGGGAAATCATTTTTCAAACGGTCAAAATGAATCTCGATACACAAGTCCAAACAGCACTTTTGATGGCTGCAATGGGTATTTGTTTTGGAATGCTGCTTGATGTGTACCGTCGGATCAGACCCAAAAAGATCTATCTGCTTTTTTTCAGCGATAGTCTATTCTGGACCGGTTATGCGATTTCGTTATTTACCGCCTTGTATCACGTCAATTCAGGACAAGTAAGGCTCCAATTCTTTCTATTTTTGTTGTTTGGTTTAGTTGTTTATTTCCTTTTCTTCAGGCGTATTTTTCTTCCTGTTATTCAAGCTGTTTTTTTCTTATTTGGATTAGTTGTAACAATGATTAAAACAATCGTATCTATTTTTATTATCGCACCTGTTCGTTTCTTAGCAAAAATTGTGGTTTCCCTTGTCAGAATGAGTCATTTTCTATTATTATGGATAGTAAAGACCATCTTATTACGACCGTTGGCGGCAATTGGCCGTTTGAAAAAATAAATGTTGGAGGAACTCCGATGCGCGGATTGAACCGGGAAAAAGTGTCATCGTTGAAAAACGCGTTCATATCGACTCAAGAAAAAAAATCAATGTTTCAATTACGGCAAAAAAGAAAACTCATGCGGAGATTGACAGCGTTTGGGGTGATCGCACTTATTGTTCTTGGTGCGATGATGTCCGCTGTTGCAACACAATCTACGAGTCTAGAAGCAAAAGAGGAAAAACTTGCTGAAGCAAAACAGCAGCTGGCTGAACTGGAAAAGCAGGAAAAACAATCGGAAGAAGAACTGGAACGGCTAAAGGACGACGAGTATATTGCGGATCTTGCCCGGAAAGACTATTTTCTGTCTGAAGAAGGGGAAATTATCTTTAATATTCCTGAATCGGATCAAAAAGAGCAGCAAGTGAAAGAGTAAGAAAGCAGTGTCTTATTGACACTCTTTTTTTACGTACTATAATATTAAGTAAAGTTCGAACAATTTTAAGGAGGAACAATTTTTTTATGTCAATCGAAGTGGGCAGCAAGTTACAGGGTAAAGTAACCGGCATTACAAAGTTTGGTGCGTTCGTTGAATTGCCGGGAGGTTCGACTGGTCTCGTTCACATTAGTGAAGTGGCGGATAATTATGTCAAAGACATTAATGATCACCTGACTGTCGGCGATGAAGTGGAAGTAAAAGTATTGAATGTTGAGAAAGACGGTAAAATCGGTTTATCCATTCGTAAAGCAAAAGATAATCCGGCGCCGCAAACGCAATATCGTCCGCGTCCACAACGCCAGGGTGATTTCCGTCAAAAAGGACCGCGTGGTGGTGGACAACCGCCAGTCGAGAACTTTGAGTCGAAAATGGCCCGTTTCTTGAAAGACAGCGAAGAACGCATTTCAACGTTAAAGCGTCAAACGGACTCTCGCCGCGGAGGAAGAGGCGGAAGACGAGGCTAACGTTGCTGCCTGTCGATATATAATTAGAATTTTTCAATGGATCTGAATAGTTACATTCAGGTCCATTTTTTTATGTGTTTAATAATTATCTATTATAGTAAAGGTTGAAGTAAAAGAATCAAAATTGGGGTTCTATGGAGAAGAGTAAAGCGATATTGTAAATCATCATCCTGTTTTTGATGGAGGGATATGATTGAAAATAACGAGAGTAGAGGTAAAAAAACGGCGCTTGAAGTTAAAAAAACCGTTCGTGACTGCATTGAGGGCAGTGAATGATATTGAAATCGTTATGATGCGCATAGAACTAGAAAACGGGATGTTTGGAATTGGTACAGCATCGCCGGCTGCCGTCATCACAGGGGAAACGATTCAAAGCATGGAATCGATAGTGAAAAATATTCTTATCCCAAGGTTCATAGGGAGAAATATTTTACAAATATCGAGTCTTTCAAGAGCCGTTCAATCATCATGCATCGGCAATACAAGTGCAAAAGCAGGTTTTGAATTGGCGTTGTTCGATACGTATTCTAAGCTTTTGGGACTTCCTCTTTATCAGGTGCTAGGAGGGGAAACCAATGTTCTTGAAAATGATTTGACAATCAGCATTAATGAGACGGAGACAATGGTTGAAGATTCTTTGGCAGGTGTTGAAAAAGGGTTTAAAACACTGAAAATAAAAGCTGGGATTGATGGACGGAAAGATGTTGAAAGAATAAAAGCGATACGTGAGGCGGTTGGGCCATCTATTCAAATTCGCATAGACGCTAATCAAGGCTGGGGTAAAAAAGAAGCGGTAAAAATTATTAACGGATGGGAAGATGCTTGTTTACAAATTGAACTAATCGAACAGCCTGTTCCAGCAGGCGATATAGATTCATTAAAATATGTGACAGATCAAGTGTATACACCAATTATGGCTGATGAAAGTGTATTTTCCCCCGATCAGGCGCTGGAATTAATTCAAAAGAAGGCGGTGGATTTGTTAAACATTAAGCTAATGAAAACGGGGGGAATTGTCCGCGCCATGCAAATTGCCGATATAGCGGAAGCCGGTGGAATACCGTGTATGATGGGAAGCATGATGGAAAGCGTCCCGGGTGTTTTGGCGGCTGCCCATCTAGCCTGTGCTCATCCGAACATTGTAAAAATTGATCTTGATGCACCGTTATGGTTGGAGGACAACGATGACAAAATGTCTCCTTTTCAAGGACCGATTATTAAATTAAATGAAAATCCAGGGATCGGGTACGACTTTTTTACATTAAATTAAAAGAAAAAAGGATCAGCGAGCTATGCTCGCCGATCCTTTTTGAGATGACCCCTACGGGATTCGAACCCGTGTTACCGCCGTGAAAGGGCGGTGTCTTAACCGCTTGACCAAGGGGCCTTATTATTATTATCTGCTTCAACGAACAGCTTCTCGTGTTATAAACAACTAAACAGTCGTTACAGCCAACCATTATAGCGGCGGAGGGGATCGAACCCCCGACCTCACGGGTATGAACCGTACGCTCTAGCCAGCTGAGCTACACCGCCAAATAACGCGCTTTCTCTTACAGCACAATGAATATAATAACTGCAGGCGAATGAAATGTCAACATTATTTTTTATAAATGATGTAATTTTGTCGAACGATTTTTTGGGAAAATTTCCTTCGTTTGACAAAGTTTGAAGCCGCTTTCTTTTATACTTCATCGTAATAATAAAAAGGGGAGTGGGTTGAGTTGCAAAAAGCAGAGCACGGGGTGACAGGAAAAGTAGTTCTCGACCGGAAATGGAGCAGCGGGTTGGCGGGGAAAACAGCTTTTTATTTACTTGATCGCGGCTGGATATTGTTTCCGGCGGGCTTTTTATTTGGACGGGCTTTATTGCTTTCGCAGCTATCTCCATTTGCCCTTTCTTTTTTCGCGGCTGTTTTTGTTATGAGAAAAGATATGGCTCCACGGGTGTTTGTGTCAGTTCTCGCAGGGGCATTTTCAGTTTCAGCGCTGAATGTGGCCAGCACCTTCATGGTTTTACTTTGTTTCCTTGTTTTACACCGCATATTTAAATCTCTTCATAAAGGAGAAACAGCACCCATTCCGTTTTTTGTCTTTTTCACGACTCTTGCCGTAAAAAGTGTTTTTGCCTATATGGTTAATGGTCAGGAATTTTTGCCAGCGTATGATCTTGTTCTGGCTGCTGTGGAAGCATCACTTGCATTCGTGCTGACACTTATCTTTATGCAATGTATCCCGTTTTTATCCTTGTCTGGACGAATTCGCACGTTAAAAACAGAAGAATGGATCGGAATCCTTATTGTATTCGCATCAGCGGCGACTGGATTGGTTGGATGGTCAATAGGCGGTCTTGCGGCAGATCATATTGCAGCCAGGTATCTTGTCACAACCATTTCTTTCTTATCCGGTGCGGCGTTTGGATCAGCAGCCGGTGTTGTGAGCGGGCTTATTTTAAGTTTAGCCGGGATCAATGATTTTCATGAAATGAGTATTCTTGCCTTTGCAGGGCTTCTAGGCGGCTTATTTAAAGAATGGAAACGGGGCGGAGCGGTTTCCGGGTTAATGGCTGCTACTGTGCTGGCCGGCTTTTACGGGGAAGGAAATGTAACGAATATGACGGCTTTTTATGAATCAGCCGCAGCGGCACTATTATTATTTATGACGCCAAAAACGTGGACAGACCATGTGTCAAAATTAATCCCTGGAACGGCGGAACATTCGATTGAACAACAGAGGTATTTGAGAAAAATAAGAGATGTAACCGCAGACAGGATGGATCAGTTTTCAGATTTATTTGATGCCTTAGCACACAGTTTTTCGCAGTCAGAGCACAGGCAGGAAGGAGAAGAACGAGAGATTGATTTGTTTTTAAGCGGCATTACGGCAAAAACGTGTCAAACGTGCTTCAAAAAAGAACAGTGCTGGGCATATCAATTTGAAGAAACGTATGAGCTAATGAAAAATGTGCTGGAGGAAGCCGATGCAGGAAAGGAGTTCTTGTCTCCAAAACTTTCAAAAGAGCTTGAGAGCCGATGTTTCCGTCCAAACCGTGTGGAAGAAGAGATCCGCTCACAGCTGACATACTACCGTGCGAATAAAAAGTTAAAACAGCAAATGCGGGATAGCCGGAAAATTGTGGCGGATCAGCTAGAAGGCGTGTCCAAAGTGATGAGAGATTTTGCTAAGGAAATGCAGCGTGAAGAAGCAACACATTGTACACAGGAAGAAAAGATAACGTCTGCGATCGAATCATTTGGAATGGAAATTACCGATATTGACGTATTTAGTGTTCAAAAAGGCGCGATTGATATCGAAATGACGATCCCATATTCAAAAGGGCACGGCGAAAGTGAAAAGATCATTGCACCGATTTTATCCGATTTATTGGATGAATATATCATCGTTGTCCGTGAACAGGAGGACGGCTCTGGTGTAAGAAGCGTATTTCGATCCGCAAAAGCATTCCGTGTGGTGACAGGTCTAGCTCATGCGGCCAAAGGGGGTGGACTCGTATCAGGTGATTCGTATTCAGCGATTGAAATTGGAATCGGTAAATTTGCGCTTGCGATTAGCGATGGAATGGGTAACGGAAATCGGGCGCACGAAGAAAGCAGCGCCACAATCAGTTTATTAAAGCAAATATTGCAGTCTGGCATTGAAGAAAAAGTAGCAGTAAAATCAATTAATTCCATTTTATCATTGCGGACAACCGATGAGGTCTTTTCAACGCTCGATTTAGCTATTATTGATTTGCAGGATGCGAGAACGGTCTTTTTAAAGGTTGCATCATCCCCAAGTTTTATTAAGCGCGGCGATCAAGTACTTAAAGTAGAGGCAGGCAATATACCAATTGGCATCTTGCAGCAATTCGAAGTGGAAACGGTCCATGAACAGCTGAAATCCGGTGACTTACTGATCATGATGAGTGACGGGGTTTTTGAAGGTCCTGATTTTATTGAAAATGCGGATATGTGGATGAAGCGAAAAATTAAATCGATCGAAACGAATGATCCGCAGCAGTTTGCTGACTTATTAATGGAGGAAGTGATTCGCACACAGTCTGGCCAAATAAAAGATGATATGACTCTATGTGTAGCGCGTGTAGAGCATAACCTACCGGAATGGGCCGCAATTCCTGTTTATGATGTTGAACCGTCTGAGAAAAAGAAAAAACGTCCAACAAGACGCCGGGCTGTATAATTTTGCTTATTTCCGTCGATTATGTAGAAAAACAATGAAAGGCGGAGACGATCATGAATATGGGGACGATCAGACAGCTGCTTTTATTAACAGACGGCTGCTCAAATGCTGGAGAAGATCCGGCTGCGATGGCTGCTTACGCTTTACAGTGCGGCATTACTGTAAATGTAATTGGTATTGTTGATGACAGCGGCCGGGCAGAAGGGCTTCAGGAAATTGAAGCGATCGCGAGGTCCGGTGGCGGAGAGAGCCGGATTGTACGGGCTCAATCGTTATCAGAAACAGTGGTTAATGTGACAAGACAGGCGATGACCGGTACGATTTACAGCATTATAAATCAAGAGCTGCGGGAAATTTTAAACAACGATGCTCGTGTTGAATCTCTGCCTCCTGAAAAAAGAAGCGAAATTGCGGAAAAGGTAGAAGAGATTAGCGAAGAAGCGGCATTAAAATTGCTCATATTAACAGATATAAGCGCCAGCATGAAGAAAAAACTTCCGGCTGTTAAAGAAGCATTGTACGACCTGTCGGTTACTATGCAGTCGCGAAGTGGAGATTCTTCATTTTCTTTGTGGACATTTCCTGGGAAATACAGTGCGGCAGAAGAGCGAATTAGCTGGACATCCGATGCAAAAAAATTAGCTGAATCGTTTCCGCAGCTTGCATCAGGCGGTATTACCCCGACAGGTCCAGCCATTAGACAGGCGCTCTCTTCGTTTCTTGAAATGGATGAATATGATGAAAAAACGATATGAAGCCGTGCCGGGTGAGATCTTATACGGGAAATGGACCGGACATAAGTGGCATGTGGAAAGAGAAATCGGCCGGGGGGCGAATGGAATCGTTTATCTCGTGAGGGGGGCAATCGGACAGGCAGCATTAAAATTTGCCGATTCTTCTGCGGTCGCAGCTGAAACAAACACATTGCAATCACTCGAACCGGTCAGGGGATTTTCTCCCGGACCTTTTTTTATTGAGGCGGACGATGTAGAAAAAAATGGTGTGATTTACCCTTTTTATATTATGGAGTACATTGACGGACTGATGCTTCATACATTTATGAGGAGCAAAAAAAAAGAGTGGAGCTTCATTATTTTGCTTCGGCTTCTTGATTTTTTAGCACCGCTTCATCAATCCGGAAAAATAATGGGTGACTTAAAGCCGGAAAACTTTATCGTTTCGGGATCGGCACATCTTATTCGAGCTGTCGATATGGGTGGCATTACGAAGCTGGGGCGTTCCGTTAAAGAGTACACGGCTCTTTACGACAGGGCGGCTTGGCATTCAGGGACACGAGAAGCTGAACCGTCTTATGATTTATTCGCTGCCACTGTGTTAACAGTGGCACTTGTGCACAAAAATGAAGTGCAGGAAGTATCGGGCCGGATCGATCGTCTTGTTGACATTATTGATTCTTCGTTGGTTCTCCGTAAAGCGGCACCAATATTAAAAAACGCACTACATGGTCAATATGACTGTGCATTGACAATGAAAAAAGAATTGCTTGTTTGTTTGTCAGGAAGAGAAGCGTTAAGGAAAAGAAAAAAACAAAAGAAAAAATTACGAAAGTGGCCCGTTTTGTTTATTATTTTAACCGTCGTGTGTGTTCTATTTTTGTTACACTGAAAGAAACGATGAGAAGCGGAGCGGGAACTATGCAGGCTTTTGAAGAACAGATTAAACACTTTATCCAATCGAATCAGCTTATTCAATCAGGCGATCACGTGGCGGTTGCTGTATCAGGAGGTTCTGACTCGATGGCATTGCTTCATTTTTTATTTGAGCATCGTGAAAAATTTGGTATTACGATTAGCGCCGTTCATGTTGATCATATGCTGCGTGGATATGAATCATACGAGGATTTGTTATTTGTTGAATCATTTTGCCGGGAGAGGGTTATTCCTTTTAAAGCGGGGCAAATAGATGCGGGAGATGAATCGGTGCGAACGGGACGGGGCATACAAGAAGCAGCACGCAGCGTCCGCTACACTTTTTTTGAAGAAGCAATGGGGGAACTGGCTGCAAATAAACTTGCGACTGCACATCATGCAGATGACCAAATTGAAACGGTGTTTATGCAGCTGACAAGAGGAGCACACTCGTACACGGGAATTCCAGTAAAGCGCCCATTTGCATCAGGGTCAATTATCCGCCCGTTTTTAATTGTTTCGAAAGAAGAAATCCTTTCCTATTGCAAGTTAAATATGATCCAGTATCGGGAAGATCCAAGCAATCAAAAATTGAATTACACCCGGAATCGTTTTCGCCATAATGTGCTGCCATTCATTAAACAGGAAAATAAAAGAGTCCACACTCATGTACAGCGTTTTAGTGAAGAAAGAAAAGAAGATGAAGATTTTTTACTGACGCTTGCGCAGCAGGAAATGGAACATTTGACCGTTTGGCAGAATGAAAAAGTAACGCTTCAGATCAGTCGGTTTATAGGAGTGCCTTTGCCTTTACAAAGAAGGGTGATTCAACTAATATTAAACTATCTTTATCATGGAAAAACAGCGTTTTCTTTTCTACATATTCAGCACATTTTGCAGCTGCTTCAATCATCTGCTCCTTCAACGAAGTTGAACCTTCCAGCCGGTCTTATCGTTCAAAAAATTGGTGAACACTGTTTGTTTTCTTTTCAAGCAGATGATACCCGGAAAAAGGAAACGGAATTCTTTCTCTTTCCTGGGGATCGTATAAATTGGCCGGCAGGAGGGGTTTTTTCGATAAAAAAAGAAGGAGAATGTCCGCCCGAAGCAGAATGCTTTCAATTGAAATCAGATCAACTTCAATGGCCAATCTGTATTAGGACACGGCTGGAAGGGGACAAAATTCAATTAAAAGGAATGAGCGGTTCAAAAAAGCTGGCCCGTTTATTAATTGACGAAAAGATACCATTCGCGTTTCGGGATCATCTTCCGGTCGTGACGGATGCCGCTGGAACAGTGCTCTGGGTACCGGGAATTCGCAAGTCGATTCACGAACACTCTGGGTCAATGCTGTTAATTTATGAAAAGGAATGATCCAATTCTGGGAGGAAAATCTATTGTTACGTAACGATATTGAAGAAGTGCTCATTTCTGAAGAAGAAATACAGGCAAAAGTGAAACAGCTCGGCGAGAAGCTGACAGAAGAGTATAAAGACCGCTTTCCGCTGTTTGTCTGCGTATTGAAGGGCGCAATGCCATTTATGTCCGATCTCATTAAACGTGTAGACACACATCTCGAAATTGATTTTATGGACGTGTCAAGCTATGGAAAATCAACGGTTTCGTCCGGAGAAGTGAAAATTGTTAAAGATTTGGACACATCTGTTGAAGGACGTGATGTGTTAATTATCGAAGATATTATTGATAGCGGTCTTACATTAAGCTATCTGGTTGAACTGTTTCATTACCGGAAAGCTAAATCCGTGAAAATTGTCACGCTTCTAGATAAACCCACCGGCCGAAAAGCATCGATTAAAGCGGACATGGTTGGCTTTACAGTTCCGGACGCATTCGTTGTCGGCTATGGACTTGATTATGCAGAGCGCTACCGCAACCTTCCGTATATTGGTGTTTTAAAACCGTCAATTTATACGGCAGCTGAAGGTGAATAAATGGGTTCATTAAACAGGCTGAATGAAGGTTCAAATAGTTGTAACACCAACTTTTTGTATGATAATATTGCATATAGTCAGTTTTTTTCGGGAGGAGGTAAGGGATGAACAGAATTTTTCGCTATACCCTATTTTATTTACTCGTTTTTCTTGTAATTATTGGTGTTGTCAGTTATTTCAACAACAATAATGCAGCAACGAATGATATCACGTATAAAGAGTTCATAACGCATCTCGAACAAGATGACGTTGAAAAATTTACACTACAGCCGGAGCGTAACGTATATGAAATACGAGGAGAGCTGAAAGGTGCAGCAGATAACGAAGTGTTTGTTACGTATGTAACAGGTAACGATACAATGCTTAACCAGATTAATGAAGCGGCTCAAAATGCAGAAGTAAACGTTCTTCCGGCTAAAGAAACAAGTGGATGGGTGCAATTTTTTACAACAATCATCCCATTCCTCATTATTTTTATCTTTTTCTTCTTCTTGCTGAATCAGGCACAAGGCGGCGGTGGCGGCCGTGTCATGAACTTCGGTAAAAGTAAAGCCCGCCTTTACAATGATGAAAAGAAAAAAGTCCGCTTTAACGATGTAGCAGGAGCGGATGAGGAAAAACAAGAACTTGTTGAGGTAGTTGAATTTTTGAAAGATCCTCGCAAGTTTTCGGAACTCGGTGCCCGCATTCCGAAAGGGGTCCTTCTTGTAGGTCCTCCAGGTACAGGTAAAACATTATTAGCAAAAGCCGTTGCAGGTGAAGCGGGAGTTCCATTCTTCTCCATAAGCGGCTCGGATTTCGTGGAGATGTTCGTCGGTGTCGGTGCTTCCCGTGTTCGTGATTTGTTTGAGAATGCTAAGAAAAACTCACCTTGTATCATTTTCATCGATGAGATAGATGCTGTCGGCCGTCAGCGCGGTGCGGGTCTTGGCGGAGGCCATGATGAGCGTGAGCAAACGCTCAACCAGCTTCTTGTTGAAATGGATGGATTCAGTGCAAATGAAGGAATTATCATGATTGCGGCGACCAACCGCGCAGATATTCTTGACCCGGCGCTGCTTCGTCCGGGACGTTTTGACCGTCAAATAACGGTAGACCGTCCAGATGTAAATGGCCGTGAAGCGGTTTTGCGTGTACACGCACGCAACAAACCTCTCCATGAATCAGTAGATTTAAAGGCAATTGCACAGCGAACACCTGGGTTCTCGGGTGCGGATCTGGAAAACTTATTAAACGAAGCGGCACTGGTTGCTGCCCGTGGAGATAAGAAAAAAATCGATATGACTGACGTTGATGAGGCAACAGACCGAGTAATTGCCGGTCCTGCGAAAAAGAGCCGCGTTATTTCTAAGAAAGAACGGAAAATCGTTGCATTCCATGAAGCGGGACACACCGTTATTGGCCTTGTCCTTGATGAAGCTGACATGGTGCATAAAGTAACGATCGTTCCACGTGGACAAGCAGGCGGATATGCGGTTATGCTTCCGAGAGAAGACCGTTATTTCATGACAAAACCGGAGCTTCTTGATAAAATCACAGGTCTCCTTGGCGGCCGTGTAGCGGAAGATATTATTTTCGGTGAAGTTTCAACGGGCGCTCACAATGACTTCCAGCGCGCGACGGGTATTGCCCGCCGCATGGTGACGGAGTTTGGAATGAGTGACAAACTTGGCCCGTTACAATTTGGTCAATCTCAAGGGCAAGTATTTTTAGGGCGCGATTTTAACAGCGAACAAAATTACTCGGACCGTATTGCCTATGATATTGATACGGAAATTCAAACAATTATTAAAGAGTGCTATGCTCGTGCTAAACAAATCTTGACAGAAAATCGCGATAAGCTTGAACTCATTGCGAATACCCTTCTTGAAGTTGAAACGCTCGATGCAGCACAAATTAAACATTTGTCAGATCATGGCACACTGCCTGAACGGAACTATGACTCTAACAGTGAAGAAGAGTCAAAAGACAATACAGTTCCAACTGGCGAAACTAGTGCGACAGAAGGAACACCAGCAACGGAAACGACAAATTTGCCGGAAGACGCTGCTGATGTGACGGAAGTACGAGATGATCTCAGGAATCCTCCAAATGGAGGAGAACCAAAAGCATAAACGAAAAGACGTCCGAAAAGTGTATTTCGGGCGTCTTTTTTCTTCCTTTGCAAGGAGTATGGTATGATAAAACACGAAAAAATAGACGAACAGGTGTGGTGAGAAGGTTGATCTTTGTACTGGATGTGGGGAATACAAATACAGTGCTTGGTGTGTATGAAGGGGAAGAACTAAAGCATCATTGGCGGATTGAAACGAGCCGGAATAAAACAGAAGATGAATATGGCATGATGATAAAAAATTTATTTCAGCATGATGGTCTTGGGTTTGAGCAAATTGAAGGTGTAATCATTTCATCTGTTGTGCCGCCTATTATGGCAGCACTTGAACGGATGTGTGAAAAATACTTTCATGTTTTGCCGCTTGTCGTCGGGCCAGGGGTCAAAACGGGTTTAAATATTAAATATGAGAATCCTCGCGAAGTAGGTGCGGATCGCATTGTCAATGCGGTGGCGGGCATTCATGAATATGGCTGTCCTCTCATTATTGTAGATTTTGGCACAGCAACGACGTATTGTTATGTCGACGAAAACGGACACTACATGGGAGGGGCTATTGCGCCAGGAATTGGGATCTCAACGGAGGCTCTTTACACGCGCGCTTCAAAGCTACCGCGTATCGAAATCGCCCGTCCTGACACAATCGTCGGCAAAAACACCGTATCTGCCATGCAGGCAGGTATATTATATGGATATGTCGGCCAGGTAGAGGGAATTGTCTCCAGAATGAAAAAAGAAAACAACTCGAATCCAACTGTCATTGCCACAGGAGGTCTTGCAACCCTTATTTCAAAAGAATGCGATATGATCGATGTCGTTGATCCAGACTTAACATTGAAAGGTCTTTTGTTAATTTACAAACGAAACGTATGAAAGGAAGAGGAACGTGAGCGATTATTTAGTAAAGGCATTAGGGTTTAATGGACAGATCCGGGCTTATGCGGTGGATACAACAAAAACAGTCGGTGAAGCGCAAAGAAGACATGCTTCATGGCCGACAGCCTCCGCTGCACTTGGCCGTTCCATGACAGCGGGTGTCATGATGGGTGCAATGATGAAAGGGAATGAAAAGATAACGCTGAAAATAGAAGGAGGCGGACCAGCCGGCCCGATTCTCGTCGACAGCGACGCAAAAGGCAATGTCCGTGGGTACATTACACATCCACAGACGCATTTTGATTTGAACGAGCAAGGCAAACTCGATGTACGCCGTGCGGTTGGAACAGACGGTATGCTGACCGTTGTAAAAGATCTTGGCCTTCGTGAAAACTTCAGCGGCCAGACACCAATCGTTTCAGGTGAACTTGGAGAAGATTTCACTTATTATTTTGCTGTCTCCGAACAGGTGCCGTCGTCCGTTGGTGTAGGGGTGCTTGTTAATCCGGACAATTCCATTCTGGCAGCAGGGGGATTCATTATTCAACTTATGCCAAATACAGATGATGCCACCATTACAACGTTGGAAGAACGTATTACCAATATGGAGCCTATTTCAAAGCTTATTGAAAAGGGACTGACACCAGAGCAAATTTTAACGTACATCCTCGGTGATGAGAATGTGAAGTTTTTAGAGACTATGCCTGTTCAGTTTGAATGCACCTGCTCAAAAGAACGTTTTGCTAATGCGATTGTGAGTCTCGGCAAAGATGAAATTCAGGAAATGATAGACGAAGATGGCGGCGCTGAAACACAATGTCATTTCTGTAACGAGCAATACATCTTTTCAAAAGAAGATCTTGAACAAATGAAAAAAGAAGCTTGATTTTCTGGAAAACCTGCTAAAAGTAGCAGGTTTTTTCTTTTTCATCTCGAAATTAATCAAAAAGATTGACTTTTCAATTAAAGACTGGTAAATTCTATATAACCAATGAAAATACTCGGCATTTAAATGGAGGTAAGTGATTAATGGTACGCGTAGCGAATTCAGTAGCAGAATTAGTCGGTCAAACACCGGTCGTAAGATTGAACAATGTAGTAGATGAAAATAGTGCGGAAGTATATGTAAAACTTGAATACATGAACCCGGGAAGCAGTGTTAAAGACCGGATTGCGCTCGCGATGATCGAAGCAGCAGAAGAAAAAGGAAACTTGCAGCCAGGCGGTACATTAATTGAACCGACAAGCGGAAACACAGGGATTGGACTTGCGATGATTGCAGCCGCTAAAGGATATAAAGCCATTCTCGTTATGCCTGAAACAATGAGTATGGAGCGCCGCAATTTGCTTCGCGCTTATGGTGCAGAACTTGTATTGACACCAGGACCAGAAGGAATGGGTGGAGCAATCCGTAAAGCGAAAGAACTAGCTGAAGCAAATGGCTACTTCTTGCCGCAGCAATTTGAAAACGAAGCGAATCCTGAGATTCACCGCCGCACAACAGGTAAAGAAATCGCTGAACAGTTTGATCAGCTTGACGCATTCGTATCTGGTATCGGTACTGGTGGAACCATTACAGGTGCAGGTCAAGTGATTAAAGAAAAATGGCCAAATGCAAAAATTTATGCAATCGAGCCGAAAGATTCCCCTGTTCTTTCTGGCGGTAAACCAGGACCTCATAAAATACAAGGGATTGGTGCAGGTTTTGTTCCGGCCATTCTCGATACGAAAATTTATGATGAAGTAATTCAAATTGATAACGATACAGCATTTGAAACATCTCGTCGCGTAGCGCGTGAAGAAGGAATCCTTGGCGGAATTTCTTCCGGTGCGGCGATTGCTGCAGCTGTTCAAGTCGCAAAAGAACTCGGCAAAGGCAAAAAAGTATTGGCGATTCTTCCATCAAACGGCGAACGCTACCTCAGCACTCCGCTTTATCAATTTGATTAATACAATTCAAAACAGGCTGCTTCGTGCAGTCTGTTTTTTTCATGTTAAAATGAAAAAAAGGAGCGATAAGCGAAGATGAAAGCAGGAAGGTTTGAACTGGATTTTCATAAACAGACATATGTAATGGGCATTTTAAATACGACGCCCGATTCGTTTTCTGATGGCGGAAATTATAACGATTCAGAATCAGCTGTACGGCATGCTGTCCAAATGGTAAAGGATGGTGCACACATCATTGATATCGGTGGTGAGTCGACCCGTCCAGGACATATACCTGTTTCCGCCGATGATGAAATCACCCGGGTGCAGCCGATTATTGAAGCCGTTGCGCGTATCGTGGACGTACCGATTTCCATTGATACGTATAAGGCAGAAACAGCTCAAAAGGCAGTTGAAGCAGGCGCGTCCATCATCAACGACATTTGGGGAGCAAAAAAAGATCCGGATATTGCAGCAGTCGCTGCCAATATGGGTGTGCCGATTATTTTAATGCACAATCGCGACAACATGGACTACAGCCATTTTATGCGGGACTGCTTAAACGATTTACATGAGAGCATTACGATTGCGAAAAAAGCAGGAGTGCCAGATGATCAAATTATTCTCGATCCGGGTATCGGCTTTGTTAAAACAATGGATCAAAATATTGAAATGATGCAGCATTTGGACCATGTTGCAGCGTTAGGGTATCCGGTTCTGCTTGGCACATCACGCAAGAGGGTGATTGACTATGTTCTTAACGTCCCGGTAGAGGAGCGGATGGAAGGAACAGGCGCGACGTGCTGCTTCGGTGTACAAAAAGGCTGTCATATCGTCCGTGTTCATGATGTTAAGCCAATTGCGAGAATGATGAGGATGATGGATGCATTAATCGGAAAGGGTCATATTTATGGATAAAATTTTTGTAACGGGGATGGAATTTTACGGCTATCATGGCGTTTTTCCAGAAGAAAATAAGCTTGGACAGCGTTTCCGTGCAGATGTGACAGTGGATGTATCTCTTAAAAAAGCAGGGGAAACTGATGATCTTGATCATTCAGTCAATTATGCGGAGATATATGAGATTTGTAAACGTATCATGGAGGGAAAGCCAGTTAATCTAGTTGAAACGCTGGCGGAAAGAATAGCCGGTAATTTACTGGATTCCTTCGAGCAAATTCGTTCATGTACGGTTAAAGTCATTAAACCGGATCCGCCTATTGCCGGCCATTACGATTTTGTCGCAATTGAAATTACAAGGGGCCGCGGTCAATGAATAATTATGTGTATTTATCGCTTGGAACAAATATGGGGGAGCGTGAAGCCCTCCTGCATGAAGCAGTTCAGATGCTTAATAAAAAAACGGAAATCAACGTTGAAAGGGTTTCTTCTATTTATGAAACAGACCCGGTCGGTTATGCCGATCAGCCTCCTTTTTTGAATATTGCACTGAAAGCAAACACATCCTTCACACCGCATGAGATGCTTAAAGTGTGCTTGGAAATTGAAAATACACTTGGCCGGAAGAGAGAAATCCGGTGGGGCCCTCGGACAATAGACCTTGACATTTTGATGTATAATCACGACAATATTAAATCAGATAGCCTTATTATTCCTCACCCACGGATGAACGAACGTGCTTTTGTGCTCATTCCGCTGGAAGAAATAGATGCAGCGATTGAAATCCCTGAAACAGGTTTACACTATGTGCAGGGAAGAGAAGGCGTCAAGCTTTGGAAAACGGCGGACGCTTTTTCGTACTTGCAAAAACAGAAAGGTGATCATTCATGTTGAAAATCGGACCGGTTGAATTAAAAAACCGGGTAGTGCTCGCACCGATGGCCGGTGTATGTAACTCTGCTTTCCGTCTGACAGTTAAAGAATTCGGTGCCGGCTTGGTATGTGCGGAAATGGTTAGTGACAAAGGAATCGTATTTCAAAATGAAAAAACGATGAATATGCTTTATATCGATGAGCGGGAAAAACCGCTTAGCCTTCAAATCTTCGGCGGTGAAAGAGAATCTCTCGTACAGGCGGCAAGCTTCGTTGATAAAAACACGAATGCAGATATAATAGACATTAATATGGGCTGCCCGGTGCCAAAAATCACGAAATGTGATGCAGGAGCAAAATGGCTTCTGGATCCGAACAAAATTTACGAAATGGTATCGGCGGTTGTTGATGCTGTAGATAAACCGGTAACAGTTAAAATGCGTATGGGATGGGACGAAGACCATGTTTTTGCAGTTGAAAATGCCCGTGCCGTTGAACGTGCCGGCGGACAGGCAGTAGCTCTTCACGGGCGTACACGCGTGCAAATGTACGAAGGGCACGCTAACTGGGATATCATCAAAGAAGTGAAACAATCCATTAACATTCCGTTGATTGGAAATGGCGATGTTGAAACACCTCAAGATGCAAAGCGCATGCTTGATGAAACAGGCTGTGATGCTGTAATGATCGGACGTGCCGCTCTAGGGAATCCTTGGATGATTTACCAGACTGTTCAATATCTTGAAACGGGGGAACTGATCGGTGAGCCGACGCCTAGAGAAAAAATTGACGTATGCCTTCTTCATTTAGATCGCTTAATTGATTTGAAAAACGAAAATGTCGCTGTACGTGAAATGCGCAAGCATGCCGCTTGGTATTTAAAAGGAATCCGAGGAAATGGAAAAGTTCGCAAAGAAATTAATGAGTGTGAAACGCGGGAAGATCTTGCAACGCTATTAAATACATTTGTTGATCAGGTAGAAGAAAAAGAGGCGTCCATTAAGGCGGTTTAATTGATTATAGGAGTGACGTGAAATGAGTGAAGAATTAAATGACCAGCTATTGGTCAGAAGAGAGAAGTTGCAGTCTTTAAAAGATAAAGGACTGGATCCGTTCGGAGGCCGCTTCGAACGTACTCACACAGCTGCAGATATTACAGCTGAGTTTGATTCGTTTTCAAAAGAAGAATTAGAAGCAAAAGAAACAGAAGTGATTATTGCCGGGCGTGTAATGACAAAGCGTGGAAAAGGAAAAGCAGGGTTTGCGCACGTGCAGGATTTGAGCGGTCAAATTCAAATTTACGTTCGTAAAGACGCAGTTGGTGATGATCAATACGATTTATTTACAGTCACAGATCTTGGTGACATTATTGGTGTAAAAGGAAAGCTGTTTAAAACAAACGTAGGAGAGCTTTCTGTTAAAGCAACAGAGTACGTTTATTTAACAAAAGCACTGCGCCCGCTTCCCGATAAACACCATGGCTTGAAAGATATTGAACAGCGCTATCGACAGCGTTATCTAGATCTCATCACAAGTCCAGACAGCCAGAAAACATTTATTGCCCGCAGCCGCATTATCCAATCAATGCGCCGTTATCTAGATAACAACGGGTATTTGGAAGTAGAGACGCCGATGATGCATTCCATCGCAGGAGGTGCAGCGGCCCGTCCATTTGTGACGCACCATAATGCACTAGACATGGAATTGTACATGCGGATTGCCATCGAACTTCATTTGAAACGCCTTATTGTGGGCGGTATGGAAAAAGTATATGAAATCGGCCGTGTGTTCCGTAATGAAGGGGTGTCAACCCGCCACAACCCGGAATTTACAATGATCGAACTGTACGAAGCTTACGCAGATTACACAGATATCATGCGTCTAACTGAAAACGTCATTGCTCATGTAGCAGAGGATGTTATTGGTACAACGACAATCGAATATGGTGAACATACAGTTGAATTAAAACCGGAGTGGCGCCGTCTTCACATGGTTGATGCTGTAAAAGAATTCACTGGCGTGGACTTTTGGCGTGAAATGAGCGACGAAGAAGCCCGTCTACTCGCAAAAGAAAATGGCATTGAGTACAAAGAAACAATGCAATATGGTCATATTGTAAATGAATTTTTCGAACAAAAAGTAGAGGAAAAGCTTATTCAGCCAACCTTTATATACGGACACCCAGTGGAAATTTCTCCACTTGCAAAGAAAAATCCGGAAGATCCTCGCTTTACAGATCGTTTTGAACTATTTATCGTAGGCCGGGAGCATGCAAATGCATTTACGGAACTAAATGACCCAATAGATCAGCGTGAACGATTCGAATCGCAGTTAAAAGAGCGGGAACAAGGAAATGATGAAGCGCATGAAATGGATGATGATTTCATCGAAGCACTGGAATATGGTATGCCTCCAACAGGAGGGCTTGGAATAGGAATTGATCGTCTTGTCATGCTTTTAACAAACTCTCCTTCTATTCGTGATGTACTGTTATTCCCGCTTATGAGACATAAAGATTAATTGATTCCCCCGGTAATTAGCCGGGGGATTTTATGTTTTTAAAAAAACTTTAGGAAACACAAAAAAAGTTCTTGCTTCTTACAAAATACGATGGTATATTTATATTCGTTGTCAGCAACATAGAACAACAAAATATAAAACTTTTTCAAAAAAGTGATTGACATTACTTTGCGGAAAGGTTAAGATATTAAAGTCGTAAACGAAACAATTGAACATTGAAAACTGAACAAAATCAATAAAAACGTCA
>NZ_MSFI01000014.1 GCF_001975785.1 Domibacillus epiphyticus | reverse complement strand
TGCCTAATGAAATAACCGTGTCTAACTTTTAGGGGTCACTCCAAATTGAAGGGGTTTTTACATGTCTCCTGAACTGTTCCTGTCAATACCCCCCTTTCTTTTAGCGTAAGGGTAGAATCGGGTTTCGCTCATTTTGTCTCGATTTGTCGAAGGAAAAATGTAGAAATCATCTTTTTTTTGTAGGAGAATAGAAGGAAAGAACTGTGCCATACAATGTGATTTTTCCGGCATTTTTTGTGTTAAATCAATAAAGCTAGGAGCAATGCAATGAGTACTATATTGGATAACCTGCAGACCATTTTGTTAACTATTTTTTTGGTTTATTTTTGTTTCTCTATTTTTTTTAAATATATTGAAAGAAGAACGAATAAAATAACAAATGAAATTATTATCGCCCTTGTCTCCGGGATTTCTATCGTTCTATGTATGACATTCTCCATTACTCTTCCTACCGGTTATACATTTGATTTCCGACAAGTTCCTTTTATCGTTGGAGCACTATATGGCGGGCATAGAGTTGCTGTTTTTCTATTATCTATCCTGCTGTTCTATCGCTTTTTCTTAGATGTTCCAGGTATCGAGTTATCTTTAACCATCTATTTGATGTTAGTTCTTTCCTTATGGTTTATCATACCTATGTTTCACAAAACGGTTAATATCAGAAAAAAAATATATCTTGCCATATTAGCTTCTTTCTTTGGATTATTTTATCGTATGACCGTTGCCATTATATTTCACCCAGCAAACTTCACTTTGGATTGCGTTGGATTTTTTATTTCATCCCTTATCATACAATCTATCGGGATTTTCTTCTTTGTATTCTTTAACGAAAAATCAAGGAAAGATGCGATACTTGCAAAAGAGATTGGCAAGCTGGAAAAGCTAAGAACAGTTAGTGATATTGCAGCAAGTATTTCTCATGAAGTAAGGAATCCACTTACTGTCACAAGAGGGTTTATTCAGCTGTTAAGAGATCCCAATCTTACAGATAAAGAAAAAAATAGATATATTGACACTGCCGTAGTTGCTTTGGATCAAGCTGAATCTACAATTAGTGATTATCTAACCTTTGCAAAACCAACGTTAGAACACATAAATATACTAGATTTAAAAAAGGAACTTGCTTATACTCTTAAAATAGTAGAACCATTTGCAACATTAAATGATGTACATATTATTGAGCTGTGCCAAGATACAAACGTATACATAGCAGGTGAAGAGCAAAAAATGCACCAATGTCTCGTCAACCTTATTAAAAACGCAGTTGAAGCGATGCCACACGGAGGGAAATTAACAATTAGGTTAAAAGAGCAGAATGGGAAGGCTGTCATTACTGTAACGGATACAGGGACGGGAATGACCGATGAGCAAATTGAACGTTTAGGAACACCTTACTTTTCAACGAAAGAAAAAGGTACTGGACTGGGAACAATGGTTGTCTATAGCATTGTAAAAGCGATGAGAGGCGAAATTAAAGTAGAAAGTGAAATAGGAAAAGGTACTTCCTTTTCTATAATGATACCAACAACTAAACCGTTTCCTTCACTCAATGAGAAAATCGTTAGTTATAGTTAAATAGTTGATCTTTTTCATGGTCTAGGTACACGCAAGAATGAAAATTCTATAAATACAGTTAAACCCCGTCCACTTTTTTAAAAGTTGACGGGGTTTTTAGACATCTTCGTCGTTAGATAGCACGGGTGTTATCCATCCTTTCAATTAATTTGCTTGCATGATGTACTGTTGAATCTGGTCATCAGTTAAGTTATGCATGAAATGATAAAAAGTAATACAGTCCATTCCGTAGTTTTTACACATCTGCAAATAATGTTCATAAGCTTCTTTGTACATATCCATGAATTTCGCTCCCTTTCTGTTATATAACAAATTAAATTATTTTTTATTAATATATAACAGAATGATTTTATTGTCAATCCTTTCAAAGCCGTGAAATAAAACTTCTTCTTTTCACATAATGATGAGTTCATCTTCATCTTTTGGGTCAAAAGCCTGCGGTATAACAACTTGTGTTTGAAGAATCCATTTATGTTTTTCATCTGTTTTCGGTCCTTCTTCAGGAATCTTTATAGAAAAAGGAATACGTTCCTCTTCTCCCTCTGTAAGATTTCGACCTACGTTTAGTGTTACTTCTTCAAAATGTTTGTCATGCCATGAAAAATCACTGTCCGGATGTACTTCTTCATATTGCAAATAAAGCAGAACTTTTACTTTCTCAATTGATTTTTCTGTCTGCCTGCCAAGTATGAGCACTTCTCCTTTAACTGTGTCTCCAAGTGCCGCTTGCTTATCATGTAAAATTGTATCCACTTTTACACTCTCCAGCCCAATGCTTGAAATAAATTTTGTCCACATAAATAAGCCTCCTCTTTTTAATATTGTTATTTTTATTCCCATTTATTATTGTTTTTAAATCTCTTTTTCTTAAGTATTTTGAATTTTGCACATAGTGTTTTAAAAAATAAAAAGCCTGTTTGGCTTTTTAAAATTCTTTTTTCCATAATGGATAAAACCATTTTGTCCCTTTTTTATTTGATGGGAGCATTTTCATATCAGCTGCTAAATGTGAAACATAGCCTAATAGAAGTGTTGCGAATAAACCAGGCAACGGATAAGCTCTTGAAATTTCCAACGCCACTACGGCAAATAATGCTGTACCGATTAAAGAATGCGTCCATGTTCGATGTGAAACAATTGAGGAAAAAATGATAAAAAGAGCGGTATACATAATCCACAACTGGTCAATCCTCCAGCCAGTATATAAAATAAATGCCCCTGTTATAAAGAGCATTGTACGCTGTTTAATGAACAATCTCGGGAGCAATAAAAGGCCGATGCTGATAAAAAAACCGCTCATCTGTTTTATTCCGGACAGCATTAAGTAACTGTAGAGCGCAAGAAGCAAACCAGCTGCAGTGAAAAATAAAATGAGCCATTTCTTTTCTACAGTAATTTTGTTTGCCAGCTTACCGTTGACATCAAGGTCTGGCACTAAGGCTGAAATCGCACCAATCCCTGACAGCACGGCTGTTTCAATCGGGGAAGCATTGATCCAGATGGAAACACCAAGTCCTGTTGCTGCACCGATTACTGCGTGGGTCGATCCCTTCATCGAAAGACTCCCTTTCTATTCAAAAATAAAAAAACCGCCTTTAGTTAGACGGTTCTGTAATGTCATGATTGATCAATCACGCGTAATATCCAGTCTTGAACAGCTTCTATATGTTCAGCTGAAATCTCCATTTCACACAATACAGTACCTTTACCAATAATTTTGAGTATAGGGACAATCGCCGGTTTTTTTGGGTTGTATGAGTACACAACGGTGTCAATATGGACAATGGGAATTCGGGTATTTGTAATCATGCCGGTGCTTTTTAAATAACCGTCTTCCACTTTGACAATGTTTTTCTTCCAGCAGTATGATGTTTCGGTTACAACCGCTTCTGTCTGCTCTTCTGTGAAGATCACCATTATATGTAACCCCCTTTTCTACATTTAACTACTATAACGTAACAGCTTCGATAGCCTTTGTAAATAGTCATTTTATCTTTATATCAGCGAAATAAACGAATATAGTTTACATAATATTATTATTGTCTATTTCAATGAAATAAAAAAAAACGGTTCATGTCCCGTTTTTTATATCACTTTGGCTTTTATATGAACACCTGGATTTTGCGCTTTAACTGATTTCACAAGTCGATCTGGATTGCGAAGAACAAAGAGATACGAGATATTAGAACTTGTTAATACAGCAACACGTTCTTTCTTTACGTACGGCCGTATAATATATTTTTCAATTAAAGATGGTTCACTAGGGAATTCGTCCATTTCAAACACTTCAACAATTTCATCCATGGGAATAGCGGTTTCCTTGTCACCCGATTTAACGACAAGCAGCCCTTCTTCCACTTTATGACCGGAAAAATACCGGTTAGCCAAAAACACCCCTGCAACAACAATCACCACGACTGCTGCAAAATAGATCATTTTCATCCTCCTGTTTTGTTTCGATTCATGTCTCATTTATTGTACTCGTTTTCTACAAAAAAACACTTATTTTTACGGTTAAATTATAGCCTTTTTGTGACAAATTCCCTTTTTATTATTGACAGCGCTTACAATATGTTTATGAAAATAAAACAACGAAAAACAGGTGAAGCAATAGCTTCACCTGTTATGGTTTTAGTCAGATTAGTTTTTTTCTACGTTAGCAGCTTGTGGGCCACGTGGTCCTTCAACCACTTCAAATGTTACGCTTTGGCCTTCTTCAAGTGATTTGTAGCCTTCACCTTGAATAGCTGAGAAATGTACGAATACATCGTCTTGTCCTTCAACTTCGATGAAACCGAAGCCTTTTTCTGCATTAAACCATTTTACTTTACCTTGTAACATGTTATGTCCTCCTCACGCTTTATGCGCACAATCATTCTTGCTGTTTGCTGCAATTTCAAACCGAAAACAATTTATGTAGTTCTCTTTTGAAACGAACGAACAACTAACTTTACTATACCATCTTTTATTTTCCGGTGCAACCGGATCTTTCAATTTTTCTCAATTCCCAGTGATTTTGCCACATATATAAGATGCGGTGGAATGTCCCATTTCACGACGCCATTTGGATAAATCCACATGCGGATAATATCAAGTTTATCAAGCCCGCCAGTCAACTTTGAAACGACCCACCTCACTCGATCAACTCCTGGATTTGCCATTATAAATATACTTGGTGTCTGTGCATCTTCCTGTATACGCATCATTTTTTCTATTTGATCGGCCACATTCGAACGAATTTGTGTATTGTCATACACCATTCCTTCTTTTTGGCGTTTACTCCTGGACCCTTTACATTTTAAATACGCCGTCCACTCCATTTTTTCTCCCTTTACATCATGGCCGCCGACCGAGGACTCCACAGGGATTGTCCAGCCGTTTTCAGTTAAATATCGAACAGCTGTATTTGTAATTTCTTCTTGTGTTAAAACAAACTCATCCGGTACTTTTAAACGCTCCAAAAGAATCGGCATAGTCCTCCTCCGTTTCTCTTCATTTCAATTATATTATTCGACTTTTGCAAATAAAAATCCTGTTTAACGGAATAGTTTTCGAAAAAGATTGACCCGGCGTTTGCCATATGGTGGGTGAAGCAGATTAGATTGAAGTGCCCCGCTTTTTTTCATAATGCTTTTCTTATGAGAAAAAGTATCAAAGCTTGCTTTTCCATGATAGGCGTTTATACCTGACGATCCGACACCACCGAATGGCAAGTAGGGACTGGAAGCATGAACGAGCGTGTCATTAATGCTGGCACCCCCAAATGAAATTGAGGAAATCACTTTTTCTTCAATCGCTTTTTCTTTTGTGAAAAGATACAGTGCGAGTGGTTTCGGTAATTTCTTAATACGAGTAACTGCTTGATTAAGCTCTTTATAAGCCAAAACAGGTAATATCGGTCCAAAAATTTCCTCTTCCATCAACGGATCATCCCACTCAGTTTCCACAATCGTAGGGGCTATAAAAACATCATCTCGATCCATTTCCCCGCCTAAAACGATCTGTCCATTCGTTTTTCCAAAAATTGAATGAAGGCGGTCAAACTGCTTTGCATTTACAACCCGCCCAAAATCCTTGCTTTCTTTTGGATCGGCTCCGTAAAAATCGTATACTGCGAGCGTTAATTCATTCATAAATACTTCTTTTACATTTTGATGGACAAGTACGTAATCAGGGGCTATGCAAGTCTGTCCGGCATTCGTGAATTTACCCCAGGCAATGCGTTTCGCCGCTTGTTTTATATCAGCTGAATAATCGACAATTGCCGGGCTTTTTCCCCCCAGTTCAAGCGTCACTGGTATAAGCTGCTTTGCCGCTGCTTCCATAACCACTTTCGCCGTTGTCACGCTGCCAGTGAAAAAAATATAATCAAATGGTGCCTCCAGAAGGGCTGCAACCGTTTCCTTTCCACCTTCCTGGACTCCAATAAAGGAAGGATCAAATGTCTTTTCAAGAATACTTCTCAGTACAGTAGAAGTATTTGGTGTGCTTTCAGATGGTTTTACTATTGATGTGTTCCCTGCGGCAATGGCACCAATCAGCGGTTCAATAACAAGCTGGAATGGATAATTAAATGCCCCAATGATAAGCGTAACACCGTATGGCTCCGATAAAATCAGGCTCTCAGCTGGCATTTGATGAATGGGGGTCTTTACTTTTTTAGCAGAGGCCCACTTTGGCAAATGATTGATCATAAAACGGATGTTTTCATATAATAAACCAATTTCCATTGTGTATGCTTCAAACTCATTTTTACGCAAATCATGGTAAAGAGCATTCAAGATCTCTTCTTCATGTGACTTTATCACATCTTTAAGTTTTTTCAGCTGTATAATTCGCCAATCGATGCTGCAGGTAACACCTGTATCAAAAAACTCTTTTTGAGCATGAACCATTTCCGTTATGTTCATTTCCATCATCTCCATTTCGTTTCCCTCATTCTAGCTCTCCAAATTTCCATCGTCAAAAACACTCTGCTCATATCATTTTACCAATTAGCTTTATATGGACTGTTTTACCCGCCGGTGCTCTTTTATTCGGCTTCGGTCTTGGTCATTTATACAAAAATGGTTCGTCTTCTGGCGGCATGGATATCGCTGCTTTAATTTTATCAAAGTGACGAGGGTGGGTTCGGACAAAAAAAGCCGCTCCATAAAAGGATGCGGCTTTGCGTTATTTTATCATTGCTGTTTTTAACGTCTCGATATTGTTCTTCATAATGGACAAATAATCATCCCCATTTTTCTGGTCTTCATCCGTTAATGATGCCAGATTATGAAGTCGCAGTGAATCCGCTCCAATTTCGTTTTGAATGACTTCCGCTACTTTCGGCGTAATATTTTGCTCAAAAATAACATATTTAATCCCATGTTTTTTTGCCGTGTCAGCAATTTCTTTTAATTCTTTTTGTGACGGTTCGTCAGTTGGCGACAACCCCGCAACACTGATCTGTTCAATCCCGTAGGACTCTTCCCAATATCCGTACGCCGCATGTGACACAAGAATTTCTTTTTGCCCGGCTGAATCGATCATCGTATGAAAGTCTCCGTCAAGCGCTGTAAGGTCTTCTTTCAGTTTCTCATAGTTTTCATTATAGGTCTCTTTCTCGTCCGGATTCAACTTCGCAAGCTCATTCTTTACAACATTCGCCATTTCAACAGCGAGCATCGGGTCAATCCATATATGAGGATCCACGCCGCTATGATTGTGATCATCTTCTGAAGCTTCTTCATGTCCATGTTCCTCCTCATGTGCATGTTCGCTTTCTTCTAATTGTTCCATTTCATATGAGTCTTTGTGTACATCTCCACTATCGGCTTCTTCATCATGAGAGTGCCCTTCATGATTCGATGCTTCAAGATTAACATGTTCACCCACATTTACAATTTTTGTGTCTTCTTCAGCAAGTGTAGCTTCCGCTTTTTCTGCAAACGGCTCGAGGTTTAACCCATTATAGAAAAACAAGTCGGCTTGCGCTAGATCAAGCATTGTTTTTGATGTCGGCTCAAATGTATGCGCATCTGCGCCGGACGGCATAATGCTTTCTACAGATACTGTGCTGCCTCCAATACGCTCCGCAAAATATTCGAGCGGATAAATCGTTGTATACACGGTCAACTTGTTATTTTGAGCATCTGTTATTTGTGGTTCTTTCTCCTCTTTATTTCCACATGCAGCTAAAAATAATGATAAGCTGGCTGCAATGACTGCCCATTTTTTCACATTAATACCCTCCAAACATAATATAAATTTAATCTTATAGTAATCATTACGATTTGTAAACAGTAATTATTCCGATTTAAAAAAGCATTCACCATAATGATGATGAATGCTTTTTGTTACTTCGTCAAAATAATGGGCTCTCCTTTTGTCACCACGACGGTATGTTCAATTTGTGCCACTCTGCTGCCATCCGGCGTAATAAACGTCCATCCGTCTCCTGACTCTTTAATCATTTCAGCTTTTTCAGAAACAAACGGTTCAAATGCAAGAACCATCCCTTCTTTTAATAGAGCATTATCCCATGGATCATAGTAATTCAAAATATGGTCGGGAGCTTCGTGGAGCGACTTTCCAACACCATGACCCGTTAAGTTTTTAATAACAGTAAAACCGTTGCGCCGCGCTTCGTTGGCAACCGCTTTTCCTATTTGATTTTGTTTTGTACCTGCTTTTATTTTCAACAGGCCGCGTTCAAATGCCTGCTCTGCAGCTTCGCATAATTTTGTTAAAATCATCTCTCCATCACCGACAACAAACGATATGCCTGTGTCCGCAAAGTAGCCATCATATGAACCGGAAACATCAATATTCACAAGGTCCCCTTCTTGAATAACACGATTTCCGGGAATACCGTGCGCCACTTCATTATTTACACTGATGCATGTGTAACCAGGAAAATCGTATTCTCCTTTTGGTCCAGAAATCGCGCCATATTGTTCAAATAAACGTCCGCCAAGCTCATCAATTTCTTTCGTTGTCACACCCGGCTTCGTGTAGGATCGCATTTCATCGCGAATAACGGCAACAATTTTACCGATTTTTTTTAACGCTTGTAATTCTTCCTCTTTTTTAACAATCATAGGTTTCCATTCCTTCACTTATGTTTTTCCATTACTCATTATAACAGAATGTAAAGATTGTGATAAAAATATCTCTTTTTATGTTTGACGGTCTTTTCCAGTGATAAAATAATATTATACGGGGGCGACGCGCTCCTATTGAAAGGATGATAGAAATGACAAAATGTATTATATTTGATTTTGATGGAACGCTTTCTAATTCCATTCAAATATTTATAAAGGCATACAACAAATTTGCTGAGGCGGAAGGATACAATAAAGTTGCATTTGAAGAGCTTGACGATTTAAAAAAAATGAGCATCCCTGAGCGGTGCCGTTATTTAAATTTCCCCATTCGAAACATTCCGTTTGCGGCACCGAAATTATATCGTCACGTACGCGATATGAAAGAAACCCTGCCGCTTTTTCCCGGAATAAAACAGATGCTTGATGATCTGCACAGCCAGGGTATTCATATTTCCATTATTTCGTCAAACGCCAGCGATATTATTGACAACAGCCTTAAATCAAATGGGATTGACTATGTGAAAGACATTCTTTCTTCCAAGTATATTTTCAGCAAAGATAAATTAATCAAAAAATTTTTAAAGCAATATCAGTATACTCCGTCTGACGCCTTTTATGTCGGTGATGAACAACGTGATATTGATGCATGTAAAAAAACCGGTCTCCCATTTATCTGGGCATCATGGGGTTACGATGATGAGTCATTGATCAGCGGGACGGACTATAAAGCTGCAACACCAGATGATATCGTTCATTTTGCAGCAGATGCATAAGAAGAGTGCGGGAAAACTCCGCACTCTTCTCTTATTGAACCGAGCTTGCAACGTTTTGTCTTTTTCTTCCCCGCGCCCAGTTTATACAAATGATTAATGTCACGCCTATAATAATTGAACCGAAGATATACGGGAGGCCCATGTTTACATCAAACAATATACCAGCCAGTGCAGGACCAATCATATTTCCAATACTCATGTATGCATTGTTCATCCCAGCCGCAAAGCCTTGTTCATTTCCTGCCATTTTAGACACCGTTGTATTTATAGCAGGACGAAGCAGCGATGCGGCAGTAAAGAACACGCCGGAAATAATGAGGACCGACACAAAACCAGAAGCAAGCAGGATGCTGAGCATAGAAAGTGCTGCAACAACAAGCATAATATTCATTACCCATACTTCTCCATAACGTTCCAGAACACGATCCAGTATGAATGCCTGTACAATAACACCGACAAGACCGCCAACAACCATGAGTATTGAAATTTCCCCTGGAGAAAAGCCGAATTTTACATCTGTAAACAAGCTGATGGTTGATTGATAGTTAGCTAGACCAAACGAAAGTGTAAACATCATAATGAGCAAAATAAAATATGGTTTTGTCACTGAACTGGCCATCTGTTTCCATAAAGAGTCACGCTGGTTTGATGCCTTTGATAAAGATGCTTCCTCTTTTTCAGGTTCTTTTAAAGAGAAAACAGAAAATAAAGCAGCCAATGCTGCAACAGCACCTGCAATGATAAACGGTGCACGCAGTCCAAATGCTGCCAAGAATCCACCGACACCCGGACCGACAACAAAACCAAATGACATCGCAGCACCGAGTCGTCCCATCCCTTTTGCCCGAGTTTCCACTGTTGTAATATCAGCAACGAATGCCATCATGGATGGAATCATAAACGCCCCGCCAATGCCGCCAATCACACGAGATACATAAAGAAGCCAGAGATGCTCTGAAAACGCAAATAAGAACTGCGAAAAGGAAAATAGCACCAATCCAAAGATAATTGTTTTTTTCCGCCCAACCCGATCGGATAAGTCCCCCGCCATTGGTGAAAATAAAAATTGCGCGAACGCAAATGTGGCAATTAAAAACCCAAACGTTTTTCCCCCTGCCCCAAATTCATGTATAATCGTCGGCATAATTGGGATGACCAGCCCGATTCCAGTCATGATGATAAACATATCCATCATTAAGATAATCATTGGAAACTGTTGTATTTTTTTTCGTGACATGCTAAAACCTGCTTTCTGTTATTTATGAATCGTTTCCGGCAGTTTTTTTACAGCCTGCTCCAGTTCTTTTGCAAGATCTTTTGTAGAGTGCCCTTTTTTTAAATTAAATAACATGCCTTCCACTATTGCCTGACGCGGTTTCACTTCAAGCAATTCCTGTTCGAGAATGGCAATAGAATCCAGAATAATGGCTGATTCCTTTTGTAACTGAACAGCTTCTTTCATTTTTTTTATCATGTGAAGTGGATGAACCGCCTCTTCCGATCCAAACTTCTTCCCCTTTAATAAATACGATTCAAAAAAAGGGACCGGTTTTCTTTCCAATATCATTTGGACAGCCGCATCAAGCTGACAAACTAAATAGCGGCTCAATTCCTCAAAATCACACGGTTTTTCTTTTTCAATAATTTCCCGCAAATAAGAAATCATCATCCCTCTTAACGTAGCAGTTAAATCAGCTGCATAAGACTGTACTGCTGGTCCATACATCTCAATAATCCGTTTTTCAGTGCGCTGCATAATTAGAAGATTTTCACGACGAACATATTGATTAAGCGATGGGTCTTCAAGTCCGCGGATTTCTTTCACTTGCATGAGAAAGAATTCTTGAAATGCACAATAGTGACGCGTTCTAATCGCAATTTCTCTTACAAACGCTTCCTTTACTGTGTCTGACTCCTGTCTTGCTGCAGCAATTTGATCATTTAATAATTGATAATAATAAATAAAAATATCTGAAAGCAACGTCTCTTTCGATTTAAAATGAGTATACAAACTGCCTTTTGACAGTCCGCAAACCTCTGCAATTTGCTGCATCGATGTTTGGTGAAAGCTTTTTTTTGAAAAAAGCTTCATGGCGGCAAGTAAAATTTTTCGTTTTTTTTCGTTCAACTTCCATCACCAACTGTTTAGTTTTTAATTTGACTGCTTAGTCAATAGTAGCACACACTGGTTCATTACACACGAAAAATATTTCGTTAGGCGAAATATAAAAAAGATGCCTGGCATAAAGCTCGACATCTAAAAACTATATTTTATTAATCTTTCGTTAAACGGTTATTTTCTTTAAGACGCCGATTTAATTTTTGTTCCGATTTGAATAAACGAACGAATAAGGTGATAAAAAAAACAGGAATAGCATAAATGAAAAAATGAATAAGTAAAGCAATGACCTGCATGGTGTTCACCTCATTTTTCGCTATTTACAGGCAGTATAATCCTTGCTTTCGTTCCCTTTCCTTCTTCACTCGTAAATACCAGATCTCCGTTATGTTGATGAATCATTTTCTTGCTAACCATTAAACCAAGCCCTGTTCCTTTATCTTTATTCGAAAAAAAAGGTTCCCCTAAACGTGGAATTGCTTCTTCTGGAATACCGATTCCCTGATCAATGACTTCTATAAACATCTTATTTGAATGTACAGAGACCGAGACAGTTAATATACCCCCATCAAGCATCGCTTCAATCCCATTTTTCATTAAATTAATAATAACTTGTTTCATTTGTTTCTGTTCCACATTAAGACGTGGTAACTGTTCATCAATTTGAGTTTTAATCTCGATATTTTTTAACAGCGCTTCCGGACGCATAAATGTTGCCACTTCTTCAATGAGTGTACGCATATTGATCTGTTCTATTTTATGCGACTGTTGGGGCTTAGCCAGCATCAAAAATTCACTCATAATAAATTCTACACGTTCGAGTTCTGATAAAATAATATCACTGTATGCATTAATCGATTCCTGCTTCCAAAGCTGGACAAAGCCTTTGATTGCAGTCATTGGGTTACGAATTTCATGAGCAATACCAGCCGCAAGCTGACCAATAGCGCCAAGAGTATCCGCATTAAAAATCATTTGTTCTTTTTCCTTCAAATCTGTAATATCATCAGACACTATGATCACTCGAACCGGTTCGTTTTTTTCATTAGATATCACTGTCTGGCTTGATCGTATCCAGCGTATTGTTTTGTCGGGACGCACGATCCGATAATCAAACGTCCCTCCTGGATGATGCATTTTATTCATAAATAATTCCTTGTCTTTTTGATGTACAGTTTCAATAACCATCTCAGGGTTTTCATAAACGACTTCCGTTTTTAATCCCCATATACGTTCAAACGATTCACTCACATATAGAATTTGCATATCACTAATCGTATATATACATAATATTTCACGCATATTTTCTGTAATTGCTTTCAGCAGCTGCTCTGTATCTTTTAGTTTTCCAACGATCTGGTTATCTACTTTTAAAAGTTTGTCCACCGGCTGCGTTATCCCCTTTCTTTTAAAAAAAGAATGAAACCTTGGCTATATTCGAAAGCTTGCTTCAGCGGTTTTTATAGAAAATCCTTCATACCTTACCATTATATTCAATTAAATGATGTTTTATGTTTTTTTATTATATTTAATTTTTTTAAAATATATTTGAATTTTGCACACAATGTATTAAAATTTTATTATGTTCTCAATCGTGGTTTGGCAGTGAATTCCTGTGTATGAGCAGTTCTTTTTTCTGTAATGCAAAAAAAGCTTCACGTCATAAATGACAGTGAAGCTTTTTTATTAATCAGCAGATAAATCAGATACGAGCAGGCGCTGTACGGTTCCCTGTTCTTTTTCATCGACAACAAAAGAACCATTTGAATAGCGGTCAACTTTTTTGAGTGCTTGGACATCTATTTGAATATCCTCACCTTTGTTTAATCGTAAAAAATATCCGTGGTGGTCGCTAATTAGTGCTGCTCCTGTAATGCGATGAGGATTTGCTTTTAATTCTCGAAGCAAAACGACTCCTCTTTTCGCTCGCGAAGATCGCTCAAATTGGTCAAAGCCACTTCGTTTAACAGCACCCCGGTTCGTGACAGCTAGGAACTGTGCACCATCCCCTTCGTTTGAAACGATGGCGGCAATTGTATAATCGTCTTCTTTTAAACTTATGCCTTTTACACCAGCAGCGCGTGGACCAACAACGGGTACTTCATCTTCATTAAATCGTACACCAAAGCCAAAATGAGTGACGAGCAGCACATCAAATGTACCATCTGTTAAAGCTACCGAGCACACTTCATCATCCCCTTTAACATTCATTGCCATTAAAGGGCGGGAATAGCGCTGTACTTTAAATTGCGATAAATCAGTCCGCTTTACCATCCCCGTTTTTGTGACAGACAAAATGAATTTTGATTCGGTAAAGTCACGAATTGAAAACGCTGCGACAATGGTGTCTTCTTTAATTCCATTAACCAGTCCAGCAATATGCTGGCCAGCATCCTTCCAGCGAATATCCGGCAGTTCATGCACCGGCAAATATAAATAACTGCCTTTACTTGTGAAAATAAGGAGGACATCCGTTGTATTCATTTCTTTTTTAAATAATAGTCCATCCGTTTCTTTCATTGAGGGAAGCCCCCCTGATGCGGTGTAGGATCGGATGCCTGTCCGTTTTATATATCCTTCCCGTGTTACCGAGACGATGACATCTTCACTCGGAATCATCGCTTCACGGTCTATCTTAATTTCTTCAATTTCAGCTTCAATTGTTGTACGCCGCTCAGTCGTATAGATTTTTTTCAGATCTTTCAGTTCACGTTTAATAACGGAAGCAAGTTTTTTATCGCTTGCCAGGATCGCTTCAAGCTGCTGTATGGTCTTTTCAAGTTCTGTTGATTCTTTTTCGAGGGCGGTAATATCCGTATTCGTTAAACGGTATAGCTGTAATGTTACAATCGCTTCTGCCTGCGCTTCGGTAAAGGAAAATTCAGCTACAAGTCTATTTTTAGCATCCTGCTTATCTTTAGAAGCTCGAATGCATGCAATGACTTCATCAAGAATCGACAGGGCTTTCATTAAACCTGCAACAATATGATGACGCGCTTTTGCTTTTTCAAGATCATATTCAGAACGATTCGTCACTACTTCTTTTCTATGCTCAATATACGCATCAAGCAGTCGGTGAAGTCCCATTAATACCGGCCGTTTATTATAGATCGCCACCATATTAAAATTGTAGGACACCTGCAAATCAGTCACTTTGTATAAATAATTTAATATGAGTTCGGCATCTGCTTCTTTTTTCAAATCCACGACTACACGGAGACCTGTCCGGTCGGTTTCGTCCCTTACTTCTGCAATACCGTCGAGTTTCCGGTCAATGCGGAGTTCGTCCATTTTCTTTACAAGGGATGCTTTATTAATTTCATAGGGGATTTCCGTAATGACGATGCGCTGCCGCCCGCCACGGACTGATTCAATTTCCGCCCTGCCGCGAATCACAATTTTCCCTTTGCCTGTTTTATATGCTTTCTCAATTCCGTCGACACCCTGGATAATTCCCCCGGTTGGAAAATCAGGTCCTTTGATAACCGTCATTAATTGCTCAATCGTACACTCCGGCTGTTCCATTCGCATGACTACTGCATCGATCACTTCGTCTAAGCGGTGCGGTGGAATTTCAGTCGCATATCCAGCAGAAATTCCGGTTGATCCATTGACCAGTAAATTAGGGAATCTCGCTGGCAGAACAACAGGCTCATTTGTTGTTTCATCAAAATTCGGAATAAAATCAACGGTTCGTTTTTCAATGTCTGTTAACAGCTCGCCGGCAATGGATGACAGCCTTGTTTCCGTATAACGCATTGCAGCGGGCGGATCCCCATCCACTGAACCATTATTACCATGCATTTCAATAAGCGGTGTCCGCATTTTCCAGTCTTGGCTAAGACGTACCATTGCATCGTACACAGACGAATCCCCGTGAGGGTGGTAATTACCGATAACATTCCCGACCGTTTTGGCTGCTTTTCGAAATGGTTTTTGATGAGTATTTCCTTCTGTGTGCATGGAAAAAAGGATGCGCCGCTGCACAGGTTTTAATCCGTCACGTGCATCAGGCAGCGCCCGTTCTTGAATAATATATTTACTGTACCGCCCAAATCGGTCACCAATCACATCTTCGAGCGGTAAATCCTGAATATGTTCCTTTTCCATTGATTAATCCTCCCTGCTGCCGGTCAACTGATCACTTTCAAGCAACGCCGCTTCTTCCTCAAGTCCGAATGCAACGTTGGATTCAATCCATTTTCTACGTGGTTCAACTTTATCTCCCATTAACACTGTCACACGGCGTTCTGCCCGGGCTGCATCATCGATTGTGACCCTGATGAGCGTTCTCGTTTCAGGGTTCATCGTTGTATCCCACAACTGATCAGCGTTCATTTCTCCAAGTCCTTTATAGCGCTGAATGACTGCACCTTTGCCTATTTTTTTTAATAATGAGTCAAGTTCCCGCTCAGTCCATACATACTCGGCTATTTCCTTTTTGCCGGTTCCTTTACTAACCTTAAAAAGCGGCGGCAATGCGATATACACTTTTCCGCTCTCGATAAGCGGCTTCATATACCGGTAAAAAAACGTAAGCAAAAGAACTTGAATATGTGCGCCGTCTGTATCAGCATCGGTCATAATAATCACTTTGTCATAATTCGTATCTTCAACCGAAAAATCAGGTCCAACACCTGCTCCGACTGCATGAATAATCGTATTGATTTCTTCATTTTTAAAAATGTCAGCAAGCTTTGCCTTTTCTGTATTGATAACTTTCCCGCGGAGCGGCAGCACCGCCTGGAACCGGCGGTCACGCCCCTGTTTTGCAGAACCTCCAGCGGAATCTCCCTCTACGAGATACAGTTCATTTTTTTCTGGATTGCGTGACTGGGCCGGTGTAAGCTTACCAGATAAAATAGATTCACCTTTTTTACGTTTTTTCCCGTTACGTGCATCCTCACGTGCTTTACGGGCTGCTTCACGCGCCTGTGCGGCTTTCACAGCTTTTTTTATTAATAGTGCGCTGACTTCCGGATTTTCCTCTAAAAAATAAAGAAGTTTTTCTGACACAACCTGATCAACAGCTGAACGTGCTTCTCCTGTACCCAGTTTTCCTTTTGTCTGCCCTTCGAATTGAAGCAAATGTTCCGGAACCCTAACGGAGACAATAGCTGTTAAGCCTTCCCGAATATCGGTTCCTTCCAGGTTTTTGTCTTTTTCTTTCAAAAGATTGCTTTTACGTGCATATTCGTTAAATGTACGGGTCATCGCTGCCCTAGCACCCGCTTCGTGTGTACCGCCATCTTTTGTCCGTACGTTATTGACAAACGACAACACATTTTCTGAAAACCCGTCATTAAATTGAAAAGCAAATTCTGCTTCTATTTCATTTTGAGTACCGGCAAAAGAAGCTACAGGATGAAGAATATCTTTTTCCTCATTTAAGTATTTGACAAACTCTTCAATACCGTTTTCATAAAAATATTCCTCTTTTTGCTCACGGTCTTTTCGCCGATCTTCGAGTGTGATTTTTAATCCTTTTAAAAGAAACGCTGATTCACGGAGCCGTTCACTAAGCGTATCAAATTGAAAGAATGTGGTTGAAAAAATGGATGCGTCCGGTTTGAAATGGATCTCTGTCCCGGTTGATTTCGTTTTTCCTTTTTTCTCAAGAGTCGTGATTGGCTTGCCGCCGTCTTTAAATCTTTGTTCAAACTGAAAGCCGTCACGGTAAATTTTTACAGTTAGTGATTCAGACAAAGCATTTACCACAGATGCTCCGACACCGTGCAATCCACCACTTGTTTTATAACCACCCTGTCCAAATTTTCCCCCGGCATGAAGAACGGTTAAAATTACTTCTGTCGTAGGTTTTCCGGTACGGTGCATACCAGTTGGCATGCCGCGTCCAAAGTCACGTACGCTAATGGAGTTATCTTCATGTATGGTGACATTAATTTCACTCCCGTGTCCCCCAAGAGCTTCATCGACAGAGTTGTCAACGATTTCATAAACAAGGTGGTGCAGTCCCCTTCCATCTGTGGAACCTATGTACATTCCCGGGCGCTTTCGAACCGCTTCAAGTCCTTCAAGTACCTGTATGGAATCATCATTATAGATTATATTTTGCTTTGAATCCGCCATAAAAAATCCCCTCTCTTTCCAAAAACCCGCGCAACAAAAACGTATGTTCTTAAATATGATATCATATTCATCAAATAAACGACAATCCAATTTCTATATTCCGTTAAAAGAGTACGTTACTTTCCAATGATAATCAACCAAAATTTTTTTCCCGTCCTCTATACCGTCGTGGTAAAATGATGAATAGGTCTTATTCACATGATTATACAATACGAAAAGGGAGAATGAAAAATTGATTCAAGCATTGATTTTAATATCCGCCTATTTACTAGGTTCCATTCCATCGGGACTGATTGTCGGAAAGATCTTTTTCGGTATAGATATCCGAGAGCATGGAAGTGGGAATCTCGGGGCAACAAACACTTTTCGGGTCCTCGGCAAAAAAGCGGGTGCATTTGTAACAGCTGCGGATATTTTAAAAGGAACTGCTGCTGCGTCGCTGCCTCTATTATTTGATGCACATGTTTCTTTGCTGGCCGGGCTTATAGCTGTGATTGGACACATTTTCCCAATTTTCGCTGGTTTTCGCGGCGGGAAAGCTGTGGCTACTTCCGCAGGGGTGCTGCTTGCCTACAACCCACTATTTTTCCTGCTTTTGGCCGCTGTTTTCATCATTACTCTATCCATATCTAAATATGTGTCCCTCGCCTCCGTAACGGCAGCTGTTACGGCATTAATATATGCGATTATTTACACTTATTACACAGAGGATATCCCTTTCCTCGCGGTTGTGATTGCACTTGTATTTTTCGTCATATACCGCCACCGTGCAAATATGATCCGTCTAAAAAATGGGACTGAACCAAAAGTAGGTAAAAATAAAAAAAAATGAAACAAGCGGTTTAACGTTAATACGTTAAACCGCTTGTTTTTATATCTCCCGCTTCATTCATAAAAACTTTGATCGGCCCAGCCATCCGATAGAATGTTAATTTTTTCATGCCTATTTGAACAGTAACATCTGCATGGGCTTTATATAATTCAATCGTGCCGCCTTCACCAACTGTAATTTTGGTTTTCACCCCGCTTTCAGAACCAGCGTGTTTTACTTTCACAAATTGACCGGCAATTAAATGACCTCCTTTAACTGAACCAGCTACTTCAATACTTCTTCCTGCTTTTAATGTTGAATTGTAGACACCCTGCCCAGTTATATATATATTGCCGCTTGAGAAAATTTCACTGTTGAGTGCATACGGCATAGAAACAAATAATGGCTCTTCGTCTTCCTCATCTGCATCATAAAATGCATGAAGGGCTTCCGCATCATTTAATACACTATTTACTTGGTCAATACGAAGTCCATTCATTGATTTCATGATAAAGGTTCTATATAAGTTATTTGCAAGTTCACTCCATTCCCTTTTTACTGAATGTCCGCTATGTGATGCTTCTCGTGCAAATAATTTAATTAAAGAGGGAAGGTTTGGATACTCACGCTCCATCAGTTTTTGTGCAACAACTGCCTCATCAATTGAATGGCCTCTTTTCTCTAATTCTAATAAAACCGCTTCCAACTTTTTCGAAAACTCGATTACTACCGGCAGGCACCCGTTTAAATGCTTATAAAGCCCTCCGGTTGACTCGACAGATTTTCCAGATGAAATGGTTGAGGAAAACACATTTTTTTTAACGGATGCGGATTTACCAGCAATTAGAGACGCGTTTGAAACTTGCCCATACACTTCTATATCTCCCGCAGCTTCTACTTTCATTGTTTCATGGACATCACCGTTAATTTCAATGTCTCCTTGAAATCGGATATTCCCGCTCGTGATGTCCACAGCCCCATTATGAACAAGCTGCTTTGATACATCCAGAAAATAACGGTTGTCCCGCTGCTCCACTGAGAGTCTTCCGGAAAATGAAGCGAAATACGAACCGTCTTTTTCATATATGCCTTTCCCCGTCTGAACAACGACGTCAAGAGCCGGACGAACAGGAATTTCTATTCCCAATACAGATATACCTGGCGTTCCCTGAACAGCGGGATTCGCTTTTGCTATAATGCTGCCTTCCTGCACTTCCGGGATGACTTGTATATCACGGAAATTTGCTGCCCCACTCCAGTCCAGCTTTGGAGGTGTCAACCCAGTTGAGTAGTCAACGAAAAAGGTAAGAGACCCGTCTATTCCCGCTACAGGAGGTGTTGCAGTCGCTATTGTAAAAGATTGATTTTGTAGACAATGGATAGCGCCTTCAATAACCTGATCATCAATTCCGTGTACAACGCCTATCCCCTCAAGCAATTGATGGATTATCTCTGGAGTTAGTTCGTTAACAGGTTCATTTTCATCATTCCTGCCCGGTGAATAATGCAACACCGCTTCCATATAATCACTCGATACATCAATACGGCACACTTCTTTTTTTTCTTTTGTCAATAAATTATTCACTTGAGCTTCCCCCTCCTATACACCTAGTCAACGTATTTTCAAAAAACCGTCGTCTGAAAGTCTCGCTTTCACATTAAATTCCTTTTTAACAAACTGATGACGATGTTTTCCAATCTGAATAATGGTATCTACAAACGCTTCACCAATCTCAATGACACCGTTTTCACTTGTTTTCAGAATGGTCCTAACACCTGTGGAAGAACTTGACGTACCTATTTTAATTCCACCTGCTGCGTGCACTTCGCCACCCTTTACATATCCTTCCGCTACCAATTGACCGCCTGCCTTTACAAGGGAATTATAAATTCCCTGTCCGTTTACCCTTACATCCCCGCTAGAAAACAGATGGCTGTTAATCGCGTAAGGAAGAATCAAGGTTGAATCTGCATCGAAAGTCAATTTATTCATTTCATATACAGTCATTGATTCTCTCATCGTCTCATCCATAGATTCAATTACATTTCGATCTCCCATTGGCAGTGTGAAAAACAGTTTATATAAGCGAGTGGACAAATCACTCCATTCATTATCGATAAGTTTATGATAGCGGGCTGTTTTTCGTATAAAGCTTTTTAATTCATCCATCATTAGCGGATTATTTTTTCCAACAATGAGCCGGAAGATTTCCCATGTCTGAGCCGCTGAAAGCCGGCGTACTTTTTTATCGTTTAACACGAAATGAAGCGACTTATTGACAAGTTCTAAATGACTGATAATTCCCTCTAATTGTTCAGTTAGTTCTAAAATAACAAGATTTGTTTTTCCCGCAGTAATTGAAGATGAAAAAACATTTCCTATCAGTTCAATACAGCTTCCAGATTGAATAGAGGCCTTTTCGGTTGATCCATTAATAAAAATCTCTCCTTTTGCCTCCACTTTCATTAATTCGGCAACATTTCCTTTTATACATACATCTCCGTCAAAATAGATGTTCCCGCTTTTAAGGTTAACATCACCGTCATGGTTGTATTCCTTTAACAGTGCTATATTCAAAATGCTGCCGCGCTTTTCCACATGAGGACGTCCAGATATGGCGGAGATAATTTGTGCACCTCCAACAAGTTTCACGCCTTGTCCTAGACGGACAACCACGTCTTTAACTGGATTCGGTTTTACCTCACGCCCAGTAACAGAAAAACCGCTCTTCCCTTTCTGAGCCTGAATAATTCGTGCAATAAGTGCCCCTTCTTCAACGGATGGAATAAAGCCCGTTTCACGATAATCAACTTTCCCGTCTTCTTTTTTTCTTGGCCCTGGATTAGCAGTACGAGTGACTTCAACGGCAAACTTAATTTCGCCATCTTTTCCTTCAACAGGCGGAATTCCTTTTGCGAGAATAAATGTAGCCGTTTCTAAAGATTCTGAAGCTTTTTTTATTTCCTCATCTTGAATACCTGTCGTAATGCCAAGTTGGTTCAACTGTTTCCGAATATCTTTTTCAGTAAAAGGATTCTTCAGGGATGTTTCAGGTTCCACCTGTATTTTTAATGTTTCAAGCTTTTGGGTGTCTTTTATTTTATAAATTGTACGGCGCTCCGGCTGAACATGAATGGAAACCGACATTTCATCCTGCGCGACATGTATTGTCGATTTTGCAGGCTCAATGGATTCTTGCGCTCTCACTTCAATTTCATCTTTTTCTGAGACCGCTCTTTTTTCTGTTACGAGTTGTTCATTCACATATAAAGAAACACGGGGATGAGGGATGATAACAGGACACGAATGTTCAGATGAAAACACATTCATTTTCCCGTTTACAAATTGGATATATGATTTATTATCGATTGGTTTTTTTGACAAAGATTTTGAGGAGGATCTAGTTGTGTAAGCTTCTGTGACTTCATCAATTATTGTATCAACTTCTGTTATATGTCTTAGTTTTAGCGGGACCTCTTTTTTTATGACCTTAACCATAGCTTCTTTTTGCCTTATACCAAATAACGAACGGCCGCCATTTTTAAGAATGACAACTTCAACTTCCGGCAGTGTAGCATCAAGCTGCGTTAATGCATTTTGTACTGCTTCTACGGTTGTTGCCCCTTTTGCAACGATTGATGTCTCCATAAGCAATCCTCCTTCGTATAAATCGTATCCGGCAGCATTGTATTTTATTTTGACTCATCAGTATTCCGTGCTACACTATGTAAAAAAACCGGAGTTGATACAACATGAAAATTGAATTGAGCAAACAAGCAAAAAAGTGGTTCGAAGAAGAAATGGATGCCGTCGATGGTAACTTTATCCGTTTTTATGTAAGGTATGGCGGCTCCAGCCCTCTTCATGAAGGCTTTTCACTCGGTGTTTCCAAAGAAGAACCGATCGAAGCCGCTGTGACAGTGAGGCACGATGGCGTCACGTATTTCGTTGAAGAAAAAGATGTATGGTATTTTGACGGACATCATCTTGTCGTCGGTTTTAATGATCAGCTAAATGAACCTGCTTACGAATATACTCGGGATTAATTTATTCGAGTTGAAATTTTTGGATATGGCTGTTTAGCCCTTCCGCTTTTAATATAATCAGCTGTTTGTCGCCAAGTAAGTCAAAATGCGGACGGGATGGATTACGCAAGTCTATCCATTCCGGATTCAATCCGTATAGATGCCCCCATTTGATAAGCTTTTCTATTTGTATACACCCAGCTTTCGTAACAGTACGGTATTGCGGGAACCGTTCGTCATACCAGTAATGCGTTAAGAATGCTATTTCGCCTGTTTCCAGTTCCCGCTTCCACCTATCTACATCTATCCGTTTAAGACCAAATGCCATTAAACCGGCTTCTTTTCCTTCTCATATACGCCATGCCACTCTGGAAACTCTTTTTTAAATTTCACCGGCCGGAACGTTTCTTTTTTTACAACCGTATGAACACTTTCGCCAGTCACACATACATTTCCTTCTTGATTCACAATTTCATATCCATATGTTGTCCGGATGCCATTATGCGTCTCAATCCATGTGCGGACAATCGCTGTTTCACCGTAACGGAATGGCCTCTTGTAGGAAACATGAATATCAACGACAGGCGAGACAAACCCCGCTTTCTCCATTTCAGCGTAATCAAAACCAAGATCTTTAATTAGTTTCGTTCGGCCAATCTCAAACCAGACAACATATTGACCGTGGTATACAACTTGCATTGCATCTGTTTCTGCATATCGGACTTCTACTTCTGCTTCTGAAATATACAATGATCAAAACTCCTTTTACATTCCTCTTCTACATCCATTTTACCATATTTTCTCCAAACGTTTATCATTTTTGTCTTTTCGGGTACATGTAGTCAATAGCAACAAGGAGGAATTAACGTGATTACGTATTTAAAAAAAGAAAAAGATAATATGATGGCGCTTTTTGAAAAACTCGTCAACATAGACAGTAATTCCTATGATCAAGCAGGCGTGAATAAAATTAGCTCGATTTTACAAAAAGAATTTGAGGAAATTGGCTTAAAGGTAATTGTTCACAGAGAAAAAAAGTTTGGCAATCACTTAAGCATTACTTCTTCAAACTCAATAAAGCCAAAAATTTTAATTATTGCCCATATGGATACCGTGTTCCCTAAAGGGGAATCATCTAAAAGACCATTTCAAATTATCGGGGACAAAGCATACGGTCCTGGTGTTAATGATGAAAAAGCCAGTCATGTGCAAGTACTTTATGCAATGAAAGCTTTAAAGCATTACGGACTAGCCTCTTTTCATAACGTACACATCCTTTTTAACAGCGATGAAGAAATTGGATCCCCCTCTTCAAAAACGCTCATAAAAGAAGCCGCTGAAGGGAAGGAATATTGTTTAGTCGTCGAGTGCGGGCGTCCAAATGAAGGCGTTGTTACATCACGCAAAGGTGTCGGCAGCTTTAAAATGAGCGTTACGGGCAAAAGCGCACATGCAGGTGTAGAACCTGAAATCGGACGGAGTGCCATCGAAGAAATTGCCTATAAAATTATTAAGCTGCATCAGTTAAATAAAATAGAAAAAGGATTGACAGTAAACGTCGGTTTAATTAAAGGCGGTACTTCAGCGAATACGGTATCGCCAGACGCAGAAGCGGTAATTGATGTCCGTGTTGCAAATAAAGAGCAAGCAGAGGATGTGGTGAAAGAAATTTATTCTATAGCTGAAGAAGAGACAATAAAAGGTACAGAAACAAAAATAGAAGGACAGATTTCAAGACCTCCAATGGAAATGACGAAAGAATCACAAGAGCTTTTTGAACGAGTTAAACAAACAGGAAAAGAGCTCGGTCTTCATCTGCATGGTGAAGCAACAGGCGGCGCATCAGATGCTTCTTTTACTGCCAGTGAAGGAGTGCCTACAATTGATGGAATGGGACCTGTCGGTGAGTTTTCTCATAGTGAGACTGATGAATATACAAACATTCAATCTCTTATTGAACGAACCGCTCTCCTAGCCAAAACGATCGAAAGTTTAACGAAAAAAGAGATGGAGGAGCAGCAATAATGAAAACAGAGTATATATGGGCCAATCAGAAAGTGGATTCTTCCAAACAGCGGGCATATGGAAAAAAAGGCATGACCGCTAGTGCTACTGAAGAATCATCTATCATTGGCGCAACTATTTTATCAAATGGCGGAAATGCTATGGACGCACTTGCCGCTATGCAATTTGCCCTATCTGTATCCGAACCGTTTAACACAGGGCTTGCAGCAAGTGGATTTATTGTATACTATGACGCAAAAAAGAAAAAAACGTTTGTCGTAAACGGTCATTCCATCGCACCGAAAAAAGCGCATAAAAATATTTTTGTTGATGAACGAGAGGATATTATTCCATTTATCGAACGTTCTACACCTGGTACCGCTGTAGCTGTACCAGGTATTTTGAAAGGATTTGAAAAAGCTCTTGACCAATTTGGCACAATGAAATGGTCTGAAGTGATGGATCCAGCTGTTCGTTTATCCGAAGAAGGTGTCCGTGTTAATTTAACATGGAATACAGGACTGGAACGATTTAGCCATCGTCTTGGTGAAGAAGCACGAAAATTTTATTTCCCTAATGACGTGCCGCTCACTGAAGGCGAAATTGTTGTGAACGATGAGCTGACAAAGACCTTGAAGATTTTGCAGGAAAATGGCGCTGATGCTTTTTATAAAGGTGAAATTGCAAACGCGATTATCAAAACAGTAAAGTCGTTTGACGGCTTTATTGAAAAAAGCGATTTAGCAGAATATGAAGCTTCTGTTTCAGAAGCAATTACCGGTTCATACCGTGATTACACAATTGCCGTACCCTCCCCGCCAAACGGCGGCGGTTTCGCTTTATTATACATGTTAAAGATGATCGAAATGCTCGATATTTCCCAATATGAAGTCAACTCCTGGGAAAAGTATTATGTCCTTGCAGAAGTCATGCGAATCATGACAGCTGATAAATTAGCATTTATGGGGGATCCTGAATGTTATGACATTCCTATAGACGGACTCCTTCATATTGAGTATATAAAAGAGAGAGTCAAATTATTAAATTTTGATTACCGCAATGAATCGATAACAGAAGGAAATCCCTGGGAATATAATAAAAGCAAAGAGCGTCATCATCAAAAACCGAGCCCAAACGAATCCGGATTGGAAACCACCCATTTTATTGCTGTCGACGGCGATGGCAATATTGCCGCTTGCACTTCTTCGCTTGAACACTTTTTTGGTTCCGGGATTATGGTCCCCGGATATGGATTTTTATTAAATAATGATATGACAGACTTCGACCCGGATCCTGCTGGCATTAATTCCGTTGAACCAGGTAAATATCCTGTAAGCATGAAAACACCAACAATTGTTTTTAAAGATGGAGATCCCTTTATGACCCTCGGTTCCCCCGGTGGTCCGACTATTCCGGCGTCTGTTTTACAAACGATGATTCATGTGCTGGATTATGGGATGGACGTCAAAGACGCGATTGAAGAACCCCGTATTTATAACGGGACGGGACCTCTTATCTGGCAGGAAGAAGGATTCCCGGAAGATGCAAAGCAAAAGCTGGAGCAAATGAATTTTCAATTCGAAAACATTGCGCTCTCAATCGGCAACGTGCAGGCCATTTTAATCAATTCAAAGTCCGGTGAACTATACGGCGCCTGTGACTCCTCTCGACCCGGTATCCCGGTTGTTCCTGAGTAATAAACGAAAAGGAATCCCTCCGAAAGTCCGGGAATGGGATTCCTTTTACTCTTTTTACAGTGACCACTTATTATGAAATAACAAACGATCTAACTCCTCCCTTTTTCTCCATTTTGCCGTTTCCAATATAGGATTTTTCGGATAAACATCCGTATACCCAATCGACAATAAAGCAACAGGATCAATATGGGGCGGTATTTCCAAAATATCACGCACATCAGATTTTTTATAAAAACTCACCCATCCCATTGCCAAACCTTCAGCGCATGACGCAAGCCACATATTTTGAATCGCACAAGCCGTCGACATCATATCCGTTTCCGGAATTGAATTTCGTCCGAGTACGTGGGATCCTCCCCTGGATGGATCGCATGTTACACAAATCGTTAAAGGGGCTTCTTTAAGGCCTTCAATTTTTAAATCGAGAAATTTTGTTGATCGGCCATCATCTTCGTAATGAATGGCAAGTGCTCTTCTCTCTTTCTCCGCCGCCCAAGCTAAGCGGTCTTTTATCTCCTCCGACTCAATCAAGATAAAATTCCATGGCTGCATAAACCCGACCGATGGAGCATGATGTGCCGCTTTTATTATTCGTTTAACCGCTTCTTCCGGAACTGGATCAGGCAAAAAACTACGTACGTCTCTTCTAGTGAATATCACTTTATAGATCGCTTCTTTTTCTTCATTCGTGAACATACAGACACCACCTTTACTCTTTGTTTGAAATTTGGGCTGTTTCAAACGTGGCCATTTCTTTTAGCATCAAGACGGCTGATTGAAGAATTGGAAAAGCAACCGCAGCGCCTGTCCCTTCTCCAAGCCTCATTTCCAAATCGAGAAGCGGTTTTTTACCCAGCAGCTCCATTACGTGTGTATGTCCTGGCTCAACGGAACGGTGTCCTAAAATCATGTAGTCAGTCACCTGATTAGAAATTAATTTCGCTACTAAAGCGGCAGTGGCACAAATGAACCCATCAATGAGTATCGGTGTTCTGTTACTTGCTGCAGCAAGCATTGCACCAGCCATTCCAGCAATTTCAAGTCCTCCGACTTTCGATAAAACATCAATTGGATCATCTGCGGCTGGTTTTCTTCTTTTAAGTGCGTTCATAATAACTTGTTGTTTATATGGTATTTTATTTTTCTCAATTCCAGTACCGATTCCAACAAGACTATCGATATTTTTTCCGCTAATCGCTGCGGCAACAGCGCTGCTCGTTGTTGTATTCCCAATTCCCATTTCACCTAGAATTAGACATTTCGCACCATCATTTATCATTTTTTGTCCCAGTTCGAAGCCTATTTCAATTGCTTTTACTGCTTCATCGGGGGACATAGCATCTTCGTTTAAAAAATTTGCTGTTCCATATCGAACTTTTTTCTTTACAAGATTTTCATCCTCGATATCAGAAGACACACCGATATCCACAATGCTTAAGCGGGCATTAATAGATCTGCTGAATACATTAATAGCAGCTCCCCCGTTTAAAAAATTCCGAACCATTTGACATGTTACTTCCTGCGGGAAAGCAGAAACCCCTTCAGAAGTGATCCCGTGATCAGCTGCAAATACAATAACCCCGGGCGGCGAGATTTCTGGAAATGCCTCTCCCGTCATTTTCGCTAGTTCTATCACTACTTCTTCTAATCTACCAAGGCTACCCGGAGGTTTCGTCAGTGAATTTACATATTTCTCTGCATTCATGCCCATTTTTTCATCTAAATTCGGTATATGTATGCCTTGAAGTCTATTCATCATTTTAAGCAGCATCCTTTCTAATTTTAAGTCCTAAATAAAAAAACCTTAACGAAAGAAGTTAAGGTTTCAAGACAAATTTAAAGAACTTAAATGTGTTTTTAAAATCCTTTTCCTCCCACCGAAGAATACAGAAACGGATATTATAAGCAGGTATCCTGACTTAAGCATATTTGTCATAACAAACTGCTTTTACAGTAGCGGGGGCTGCTCCGGATTTTCACCGGATTCCCTATTATCTCTCCACATATGTATCGAGCACTTATAATATTTATTCAGTTCTATGTTCAATTAAACTATATTCAACATACAATAGCAACTTCGATTATGCTATAAACTAGCTGGATTATGTATAAATTCCGGTACGAATACCGGCTTATTTTCCTTCGTCAGCATAGGCTATAAATTTCGATTCAAGCCTTTCTTCGAGTATTTCCATCGCAGCTGCATCAGCAAGGAGTTCCTCTTTATTTTGTTTTATAAGCTCTGTTAATGTTTTTTTCTGAATTTTACGCATCATTTTCACTCCTTTCTGATTAAATGTTATCATTCCCATAAATAATGTTTTAATACAAAATATTCAAATAATTATTCATAAAGAAAGCCGGCTCCATTAATTGGAGCCGGCTTTCCAACCTTCTTCATTATTTCGCATTGACACCTTGTAATTTTCCACGAAGGACCATTTGCAAAATACCGCCATGACGATAGTAATCAACGTCAACTTCAGAGTCAAAGCGCACAAGAGCCTGGAACTCTGTTTTCTTGCCATTTTTATCTGTCGCTGTAACGGTTACGACTTCACGTGGTTTCACGTCATTTGAAATGGCCACTTCAATCGTTTCTTCACCCGTCAAACCCAGTGTTGCTGCGTTTTCACCAAGTTTAAACTGGAGTGGCAGAACCCCCATCATAACAAGGTTAGAACGGTGAATACGCTCATAACTTTCTGCGATAACCGTTTTCACTCCAAGCAGATTTGTTCCTTTCGCTGCCCAGTCACGTGATGAACCCATACCATAATCTTTGCCAGCAAGAACAACAAGGCCTGTACCTTGCTCTTGATACTTCATGCAAGCATCATAAATTGGCATTACTTCACCTGTTGGCCAGAAAGTTGTGTAGCCGCCTTCTGTACCCGGGGCAATTTGATTTCGAATACGAATATTCGCAAATGTTCCGCGCATCATGACTTCATGGTTACCGCGGCGTGAACCATAGGAGTTGAAATCACGAGGCTCAACACCTTTCGAACGAAGGTATAAGCCAGCCGGAGTATCTTTGCCAATTGCACCTGCTGGTGAAATATGATCGGTAGTAACAGAATCACCGAATTTGCCCATTACACGCAAGCCAGTAAGTGCTTGAATTGGTTCAGGATTTGGCGATAGATTCTGGAAGAACGTTGGATTCGCAATGTATGTTGAATCATCATCCCAGCTGTAAAGAGCTTCGTTACTAGTTTGAATTTGATTCCATTTTGCGTTGCTGTTAAATACTTGCTCATATTCTTTACGGAACAATTCTGGTGTAACAGTGCGTTTTACTGCTTCTTTTACTTCCTCTGTTCCAGGCCAGATGTCTTTAAAGAAAACATCCTGACCGTCTTTTCCTTTGCCGATCGGCTCATTTTGAAGATCTACGTTTACGTTACCTGCAAGTGCATACGCAACAACCAGCGGTGGTGACGCAAGGTAGTTACCTTTTACAAGCGGATGGATACGGCCTTCAAAGTTACGGTTCCCTGACAAAACAGATGTAACGAGAAGATCGGAGTCAATAATTGCTTTTTCGATCTCTTCTTTCATTGGACCGGAGTTACCAATACAAGTTGTACAGCCGTAGCCGACGACATTGAATCCAATTTTTTCCATGTACGGAAGTAAACCAGAGTCGCGAAGGTAGCCTGTAACTACTTTCGAACCAGGCGCGAGTGATGTTTTCACATATTTCGGCACTTCAAGACCAAGTTCAACGGCTTTTTTCGCCACAAGGCCTGCAGCTAAAAGAACGTAAGGGTTTGAAGTATTAGTACAAGACGTAATGGCTGCAATTCCAATTGCACCTGTCTTCATTTCAGCAGTTGTACCGTCATTAAAAGTAACAGTTGCAGAACGGTCAAGTTCGTCTGCTGTTAAACCAAATCCATGGTTGCCCTGAGGCGCGCTGATCGCATCCTGGAATGATTTTTTCATTTGAGAAAGTGGAATTAAATCTTGCGGACGTTTAGGACCAGACAAGTTTGGCTCAATTTCAGCAAGGTTTAGTTCTACTACAGTTGTGTATATTGGATCTTCGTTTGCTGGTGTAAAGAACATGTCGTTTTCTTTTAAATATTGTTCAACCACTTGGATATGCTCTTCATCACGGCCAGTTAAACGCATATAGTCAAGGGCTTCCGCATCAACCGGGAAGAAACCGCATGTCGCACCGTATTCTGGTGCCATATTTGCAATCGTTGCACGGTCCGCAAGCGGAAGTGACGAAACACCAGGCCCGAAGAATTCGACGAATTTTCCGACAACGCCCTGCAGGCGGAGAACTTGTGTTACTTTCAACGCTAGGTCAGTTGCCGTTGCACCATCAGGAAGTTCGCCTGTTAATTTAACACCTACTACTTCAGGAATCGGGAAATAAGAAGGCTGTCCAAGCATTCCTGCTTCTGCCTCAATACCGCCGACTCCCCATCCGAGGACACCGATGCCGTTAATCATTGTTGTATGAGAGTCCGTACCGACGAGTGTATCAGGGTAAGTTTCAAACTCGCCTTCTGTTGTTTCAACAGCATGAACAACATTTGCGAGGTACTCAAGGTTAACCTGGTGAACAATTCCCGTAGCCGGTGGAACCGCGCGATAGTTATCAAATGCTTTTTGCGCCCAGCTTAAAAACTCATAGCGCTCTGCATTGCGGTCAAATTCAAGTTCCATATTACGGTCAAGCGCTTCCTGCGTGCCGTAAGCATCTACCTGAACAGAGTGGTCAATAACAAGGTCAACCGGAATTTCCGGATTGATTACTTGTGGATCACCGCCGATGTCGGCCATTGCTTTTCGAAGTGAAGCAAGGTCAACGACAACCGGAACACCTGTGAAATCCTGCAAAATAACACGTGATGGCTTGAATGGAACTTCTGCTTCTTTATCAGCATCCACTCCCCATTTTGCCAAGTTTTCAACGTGATCTTTTTTGATAACATAGCCATCATATTGTCGAAGTACTGATTCAAGTAACACTTTAATTGAATATGGCAGGCGTGAAACTTTTGCCGTTCCCGCTTCTTCTAATGCTGCCAGACGATAATAATTATAGCGCTTACCATTCAAATCAAAGCTTGCGCGGGCATTAAACACATCATTTTTCGCCATTTCGGTTCCCCCTCTAAAATAATGAATATGTAAGACATCCGAAAAATTAGTTCTTTCATTATGTTCTAATTTTCCACACCTATTATCTTATTACAACGATCAATATAAGTAAATATCAAGAAGTTAATCACCATCCATAAGTAAAACTAATCACTTAAAAAACGACTTCTTTGTACGTACGGCTAAAATATCACCCATCCACCCTTTTTTCTTCAAAAAAATGTAAAGAAAAAACGTACAAGCAGCAATGAGCAAACCAGAAAATAAATAGCCAAACTTCCATTCCAATTCAGGCATATGGTTAAAATTCATTCCCCAGATTGCACCCAGCGCCATGACTGGTGTAAATAACGTTGTAATGACGGTCAATGTTTTCATAATTTCATTTCCGCGGTGAGAAGAAACGACATTTTCTAGATCTAAAAGAGCATTAATCTCCTCTTCGTATTCACGAATTAATTCGCTGGCGCGTGAAATCCTCCTTTTCGTACGTTTATATTCCGGTCCTTCCAACACTTCATCACCAAATGCCTCTTCCACAGCCATATGTATTTCTTTCATAGGAATAATTAAGTTTTTCCAGTTCAAAAGCTCGTGATCTGTGTTTGCTGTTTTATCTAAAATTTTCGTATTATTACGCTCTCTTATATCCCATAATAAATCGCGAAGCCGTACTTCGAATTTGTCGATTTCTTTTAAAAAATGCGCCATAATTTCTCCTAGAAGGACAAGGAACCCTTCAATAGACGTTTCTGAAAAGTGCATTTTCCCTCTCATTTCTTTTCCATCAGCATGTTCAAGTTCTTTTAAATCCAAATTGGCTGTGATTAGTTCATTACGAGTTAAATAAAAATGAAAGACACAGCTATTGTCTTTTTCATCCAAATCCTGCTTATAAACAATTGACCCCCATATTATTTCCCCACCCGGTGTTCCAGTGTACATATCAAGCGAATTGGTATGATTCGTCTTTACATCCTTTACCCATCTTTTACATGTGATATGTTTTTCGGCAAGCTCTTTTGCCTGAGAATCAGCATGTATATCAAACTCTTTCCATTTCCATTGCGAAGAGTGGAATGTATGTTCCATTTCATTCAAGTCCTCCCCCATTCATATTTTTATTAGTATACCCTTTTTTGTTTTTTAATAACTATTTCTTTTATTTACCAATGTTTTGAATTTATAAGGGCGGGTAAACTATTTTTAAGTAAATGCCTTTAAAGGCAAAATGAAGGAGGATAAATATGAATATGAATGTAAATAAAAAAGGTGCGATACAAAAAAGCGGAGGTCTTGGATATCTGCTTGTAGGTGCAAGTGCAGCCGCGTGGTGGCTTTCAAAAGATGAAAATCGTTCAAAATTTGATGGCTGGATGACGAAAGCGAAGCAAAAATTCAACGGTGAGACAACTCCTTCTGATGATGCATTTCCAATTCACAAAGCAGGAAATCCTCATCCTGAGGATATCGCCGATAATAAAATGGTTAATGAAGGCGCCCAATACGCTGTTAACTACTACAATAAAAAAGAACAGTGATTGTAGAATACCATAAATTTTCCAATAAAGCCTTGTTTTACGAAGGTATTTAAGAAGCAGATCAAATTCCTGCTTTGTATCCTCCAGTAGAGTCTCTATCATTTTGGGGGACGATTGGTGGACGTTTAGAGTCCTTAATAGGGCTCTTTTTTTTTTGATTTTACTTTTGCTTGCAGGAATATCCGTTCTTATATTTGAACATCTTATTAACACCAATGTTCCGAAAAGGTGGTTGTAATGGAATTGCCTGTATCAATGACATTTGTGACGCTCAGTTAGCAAAAAGGACATCATTTTGAATAAACGCAAAAAAGCCCTGAATCATGTTTACAGGGCGCTCTTGTAAAGCTAAAATTGCGGAAAAAATTATGTATTTTATATCTTTTTATTTATGTATAGATTAGAAGGAAGAATTTCATCATTTGTCATGATATGTTCGTGGCACTTCATCAATGCCTCCTCAAGAGAATCGGGTATTCTTTCTGCATCATAAGCACAAACTAACATTAATTGTAATTCATTTACTGCAATGTCAGCTTCATTTTCAAATTCTTTTATTATATTCAATACTTCATATTTTTCTCCCCACTCCACATGAGCCCATATTCTGAAGGGAATATTGTTTTCAGAGTACGATTCTAATATTTTAGATAAATAATTAAATATAGTCGGAGGATGGAAACTACCGTTTGAAAAGTAATAATTAAAGTTGTTAATATGCTGAATTTTAGTTAGCTGATCTGGCTTTAAAGTTGCTTCAAGCCTCTTATATATCAAAAGGAATAATCGATCATTTTCTATGAACAAAATGTGCTCACCTTGCTCGATTCCATCGACAATATAAGAAGTAACATTCTGGATGTAATTTTCCTCTTCTGAAAATTTATAAAATATGTGTGCGCTATTATTTTCATTTTTTAAATGGAAAAAACTTTCTTTCATTTCTAGTCCGCCTTTCCTGTGCAGTAGATACTATATTAACACAATATTATAGTGTCACAAATTTTTACACATTAAAAGCCCTGTCATAATACCATAACAAGGTACTCATTGAACGGTAAAGCGGTTACCCCTTCATTCAGATCAGCTAGAGAACATGCGGGAAATTTAGGAAGCTATCAAAGAACAGGGGCTAAACAAATAATTGCCCCCAAATAATGCATCTGAGGGCAAAGAAACGTTCAACTTCTGACAAAAAATAATCTATACAGCTGGATAATGATTAGGGGCATCAAGGCTAAAACGTAAATATACAAAAGCTGATCATAACTTAGGACCGCAACTTCAAATACGTCCCTAAGCATATCAACCATCAAGACGAGGTGAAGCAAAACGATTCCCAGAATAACCGCATACCATACATATTTATTGGTAAATATTCCGATTCTGAAAAGGGATTTCGTCGATCTCGCATTAAAGCCATGCATCAACCTGGCCAGGCATAGAGTAGCAAATGCCATGGTGCTTGCCGTCCCAGCATCTCCTGTCGACAATCCTATATGAAAAGCAATAAGTGTGACGATGGCGATTAGGAAGCCTTCAATGATGACCCTGGTCGCAAACTTTTTGTTTAATAACGGCGTCTTTACATTCCTTGGTTTTTCTTTCATGATATTTTTATTATGAGGCTCCAGCCCTATAGCTATTGCAGGCAGGCTGTCGGTAAGGAGGTTAATGAATAAAAGATGGACAGGCGCAAAGGGAACGGGCAAAGCTCCAATTGAAGCATATAGAACCGACAAGATTCCTGCCGTATTTCCTGCTAGAAGAAACCTTATCGAATTCCTGATGTTTTCATATATGCTTCGTCCGTTGGCGATCGCTTTGACAATCGTCGAGAAATTATCATCTGTAAGCACCATGGATGAAGCGTCCTTTGCTACCTCTGTCCCAGTTATCCCCATGGCAATCCCTATATCCGCCTGTTTTAACGCTGGGCCATCATTAACTCCATCCCCTGTCATGGCGACAACGTTCCCCTTTTCCTGCCATGCCCTGACGATCCTAATCTTGTGTTCTGGCGATACTCTCGCATATACAGAAATACTCTCAACTTTGTCTTTCAGTTCTTCGTCACTTAATTTTTCAAGCTCAAAGCCCTCCACTGCTTCCGTTTCATCCTTTAAAATCCCAATTTGTCCGGCAATCGCACTTGCCGTTATTCTATGATCCCCGGTGATCATGACTGGTTTGATGCCTGCATTGATACAGCTCTCCACAGCCCCACGGGATTCTTCCCTTGGTGGATCCATCATCGCTGTCAGCCCTGCAAAGATCAAGTTGTTCTCATCCTCCAGGTTTACCTGTTTATTTTCATCTATTTCCTTATAAGCAAATGCCAGCACCCTTAAACCCTGAACTGAAAAATCCCGATTTACTTTTTCGATATTGTTCTTGTCTTCATCTGTAATATCTCTGACACCATTAGCAGTTTCAATTTTTATAACCCTCGATAAAAGGACATCCAGGGCTCCTTTTGTAATCATGAAAACATTGTCGTTAAACCTGTTGACAGTACTCATCAGCTTCCTGTCCGAATCAAATGGGATTTCCTGCAGCCTCGGATAATTGTCCCTGATTGCTTGTTCATCAAGGTTATAGACTTTCCCTAAGTTAACTAAGGCAATTTCAGTTGGATCACCAATTTCCTTTTCTTCTGTGGTGATTGCGTCATTACACAGCAGCGACTTTAAAATCACATCCTTCTCCACAGGATTATCTGGATCCAACTTGTTGTAATCCAGCACCCTATCAAGGACATAAACCTTTTGAACGGTCATTTTATTTTTAGTCAGCGTTCCAGTTTTATCAGAACATATAACTGATATGCTTCCCAAGCTTTCGACTGCATGAAGCTTTCTGATAATGGCATTTTCCTTCGCCATTTTCTGTGTCCCAAACGCCAGCACAATTGTTACTATCGAGCTGAGTGCTTCCGGGATGGCTGCAACAGCTAGAGACACTGCGAACATGAATGAGTCAACAATTTCACGGCCTCTGAATAAATCAAGGGCAAAAATAATTAACGATATGGCAACGATAACAATAGCCAGCTTTTTGCCGAAATTGTCTAAATTCTGCTGCAAAGGTGTTTTTTTGTCCTGGGCACTCTCTAATAAATTGGCGATCTTGCCAATTTCTGTTTTCATCCCAATTTGGGTCACTAACACAACTGCTCTCCCATATGTTACAAAACTCCCTGAAAACACCATATTATTCCTGTCTCCAAGTGGAACATTCTCTTCGTCAATCGGTTCTGTCGACTTGTTTGAACTTAGTGATTCACCTGTCAGGGAACTCTCATTTACCTGTAAGCTGTAATTCTCGATCACTCTGCCATCGGCACTGACGTAATCGCCTGCGTCTAGAAATAAGATATCCCCTACGATTATTTCTCTCGATGGTATCTCAATTTTTTGTCCGTCCCTTAATACTTTTGCTGTAGGTGCAGACAGAGCCTTAAGACTTTTTAACGACTGCTCGGCCTTTACATGCTGGACCGTACCCAGGATTGCATTGAGAATAACGACAACCAGGATAACAATCGCACTTTCAAATTTTCCTAAAAAAGCAGAAATGATGGCTGCTGCCAACAGGATGATAACCAAGAAATCTCTGAACTGGCCAAAAAATACCTGGACGGTGCTTCTCCGTTTGGCTTCCTCTAACTCATTAAAACCGAATTCAGTTCGTCTGCCCTCCACATCGTGAGCATTTAATCCATCTTTAGTAACTCCCAATGTTCTCAATACTTCATCTGTTGATTTTCTGTAAAATTCAATGATTGTAATCACCTTCCGATAGACTTAAGACTTATTCTTCAACATCTAAATTCATTCGTTCAACTTTCAATTCTCTTAATTCTCGTCGCTATCGTTAAAACTTCACCAACCTCGTATGTACCCAAATTGGTTTTCCCCCCCCATTCTCCATAAAATTGTCAAAAGAATTTCAAGGTATAATGTTGCCCAAAAAAATAATTTAATGCTAAAAACACTGTTTCTTTTTTATTAAAAAAGGCTTTATGCTGTTGTCTAAATAATAAATAAACCGGAGACAGTTTTTGTCTTTCTATAATTAATAAAAACTTACATTCTTATAAAAAATTTATTTGTCCGCTAGATCTGGAAGTGGAAAAAGAATTTATTTCATTGTTGCATAAATCTTCTACTGAATTTTAGGGACTGTCATCAAACAAAAACATATTCAATCATTAACTGAAAAAATTCCCCTTTAGTTCGGGCTTACTTCTTAATTACTACAATAAAAAAGAACAATAAAAAAAGCGTATTTGCCAGGTTTGGCAAATACGCTTTTTTATGCTTGGTATTCTTTTGATTAACCACTTCAGCTATTATTCCTCTTCCTGTTTTGAATACTCATCTACATAATATAGTATATCCGACACGTATTGATCGCTTTTATTATAGGCAAAAATAGCTCGCTCCAAGTCACCATCTGCGGCACCGTTTGACTGTAAGTATTTTGCTGCACTGAACACCGCATCTTCAATATCGAAAGGGTCCGCTTTGCCGTCTCCATTTGCATCTACACCATACCCACCATATTTCTTAATCACTTCGGGGTCAATTTTTTCTTCTTCCGGTATATCTCCTTTACCGAGCCCACTGCAAGTCGGATGCTGCCATCCAACAAATGTACATGGCATAAACTGCATCGGTCCCTCTGCACCAACAGGTGAAATCATTGGATCCATTGTAGAGAATTTGGTTTCAACACGGTGATGAGCAGCAAGAAGCTCCCACGGTACCCCGTACTCATCCGCAGCCTTTTTATAAATCGGGATAAATTCTTCCGGAATGTCCTTTGATTCAATCAGTTTTGTCGTTGAGTCACTAAGAGCAAACAGAATCAGCAAAAACAACCCTATGACAATAAAAAACAATGGTAAAGCATCTATTCCCTTTTTTCGTAATTTACGTCGTTTAACCATAATGAGCTCCTTCATTGAACGTCTTTATCTATCATAGAAAAGACACGTAAAAACTTCAAGCGAAATCATTTCATTCCGCCATTAAATGATGGGTGAACACTCTATTTTCGTTTTTCTTTCCGCTTTTCAGTATACCCCGGTAAAAATCAAAGTATCATTAATACATGATAAAAGAAAACGGGAACGCTGCTGAATACTCAACATGTCATATGAGACACCTAAAAACCATACCAAAAGAAAAGAGCCCCATTATGCAATAGGGCTCTTTTCAGGTACATTGTCAGTGCAAAGCTGTTTTAAACCAGGCGTTCTGGAAGCAGATTCGGCGGCTTCTTGACGCAGTTTAAGCTCTTTGCTTTTCATTTCTGACAACGAAATGACCATTTCCGCTTCTTTTTTCTTTAACCGCTCAATTTCAAACTGCCAGCCATTTGCTGTAGAATAGGCAGCCTGCATTTCAGAAATTAAATCCGCTTCATAATATGGATATTTTTCCATCACAGCATCGGCCATTTTTTCAAAGGAGATTTGCAATTTCTTTTCCAGACTGTTTCTTTCTGTTTGCAGATACGTATTTGTCAGCCAAGCACCGGTGGACTTCAACAATCCTTTTTTTGATTGGTTTGCCTCCATTTTAGACTGAATCCGGAGCAGCTTTTCTCGAATACGCGTATTGGACACACTAATATCACCCAAATATGGACGAGCTGAGTCTGTTTTTAAAAAGGCAATCAAACGGTCGCGTAAGTTCCTGTACACTGAACGTGCTCTCTCTTCTGCACTGAGGGCATTTTCAAGATCCTGTCGAATTAAATGAATGTTCTTTTCTTCTTCCTTTTGATCTAGCTTTACCTCATTGATTTGCCGTATTAACTCGCGGTAGTTTCCCTCTCTTTTCATCCATTCTTTCGGAATAATAGCAGGATTGGTATCCTTCACTTCATCTTCTGTCGGCATGTACATAAGCATCATTGCTGCAGGTACCAGCCAGCTTCCTGAAACAAGACTTTTCAGCGCCACATCTGCTGTAAAAAGAGAATTCGGATGAAGCGTCCATATATATCCGGGGTAAGTGTCAGGCACATTATTACCGATACTGCGCAGAACAACATTTTCATACATCGACAGCCCCATTCTTGTCCCCATTTCAAAAAGGAAAGAATCCAGCCCTTTTTCCTCAACAATTCCCTTAAATGATGCTTCTCGATTAACTTGAAGATGCTCAAAAATTTGCACCCGCTTATACTCAGGCATTTCTTCCCAGTAACGTTGGATAATGAATAAAAGGGGCTCTTTTCCTTCATCTGCTTTTTCATTTTTAAGTAAACGTTCTATTCTCTGCACATTTTCATTATGGAGTAAAAATTCCAGTTTATTTGATAAAAGTGAATTCTCCCATCTTTCAAAAAGGTATTTATCTTTCTTCACAGCCTTTTCAAACCATTTGTTAACGATTTCATCTGACCTTGAGGCTACTCTTTCCATTTCGTTTAAACGCGCTGCAGGAAGTTTTAACAATTTCGATAAGGCAATGAACACATCCAGCTGCAGCTCTGAATTTGGCAGTTCATTTTGTTTTTCCGCTTCTTTTACGATTGCCTGAAAAAAAGGGGTCATTTCATCCTTTGAAAACCGGCTTTTTGCTTTAAGAGTAATTAAGTCGCGTGCATGAATATGGTGCAATATTGAATGAACAATGCGAAGCCGCATACCTGTCAATGAACTGACAGCAGCGCCAATCGATTTAATTTCCATAAAGATCCGCTCCATTTTATTCTTTATTTTGAATTGTACACGAAATAGAATATAAAGAAAAATGAAAGACTATTATTTCCTTATAAAGTCTACTTTTATTAAATTGTTCACTTTTTTGTCAAAAGGAGTTGCCAAATATTCATACTTTTCTTAGAATAGAGTTACAATTCTGTAAATTGAAAGCGAATACAGAATTGAAAACGACCAAGGGGAGGTCTTTTATGGAACAGAAAGCGCTTAACACTTTACCACCGCAGCAGCATGATTATGAGGCAATTGCGGCTAGTCCGGAGTTCAAGTCACTGGTCAAAAAGAAAAACAAGTTCTTGCTTCCCATCACCGTCTTTTTTCTTTTGTTTTACTTCACACTGCCTTTTTTAACTTCATTTTCAACAGTACTAAACAAACCGGCAATTGGAGACATTACTTGGGTTTGGGTATTTGCTTTTGCTCAATTCATCATGACTTGGTCACTTTGTATGATATATGTTAAAAAAGCGAATGAATTTGATGTAGAATCAGAATCCATTTTAAAATTACACAACAAAAACGAAGGGAGTGATCGTTAAATGAGTGTTCTCGGTCTCTTTTTCTTCGCTGCAATCGTTGGATTGACTCTCTATGTAACCTATTGGGCCTCTAAACGGACAAACTCAGCAAGTGAGTTTTATACAGCTGGGGGCGGCCTAACGGGATGGCAGAACGGAATTGCCATTGCAGGTGACTACCTGTCGGCGGCTTCCTTTCTAGGTATCGCCGGTGCAATCGCGTTAAATGGATTTGACGGATTCTTCTATAGTCTCGGGTACTTAGTTGCGTATTTAGTGGTTTTGTATATTGTTGCCGAACCTCTTCGAAATCTTGGTAAATATACGCTCGCTGACATGATCACAGCTCGATTCGATCAGCAAAAAATTCGGGCGACAGCTGCGATCAGTACGCTGACAATTGTTCTTTTCTACATGATTGCCCAGCTTGTTGGCGCAGGAGCACTTATACAACTTTTACTCGGTATTGATTACTGGATAGCTGTACTGCTTGTCGGAATTATGATGACAACCTATGTATTATTTGGCGGGATGGCCGCCACAAGCTGGGTTCAAATCATTAAAGCGGTTTTACTAATGGTCGGGACCATCATTATTTCATTTCTCGTTTTATTAAAGTTTGACTTTAATATTTTAAAAATGTTCTCTGAAATGAAAACGGTTACACCTGCAGGGGCAGATTATTTAAATCCAGGTGTGAAATATACAAACGGCATTGATACAATGTCTATGATGATCGCACTAGTATTTGGAACAGCTGGTCTTCCGCACATTTTAATGCGCTTCTTCACCGTTAAAGATGCGAAAACAGCACGCAGCTCTGTCGTTTATGCAACATGGATCGTTGGTATATTCTACATTTTAACGATTTTCCTAGGATTCGGTGCCGCTGCTTTCGTTGGCTCTGAAGATATTATTGAAGCAAACGCAGCTGGAAATATGGCTGCTCCACTACTCGCGAAGGCACTTGGCGGCGATTTGCTGATGTCATTCGTTTCCGCTGTCGCTTTTGCCACAATCTTAGCCGTTGTTGCCGGTCTCGTACTATCTGGTGCATCAGCGTTCGCTCATGATATTTATGCCCAAATTATTAAAAAAGGACAAGTGACTGAAAAAGAGCAAATGAAAGCTGCCCGCTATGCTTCCATAGGTGTATCTGCTTTATCGATTATTCTTGCACTCTTTGCTCAAACAATGAATGTTGCGTTCCTTGTTTCTCTCGCTTTCTGTATCGCAGCAAGCGCAAACTTGCCTGTTATTATTTACACAATATACTGGAAACGATTTAACACAACAGGTGCTGTTTCAGCGATGTTGACAGGGCTTCTTTCAGCTCTTATTCTCGTTGCGGTGAGCCCAAACGTATGGGGGCCTGAAGGAACCGCAATTTTTGTTGGCGATCCACTATTTCCATTAACAAACCCTGCAGTTGTTTCAGTTCCAGCTGGATTCATTGCGGGTTACATCGGTTCTCTTGTTTCAGCAAAAGCTGATGAACGCAAGTATGCAGAGGTAGCGGTGAAAGCCAATACTGGGTTAAAATAAGTATACGGAGCAGACGGACTATTCCGTCTGCTTTTTAAATAATAAAAAGGAGAATCCATGATGCGTTATTTTTTTTCAATCTTCTTCGCACTTTTACTCGTAATAGCGACTATATTGCCTCAAACACCTGAAGCGGCGGTTGATCCGTACGCAGCTTATCTTTCAAACGTGACTGACAGCAAGCAAGTGATGATTGCAGAAGGAAGCACTTCATCCGTGAAAGCAACCGTTAAACTGTATGAGAAAGTAGGAAGCAAGTGGGTATTAAAGCGGGTTTCGCCAGCTGTAACAGGGAAAAGCGGACTGTCATTTACCAAGAAGGAAGGTGATGGCGCTACGCCAACAGGTATGTATTTAATTGGTGACATGTTCGGCTTTGCAGCAAAGCCGGCCGGAGTAAAATCTAAATATACTGTCACGAATAAGTTTCATTACTGGGTGGATGATTCACTTTCAAAAGATTACAATAAATGGATTTATTATCGGGGTAATCCAGCCACACGCTGGAAATCTTTTGAACGCTTAAATCACTCGTTATACAAACATGCCATTATTATCCGTTATAACGAAAAACCGATTGTAAAAAACGCAGGAAGTGCTATTTTTATTCATCGTTGGCGCAGTAGTTCAACCCCAACAGCCGGATGCATCGCTCTCAGCGAATCCCATCTAACGGTCTTAATGAAATGGCTGGATCCAGCGAAAAAACCTAAAATCGTTATTGGCACATCTGATTCCATTAAAGATGTGCTTAAAAATCAATAACCGAAGAATATAGAAAAAAGAACACCGGCTGAAAGTTATACGTCCGGTGTTCTTTTCTTCTAACGCTTTAGTCTTAAAAAAACTCAGGGAAAATAATTGCAAAGACTCAAAAGGTTCCAAACATAAGTAAATACTGTTCTATGATATTGGTAATACTAGATAAAAAATAAATGATAATTCTATAACGTTTTCTTTAAACTATTTTTTGAATATACTTCTGAGTTATTATGCCTGTGTTAAATACGATTGAAATCATAGTATTTGAGAAAACATTGCGTCACCAGTAAAAATCAATGAATGAAAAATATCGTACAAATAAAACCAATTGAAGCTATTATTGACAAAAATAATTGCCCTTCACAGACCTTGTCAAAAGTATGTCTCCAATGCATGAACAATAAATTTAAAAACTAACATAATTTAGAATCAAAAATTGAGAGTGGATGTTTCTCTCTACAAAAGCGAATCCTCTAAATGCATGATTAATAAATCAATATATAACAATGTTTTATCGTTCATATCTTTCAAATTCAACCCTGAAATTTCCGAAATTCGTTTTAAGCGATACGCTAAAGTATTTGGATGAACATGCAGTACAGCTGCAGCTTCATTCATATTGCCATCAAAAGCTAAAAACGTATAAATCGTTTCCAGCATATTCGCATTATGGATATGGTCATATTCCTTCAGTTTTTCCACAGTTTTATTTTGTTTACCTTTTCGAACAGCACGAAACTCTTCAATTGCTTGAAATATGCCAAGCTTTTCATAACAGCTGGGTATATGAACAGTCGGAAAAAGTCTCTTCATGCGCAGCACATACAACGCTTCTTGATAACTTCTCTTCACATCCAGTGGATTGTTCACGGCGCTCCCACCTGCTCCAATTGGACGAACTTGAAGACGTTCCGTTGTTTTTTTTATAAAATCATTAACATAATCATCCAATACATCCGTTTCGGATTTTTCAGAAAAACGAATTAGTAAAATAAGATGCTCACCATCATACGTTCTGGTAATACATGAAACTTGCTGCAGCGTTTCAACAAGATAATCAATTTGCCGTTCCAATGTTTGATCAATTGTTCTACCAAAGTCAAAAATTACAGTAATCAGATCACCGGACAATGGAAGCCCGTAAACTCTATTGGCCTGATCAATTTCATTTTTTCCATTAAAATGACCGGTTAATAACTTCCAAAAGAATTCTTGATGACTTTCTTCAGCTGCACGCTTCTGTTTTTCATGCTGTAAAAGCTGATGTTTTACTGCTCTTGCAGCTTCTTTTAAAATGGACATTTGCTCATCTGTAAAAATCGCTTTGGATTGTGCCCAAATGAAACCGATGACTTTATCTTGCTTTCTGACAGAGATAGCTACCCGTTCGCCTAGTGCCACTTGATCAATAGCCGGAATGATCACCGGTTCGTCCGATTCAAATAGTTTCGGGATCGCTCCACTTTTCCATAGACTATTTATGACGTGTTCAGGTACACGCCGTCTCATAATAGTTGCAATCCGAACAGGATCAATTTCCCCTTCATGCCGGCTGTAAGCAATAATTTGGTGATTCGCATCTTCAATTGTGATTGGGCAATGAAGCGCTTCACTAATGCGGTCCGCCAGCATCTCAATTGATTCATACTCAAGGTTGAAATAGTGATTTCCTGCGTTTGACATTTTACTCCTCCACTGCCTTTGAATACTTCTATTATAAATCGAGGAAATGCCATTGTAAAAAAGAATTGGAAAAGCGGGATCATTATAAGATCCCGCACATGGTCATCTAGGGCAATTGGCTGCTGGCTGTCGCTGAAGACTACACTGGAAAGTAAATGAAATTCGAAGGCCGGTCTAAATGGAGAGGTTTAATACTTTCGGGATTCACAGCTAGGGCAAATATAAACATCTTCGGCATCAAAAATGGAGCCGCACTTTGTCTGTTCGAGAACGACCATCGCCCGTCTTAATTCCGCACGCTGTCCTTCCCAGCCGCATTCACACTTAACGCTGTTAGTTGACCCAAATTTGTAGAATCCGTAGTTCATAAAATCACCCCTTATTGAATATTCAGAAAAAATCTGTACTCTTATCTTACACAAACAAGGGAATTTCCGCAAGTAAAATATATTAAATTTTCGTAAATTTCTAAAAAGTCAAGACTTGTTTTTAAAATTATTGGATGATTATTAAGGTAAAAGCCCCGATTTTTGCAATCGAGGCTTTCCATTATGTTTCTTTTGATAAGTGCTTCATATCAAGGACGATTTCATCAAATGGCACATCTGTATTTCCGCTGTAACTTTTCACAACGGTGCCTTCTTTATCCACTAAATAAAAGCTCGTCCCATGCATGAATTGATCGGAGTTTGGATCTGGCACCGCTAGCGTTTGAAAGCTTCCTTTCGCAAATTCGCGAATATAGTCACTATCATAACCCGTTAATAAGTCCCAATTCGACTCATCCGCTTCATATTTGGAAATATACTCCTTCAATACTTTCGGTGTATCTCTTTTTGGATCAACACTAAATGAAATAATACGGTATTCTTTTACTCCTTCTTTATTCAATAAATCCTGGAGTTCACTCATATTATGAGTCATTGGCGGGCAAACCGTTGTACAATTTGTAAAAATAAAATTCGCGATCCATACTTTTCCTTTTAAATCACCCAAACTTACTTCATTCCCGTTTTGATTCACATGTGTAAAGTCATCGACTTCCACATCCATATTGGCTTGAAAATTGCTGCTGCAGGCAGATAAAACGATCATGGTTACAACAGCAAGCGCCATTTTACAAAGTAATTTCAAAAGTATTCCCTCCATGCAGCTTTTATATTTTAATCCTAGAGGAAACCCGCTCATTTCTCAATCACGTTTTGCATTTTCCTCATGAAAAATTTATGAACGATTGTTTTATTCCTTTCCTGAGAACACGAACATCGCCTTGCTTCCGGTATCGAACTGTTTCACTTCCAGTCGGGCGTCAATCCGTTCTTTTAACTCCGGTACATGGGAAATAATTCCGACAAGTCTTCCGTCTGATTGAATATCCATAAGTGTTTCAATCGCCTGGTCAAGTGACTCAGGGTCCAGCGTTCCAAATCCTTCGTCTACAAACATCGTCTCGAGCGATACCCCTCCTGCGTAATTCTGCACCACTTCTGCAAGCCCTAAAGCTAGTGCAAGAGCTGCTTTAAAGCTTTCTCCTCCGGATAGCGTTTTTACATGCCTGCTCTGACCTGTATATTGATCAAACGCCAATAATTCAAGGCCGCTCTGTGCATTTCCTTTTGAACGCTCTACCTGTCGTAAAAGGCGGAATCTTCCATTTGTCATCCCTGCAAGGCGTGTATTCGCCGATGACAATATATCTTCCAGAAAAGATGCCAGCACATAGCGCTCGAAAGTAACTTTTAATTCGTTTTTTCCATGCGCGACATCATACAAATGCCCCGTCAGGCGATACTCTTCCTCCACGCGCAAGATTTGTTCAGATAAACGCTGAACCGCTTCCCTAAGTCGTTTTGATTCATTCACCTGAGAGGCGAGTGCAGCAGCTTTATTCGTCCATTCGCCCAACTTTAAATTTAATGAATCAATCGCGCTGTCCAGTTCATTGATATCAACACGTTCCAATTCTGCTGTCACTTTATTCAATTCGTCGATACGCATACGAATCATTTGCTGCTCTTGATCATAACGTTCAGCCGACTCCTTCATTCGTGAAAGCTCATGTACGTACGATTTGGCTTCTTCATACGCGTGTATATCAATAAAACCTAGTGCTTTAAGTCTTTCGGTTAGTGATGCGGTTGCTTCGTTTAACGACCTGTTTGACTCAATAGCCGCCTGTTCTCTCTCATTCACGACGGCAACAGCTGATTGCAAGACTGTACTCCATTCATGGAATGCGGATTGTGTTTCATTAAACAATCGCTGGTTTTGTTCCACTTGATTCTTTAATTCCTCAAATGACTGTAAAAAGACTTGAACATCGCGCATTGGCTCTGGTATCGTCTTTTTCATTTGAGCAAGTATGCTTTTGGCTTCAATTTGTTTATGATTCTCGTCAGCCTGCTTCTGTCGATTTTGTTCTACTTGTTTTAAAAGTAGTTCCTTTTCTTGTTTCTTATGTTGCAAGCTGTCCGTCAAAAGCTGTTTCTTTGAGCGGTCATTTGCTGCTGTTTCATGCTGTTTTTTCGCCTGTGCCAGTGCTTCTTCGATATCTGATCCAGATTGGCCATCAGGGATCTTTGATTTCAACTTTTCAATGTCGGTTTTCGCTGACTCTATTTTAAAACGGATGGCCGCTAATTCCCTTTCAGCATCACGTGTTTTTTTCTCAAGAGATGCTGCTTCACGCTCCGTTTGCTCGACTAACTTCAGGCTGGCGGTTGAAGATTTCTGAACTGCTGGATTTGGATGATGAATAGACCCGCAGACCGCACATGGTTTACCCGTTGTTAAATTCTCCGCCAAAATGGACGCTTGCTCTTGATATAACTCTTGTCGCAGGGTGTTTAGTTGATTTTTGGATTTTGCCCATTGCTGATCCACTTCTTTATATGTGCGTTCCGCTTTTGTTTCGTTTTCCATTAACAAAATTAGGCTTTTTTCTATACTCACTATTTCGTTATACTGCTCGAGCCGCTGCATGATTTTTTCAACAAGATGCTCCGCTTCAATGTATCTTTCACCAGCGGAATGCAGCGGTTCAAGGTCCTTTTCCAACTGTACAAGTGCCCTATTAAGTTTTTGAAGATTTTCTTCCATTTCGGTTCCATCAGCCTTCGCCTTTTCAAGCTTTTCACGGCAATTCGACTCATTCTGTATGGCTTCGTTAAATGAAAGGACAGCGTCTTTCATTGCTTCTAAGTACTGAAAGCGCTGCATAGTTTCGTCCCGTTCAGGCTGGCGATTTTGTTCTCTTTTAAACGCCGCATCTACCTGTAAAAACCTCTGGCGCGCCGACTTCTCATTTTCTACGGCTTCATTCTTTCGTTCAAGAGCTCGTTCAGCCGTTTTTTTCGCCTTACGTACACTTTCTTCGTACGAAATGAGCTTTTCCGCTTTTTCCCCGAGTTCAATGTTCTTTTTCAATTGTTGCATGGATTCCTGCTGTTTATCCAGTTGGTTCTTTATCTCGAGCGCTTGCTCCAGCCGGTCAAATTGATCGTTCAGCGCGATGCTCCGTTCACGGGCAGCGACCTGATCATCCCGCTCTTTGTTTAGATTCATCATGGTTTCCTTCATGGTGGAATACTCATCGTTCATCTGCAGAAGGTCGGCCTCAAGCTGGTCGAGTATGGCTTCTTTCGTTACATCATCCTTCTCGAGCAGCAATCTCATTTGATCAGAATAAGGCGGTATACTCTTTAAAAGTATTATTTGCTGATCAATTGCTTTTCCTGCTTCCTGCTTTAACACATCAGCTTTTTCTTTCAAACGGTCTTCGACTTGTTTATAAAAAAGCGTTTGGAAGAGTTTTTGCAGAATCTTCTCTTTATCCTGACTACTCGCCATTAGGAGCTTTTGGAACTCACCTTGCGGAATCATTAAAATCTGCCGAAACTGATTTGCTTCAAGACCGATTAATTCATTCATTTTTTCGTCGGTATCCCGTACATTAGCGGCTAGAAGAACAAGCTTTCCTTCTTCAGTCAGTTCATGAAGCTCCGCTGTCGCATTCGCCATCGTCGTTCCATCTCCACGCGCTTTCATTTTTTCCTGCTGCGGAGTTCTGCGAATGACATATTGTTTCCCTTTTAATTCAAATAAAAGTTCCACCTTCGTTGCCTGTTTTGGGTCAGCAAACTGGCTTCTCATGTCCCCTGCGCTTCGATTATCGCCGCTCGGTTTTCCGTACATGGCAAAGCTAATGGCATCAAAAATCGTGGTTTTCCCGGAACCCGTTTTCCCGGAGATCACAAACATTTTTCGATTTTCTAACAGGGAAAAATCGATTTCCTGGCGTCCTGCATATGGACCAAATGCAGTCATTGTTAATTTGACCGGTTTCATGCGTACTCACGACCTTTTTTTACATCATCCATAACAGAAGCAATATATGCTTCTTTTTCTGCTGAAAAGGAAAGGCCGGTCATCACTTCGTAAAACTCGCCAAACAATTCTAGTTCATTTTTTTGTTTCTTAAGCTCGGCCGCTGAAATAGTAGAACCCGCTTTTAATGCTGCCCTCTCAAGATGCAAAATATTTGGGAACTTCATTTTTAATTTTGCCATTGGATCAAGGATTGCGCCTTCATCTTTCAATGTTACTTTTATATAGTCATCCACTTCATCCATCTCCATTATTTCATCAAAAAAGCCTTTTATTTCTTTCATATCACGAAGAGGCGTCAACGGTTCCTGCGTAACAGACAGCTGCCCTTTCTCGTCCAATTCGATAATAGAGATACTTTTCGTATGGGATGCTTCAGAAAAAGAATACTTTAATAACGATCCAGAGTACTGTACTTTTTCATGGCGTATTGCATTCGGATTGTGAAGGTGGCCAAGAGCAGTATAATGAAATGGACTAAACAACTCTGCGCCCACATTCCCTGTACCACCGACAGATAATATTCGTTCTGAATCACTAGTTTCACCACCGGTCACAAACGAATGGCCGACTGCAACGTGAAAAGCGTTAGGATCCATTTGCTCACTTAGCCTTCCTGTCAGAACTTTCATTGCATCGTGATGTGATTGGATGGATTCATCTTCATATAAATGACGGACCACACCTGGTTCTGCGTACGGAAGACAGTGGAAATGAACCCCGTTAATGACAGGACAATACATTTCTTTTTCGAGTTTTCCTGCCAGATAAAAATGGCTCTGCCTGAACCAAGTCGAACCGAACGCAAGACGGTCAGCGCTGTCATGATTCCCTGAAATAGCGATAACCGGTACGTTCATTTCAACATTTATAGTAAATAGGACTTGATTTAATAGATTGATAGCGGAAGCAGGCGGCACGGACCGATCATATAAATCTCCCGCAATGACAAGGGCGTCAGGTTTTTCAATTTCAATAATCTTAATCAATTTTTTCAAAACGAAACGCTGGTCTTCTATCATTGAAACACCGTGTACGATTTTTCCAAGATGCCAGTCGGCCGTATGAATAAATTTCATATCTTCCACCTCTTTTCGTATATACGTTCTTATCATAACGGAACGTTTAGGAAATGAAAAGGGATGAACAGATGATCTTTTCTGTTATACTATTTTTATAGAAGAAAATCTTACGGGGGTTTGAAGTATGCTTGAAGGCTGGTTTTCTTATTTTATTGTTGTCTGGACCGTTGTCCTCGTTTCGTTATTTGCGATCGGCGGTTTTTTTATGTTCCGCAAGTTTTTAAAAAAAATGCCAAAGCAAGATGGTAGATCTGATATGGATTGGGAAGAATATTACGTAGATCGAACCCGGAAATTGTGGGGTAAAGACGAAAAAGAGATGTTAGAGGAGCTTGTCAGCCCGGTTCCAGAACTTTTCCGTGATGTCGCACGCCATAAAATTGCAGGGAAAATTGGTGAACTTGCGCTTAATGAGAAATCACGCCGAATCTCAATTGATCTCATTATCCGCGGTTATATTTTAGCCACACCGAAACGCGATCATAAATTTTTACGCAAAAAACTTGATGAAATGAACATTGATGTAGCCCCATATAGCCACTTATTTCAAAAAACTCCGCTCAAGTGAGCGGAGTTTTTAATTGTGCTGCAGCGGTTGTCTTGTTAGGCAGCTGTCTTTTTAATTTTGTATATTGGCGGTACATCGCAATGCGCCAAGGGACAATCATCGCAAAAGCTAAAATAAAAAACATGCCCCCCAGTTCACCAATATCAATTGTGGTCGACAATACAAGTTTGCCTAAAATGCGGATGATCAGCAATGACAATAAAATGATCGGAAATGCTTTAGAACGTTTTAAATAAATCGATTCATGACGAATTTCGAAATTAGACGTTTTAATTAATAAAAGGGAAAATATCATTCCAACAGCTGTTGCTTCCAATAATTCAAGTCCCGTGACCCGAAATGCCGGAAATAAGAACATAAGGGCACCTGTACTCATAAATAGCGGCGGCATAATGATTTTCTTCGCTGATGTTGGCTTTCTCGCTGCCCGCATTCTGACAATTAGTGCGCCGATGCCCATAAAAACAGCAGCCACTGATGATGCCGCAACCATCCAATCCATTCTTATCATTCCTTCAAACGTGTTAAAAACCGGTGAATCCTCCAAATAATGGCGTTAAGATCATAATGATCTTCGTCATCCAATCAAAAAAGAGGATTATACCCATAATAATCATAACATAACCGCCGATTTTTACAATCTTAGCACTATTTGAACGAATCCATTTCATCCGTCCTATGAAGAACGACAAAACAAAAAACGGAATGGCAAATCCTAGCGTATAAGCAATCATATATATCATTGCCGAATCAGGGTTCGTACTAGCTAAACTCATAACCGCCAGCAAAATGGGGCCGGTGCATGGTGTCCAGCCAGCCGCAAAAGCAAGACCTATTAATGAGGAACCAAGATAACCACTTGGACGATTTTTAAACTCCACCCGTTTTTCCGACATCATAAACCTCGGCTGCAAAATACCTGTAACTACAAGACCGAAGAAAATAATAAAAATTGCACCGAGTTGCCGTATGAGATCGTCCCACTCTTTTAATAGTTGTCCAATAAAGGATGACCCAAACCCGAGAAGGATAAAAACAAGTGAAAAACCAAGTAAGAAGAAAAGAGTATGCAGCATGCTTCGCCGCTGCAGCATTGCATTGTCATGTTTCAGTTCATTCACACTCATACCGGTAATATACGATAAAAAGGCAGGATAGAGCGGCAGACAGCACGGTGATATAAAGCTGAGGAATCCTGCGCCAAATGCCAGAAAAATATTTACATCCGTCATCTTCAACATCCTTTCCTTACTCATTGTAACAGACAAGACTATTATTCGTATTCTGAAAATACTGTGAACAGAAAAAGTCCATAAATCGACAAATATTTTTTGAAAATAAGTAAATGATTGGGTATACTAAAATTAGAGAGGTATTACAGAGTAGAAAGGAAGGTCCGCTATGAATAAAGAAACGCTGTTGTCCGCGATTGAAGAAAAGCGGACTGAACTTCTTGCCATTGCGTTTGACAACGGACTCAATTCACAGCTTGCGATCAAGTACAGCCAGGAACTGGACCGTCTATTAAATCTATATGAGGAACTTCATATTCGAAAACAAAAAAATGCTCAATTGAAATAAAAAGACGGTCTCAGCTTACTGAGGCCGTCTTTATTGATATGTACGGATCCGAACAAACAATCCACTTCAGAAAATTTATCAAACTAAATAAACTCGCTCATTTAGTTCAAATATGAACTATAAAAAAGCGGGGCCTTAAATAAGCCCCACTCTTGTTTACCTGCTGAATTGCTGATACAGCCATGCACTTTGTGAATTCATTTGACTCATTGCTTTTTCCATTGCAGTAAATTGACTCCAGTAACGATTTTCAATCCCAACTAGGCGTTCATTAAATTTTTCCATTTGCTTAGACAAACGGATCATTTCTTTGCCGATCGTGTTGTTAAATGAAAGGCTACCTGCACTTCCCGCCGTTTGACTTATTTTTTTCATGCCATCATTCACAGTGTCTAGAACCTGTTTAGCAAATCCCGTATCGGCCTTTGTAAACAACTCTTTTACTGCGTCTGCACCCTCGGTCGTGCCCAGTACGCTACGAAGCTTGTCTACATCTAGTGTTAGTTTCCCGTTTTCATGATATGAACCTTTGACCGAAATGCCAATTTTAGATAAAGTATCGAAGTTTGCATTTGAAGCTCCTTCGAGAGGGCCTGTCAGCTCAGAACGCATCTCATTCACTATACCGCGTAATATAGGGTCATTTTTCAGCATCCCGCTTCTCGCTTTCTCATCCCAGCGTTCTGCTTGTTTGTCACTCATGGCATCTCTTTGATCATTCGAAAGCGGTTGATAATCACGAAAACGATCTTCGTTTAATTCTCCATGGATCGCAGCGGTTACTTCGTTATATGTATCCACAAACTTCTTGATTTTATCAATTGTTCCCTCTATTTCTTCAGCTGATCCAGTTTTAAAAGTACCCTGTAATCTAAGAGGATCCACACTATCGAAAAGATTCTTCAATTTCATGTTCATTTCACGGTAATCTTCTTGTTTCCACTCTAATGCTTGCTTTTGTCTTTCCATTTTCATTAATGGAAGACGTTCAGCATCCATTAACGATTTAACAATGCTCTCTGTATCCATACCAGAAGCAATCCCGCCAAATCTAACTACCATACAATCACACCCTTCTTGTTTGCTGAATTTCATACAAACCCGTCCAAAACAGGAATATATGCCAATCTTTTCTGTTATTATATCGGATTTTATATCATAATGTTTAGTCTTATATTTTAGACTTTATGTATATCGAGGACATTCACTTCAACTACTGTACTACAAATGTACGCAATTTTAACTAGTAATACGGTTTACTAAACACCGTATATACCATAATCATTCCGCCCATACCCTTTAGGACACTACACATATGTTTATAAATCATCGTGCTCCCATAAACCAAGCTTTCCCTTCGCTGGAATAAATTCATCCAGCAATCGCATATCCTTCACTTCCCAAGCATAGCCGCCGACTCGAAAGTCACCTAAATAATAATCATTGCCTGATACGACTTGCCCATCTTCCAGTATTGCTGACGTTCCACTGTTTTCCATTACCTTTAAACAATTTTCAAGATTACATATTGCAATGATCAAGCCAGTAGGAAGTTTTTCCTTTGAGTATCCATGTTTACCGAGCAGCAGCTGGATGGTATCATGGCTGCTAGCCTCCTTATCCATTTTTTTACTCGTGTGAATCGCCAGTGTCCCTCTATAACTTGTTCTCCATGATCTTGTCTCATATTTGGCCTCCCTATGGACAAAAAGGCTTGCCCAAGGCTGAATCATTGATAAAACCTTCATTAAGCCCGCCTCCCCTCTGACTTTATTCTTTAAGAGTTTATTTTTTCTATAGAGTGTCCAGATAGAAAAATATTATGAGGAGTTTAACCAATCCACCAGATAAATAAAACATCTAACTCATTTAATGCTAATAAATTGTTAATCTTCCTGATTTTAGTTTTACTAAATCGTTGAAATATTAATTCGATTGTCAAAATAAAAACCACCTCCCTTGTTCATTTTTCAACAAGAAAAGGTGGTTGTTGTTATTTTCATAAGAAATAAACCAGACTGACATGAAAATAGTGATGAATGTTTAACCTTATACGATATCTAAACAAATGAAGAATAGATTAAAACAGCAAAAATTCCGTTCAAACCCTTACGCAGCAGGGACTTATTTATCCTGCTGCTTGTTCATTTGTGCCATCATTTGATTAATTTTCTTTTGTGATGGTTTCATTCCCATTTGCATCATCATCATACGCAGCATTGATACAGTGAGGTTTAGCCATCTAAGAAAATGCCTTATTCTATTATTGGAAAATATACCATGAGTTTAGCATCCATGTAAACAATTAATAGTTAATTCTCTTCAAAAGTGATTAAATTTCCTAACTTGCTACACGTTCAGCCGTAAGGATTAATAAGCCCCTCTTTGTGTTATTCACATTGTTTATTTTGTATGTATCGCCTGTTGGGCTGATTTCAGCATTGAGAATAAACTTTTCACGGTTTACTTCATTATCCTGCACAGTTACATAAATTTCATTATCCAGTACACGTAACTGTGTACCGTCATCAATAGATGATTTCTTATTGTCAATGATAGCCGGAATAAAAATAGGTTCACCTATAACAGTTTCCATAACTGGCCTACCGTCTTCGTCATACATTGGGTTCCCGCTTGCATCTAATTTTTGCCTAGTTATAGTTTCTCCTGCCACTTCAATCATAAAATTACAGTGACGAATAAGCGTCTTATATTTACAATGACGTTTAATATTTGTTTCAGTTAAAGACAAATATGACCCCTGCTCATAAATAATTAAATCCCCTTGTGACACAAGAAATTCAGTATGTAAATGACGTTCTTCATTTTCGGATAATGGAGGATTCGTAATAATGGCACGTTGATCTATTCCATTAACCTGAATTGTATCAGATAAGCCCTCAAATAAAAATGTCGTATCAAATTGCATTGCTGCACCTCCTTAGTTATCAAATAGCATGAACACACTTGATTCATTAGCCGATTGGATATTTTGTTTCATCGTTCTTACTTTCCGTTCCAACTGGTCAATACGTGACTGAATACTGTCAGCAAAATCTGACACCGTCATATCATCTAATTTGACTGATTTCATGAGCGTTGGATTATTGGCAACGGATTCTAATATAGATAATGCTGCTTGATAAATTTGAACTTTATTTGATTCATTATAAGGCATATATTCAACAGTAGGATTCAGCCCCACTTCTTCAAGGTAAATAGATAGTTCATTTTGTGATAAGATGATACCTTTCGTTTCCAGTTCTATGCGTTGTATATTGTTCAATTAAATCATTCCTTTCTAAATTTGAGCATAAAAAATACACCCTCAATTGAAGGGTGTTAAAGTTCGTGTCTAAAAGTATTATTGTTTTTACACTTTGGACAATTAACTGTCGCTTCTATTAAACCCTTATCAACGAAAGAAACTTTTATTTCTTTCATATCAGTAAATCTCACACTTGGTGGATTTCCATTAAAAATATTCCCGTTCCATCTAATTAATGAGTCACAATTAAAACATTCATGACTTCCTTGAATTTGTTTCATTTTTTCCACCTCCCTTATGCCTACTCAATTCGACACAGAAAAGGATAATCCTTCTAAAAATGATAGTTATTTCTATCAATTTTGAATGGTCACTAATATTCCATCTTCAAAATACAAATATTGATAATTAGGATATACCCACTGTTCTCCAGTACCGTTTGCGGAAACTGTTCGGTTAATATCTTTAGGTTTGCCCCATCTTTCTAAAACTTCGGCTTGTGTCATGCCTATATAAACTTTCTTTGCTTCCTGTTCCGTAATTTCTTTTTCAGTTTCTTCTATCTTCCATTCTTCTTGCATTTTTTTAAACCGATCTTCTGCAATAGCAGTTTTAATTTCTGAAATTCTATCAACTTCTTGTTGTAGATATTCCAATTCAGAAGGATTTACTGTATTTCCCTCTGAATCTTTAATGTAGATGACTTCATGTATTTTCAAGTAATCATTTAAAAGGATTAAGCCATTTGCATAGCCAATAAAGTGACACGGAGTAGATGTATCATATTTATCTGCTGGCGCTTCACTGCATAGAAATTTATATGGGATTTCTTTTTCTTCAAATTCTTGTATAAAATTCGTTTCATAATCCCCTTTTTTTAGTCCTTCTAAATTTGATAATACTTCAACGGTATAATTGTTTTCTTCAATAACCTTAATTATATTGTACTGTGTTTCAGCAAGAGTTATTCCTTCTGGAATAACTACATCGGGTTGCTCCCTTAATTCTTGTAATTCCAATTCTTCTTTAAAAACTTCTGTTTCAGTTGAAATATCATTTTCTTCAACTTGTTCCTTACTTTCTACTTCAATTGCTTTATCATTTGAGCAGCCAATTAAAGATAGGGAGGACAGCAGTAGATATGATATTGATCTCTTTAACATTAATTCCCCTCCTTTTGTCTACTATTTTCGATACAAGGAAAGGGAATCCTTCAAATAATGAAATTATCTCCTTTTATTATTCACTTTTTTCGCTTGTCTTCTTTCAAATACTTTTTTAATTTCTAGATTTGCTTTTTCTTTCTGTTCTTCTTTGATTTTTTCAATTCTGTAAGAAATGTAATCAAAGAGCAAGATAGATTTCAATGCTGCTTCTTGGCTAACAGGCCCTTTATATCCTCCATGTGCAAATCCATGTCTACTTACATCTGTTTCAATCTTTCTACCATGCGCAAATTTAACTAAAACTACTGTATCGTAGTATTTGTATATTTGATCGTCAAAAGAGAAATTTGATGTTTCTCTATTCAACAAATTTTTTAAAAAGATTTCATTTACTATCCCACTTGTTTGTCCTCTGTAACCAAAACCATCGGCAAGAACACCTTCGGATTGTCCTAAAATTACTGCTGGGATAACCTCATACATGCCCAGATTATATGCTTTGATTACATTTCTCAGTGTAGGGAGACGATCCTGTAAGAATATTCTTTCCTCCCACTCCACTCCCATCTCTTGAATCCTTTTACTGTCATAGAATCTAACCATAAATTCATTTATATACTCTTCTACTACTGTACGGTCACTTCGACATTGTTGAGCAATCATTCTCATTTGTTTTATACTAAGGGAAGTATGAGGGGGATAATTCATCTTAACCATTTCCACTTTAAAAACTCTTAAGTCTTCCTCTGTTTCTGCTATACTTCTTTGTATATTGTCATATTCCTCTAAAATTTCTATTGGTTTAATGAATTGATTTAATGCACTGTCTACGAGGTCAATTGTCGTTTGGATTTCTATCGGTTTAATAAGTTGATTTAATGCACTATCTAACAGGTCGCTTGTCGCTTGAATTTGTTTAAGTATCTCAGCAGTATCAGAAAATATTTCTGTTTCATCGCTCATTTAAAGTTTCCTCTCGTGAAAATACTAATTTATCTAATTTCTCCATATCCATCTCTCTTTCATTTTCTATAATTATACAATATAATTAATAAGAGGGGGAATTGGAAATGATTGAAATAGCCGGTGTCTTTTCAGTAAAAGTAGAAGTTGATTATCACGACTATGAACAAACAGTTCATTCAGCATTGCAGCCACATATTGAATCTGGCCTAGTGGTTAAAATCTTAAAGATTTCAAGACCATCTTTAGGATTCAATAATGAGTTGACCTCTATTGCTGATTGTATTTACAAACTTACTTTGGAAGAGGTAGAACACTTTACAGCCGATAGTGATTATTTAGGAATTGTATCAGATACATTAAGATCACGAATTAGTTGGCGCGTATTTTCTCCCACTGTTTATACTTCCAATAAAATAGAAAAAGAGGAAGAGAAAATAAAGCACATCAGCAATTATTATGAAGCCATCATTGATGAGTACGATAATGACTAATTTTTTTCGTGGGTGTGTAAAATGAGATGTTAGGTGATCTATTTTCCAATTAGGGGTATCGTATCGCTCTGTATCATTCATTATTCTGTATAATATATTCACATGTACATATCAATCGACTTCCTAGAACATACATTATGTAAACTTATAATGATCATGATCCCTTGATATATAAGCGTTTATCGCCTATTCATCGACTTATGATAATTACCCGACCACCTATATTTTTCACAAACTTTATGCAATATAACTTAATAACATTGATATATAGCCATTTACCAATGTATATTGATTGTGAATTAAAATGCAGTCAGTCATTCATAAATTGGAATAAAATCGAGTTTTTATCTGAATGACTGCATAAACGATAACTGGTAGATTGACGCTTCATACGGACAGGAATTCCAAATATGATACGCTACTGTCTACCACGGACAACGTTTAGACCACTAATTTAAAAATGAATGACCGTCCATATATAACAGGTGCGAAAACTTTGATATATTATCAACAAGTATCATCCCATATATATCAACGGTTCATCCCGAATTATCCTTTACCTCACTAAAGTGTTAAAGTATTGCATTCTCACTTGTTTCCTGTTTCTCACTATTTCTCACATTATCCCCACTCAATCTATCCATCTCCATCCGAACATCACTCACATATGGACTATTTTCAAGCACAGTTTCCAATGATACACTTCCAATTTCCTTCAACGTTTTCAGATTCTCAATAATCTCTTTATCATTACTTGGCATCGCATACTGGAACGTTACATCCAACGTATCAAATTCATCATCGCTCAACTTAATTCCCTTATACTCTAACAATGTTCTGATTTTCTCAAAACGTTGCTCCATACCTTCACGCACATATTGTTCATTGATACCTGCTTTAATCGAAGCCAACTGATACAGTAACTTAATACTGACCTCTGACAAGTTGCTAATGTCCGTCTTATTCATTGATACGGCAGGCGTACTTGAAATATCCAATAATGCTTGCTGCAATGTCTTATACACCGATTCAAATGACTGATAATCCAATTGATTGCTGACCATTTTAAAATCATTGCCATCATCTAACTGTAAGCCACCACCTACTACATCTTTAGGTAATCCCTCACCTTTTAACTGTTGACCAACAATGACTGGAATAGGATTATGATGTTTATAAAAACTGTCCGTAAACTTACTTAATAAATCTTCCATGTTGTCCAGTAGTCCTATCCAATCCTGTAACTCACTGCGTCCTTCTAACTCTGACCATTCACCTGCATTAACATAAGCAACAGGCAAGCCACTAAGGTTAGCATGACGGCTAATCATTCTCATCTCTCCACCTGCATTGTCATACTTAGTTACAACATCATCCTCAAATACTGTATAGTATTCAATGCCGTCACTAACGAATGCCTGAACAAAAGCAATCATATCTCCTTCTTCATTATATAAAGGAAAGCCCTGATCCCCTTCAATCAACTTACTCTTAACCTGTCCAGCGTCCACGTACACATACTCATACACTTCACCGTACTTCAACAGACGGTCAATAATCTTCATGTTCATTCGGTCATACTTTGCTTTACGCTGTACCTTTTGGTATTCCTTTACTACACGCTGATTACCTGTTAATGTGACAGGGTTCTGTAATAGATATGCCTTCTGGAATGACAACAATGTCTTAGCATATTGCAATACAATCTTACGTGGGGTAAAATCTTTGCCATTATATTTATACGACTGCCGTTGTAATATCTTATGATGACCTTCAAGGTAATTCTTTAACTCATAGATTTCATTTACCTTTGTTTGGTTATGTACTTCCTGAACGTATTCAATAAACCAATAAGGCGCACCATCGTATTTATCTTTAATGTATTTCTCTAATTTATTCATATTAAATCCCCTTTCATTAAATATCAACATAGTATTTACATTGCTTCATTGCCTGGACTGCCATAGCCGTTGCAATAACTAAATCATCGTGCATACCTTTCCCACGCTTATTACCTGTTTTGCCGTTCTGCTCCTGAAAGATTTTCATTTCTTCTAACGTTTGGAAGCACTCTATATTAATCAGCCCACACTCAAAGTTTTCCTTCATATCAGATACGATGATACTTTTCGTTTGATTAGTGGTCATGAAGCCCAATTGCAATTTCTTTTTTCCTTTTTGATCGAATATCTTCTGCTTCAATAAATTCAAATAGCCATATTCTTTCCTCAATCGTTCCAGTAATGGAGTACCGTAACTATTACGCTCAACGCAAATGTACGCATAATTAAAAAACCTGCCTAAATCATTCACCACACTGGCAAATTCATAGACAGGTATCTCATTACTATAAAAGGATGCCATTTGCTGGCCTTCCTTATTGTAAATTGCAATTGTACTATTATCATTATCTCCACCTGAACCACTGGAAACGTCCACGCCACCGTAATGTTTAACGCCCTTTTTAGGTAAGTGATAAATGAATAATGACTTGTTTAAGTATTTATGTAATGTAGACGGTAGTTCATCCTGAACCTCTGTATAAGGTAAAGGCTGCACAATATGATTCAATCGTTCAACAATCATGCGTGTATCAAATACAGATTTATTTGTGGTAAGGAAGGCTTCATCAGGTGTAGTAGGAAATTCACGCTGAAACTTCTCTAAACTGTTTGTTTCTATGTAATACCGTCTGAACATTAACTGACGATAATTAGCACCGTATTTGTCCCTTAACTCTATTTCATCCTTTTCTAAATGTTTAGGCTGCATCCTATCGCCTTTATTATGTAATTTGAAATGAGTTTCTGCTTCATCAAATGAGTGACGGAATTGCTTTGCATATGCCTTAGCCAGCCATGAATAGAAGAAGGGTTTCCATGTTGATTGTCCTCGGTATGCCTTCATAAAAATATCTTGATACAAGTTGATTCCCATTGCCGTTGATTCGATAATAATTTTACTGTTTGGATTCTTAGCCAATGCAGGAATAGCCGTGGCAATAATTTCATCTTGGGCTTCATCAGGATATTTTGCCATCTCTGATAAATGAATTAACTCAAAAGTATTACCTGAAATTGAATCCTCTCCACCGGCTGTTGCAACTTGAATCCCACTTCCATTGCTCATATACAATCCGTCACGATTATTCATTTCTAACTTAGGAAACAGGTTAGGATACCTTTCATGTGGCAATGACTTGTACATCTTCTTAATTCTTTTCAATAGTTGCTGCGTTACCTTGTTATGATGTGTCATTATCAAATAGTTTGTATCCGGTTTTGTTACGGCTGAATACAACATATAAGCCAATGACCAAGTAGTAAAGCCGATCTGTCTGCCTTTTAAGATGATATTATATTTCCCCATATTCTTAGTGAAATTTTCTTGTTCATGATTTAACACAAAAGGTACAGTATCACCGTTATTGTCGATAATCTTAACAAAATTCTTTGCAAATAATCGGAAATCACCCAAAACCTTATCCAATGCTGATTGTTTCGTTTTAACTGCCATAGCCTAACACCTCACGATAAATCCAAGTCATCAAATTCATCAGGTTCATCTTCTTTTTCAGTGACCTCGACTTGTTTCTTTTTCTTCTTGCTACCTAATGCTCCTTCTGCCACTTTTGCATTGTCACGAATTTCTTTCTGCAATGATAAGAAAGTTTTAATCGCTTTATCATCACCCTGTTTGGCTTGCTCAATGACAATATTGTAAATTTCCATGAAGTCATCTGATACTTTACTTGCCATGTACAACATGAGAAGTGATTTATATTCATCAGTACGCTCCCAAGCATAGAAACTATTCATACTTTTCAAATGACAAGATTTCATTAATTCATCTTCTGATTTAACTGGTACAGATTGGTCGTATCGGACATCAGGAAACTTAAACTTAAAGTATTCTGCCTTCTTCCAGTGAATATTTCTTAATGCTTCATAGATTGTCATTTTCAGCACCTCCAATTAATCGTTTACGTTCTTCATCGAGTTCTAACATTCTTTGAATAATCTCATTCATACGGTCAAGATTTTCCTGTTTACGCTCATTCAAATATTTCATAATCACCAAACTGTCATGTACTTTCTGTTGTGATTCCTGAATTGATTTAATATTTTCGCTTAGATTTAACATCTGAATATCCCCTTTGATTTTAATTTTTTGAAAAATCCAATATGTAACCTATTTGACCATTCTTTAATACAGTTATAGATACAATTGATTAATATTAATAAATGAATAATTAACCGTATAAATAATACGTATTAAAGATTAGTCATATAAGTAACATATTGAAATTTCTAAGATTCGTCATAGGTATGACTGTCTTATAGATTAGTCATATAGGTAACATATTGGATTTATTAATAAGGTAAGTCCTCCAAAGCAACATACGCTTTCTTTTTCTTATTCTTTTCTTCCTGTTCCTTCTTTTCTTTCTCTAAGATTTCCTCATACTTTTTCCGGTCAATATATTTAATTTTTTCGTACTCGGTATCTCCATTATCATTGAAGTATTCCCAATCATTTATTATGTAAGAGTTTGGCATCCTGTCTTCCTCCTTCAATCCAACAGCAAAGAAACTTTGATTATGGATAACTTGAATCATTCTGTGTCTTTTTAAAGCATCTAGTGTATTGACAAGATTCCCACGGCTAAAACCTAAGTCATTACATAATTGTGTTAATGCCACTCTATATCCATTAGGAAAACGGTCATTCATCATTTTCAAATAGGAGTATAGATAGAATCCATCACATTCAATATCTTTGTGTTCCATGCAAAATAAAAACACTTCAAAAGGAATGAGTGTCGTGTTCTCAACCTCATAGAATGTGCCATCTCGATAATCTTCTTCCTGATAAGTTTCAATCCATTCAGGGTCTTTAATATGCCGATTAAAGGCAAGGACAGGCTTTTTAATTTTGTAGGAGTTAGCAAAACCTTTTACGTAGTCAGCCATATCAGGGTAATATTCATAGTATTCAAAGTCCAGCCCTTCTTGATGACCATACATATCTTTAAAGTTACCTGCCAATACAGGAATATCCCGTGTCGTTTCTGTATATTTCATTTGGTCAAGTACACCGTTATCTTTCATGATGTAACTTAATCGTCTGTTTTCAGGTGAAAATCCTAATACGTCTACCATATCTTTTGTGGTAATATTCGTTTTCATATCACCGTATTTTGCATTTCTATAAAGATAATTGATTAAGTAATAGTATGAGAAAGTGAATGGACGATGACCCTTCTTAATACGTTCGTCTCGAATATCCGTAAAGATTTCATTAGGCATAAAGATTTTACTTTCTCGGTCATTGTAGTTAAGAAATTGTTTGATATTTTTCATTTAGATTTTCTCCTTTGATTTTCATTTAGATTTTCATGGAATAGAAAAAGAGGACTAAAATTAGCCCTCTTGTTTTGCTGCTTTATATTCGTTAATTGCTGATTGTAATTCATCAGATTTAACGTACATCGTAAACATTTTATTGTTCTGTGGGTTAATGGCTTTCGTGATGTAACTAATTCCTTTATATTTCAGAAATGCTGAAAGTTTATAGTTGTACACGAAGAAGAAATCTTTATCAGTCATAGTACTGTACCTCCTTATTTAATTTACTGCTGTATACTTGAATTCGTATTTTCCGGTCAGGGCAAAACTAATAAGTCCATCAATTTCACCTTTCGACTTTGTATGAGCCACATGGCCTTTACCGGATTCAAATTTATTTTTTAATGTGAATTTCTGTGTAGGCAATTCCAATGGAATACCAAAAGCCACCGATAATTTATCTAGTGGCAGTAACGTTGTAAGATAACCTTCATTATTCACAACAATATTTGTTTTTGTCTTATAGTCCTGTTGGAGTTTCACAAAATCAGATTTCTGTTTGTGTTCCAATAAATCAATTAACTCCTCAAAGCCCATTTCTTTAAGATATTTATTATGTACTCTTTTAAATCTTGAATCGTAATGACCAAGAAACCCTGAATCAATGCACAGTAGTAACATTTTCCCTTCTTCTGTATCAGGTAATTTTAAACCATAATATGACCACATCATCAATGCTGTACTTCCAGCATACTTGTCAAAATAATTTCTACTAGAAATGTTATTGATTGCATTAATATTTGCAGTCTTAGGATTCACATAGTCATCAGGATTAATTCTGATAACGTGATTGCACCAAGATGAACCTTTATGTAATGCAAGGTCAATACCAATGGCTTTCTTCTCATTAGTACGATCTGCCACGTATAATTTATTGAAATCGTAAAAGTAATTGATTTCATTACCTTTAACAAACTTTTCAATAGCACATCCCAGAAGTGAATCCAAATCACCTTGTAAAATTGTTGTATTTTTATACTGCTCCATATCTGCACACCATTTAGGGAATTTCTCTTTTAATTCTTTCTTCATAATTTTAGTGAAAGTTGTAACTCTCCCACTAATCTTCCTTTGAAACACCTTTCAAAAATCCTACTTGCAACGATCAACAAACATACAGTTGACCACTTTCCTCCTTGTTAAAACCACATGGAATATTTTTCAGTTGATTTCAGTTTCCTTATTTTTAAAATCAACCTACTGTCCACATCGCTACAAGGAAGAAGTGGTGTAAACGAATCCAAACACCCTCACAATTCACCTCCACATTTTATTTTTGAATTTAATTTTTCTCTATGTATTCTCTATACTTCTGTATCTTTTTCTCTGACATAATTGCAACGCCTGTCTCATACTTGCTGATTAAAGATTGTGAACAACCTATATATTTTGCAAGGTCAATCATACGAATTTTCTTTTGTCTACGTAGTAAGAAATATTCTTGTTTCTGACTATTCATTTGAATCCTCCTTGTTACAAAATATGAATAAAAAAGAGAAGGACATTTCTGTCCCTCTCTCATTCATTGATTATGCTTGTGGCACTGTTAATACTGCTACTGCTTTAGGTGTACCTACTTTAAGAGTTGCTTCAGCAACAATTTGTCCTTTAGTTGAATCACCAGATTTAGCAAGTGGTTCAAAGTGTGGCGCACGTAAGTAAGCAAGATCCACATAAGCATCATTAAAGAAAATCGCTTTATCAGCCGGTACATGCTTAGACAGCACGAAGTTTACACGTCCATAGTTAGTGTTGATTGAATCAACTAATAGACCGAAATCAGTTGTAACGTGCTGGTAGCCGTATTTATCTGCATAGATTCCGTCAATTGCTTCTTTAACATCTGCATTTACGAAACAATATACAGTACCCTCGGATAGATTCTGATTCCATAGGTTACGCATTGCTTGTTTGATTAGTGTTTCTGATACAGCACCACCAACAGCATTGGCTGCGTCTGCTTGGTTAATCAAACCTGCCATTTGACGTTTGAAAGGAGTAGTAGAGCCGTCTGCTTTAGTACCAAGCAAGAACTTCTTCTCCATATTCACTTTTAGTTCCAATAGACGGTCATTTACCTCTGCGGCAAATTGTGTAGATTTCATTGCTTCTGCTGTACCTGAAATTGAAACACCAACTTTGAAGATTTCCAAAATATTTGATAATTCAGCACGAGCAGATTCAAAGAAAGTAATATCATCTGAACCTTCTACCGCAGAAATGTCATCTAGTGTATTAAGCGTCTTTGCTTTCCAAGTATATACAGTGCTAAGTGCCTTTTCGATATTACCTTTTGCCATAAGCATAGATGTAAACGGAGTTGATTCGATGCCTACAAGAGCGATCTCTTTCGATAGTGAAATTTGTTCAGTAGTTGTAAAAGTATTTGATTTAAACATTATTATTTATCCCCTTTATAATTTTTTAGTTTTTATGTATTCCGGTTATTACTTAAATAAATTGGCTAACTTTGTTGAGATCATGGCTTTCGTGTCTTTCTTTGATTCAGCAATCGAGTACTCGTCTTGCTTGGTATTATCTGCTGGTACGTAGCCCATATTGACCTTAATCTCATTTACAATTTTGTTTAGAGTGTCAATCTTAGTACTAAGATCAGTACTATCCTTAACACTAATTACATCAGTAAATGCTTCAAGTCCATTTTCACGTAAAGTTAAACTAATTTCTTTCTGAAAAAGTTCCTGTGCTTTTGCTTCATTTGCTACTTCTGACTCTGATTTTTCAACAGGAAGTTTACCTTTCACTTCTTCCAATTCAGCCACCAAAGAATCATAATCGGCTTTTGCTACTGTTTCTGTTACTTCTTCCTGAACAACTTCTTGATTTTCCTGTGACATATAAATGTCCCTCCTTTAGAATTTTTGCCTGCCGATAAACTCGAAACTTAATTCGTTCAATCTACCGGCAGGTATTTAAGCAAAATAAAAACACCCACATTTTATAGGCGTTTGCTTGCTTTCTAATATTATGGTCATACCTTTGTAACCCTCTTTGTTAATTACGCTTATTCGAGCCATTAGAGGGCTTATACGCCATTCATCGTTTTTAGTCGATTTTTCTATTGTAGTAATCATAAATACAGGATTGAAATTTGGTTCAAGTGTTATCCCCTTCTTTCAATTAGAATTTACTGTACATGGCTAATTGCTTAGAAAAATGAATATAAAAACGGACATAAACTATTCCCCTTTGGCCTTGATCTCAGCAATGTCTTTTTCAAGTGACTGTAACGATGATACAATCTTTTCATTTGTCTCATTCTGTTTCTCAATTTGAACCATTAAACGATTTTCACGCTCTTTACTTTCAGTCATCACATACCTTAACAAGTATACAAACAGCACAATAAATATGGCTGGCTGCGCCCACATTTCAGGCGGTATCTGTGTGAAGTCCATTCTTAGACCTCCTATCTGTTCAATTTTATTACCTACAAATTATGAATAAAAAAATAGAGTGAGCATAGAACCCGCCCGATAAAATGTGGAAGTCAATTGTGATTGACTTCAATTGGAGTTTTAATACTAGCAAGCGTAATAGTGTAGTACGCCTGATTAACACAATTATAACTAAAAATTATTATTGGAGTTTGAAGGTATTATGAGAACCTTCATTCAATGTCTATCCTGTGATAGGCGCTCAATGAAAATTATCATTTCTTCTTCCATATATAATTTTAGACCCAACGTGCTGAAAACGTTGATGTAGCAATGGTTTCAGCGTTTTTCGAAACGGTAGTATTTCAACTCAGAAAAATCATCACTCACGAATGCTTACTATGTATGGTTTTATCCATACTGATAAATAAACCCCTAAACCCTTAACATTTTGCTTTTCTTCCTTTGTAGAGAATCCATGAAAAGTGATACAAACGTTGTTATAGCAAGGTTTCTAAGGCGTGATGTAAATCTGTAATCATTAAAACCTTATTAAATCAACGTTAAAACCATTTTCTATTTATACACGTTCACTCTTCTACCATTAACAACAAACATAATCGGAATTGCCACAAACCCTTGCGTATCAAGGGTTTCAGCCGTTTTAAAAATGTTTACATTCCTCTATGCTTTCTTCCTTTAACGGTTATCCAACTTTTTCATCAAAAAGTACCTATAAACGTTGATATAATAGTGTTTTGACGATTATCAGTAATTTCAAATATTGAGTCAATGTACTTGTATCAAGTGTTGAAGACGTATTAAAACTTGGACATTTCTGTACCTAGCGTTATCCATACTGATAAATACCATTTGTCCACATTTTCTTCCTTTGTAGAGAATCCATGAAAAGTGATACAAACGTTGTTATAGCAAGGTTTCTAAGGCGTGATGTAATTCTGTAATTATCAAAACCTTATTAAATCAACGTTAAAACGATTTAATTTTCGCTACCATTTCTCTACCATTAACAACAAGCAGAAACAGAATCGCTACAAACCCTTATGTGTCAAGGGTTACAGCGTTTTTCTAAACTTGGACATTTCTATTCTTCCTTTAGAGGATATTAAGAAATTGACCTTTCCCATATACCCCTAAACCTTATTATACCAACGTTTAAGGTCATTGTTTCTTGTCCCTAAATTCGTTCTATTATTATAAAACTTAATAGTATCAAGGCGAAAACAGTTTTAATTTTGTTACCTTCTTAATATACCCTATATAGGTATTTTGTTGTTGATATGCCTAGTGTTACTCATACTGATAAATATCATCCTAAACCATGTGGACATTTTCGCCCTCCCTATTGGGAACAATTTAAACGTTGATCTGACAGGCTTAAATCCACTTTTTCTGACAAGAATTTGTTCAAAATGGACGTTTTTTTATTTTAGATAATTGTGCAGCCATAGCGATTGAAATGACAGGGTTATTCTATTCTGATAAATAAGTTCTAAATGGTTAGATATTGCCCTTCCCTAATAGACGATTATCTCAATTCTCCAAACCATTGATAAATCAACGTTTATTCTCTAAAATAAATTTCAATTTATACACTTATGCGGAATTTTTGCGATTTTTTTCTTTTTCTTCCTTTAACGGTGATCGAGCAAACGTCTTTTTTCGTATACCCCCTGCACCTCTAAAACCCAATAGTACCAACCTATTCAACATTCACATTTTGGAATGACAGCAAAAAACGACTTTCAAATATCGGCTTGACCTTATTGGAATGCGGGTTGAAGCCACTTTATTTTGGTAGCAACAATTACATACCCTATATAGGTATATTAATCAACTCTTTATACTTGTAAATTAGTTTTTCTTCCTTTAGAGGACATTAAGCAATCAACCATAAAAAGTCCTGAAAACGTTGATATATCAAGGTTTCTGATATTTTTCAGTAGTCCTATTTTTAAAAAATGCTTATGTATTAAGGGTTTAGGAATGGTTCAATTGTCCACGTTTTTTACTCTCTACCATTAACAACAAGCAGAAAGCCAAAGTATCAGAAGTGTTGGTATGTCTAGTGTTATCAAGGGTTTCTATTTAGGTAGCATGGATTTCTATTTCAAACAATTATCTATAACTAGTAAATTTTGAAGTGACCTTAAAATGCTTTATCCTCAACGTTTATTGCTACTCTTCGACAACCGAGAATATCGAACATTTTATTATCCAATTCCCTTGACTTTATGTTTTACGCCCTTCACTATTGGTTGAGCGTCATGGACAACGGCTTGGTTGCATAGTTGTTGCCTATTGTCAGATGAATAAAAAAAAACAATCAAATGACAGTAGGCAACGATACTATTGTATATCGGTCTATGGAATCCGTATTGTATAGCCCTTGTTTGTCGGGGAATATTCTTCCCACCAATCCTACTGTTTTCAGATAGCCCTGAACAGTGGTATGCGAATTGGCTTGTGAGTATATCTACTCCTATCCTTCCTTCGATCAGCACTTAATGGCAGCCCTCTCCATTCAGATACTGGACTAAACAAGGAAAGTCCGTCTGTATCCTATCCCCTTTTATTTGCGTTGGCAGGGTCATTACCTGACGATGTTTATTTATAGTCGATTTATCGGCAACCTCGACTGAAATACCCTTCCTATTGTATTAAGGAAAAACCCTTATACACCAATGGTTCAAAGGGGATGATTTTACAAAATACATCAAAATCACTAAAAAAGACAATAGGAAACTAAGCCCCTTGCATTATATTTTTAAAAATTTTATAATGGGGACACAAGGTATTTCATTATTTAGTTGTATGGCTATGGCTAAATAAAACCGGAAGGGATGATGTTAGCGCATCATCCTTCTTTTTTTATACTCTTTTTTTGTTTATGTTCATTAAGGGGCTGTTTATCTTCGCTTGTTCCCCTAATTTTTCGTCTGTCAGCGACTGCAAATACGTTTGGGTGACCGTGAGTGAAGAATGCCCTAGTAAACGTGATAGTGAGTAAATATCGCATCCATTTAACAGTGTAGTTAAAGCAAAGTAATGGCGGAACATATGAGGACTTATCCTTTTTTTATTCACGTCTGCTCTCTTGCCTGCTTCTTTAACAATATTGTCTAGTGACAAATGTGCCAACCCCTGCAATTTATAAGAAAGAAAATATGTGTCCTCGCTAAGCAACTTGTTTTCTACAAATTCCTTTCTAATCCGCTCATATTTGATGAGTATCTTCTTCAATGCCGGACTGATGAAGGCAACACGATCTTTGCTCCCTTTACCATGAATTAAAATTGTTGTCTCTCCTACATTTTTGAAAGGCAATGTACGTATCTCCATTGCTCTAAGCCCGCAATCAGCCATCATTGCAATAATCGCTTTATTTCTTGCTTCATTGTAGGAAGAATAATCAAAGGCGTTTATCATCTTATAGACCTCATTTTCATTAAATCCTTCTAGAACCTTCATAGGCACTTTTGGCAACTCAACTTTCTTCATTGGACTTTCCTTCAAATATTCTTCTTGAACGCACCAGTTGAAGAATGCCATTATTGCTTTTGCCATCGTTTGAATTGACTGCGGCATAAGCCCCCTTTGTTGTTTGTATCGGATATAAGCCCTCAAATCATCCGTATGAACACTTTCTAGTTGGTCAATACCACGCTTTGTTTTCAGAAACAAAAGCACCTGTTTATACTCTTGGCGCTTATTCTTCATGGTTTTAGGTGAATAACCCTTAGCAACACAGTGAAAGTCATACTCCTTAAAAACATCCTCTAGGAACACAAAAAAACCGCCCTCTCTACTGAATTTTTCAATAGAAAAAGGCGGTTTTCTTGTTTTATAAAAAATTAACCAAATATGCAGTGATTATGGATAAGAAAAATTCATCTATTTTATAATTTCAACTGCAATATAAGCAGATAATTTTTCTGTAATATGGCTTAAACCCTTGATACATCAAGGTTTAAAGACAAATTACTTCTTCTCCATTTTGTTCATTTGTGCCATCATTTGATTAATTTTCTTTTGTGATGGTTTCATTCCCATTTGCATCATCATCATACGCAGCATTTGCTCGTTAATTGGTGGATTTTTTTTCAAATAATCCATCATGTAACGGCGTGCGATGAAAAATCCGATGGCAACGCCGGCAGCGAGTGCCAGTACAGCCGTAAGCACATACCAAAACATAAACGTGTTCCTCCTTCAAGTTCTCTATACAAAGTTTACTAAACCGGCTTCAAATATACAATAAGGGCAAGCAACTTTTTGTTGAAACATACCGAAAAAAGTCCGGAACACTTCGTTCCGGACTTTTTTGTTTTCATTATTTCTCAAGAAGAGCTTTTACACGCGCTACAACATTTTCTGCTGTAAATCCGTATTCTTTCATGACAATTTCTCCTGGAGCAGAAGCACCGAACTGATCGATTGCCAGAATGTCGCCTTCATCTCCTGTATAACGATGCCAACCGAATGAAGAACCCATTTCAATTGCAAAACGTTTCTTAACTGTTTTAGGGAGCACAGATTCTTTATACGCTGCATCCTGCTGTTCAAACCGGTCAAATGATGGCATGCTGACAACATTTGCATGAATCCCTTCAGCTAGAAGCGCTTTTTGTGCCTCCACTGCAAGGCCTACTTCAGAACCGCTCGCAAGCAAAAGAACATCCGGTGTTTTTTCTGCTTTCACAACTGTGTATGCACCTTTTTCAACACCTTTATGGGCAAGTTCTTTTGAACCTGGAAGAACCGCTAAATTTTGACGTGTCAAGACGAGTGCTGTCGGAGTTGATTTGCTGGATAGAGCAAGTTTCCAGGCTGCAGCTGTTTCATTTCCATCAGCCGGGCGAATGACAGACAAGTTCGGCATAGAACGGAAGGAAGACAATTGCTCAACAGGTTCATGTGTCGGTCCATCTTCTCCTACAGCAATACTGTCGTGTGTAAACACGTAAGTCACAGGCAGCCCCATTAATGCAGCTAAACGAATTGCCGGGCGCAAGTAATCCGAGAAGACGAAAAATGTTCCGCCAAATACTTGCATACCACCATGAAGCGCCATACCATTCATCGCTGCGCCCATTGCAAATTCGCGTACACCAAACCAGATGTTGCGTCCTTCATAACTACCCGGCATAAAATCACCGGTATTTTTAATAGTTGTTTTGTTTGAACCCGCAAGATCGGCAGAACCGCCAATAAAAGTCGGCACCGCTTTTGCGATCGCATTTAATGTTTCACCTGAAGTGTTACGGGTCGCATCTGCTGTTCCTTCTTCATAGACAGGAAGTTCTGCTTCCCAGCCCTCAGGAAGCTCACCATTTATGGCTTTTTCCAACTGAGCTGCGAGTTCGGGATGACTTTCCTTGTAGGAAGCGAACATTTTGTCCCACTCCGCCTGTGCCTGTGCACCGCGATTGACAGTTGCTTCCTCAAATCGGCTATATACTTGATCCGGCACATGGAAATCTTGATCAAACGTCCACTTGTAGTATTCTTTCGTTAATTTCATTTCATCCTCGCCAAGTGGTGCCCCGTGTGAAGCAGCTTTTCCTGATTTGTTTGGCGAACCGTAACCAATCACTGTTTTTACTTCAATGATTGTCGGGCGGTCGTTTTCAGATTTCGCTTCTTCAAGTGCTTTTGTTACTTCTTCAAGATCATTGCCATTTTCTACGCGGATGTAATTCCATCCATATGCTTTAAAGCGGCCTTCCACACTTTCAGAGAATGATTTGTCAAGGTCGCCATCAAGTGAGATATCATTTGAATCATACAACACGACAAGACGGTTCAGTTTCAAATGAGCCGCAAGTGACGCTGCTTCGGAAGCAACACCTTCCATTAAATCACCATCACCACATAGTGCATATGTATGATGACCAATAATTTCATGACCATTTTTATTGTATACTGATGCAAGGTGACGTTCTGCCATTGCCATTCCAACAGCCATAGCGATACCCTGCCCAAGTGGTCCAGTTGTCGCCTCTACACCTTCTGTATGTTTATACTCCGGATGACCTGGCGTTTTGCTTCCCCACTGACGGAAATTTTTGATTTCATCCAGAGGCAGATTGTATCCTGCAAGGTGAAGCAAGCTATATAATAGCATGGAACCGTGACCTGCAGACAATACGAATCGATCCCGGTTAAACCATTGTGGATTTTTCGGATTGTGGTTCATTACTTTCGTCCAGAGTGCATAAGCCATTGGAGCAGCACCCATCGGCAAACCCGGATGGCCGGAATTCGCTTTTTCAATTGCATCAATGGATAGCGTGCGGATCGTTGTAACCGCGAGCTGATCTGTTTTGTCAAACATGAGATTCATCCTTTCAAAAGGGGATTTACCACTCTATATTAAATGTCTTTTGCGTAATATACAACAAAAATACAGAACAATGTGAAAAAAGAGACAATCTACATAATGTCTCTTTTCTCACAATTCTTTAATTTAGTTTTTTCCGCTTTTGAATATCACGCACTTTTTTCGGCGTCACTTCATCCCCGTTCGGATCAAAAATCCGAACAGATTCAACCGTTTGGCGCATGGATGAGCGAAATGTTGCTAAATATTCCTTTCGAAGTGCAGCCTGCTCTTTCAATTCAGCGTCCGTTAAAGATGTTTCTTTCGCTTTTTTTGCCAATTCATTTATACGTGCAATCTTTTCAGATGATAACATCATGTATTGCTCCTCTCTATTTGTACAGTTACCGTCATCGTACACAACAGAAAGTATCATGACAAGTAAAATATCTTCGCTAATAAACCTTAACGGCCACTGTTTGATTAAGAATGTGTCTGATGTTATTTTTCTATGTACTCCATGAACCGGCGATGGACGGTTGCCCGGGAAATATCATAACCAAACCCACGTAACGTTGCTGCAATTTCATCATAAGTTAAGCCATTTTCACGAAGCCGTACAATTTCATTGATCGGGATTTCCTTCCGTATCCGTCCATTTTCATTGCCGTGATTTGATAAATTTTTCTCAGGTCGGTACCCTTTTTCTACAGCGCGCTTCATTCCTCGTTTTATCTTTAAATTATGAATCTTTCTCTGGTATTCTTCTACCATGCTGACAATTTGAAGCACCATAGAATCTGATTCTGACATCTGCAGCTCCCCGTCATCAGCAATACTGTACACAGATACCCCTTCTTTAAATAAACAATGAATGAGGGCAATCTTTGCATTCCCGCGGCCGATTCTCGTTTCATCTTGAATTAAAACTGCACTTATTTCCTCGCTTTTTACGATATCGAGAAGCTCAAGCATACCGGGTCTGTCCAGATCATATCCACTTGCTCTATCCCGAATAACAGCTGCAGTCTCGAATCCTCTTGCTTTTGCCAGATCGCGCAATTCGTCTTCCTGTCTCTCCAACGACGTTTCCTGTGCTTCTTTTTCCGTACTCACGCGGCAGTAAATAACAGCTTTCTTCATAATTATCAATCTCCATCTGCAAGCTGAAGCCCGCTGTCATGTTTCATTGCCTGGACAGGAATCACGAGCTGTTCACCCGGCAAAATTTTCGTTGTAATCAATTCATTTTCATCCTGTACCCACTTAATAAACTCTATTTCGTCCATATCGTGGAGTTCTTTATATTCTTCTGCCAAACTCCATAGGGTATCTCCTTTTGATACACTGATTTCATAGTACGAAGGTTCTTTAACGCCATTAAAAATAAAATAAAAGGAAGCTGATAATATCAACAACGCTAATGTTAAGATAAAAGAATAATTTTTTGCTTTTTCCACTAAGAACACCCTTTCCTCGAATACTCGTTCGTGTTACACTATCATTGTAATGCGAACGCTCGTTTCAGTCAAGAGAAAATTCGAACTTACGTTTGTTAAGATTTAGAACACATGTTATACTATAGGTAAATAAAAAATAAGAGAGGTGTAGAATGTGACAAAACTATCAAAACGGCAGCAAGACATTCTTGATTTCATTAAAGAAGAAGTGCGCAGAAAAGGGTATCCACCTTCCGTTCGTGAAATAGGTGAAGCCGTTGGACTCGCTTCAAGTTCCACAGTACACGGTCATCTTGCTAGACTCGAAAGCAAAAACTACATTCGCCGTGATCCAACAAAACCGCGCGCGATCGAAATCCTGGACACAGACAGTTCTGTCCCAAAACAGCATCCTGTTAATGTGCCGGTTGTCGGCAAGGTTACAGCGGGATTGCCGATTACGGCCATTGAAAACGTTGAAGAGTACTTCCCTCTCCCTGAGCGCCTTGCCCCCCCTGATGAGCATGTATTTATGCTCGAGATTGTGGGTGAAAGTATGAGAGAAGCAGGCATCCTAAATGGTGACTATGTCGTGGTACGACAGCAGCAAACAGCAAAAAATGGTGATATTGTTGTAGCGATGACTGAAGATGATGAAGCGACGGTCAAACGTTTCTTTAAAGAAGCAGATCACATTCGCCTGCAGCCCGAAAACTCTTCAATGGAACCGATTTTGCTTCCAAACGTGATCATTTTAGGAAAAGTCATTGGCGTTTACCGTGAAGTTCATTAATGAATTGCTTGTCCGTTTAATCCACGATATGCAGAAATAAACGGACGTATGACAAAACAAAAAATCCCCTGGATCACAGGGGATTTTTTCTGATAAATAAAAAACACTCTGCCCAAAGACAGAGTGTTTTCTCGAAATTTGCGGCGTCCAGACCATGCTCCACAACATGTTCCTCAAAAAGGAATGTCCGTCCGACTTACGCAAACGAGCTCATCGCATGATTAAATATAACGGATATAAATGATACTGTCAACACCCTTCTATTTATAAACTTAATGTTCAGGGTGTTATCTCAATCATTTTATCAATTAATGGTACAATAAGCTTCATTTTTTAATAAATGGTGAATTAGTTCAGCAAATGTATGGAAAATACGAAATGAGAGAAGCTTTCTTTTCAGCGGTTCCAATCCGTATGCGGCCGAGTCAATTAAATCAGTTATTTTTATATTTTTAATTGGCGAATAAAACTGCTTAAGAACTGTAAATCCCGCATTACCTGAATGTATGCTGCACCTGTAATCACTTTTCTCCTTTTAAAAACCTATAAATCTGCGGTAATCCGCTTTTTAAAATATCGTGTTTTGCGCTTGCCTAAATGGATCGAAGGTTAAAAATGTAAACTTAGTCTCAACTTCCAAATTTGCTTTACAGAATGGGCAGTGTATTTTCTTTTTGCTTTTATTTCATTATGATAAAATTGGCAAGAACAATTCCATGTCTTCCATTCAGTTCATTAACAAAAACATTTATAGAAAAACCCGCAGGATACTTCAAAAATACGATAGTTATCTTGTTTACCCTGCATAAAGGAGATGTTAATAATGGATATTCGTGATCAAGTTGTATTGGTAACTGGAGCGAGCCGGGGACTTGGTGCAGCGACAGCAAAAGTATTTGGACGTGAGGGAGCGAAAGTTGTTGTGAACTACGTCAATAATGAAGTGAAAGCAAATGAAGTCGTTTCAAGTATCGGCAAGGACAGATCGATTGCAATTCGTGCCGATGTGCGGAATGAAAAAGAAGTGAAAAGGATGTTTGAACATGCAAGAGCACATTTCGGTCAGCCCATTACGACAATTGTTAACAATGCGCTAATTGATTTTACGTTTAATGGAGATCAGAAAAAGAATTTGGATACTATTGAATGGTCAGATTTCCAAACCCAGTTTGAAGGCAGTATTTTAGGTGCGTTGAACACGCTAAAGGCTGGGAGACACGACATGGCTGAGGCGCATTTCGGAAAAATTATTAACATTGGCACCAACCTATTTCAAAATCCAGTCGTTGCATACCACGATTACAATACGAGCAAAGCCGCACTTCTTGGGCTGACAAGAAATATGGCAAAAGAGCTTGGTGCAGATGGGATTACAGTAAATATGGTATCGGGCGGTCTACTGGAAAAAACAGATGCCAGTGCGGCGACACCTGATGCTGTTTTCTCGATTATTAAAGAAAGTACGCCCCTTCAGAAAGTCACTTCTCCTGAGGATGTTGCGTATTCTATTTTGTTCTTTGCTTCCCCATGGAGCAGAGCCGTTACTGGTCAAAATTTGGTTGTGGATGGCGGATTGGTCATGGATTAATGTTTATAATACTGAAAACACCGATCTAAAGACGATCGGTGTTTTCTATTCTTCTTAGTACGAAAACCAGCCAAGTGGCTGCATTTGTATATATACGATTCTATTTGTATACTTTTTATTTGTTTTCTAACCGATTAATCATGCCATGTTTTCTATTGCTTGCTTTACAGTGGCAAAAGTTTGGACTGTAGAAAAGTCAATGCCTTCCCTTACAACCCGTGATGCTAAATCAGGCCGGATACCTGTCGCAATAATGTTTATGCCTAATAAACCTAAAATGTCATGGATGGCAAAAAGATGAGAAGCAACCTCTGTATCAATTGTGACGATCCCCGAAAAATCCATGATCAGACATTCTATTTTCAGTTCTGAGATCCTTGGAACGACATGATTTAAAAGGTGATCCGCTCTGTCTGAATCAATCGATCCAATCAAAGGTAAAACTGCAATCCCATCTTGGATTGGCACAATGGGAGCTGACAGTTCATTTATTTCGCGCTGCCTTTCTTTTATGATGTTTGCTGTGTATCGTTCAAATGCACGAACTGTCTCGGTAATACTAATATCAAGCATGTAATTCGCGCGTCTATTCACCATTGCTACTTCCCCTGTAGCAAGTCCATGCTCCATAGTGACCGCTGTCATACGTTTTATAAAAACAAGACGGGTTTCAGGATAGCGCTCAATAACGCTTGAAATTCTTCCCATTAATGATGCTTCTCGTTCACCGTTTTTTTTGCTCCATTCAAGAAGCCCTTTTGGTACTTTTTCATCCTCGCTTGTAATCGCCTCTCCTAAGTATTCAATAAACTCAGTATAAACAGTGACTGCTTGCTCAATTTCCCCTTTCGGCACATCAAATTGAAATTTAGACAATATATCATCAACGATTTGGCCAGCTAATGATTCAGCGTTTTCTATTAAATATGCAGCTACTGTTTCAATTGAATTCATCTCTATTCACGCCCTCATTTTCTTTCAAATCTTTAACATCCTGCTCTCATTATACTGAAAAGGGATAAAATAAACCTCAATAATTGATTGGAAATTTTTCGATTTACAGCCTCCCATCTAAGTGTACGTTTCATTACAATTTCACTATCAAAAAAATGCAAATGCCAAATAGCCCCGAGAGAAAACCCGAAGCCTTTAAGAAAACGTATTTACATTTAGAAATAATTGAGAAAGCAGCCTTCAATAAATTCCCTAAAAGGAAACAAACCCGTCAAATTAATTTTCCGGTCTCGGACCGGCTTTAACCCAGCGATTTCAGTTGTCATAAATGGACGAACAGTAACAGATCCATTAACAAGAAGTTGACATGATAAGCGTAAATTGTCATCAAATGCTAAAACGACTTTTTACTTTTTCCACTATTAATCACAATTCTGACCCTTTTTTTATTATCGATTCGCCAAATTTTCGTTTTAGCTCATCTACGGCGGTCATCAAAGGTTCAACTTTACCCGCTTCTTCCGCAAATGAAAAAATGTCTAACTGAGTCGTCATTTCATTTTTTTTTATAACGTTTTGCGCTGTAATGCCAATAAGTCTGACAGGATCTCCATTCCAATGTTTATAAAACAGCTTTTCAGCGTGATAAAGAATGTCTTCCTCGTTCCAAATATCTTTCTCTATCGTCTGGCTTCTCGTAATCGTTTTGAAATTGCCGTATCGAATCATTATCTGAATTGTACGCGAGACGACTTTCTTCTGTTTCATTCTCTCACTGACCATGCTGGAAAGGAGTTTCATTTTGTCTGAAATCGTACTTGGAGCTGTAATATTTTCCGGAAACGTTGTGGAGTTTCCGATGCTTTTATAAGAAGTATTCGCATCCGGATTTACAGGTCTGCCGTCTGTTCCATTTACGCAGCCGTGAAGATGAATGCCTCTGAATCCAAGAATACTTTCCACCCATTTCACATCTGCTTTGGCCAGATCCCCGATCGTGGCAATGCCATGTTCATGCAGTTTTTCTGCGGTTTTTTTTCCGATGCCGTACGTATCCTGAACCGGTTTGTCCCACAAAACACGTTCAATGTCACGTTTTCGTAATACGGTTATTCCAAGGGGCTTTTGCATATCACTTGCCATTTTTGCTAAAAACTTATTGGGTGCAATCCCGATCGATACGGGGATGTTAAACAAATGTAAAATGTCCCTTTGAATGGATTGAGCTATGTGGATTGGTGAACCTAAATACTGGCAGTGAGTAACATCTACATAGGCTTCATCAATGGACGCAACCTCAATGATTGGAGAGATAGCTGTCAAAAAATCAAAAATTTTTACTGAATATGCTTTGTACAATTTGTGATTTGGCTTTTTTACAATGGCTTCCGGTACGATTTTTAGGGCTTTCCATAAAGGCATCGTCGTATATACGCCGCGTTTTTTGCATAAATAATTTGCTGCGACCACAATCCCCTTCCTTTCAGCAGGATTACCAGCGACAATAACAGGCTTATTCTGGAGTGATGGATCTTCTGCCATTTCTACACTCGCAAAAAAAGCATTCGCATCTATATGAAAGATCACGCGTCCCTTATTTGGATTATAAATACACAATTTCATCTCCACGAATAGTGTTCATACATCTATATCTCATTTATTATAACATGCAGAAAAAGCAGCCTGCATTGAGCAAACCGCCTGAATTGAAAAGAAAGAGTGAGGTACTTTTATCTGAAGCTATTAATCATCAAGTCAAAGACAAATGACTATAATAATAATCCCATACTTTTTGTATATTGTTAGACTTCCAAATAAACTGTGCTGAATGGTGTATTTCTTCTATTTCCAGAGACTGTGCATACCCCATTTGACTGGCCATATATTGCCTGTTCGCATTTTCTTCTAAAAATATACTTTTGACAAAGGTTTCCACAATTGTACTGCCGGTAATAACGGCTCCATGTGCTTTCAATAAAATGATGTGGTGTTCTGATAGCTTTTCAGCCAACTCATCAGCGATCGTATGATCACTTATCGACTTAGATTTAGAAAATACAGGGATTTCTCCAAGTACAGCCCCCTGCATAATAACGGGACGCAACGGAATGTTTGCGATCGTAAACAATGTAGACCAGCGTGGATGTGTATGAGCAATGGATTGAACATCTGTTCTCTGATTGTAAATTCTTGTATGAAGTGGAATTTCATTAGGCGGCCTCCCTTCACCTTCAACAACTGCCCCCTTTAAATCAGTCATAATAATATCTTCTTCTGTTAACGAGCTCCGACTCGCTGAAGCGGAATTAATAAGAATGAAATCCGTTTTTGGTACTCTCGCGCTCATGTGTCCATTAAAATCAATATGTTTTTCTTTTTCCATCATTCGGATGGCTGCGGCCAGCTGTTTCTTCAACGTCTTAAGAGACTGATCGTGCATATTCTTCCCCCTGCTTATGCTTTTTTTAACCTATTGCGATTAACCCTGCCCCTGCCATCGCTGCTATAGACGCAAAAATGACAGTACTGGTAACACCTTCCTGTGTTTTGAAGACGATAGACGACAAAAACAATGTAAAGATGACATCGGTTGAAGCAATCACGGCGACTTGAGAAACTCCACTCTGCGTTAATGCAGCAAAATAAAGAATTTGGCCGAATGAAGTGGCTATTCCTGCACCAAACAGCCACGGGCGAAAACGTTTAAATGTTGACTGTATTGACCGCCTGTACCTCTTCTGAAATAAGGAAAGAATAAAAAATACAATCATTCCGACAAACGCGCCGATCAATGTCCCAATATAAGGGTCAGGTATTTCCTCCAGCCCTTCTTTTCTGACTACATATCCAACTGCATAGGACAGTGCCGAAATGATCCCATACAAATATCCAAAACCCGCGAGTATCTTTATCTTTTCGAACCATTTATGTTGTTTTTGATCTGCCTCATCTAATGCAGCCTCTTGAAGAGCCGGGATCTGTAAATCATCAGTCTCTTTTTTCTTTCTTTTAGCTGCCAACAAGGATTCATACATTAGAACAGCTGAACTGCAAAAGATTAATACAATCCCGGCGATAATCCAAATGTTTAATGACTCGTGAAGAAATAATATCCCTAAAATAACAGCAAAAAGAGGGTTTAAACGTTTGATGGCCGATGCCCTAACAGAACCTAAATGCTGGATAGATGTATATAAAAGCGTTCGTCCCATAAAAGCAGTCAAAATACCAGCTAATACAAACCACCATATTCCTTCTATATTTAAGGGTACCCAGCCATGAAATAACCCTCTCCAGATAACGAAAAATCCAGCAAGAAACAGGGTGATCAAGACGGATAAAAAAGCACCATTATCATCCGTTTTGGACTTTGCTCCTTTTTTCACCATCACATTCGCACAAGCAAAAGAGAAAGCGGCCAACAATGCGTATAATTCTCCCATTTTAGGTATTCACCTTTACCAAACTTGAATAATACTAGCCGATTCTACTGCTTCCCACAGCGTTTTCACTTCAAATCCATCCCGCTCAGCCTCCGTCCATGTATCGTCGACAGGTCTTAAACCGATCACAACCGGAATTTGTTGTTCACGAAGCAATCGGGCGTATTCCTTCCCTTCACTGCTATAGCCTAAAATGGCGATAGTTTTCCCGTATAAATAATCTGGAACTTGTAGCTTTGATGGCATCATGTACCATTACCTCCCTGTTAAAATACCTGAATTTGATCAAGTCAACGTTTATTGATTTTATTTTACATACTTATATAGGATAGTAGTCCATTTCGTTCTTTTATACAGAACAACAGTCCGTTACTTTATAAAAAAATAACCTTTGCGTCGGCATACCCGCAAAGGTCTAAATGCGCTATTAATCCTTTTTGCTTCGTTATTCGGCATAAAACCTTTCATCTATCAATTGATCGATCGTTACATCTTTGTCTGATATTTCCGCTTCTTTTACTGTATCGATCGCCCACTCAACACCTTCTATGTTCATCTTTCCTTTATCAGCCAATGCTGGCAGTACAAAATCGAAAGACTTTTCAGCATTAGATTTGCTCATTTGCATGTCATTCATGATTATGCTGATGATTTCATCCCGGTTTGTTTCATTTTTTACATACTTCACCGCTTCAGAATGTGCAGACATAAATGCGTAAATAACCTCAGGTTTTGTTTTAATTAAGTTCCCATTAGCGGAAATCATATTATGGTTATATGTTTTAAGTTCATCCCTCATTAGATAACGTTTAAGCCCTAACTCATCCGCTTTTAAATCAGTCGGAGGACTTAGAATAGTTACCGATGCCTGACCTTGCTGAAGCGCCAGGAGCCGTTCAGCATTATCACCGGCATTGACAATTCTAACATCTTTGTTTGGTACAAATCCCTTTTTCTTCAACCAATACTCCAATTGAATATTCGTTCCGTTCCCCGTTACCATTCCAGCAGCATTATTTCCCTTTAAATCACTAATCTTCTGAATATCTTTGGAAACGTATATCGAATACATGGATTGGTTATCCAATGTACCGATAATTTTTACGTTGGCTCCTTCTGCCACGCCTGTAATGACAGATTCCGGAAGAGAGGAAATGAGGTCAAAATCACCCGTTTGCAAGCCCCTCAACGCAAGGACACCACCTTGGACGTACGTAAATTTCACATCCAAATTATATTTTTTATAAATCCCTTTCTTATCAGCTACAAGAAAAGGAATATAGCTCATGTTTTGCTTTGATGGTAAACCTATATGCACTTGTTCTATTTCAGCGGGCATTTTTTTCCCTGCGTTTTTACTGACTTCACTTTCCGATGTCGAAACATCTGCTTGTTGTGTACAGCCCATGAGGCCAATCAGGATTACGAACAATAAACTGGCAGCAAAACCTTTCCATAAAAGACCATACTTTAGAAAGTCCATCCTTTAATCCTCCCACTTTCTGAAGTAATCTCAGACTCTCATTGGTTTGAAATCATTGTTATATTACAAAAGGTTTTGATCCATCCATTCCATTATGTCATCCATTTTTATTACGTCGCCGTATTTCATGTGAATATCCATTAAACTAGTTTTATGAGAAATCTGACTGCGGTCTCCAACACATTCTTCTGGAACAATCACTTTATAATTATAAGAAAATGCATCCACAACACTGGCACGAACACATCCGCTTGTTGTTAAACCAGTAATGATTAAGCTGTCAATACCATGGAAAATAAGCATATCAACCAGGCTTGTTCCAAAAAATGCGCTTGGTCTTCTTTTCTGTAAGACGACCTCATTGTCACGTGGTTTAAGTTGGGTAACAATTGTATTTTCTTCATCTGTTTTTCTCTCCCCGCCTTTCCACAGTCCAATTCCTGACGGATGGGATTCAGAAAATGGAATGGTGAAAAAGATAGGAATCATTTTTCTCCTTGATCTTTCCAAAAGGCGAGAAGTAGCTTCTACGGCCGGATATCCGCTTTCTGAATGACCTAGACGAAATTTGCTATCGGTAAAGCCATACGTCATATCCACAATTAACAGTGCTGGTGCTTTCCCAAAGCCCCTTGTTCCACCCATGTTAGACTTCAGAAATCTTTTTTTATCTTCTTCACCCAATATTTCATCCCAAATCGCCACACATTCCACCTCTTTTGGTTAACGAATTGCGTTTTTACAGTTCTATACATAAAGGGATGCATTACAATTCTATCTTAAAATTTTGCCAGCATCTCATCCTTTAATCCTTCTCTCCAATCCACGCCTTTCGGGAGAAATTGATCGCAAGCCCGTACATTCCGATACGCTTCCGGATCTGATCCTTTTAATTTACGACCCGCTTCGATATCCCTTGTGGCTTCCAGCAGCATTTGCCGGGCGGCAATGATGGCTAAGTCAGCTGTTCCTAACCGTTCTTTCGTGCGGTCTGGAAATGGTTTTTCCATCGTTTCCTGAAGTGCATAATCTTGCGTATTGATGCCTGAAATACCCGTAAACGTCTTCGTTCGTTGAAGCTCTCGATCGATTAAAAAGTCATTTGATGGATTCCGCTTCAGACGATATCCGGGCAGCATATCATCTGGACCACGTCCGAAAAGAATTTCCTGCTGCATGGAAAACTCAGGATCCAGTGGAATTGATGGTTCACTTGTATATTTAAAATTCCATACCCACACACTTTCATCATCAATAGGGACCCAGAAATGGCCTCTGATTGTCGGATATTCCTCCCGGCTCCCATCATGCCATTTCATCATTTGCCCGCGCATTTGCTGAGCCGGCATAATAAACTGGTAAGCTCTTATATAATTTCCGTCTTCCTTTAAATCACGAATTCCTACATATTTGAAACCGTATTCAGTTTTATCTACTTCCAATTTTGGATTTGTCGCCCGGCTCCTCATTGAGTTTTTATCTTGAATATTGTTGTTATGGGCAAACGATGAGTGTGACGTGTCAATACCACCTTCTAATGCTTGCAGCCAATTGCATCCTTCATAAGTTTTAGAGACTTGAAAGTGAGTTTCAGGTGCACGCAGCCATTCATAGTCCGGAATGCTCGGCTGTTCCTCTTTCGGTCCCATATACGTCCACACAATCCCTGATTTCTCCCATGTTGGATAAGCTGTCAATTGTACTTTATGTTTAAATCTGCTTTCCTCCGGCTCATTCGGCATGTCAACACATTTACCATCCCGGTCAAACTTCCATCCGTGATATACACATCTTAGACCACATTCTTCATTACGACCCCAAAATAACTTGGCCCGTCTGTGGGGGCAATAAGCATCTATAATGGCTACTTTTCCTTCTGAATCGCGGAAAGCTACCAGCTCTTCGCCTAACAATTTCACGTTTATAGGGGGGCAATCTTTTTCAGGCACCTCTTCTGACAATAATGCTGGAATCCAGTAACGTCTGAACACTCCCCCCATTGGTGTCCCCGCATCAGTCCGGCAAAGCTTTTCATTATCCTCTTTCTTTAACATAACACCCACTCCTTCATCACTATATAATTATGTTTTTGTTATAAACACATTATAAAAGGGGAATAACCCTGTCTGTTTTTTGAGTTCTCTTATACGGAACATTCGATAAAAACTTTTTTTCTTCATGTCGGTATCTTGCCTTTTTTAATCAAAAAGAAAGAGACAGCGCAATGCAGAGGGCACTGAAAAACTTACGTTTTTAAATCCCTAATCGTTTTT
>NZ_MSFI01000013.1 GCF_001975785.1 Domibacillus epiphyticus | reverse complement strand
CTCCAATTGTCAGATGGTGTCTAACAATTGGGGTGCAGTTCAATTTATAAAAAATCGAAGGGGTTTTTATATTTATTCTTTTATATTAGCAGCACAATACTCTCTTACAAGTTCAATTTCATCATCTTCAAGTTCAAAATCAAGAACACTGTCATCCCCGCGGTTATGGAGAAATAAACCAGCAATTTTTTGTTCAGTTTCTGTTATGACATACAGCACACGAATGTAAAAACCTTCCAGCGAATATAAATCATCTTCTTCATCCACTGTTGCATAGAGATGGCATTCATACCGGTCTCCTTCTAAAATCCCAAATGGGTCTTTAATTTTTTCTGCTTTATGATCGGTTATTTTCATATTGTAACCTCCTTTTTTACTTGGATAGTGCAATTATCAATTTCTTCATTCTCTTTATGCCTTCGTCAAATTGGGCAGGTCCTGCGAATCCATATGAAAGACGGATCGAGCGTGAAGCCCCCCCTGTATAAATACTGCCAGGATGAAATAAAATTCCTTCATTTGCTGCTTCCGCGTATAATTCTTTAATCGAAATGTCTTGTTTTAAACGGAGCCATATGAAAAAGCCTCCGTTTGGTATGTGCCAATCAGCAAGGTTAGATAGATGACGCTGAAGAGAAGACGCTGCATGATTGCGCCGTTTTAAAAGCTCTTTTCGAACATATTTAAAATGTTGCTCATATAAACCCTCCCCAAGCCATTCAGCTGCGACACGCTGCGACAGCGAACTCGTTCCGTAATCTGCTTGCATTTTTATTTCAGAAAGCCGCTCGATAACAGGTTCTGCTCCGGCTATCCAGCCAATCCGCAAACCAGGACTTAGCGTTTTGGATAAGCTGCCTATATACAGAACGTTACCATACACGTCCATTGATTTTATTGAAGGTGGAGGAGGTGAGTCAAGCCAGAGCTCACGATAAATATCATCTTCAATAATTGGCAGCCGGTGAGCTGCACAAAATGAAAGAACTTCTTTTCGTCTTGTTTCACTCATCAGCACACCGGTAGGATTATGAAAACACGGAATCGTATATAGTGCACCCGGCTTTTTTGAATGCCATTTTGTCTCCAAATCAGCTGTAAGCAGCCCTTCTTTATCCATTGCTATTCCTGCAAGTGACATCCCTCGCGATTGAAATGTTTGAATGGAATAAAGATAGGACGGTTCTTCTAAAAAGATGGAAGAACCGTGTTCTAGTAGTCCAGATGCAATTAATTGAAGCCCCTGCATTGCACCTGAAACAATTAAGATTGACGATGGAGAAACGGGTGTACCCTGTCTTGTCATATAACCGGCAACTGCTTCACGGAGCGGTTCATATCCAGTACGTTCTTCGTAGCCGAGTGAATTGATATTTCCTGACAGCCGTCCAATAACATCGTTTAAATAGCCGTCTGGAAATACATCTTCTGCCAGTTCACCTTTACTTAAATCAATGATTCCTGAATCAGCCGGTAGTACAGGCGGTGTTTCTTTTATGCGCGGCAGGGAGGCTAGAAGGGACCATGTATCATTGGCGACAATTGTGCCTTTTCCCATTTCGGCTTTAATTATGCCGTCGGCTTTTAACTGTTCAAGTGCAGCAATGACTGTGCTTCTGTTGACGGAAAAATCATCCGCCAGTACCCGCTGGCTGGGAATTTTTTCACCTGGTGTCCATTTTCCGAGCTTTATTTGTTCTTTAATCCAGTCCACGACAATGTTGGTTTTCGTTCCTGTTTTCATTTAATCTCTTTCCAGTACTGTTGAATAAATTCATCGCGTCCGGATTGTTTCCTGTCAGCTTCGTATTCCTCTTTATGATGCTTATAAAAGTCCTGATGATACGCTTCGGCTGGATAAAACGTGGATACAGGTAAAATTGGTGTAACGATCGGTTTACTAAATCTTCCGCTTTCGTCAAGTTGCTTCCTGGACTTTTCAGCAGTCTCTTTTTGCTGATCATTTGAGTAAAAAATAGCAGTGCGGTAAGAATGGCCTCGATCCTGAAATTGCCCGCCGTCATCCGTTGGGTCAATTTGCTGCCAGTATATGTCCAATAACTGTTCATACGAAAATACGTCAGAATCATATGTGATTTCTACCGCTTCCATATGGCCTGTATCACCACGCTTTACTTGCTCATAGGAAGGATGTTTAACGTGACCCCCTGTATAGCCGGAAATAACCGCTTCGATTCCTTCCCATTGATCAAATGGCTTCACCATACACCAGAAACAGCCTCCGGCAAAAATGGCTTTTTGTTTGTTCATAACTGGACTCCGCTCCTTTCCGGCAAAGCCACCCGCTTCCTAAAGTCTGTATCAGGATAGTAAGCATGTTTGACTAAAATATTTGGTCCGAGGCATCGGACGGACGAACAGTGGCATCCTGTTTCTTTCGCTAGTGTGGAGGTATTCCAAGCTTCATATGCTTCCTGAAATGAATTAGTTTGTATATTACCGAGAGAAGTGGCATCAGCAAAATCCGTCACGATTATATCACCAGAGAAAATATTCACATTTAATCTCGACCGGCCATCCGGATCATTTCGGACTGTAACGAGCTGCTCTTTTTGCAGGCGATAGACAAGATCACGGTCACGTTGGTCTCCGCTGCAAGCGAAAAATGGAAGTGTTCCAAACAACATCCACACATTTGGGTCTCTTACATCGAGCAAATGATGGATAGCTGCACGCATTTCATCAAGTGACAGCGACTCCAATGCACTAGCAAAATTACTCGGATACATCGGGTGTACTTCATGGCGTGCACATTTCATTTCATCGACAATTTGCCGATGAATGGTCTCTAAGTAGGGCAATGTCCGTTTGTTTAACATCGTTTCTGCTGATACCATCACCCCTGAATCAGCGAGAATGCGGCTGTTTTCAATCATACGTGTAAATAATTGTTCGCGCTGTTTGTATGACGGCTTACGCTCCATATTGGCGAATCCAGCTTCGACAAACTCGTCAACAGTTCCCCAGTTATGAGAGATGTGAAGAACGTCAAGATACGGGGAAATGGATTCATACCGTCCTGCCTCAATTGTTAAATTTGAATTCATCTGCGTATAAACGCCTCGTTCATGCGCATAACGGAGAAGGGGGAGTACATAATTTTGTACTGATTTTTTTGACAACATTGGCTCTCCGCCAGTAATACTTAAGGCCCGTAACGAGGGAATTTCATCGAGCTTTGATAAAAGAAGTGAGAGCGGCAGTGCATCAGGATCTTTTGTCTGCAATGTATATCCTACCGCACAATGCTCACAGCGCATATTACATAATGTGGTCGTCGTTAGTTCAATGTTTGAGAGCAGCATTGATTCAGATTCATCAATATCCATATATGGTTCCCAGGGATCAAATGATGGCGTTATATTTCTTTTCATTCGTAAGACACCTCTTTTTCTTTCAACCTCTTATTATACCTGTTTTTTAATTAAATGAAAAAGATTCTATATTTAACAAATACATAAATGAACATTCACATTATCTTTATATTTACTGAGTACAATGAGGAAGGGGGGACTGAGCCAAAATGATGGGTTCGTCGCGGATTATTCGAACGGCACTTTTTTCACCGGTCAAACGCTCATCAGGAGAATCGTTTAGCCTCAATTAACCATTTTCCGTTTACTGTCTTTAGAACGAGTGACACCGAAAATCAGGAAATTTTATGATGCATCAGGATAAAATGAGTTATGACAGATTACCCTATAAAAGGGCTATATACACCGTTAAATTGGGAGAATAGTTCATTTATTCGATAATTTTCAGCATATTGCTTTTCATTAATGGAAAAAACAAGTATGATTTGAGGTAACAACACATGAGGAGGAATTACATAATGAATAAAGCAACTGGTTTTATTGGTGCTGCACTTCTTTCAGGAAGCATTCTTGCCGGATGCTCAGCAGATTCTGAAAATGCGACTCCGGAGGAAAATACAACAAACGAAGTAACAACGCCAGAGGAAACAGACCAAACGGTTGAAAATACCGATCAAGAGCTGGATGATGCGAATCAGGAGTTGCAAGAAACAGGTGATGCTGTTGAGCAGCAGGCGGACACTGTTGAGGATGGTGCATCTGACGTAAAGGAAAACAGCGATAATGCAACAGAGGAAGCAACTGAAGAAGGTCAGGAAGCAACCGGAACATTTAACGGAATTGCCGATCCTCATACAGTGGAAATCGAGGTAAACGGGGAACCTGCTGCATATCAAGTAGATCCTGAAGGCGACATCATGCCTCAGTTTGAACAATTAACGGAAGGCGACAGTGTCACGTTTGTCTATGTTCAAAATGGAGAACAACTCGTTATTAAAGAATTGAAATAATAATAAAGCGCATCTTTTTTAGATGTGCTTTTTCGTTTAAATTAAAATGAACAAGGGAATTGTTAAAGAAATTATACGGGAATAGGGGGCCAGTACATGAACACTTCGGGAATGCTTCGTGGCTATTTAGCAAAAGTAATGGATCAGGAGAGTTTCTTTTTCCATGTCATTAACTGCATGGAAAAACAGCTTGTCGATTGGGGATGTGACACACTTTTGTTATTTAACTGGGGAAAAACATCAACGGTCGTATCCGGTCTTTTTATTATTAATGGTTTTTCGTATCGGTTTGCGTTTGAAAAAGAACAGTTATCATCACAGCAACTGTCACCTTACGCACTTGACCGTATGATCTGGGAAGAGTTGATTGCAGGCGGGTTTATTCTGAAAGAAAGCAATTACATTGACAAGGCATTCATGTAAAAAAGCGTCAGGGCAAATCCTGACGCTTTTTCTTACTTTCTGATTTGGCCATTCCCACGCACGAGCGATTTTACAGTAGTAATTGCTTTTAAACCCATTGGTCCTCTTGCATGAAGCTTTTGTGTACTAATCCCGATCTCTGCACCGTATCCAAACTGTTCTCCATCAGTGAATCTGGTTGAAGCGTTCCGATATAGAACAGCGGCATCAATTCCACGGTAAAATAAATTTGCATTGTCATCATTTTCAGTGATGATTGCTTCTGAATGTTTTGTTCCGTATTGATTGATGTGGGATACAGCCTCTTGCGTATTGTGAACGGTTTTAGCAGACAATGTCATCGCTAAAAATTCCTGACCCCAGTCATCATCGTTGGCCGGTGTAATAAAGGCGTAATTTTCAGTTAATGTTTCATCTCCCCGCACTTCAACATTTGCCTGTTTCAGCGCCTCAAATAGTTCGTTTTTATACGGCCAGTCTTTATGTACAAGAAGACTTTCGGCTGCGTTGCATACAGATGGACGGTGTGTTTTCGCATTCAGGGCAATTTCAATGGCCATGTCCTTTTGAGCGGATTCATCAATATATACGTGACAGTTTCCGACACCCGTTTCAAGAACTGGAACAGTAGCCTGATTTATAACCGATTGTATAAGGCCTGCTCCGCCCCGTGGTATTAGGACGTCTAAGTATTCATTTAATTTAAACATTTCACCCGCTGTTTCACGGCTTGTGTCTTCTAACAGCTGCAAAGCATCAGCTGGAAGTGGAGACAACTCAAGTGCTTCTTTCATGACAGAAACAAGTGCTTTATTTGAATGAAGAGCGGATGTACTTCCGCGAAGAAGAACAGCATTGCCGGCTTTTAAACAAAGAGTGGCAGCATCAACTGTTACGTTTGGGCGCGCCTCATACACCATACCGACAACGCCAAGCGGCACACGAATCGTTTCAATATTCAGGCCATGTTCTGTTGTCCACGATTCTACTGTTTCACCAACAGGATCAGCAAGCTCTGTTAACTGGCGGACTGCACCGGCTATTTGAGCTAGGCGATCTTCAGTTAGTTGAAGCCGGTCAAGAAGAGAATCGGTAAAGCCAGCTTGACGTCCTGATTCCATATCTTTTTCATTCTCAGCTAAAATAAAAGCAGTTTTCTCGATTAACGCATCCGCAATTAATAATAACGCCTGATTTTTTTCTTCTGTCGATTTCATTGCCATCTCAAATGAGGCCTGTTTTAGTAGCGCAGCTTTTTGTACTAATTCACTCATTTAAAGTCACTCCTTAATGATCAAATTTTAATGTTACCCAATTATCACGATGAATCACTTCGGCTCGCTCATTGATTGAATAAGCTTTTGTCTCCAGACTTGGGAGGCCTTTTATTTTTTCGAGGTCAACGGATGAGTAGAAAACCTGTCCACGCCCAAGAAGCTCACCTTTTTCATTTACAACATCGACGACATCAAGGGCATCAAACAAGCCATCTATTGATTTTACACCAGCAGGAAGCAAACTTTTCCCGCCTTTTATCACAGCTTTTTCTGCTCCTGAATCGACCGTAATAGAACCAGCTGGTTTTGCATGGTGTGCAAGCCACTGCTTTTTCCTTTGCATGTGAGGCTGCATAGGCGAACCGATATACGTTCCATCACCTTTTCCTTCTAAAATATCAAGCAATTTGCACTCACCTTTGCCGGTTCCAATGAATACGGAAACACCTAGCGACTGCGCTTTTTCGGCCGCGAGCAGCTTTGACTTCATCCCACCGGTGCCGACAGCTGATCCGCTGCCGCCTGCCATCGATAGCATTTCTTCTGTTATAGAAGGGACAAAATTGAATCGTTTCGCATCTGGATTCGTTTTTGGATTGCTGTCATAAAGCCCGTTTATATCGGTTAGAATGACAAGTGCATCTGCCTGCAAAAAGCCGCTCACGAGTGCAGAAAGCATGTCATTATCACCGTACGTTAATTCCTCGATTGATATCAAATCATTTTCATTAATGATCGGCACTGCATCATGATGTAAAAGTTCCATCATTGCTGTATAAAAATTTTGAAACCGGCCTTTTGAATAAAAATCACTTTTCGTTAAAAGAACTTGAGCAGCCGTTATCCCCTTTGGTGAAAGGTGAGAGATATACCGTTGGATCAATAAGCTTTGACCAACGGCTGCTGAAGCTTGACGCGCCGCCATTAATTTTGGACGGGTGGCATATCCTAGTGACTTGAACCCTGCGGCCACTGCGCCGGATGAAACGACAATCACTTCATGGCCCTGTTCTTTCACTGCAGCGATGGCAGATGTATGATCCGCAACTTTTTCGTCCACAATATTTCCCATGTCATCTGTTAACGAACTGCTGCCTATTTTAACGACAATACGCTGTTTTTTCATCAAATATCATTCCTTTTCAATAAAAAAAAGCACACCTCACCATCCAATAAAGGACGGGGTCTGCTTTCCGTGGTACCACCTTTTTTGACGCTGAAATGCGCCCGCTTTACATCCATAACGCGGAAGTGTCGGCTTATGTTTTCATAAGCATGTGTGTACAGGGCAGGTTCAATGGTGTTTGCCGTGGAGTTTTTCAGCCGATGAACTCCTTCTCTTATCCGGTTGGATGCCATTTACTAATCCCATCATTTTATCTATATATTCCTTTTTATTATCGTATATTCTGACTATTTGTCAAGCACGTCAGGCCGGTCTCGTATTATATCTAAAAAATGTTTCAGAATGCGGGCGGTCAAGCCCCAGATGATTTTGTCTTCATAAAAATAAAAATATTCTTCCATTGATTTTGTCTGCCAGTTATAGTCTTTTCCGCGGGCAATTAAGTGGTATGGAAAGTTTTCTTCTGGTTCTGGCCGGAGACGGACGTAATGAAGAGAGGGTTCCGTATTCAATAAAAAATCCAGCGGTACTGTGAAAATGTTATCCACTTCGGCTTCGTTTAAATTCATTTCTTTTACATCAATGAGGCCGACATAACTGTAAATGATCGTCCCGAATGGCGACAGCATAAAATCCAGTGGAAATAACAAATGAATATCATTTTCTTGAATCCCTAGTTCTTCTTGTGTTTCTCGGACAGCGGCATGATCAGGCCCGTTATCATCTGGATCGATTTTTCCCCCTGGGAAACAAACTTCACCTGGCTGCCGGCGCATGGTAAGTGAACGAACTTCAAACAATACGTGAAGGCCATCCTGTTTTTGTACAAGAGGCAGTAATAATGAAAACTTCACTAGCTTTTCGCTGCCGAGAATATCTGGTGTCCGGTTCTCAAAAATCGTTTTTAATTCATTAACATTCATACAAGCAACCCCAGATCATTTTCTTCTATTATAAAGGAATCGTATGGTATAGTGAAAAAAATTGAATTAATAGTGTAAAAATATTCGAAAAAATTGTAAAATGGTATAAGTACATACATCAGCAAAGCGCTGACGAATTTTTTACAATGAGGAGTCCTGAAAGATGACACAACAAATTACCGTACAATTAGCTGAGACGAAACGAGAAAAACCAGACCAAACGAATCTTGGGTTTGGGCGCGTTTTTACAGATCATATGTTTATGATGGATTATACGGAAGGGACTGGATGGCATGATGCACGAATTGTCCCGTACCAGCCACTTACACTCGATCCGTCGGCTATGGTGTTCCATTACGGACAGACGGTGTTTGAAGGAATGAAAGCATATTTGACAGAAGAAGGGCGCGTCTTTTTATTCCGTCCGGAAAAAAATATGGAGCGTTTAAATTGTTCAAATGAACGGCTGTGCATCCCGCAAATTGATGGAGATTTTATTATTGAAGGATTAAAGCAGCTAATTGAAGTGGATCAGGATTGGATTCCGACAGCAGAAGGCACATCGCTTTATATTCGTCCATTTATCATCGCAACTGAGCCATTCTTAGGCGTCGCACCAGCGAAAAACTACACGTTGATGATCATTATGTCGCCAGTTGGTTTATATTATAAAGAGGGTATTGCTCCTGTTAAGATTTTAGTGGAAAACGACTTTGTACGTGCGGTAAAAGGTGGTACAGGGGAAGCAAAAACAGGCGGAAACTATGCGTCAAGTTTAAAAGCACAGGAGATCGCTAGCGGAAAAGAGTACTCACAAGTTCTATGGCTTGACGGTGTTGAAAAGAAATACATTGAAGAAGTTGGCAGTATGAACGTTTTCTTTAAAATTGATGGAGAAGTGGTTACACCTGCTTTAAACGGCAGTATTTTGCATGGAGTTACACGTGATTCCGTCATTCAATTACTGAAACATTGGAATGTACCTGTATCAGAACGCCGCTTGTCTATAGATGAAATTGCACAGGCTTACCGCGACGGCAAGCTGGAAGAAGCATTCGGTACCGGTACAGCAGCGGTTATTTCACCGATTGGTGAGTTTCTCTGGGGTGAAGAAAAAATAGTTCTTAATAACGGGGAAACAGGTGAGCTGTCGAAAAAAATCTATGATACCATCACAGGAATTCAAAAAGGAAAACTGGAAGATCCATTTGATTGGATCACCGAAGTGCCAGTTTCTGCTGCAAAATAAATTTTTTAAGACGAACTGCCATACGGCTGTTCGTCTATTTTTAAAAAGGGGTGCCTTAAAATGGGAGCGGTTTCATTAGGTTATGATATTTTTTTGGTGGATCTACACGATTCTGGTTTTTCGAAGCGAACGGGATCCTACATATTTCATGAATCAAAAAAAGCCATCATCGAAACGAGCGCAAGTCCTTCAATTCCGTATTTGCTAAAAGGTTTAAAAGAACTCGAAATCGACCCGGATGAGATTGAGTATATCATTGTAACACATATTCACCTTGACCATTCGGGCGGTGCGGGATTGTTTTTAACCTATTGTCCGAACGCAAAAATTATTGTCCATCCAAAAGGGGCTCGTCATCTTTCGGATCCAACCCGGTTAATAGCAAGTGCAAAAACAGTTTATGGCGAAAATTTTACTGAATTGTTTGATCCAATTTTGCCAGTACCGGCTGATCGAATTATTGAAATGGAAGATGGTGGAACAATCGATCTCGGAGGGCGTATATTATCGTTTATCCATACGCCAGGTCACGCCAATCATCATTTTTCCATATATGATGAAAAATCAAACGGGATTTTTACAGGAGATACAGCAGGCATTCGTTATGCCCAGCTGGCAGATGAGGGAGAAGCATTTTACTTACCGACCACATCACCAAATCAGTTTAATCCTGACGAAATGAAAAAGTCGATTAAAACAATGATGTCTTATCACCCAGATAGAATTTACTTTGGGCATTACGGAATGAGTGATGAGCCTGAAGAGGCGATGGCGATGGTGTTAGAATGGCTTGATTTTTTTATGGACACTGCCGAAAATACAGAATCAGTTGAAGAGCTCTCAGAAACACTGTTAGAAAAAATCAAACAATTTTTAACGAAAAAAGAAATTCCATTACATCACCCAGTGTATGACATTCTCAAAGTCGATATGGATATCTGTTCACAGGGAATAATGCTCTATTTAAAAAAATAACACCCGAATCGGGTGTTATTTTTTTTGCATCGAGATGGGGTATTACCCATTTTTTTCGATTTCGATGCACGAGAGAGCGAATCTCAAGCGCGCTTAAAAACGTACATTTTTCAAATGGTCATGCATTCGGTCCTCCTGAATTCGTTCAAGGTATAAATTTCCACCGATATATCATCATGTCCTGCTAAATCTTTTACAACAGCTAACGGAACATCCTGTTCAAGCAGTGATGTTACAAACGTATGGCGAAACCAGTGCGGGCTTAACTTTACCATAAATATATTATGTATAGTAAAGATAATTAATACTTATCTAAACAAAAAAACTGAAACCTTAAAATATCAGGGGTTTCAGCATGTTTTTTTCGTTATATTAATTTTTAGGTGACTGAAAGGGGACCAACGCGAAAAAAACGTTAAAAAATGCCCGATAATTTCGCGACAGCTTCCTGCTCGTTTTCCTTGGTCAAATGTGAATACGTGTCCATTGTCAGCGTAATGCTGCTATGTCCCAATCGTTCTTGTATAACCTTTATATTTACACCCCTCGATAATAAGAGGGAAGCATGGGAATGCCGAAGATCATGAAAACGAATCCTCTTCAGACCATGACGTGTAGTAAATTCTATGAAATATTTTAAATACGCCTGGGGGATGTGTGGATATCCGTCTGCTCGGCAAAATATTAAATCCATACCTTCAATTCCCCGCCATTCAGATCCAAATGCCATCCGGCTTTTTTTCACTTCATTTATATATTTCCGCAATTCAACTATATATTCTTCGGGCATAGGGATAACGCGTGTCTTTTTGTTTTTAGGTGGACCTAATATAAAAGAATCGTCTTTTGCATTATGAATCAATGTTTGCTTTACCGTGATCGTATTCTCTATGAAATTGACGCTGTCTATGGTCATGCCTGTTATTTCACCTAACCGCATGCCGGACAGGATAGCTGTTTTAATCACAAGCCGGTGCTTTGGCAGGGCATCATCTAGCAATTGGAGCAACTGCTTTACTTCCTGCTCATTATAAAACTGCATTTCTTTTTTCTTCTTTTTTTGTTTCTTCACCGCACCAGCGACATTCTCGTTAAGTAAATCCCAATCAACCATCTTTTGAAGCATTACTCGGTTTACTCGCATTTTATATTCAGGTGATTTTTCATCAATAGCGGTTAAATGGTTCATAAACTCCACAATATGAATCTTCTTTATATCTTTCAGCTTCATTTCTCCAAAAAACTCTAATGCTGGCCTGATATTTTGTTCATAGGCTTTTTGTGAATGATGGGTGAGGTGGGACACATGATTTTCAAGCCACAATGCAACGGCTTCACGGTATGTAAGGTTGTTCGTATCTCTCGGTCCACTGGCAGCGACTTCGATTTCAAACTCTGTAATCGCCTTTTTAATTGCACGAGGGGAGAGGGTTTTGAGTGCAACAGTCTTTTTGCGCCGGATCCGTTTGCCGCGCTCGTCATAGCCTAATTCAACTGTTATCTTGATGCGTGGAAGTTCCGTTTTGTCATCGGGATTCTTCTTGTCTAATACGATATAACTCGACATAAGGCACGCTCCTTTCTTTTTGATTCTTGTTAGTTTTATTTTACCTTATTACGAAGGGAATTCCGTCATAAATCCAAATGTTCCAGAATGAACAAAAGAAACACTTTCAAAGTGTTCTTTTGTTCATTAGATAATTCAGCAATGATTAAAACTAACGCATTTTGCTTAGAGTCTCTAACCTATCATTTAAGCTTGATCCGCTATTTGGTCTTGTATTTTAGTTAATTCATTATAACTATGGGAAGTTTCTTGGACTAGGTAATCAGTTGGGAGTTTATCAGTTATTTTTTGTACTTCTCTAAATTATTTATATTTTTATTAGACTTATCAATTTGTAGAGTCATTTGATCATCAATACAATAAAAATCTCCAATATTGTCAATAACCTCATATGTCAAATCCATTTTTTCTACTTCTTTTTCATATTTTTAAATGATTTTTTCTTGTTTTACTGCAATCTTTTCACTGTCTGATTGTGCATGAGCCTCACCATAACCGGTAAGGATAATAAAGATGATTAATAAAACCCCTAAGATTTATTACGTAAAAAATACCTCCTCATATTTTTTTACCATAAAAGCATAACGTAAATTATAGGATAAATTCCTGAAATTTTGTTTTTTTTCTAATATTAAAAGAGCAGCATGTAATGTGTAGGGGGAAAAATGAAATTCTCTATAGAAAACAAATACTTTATAATTTAGAGGGTAAAGTATTCCATAAATAAGACGAGTTAATCTACTAATGATAAAGGAGAATTATTAATGAAATATAACAACATCGTTCTTTTTTCAACTCTTTTCTCTATTTTGATGATTGTATCTGCTTGCCAGTCAACACAAAATCTCTCTGAAAAAGCGACTCAACAAGAAATACCTAATACAAAAAATGGTGTTATTTTAACAACTGAAAAAGAAGAATATAAACTGTCTACCGAAGAAATTACCATAAAAATTGAAAATAAAGGAACGTTTGATTTTGAAAGTGATATTTCTGTGTCTTTACAAAAGAAAGTAGATGGTATTTGGTATGAAATTCCTCATAAAGAACAAGGATTTAGTGAAGTTGGAATAGGCATTATACCAGGGGAAACAGACACTCTAGAGGTAAAGTTAGACGATTATAAGTATAAATTTAATCCAGGTGAATATCGTGTAGTTCAAGACGGTCTTGCTGCTCCTTTTGAAATAACTAATTCATAAATATATTTTTACTTAAAAAGAGCTGTGCATGATTTGCACAGCTCAGCTTGTAGACAAAATTCTTCGTATTAAAGACGAAGTTTACAGGCTTTTTTTTGCCTGTTTTCGTAAATATTGTGGAACAAATGTACGGGAGGTTTCCAATGCGGGAAGCTGTGTATCAAACTTACTTTGATTTGCCAATTGATTAAAAGAAAAAGTTTACTGTGGTTCAACAGCAGTCGTCCGTCACGGAAAGTACCGTGGTCAGTCAACGTTATAAATGATGGGCTCACAACTGCATTTGAAATTGAAAGTGTATTAGGGGATTATATTGAGGCATCCAGCATTTTATGTACTGATACATCTACTAATTACAAGAAATTCGCCAAAATGAAGAAACTGCGGCACGAAACTATAAACACAAGTAAGGGTATCTATGTGAGATAGGTTTCAAGGAGTATCTAGACGATGGTTGGATAATTATCTATATTGGTTCCATTTCCTCCAAATTAACAAGAAGTTGCCATATGGGGAGCAAATTACTTCGCATCTATTGGGATGTTGCAGGAAATTGAATTATACAACTATTGAAGGACTTAGAGTTGCATAAATTACACTTCTGTCAGCTGTTACTTATACATAAAAAAACAGTTTCGCTTTAAGGAAACTGTTTTAATGCTTTTATAGTTTTGCCATTAAAACCTTCGTTAACTGAATAATAATTTTACAGAGTTATCTGTTGTTTATCGCTTCTAGGATTCCTCCTTTAATTTATCTGTGCTTTTCTCGCTTCTTAATGAATTCTCAACTTTAGTCCATCCAACAATGTATTGTAAATGTTCATCTTTCTTAAATAATTCTTCATTCTTTGAATAAATAGGTCTAAACCATTCTGTTCCATTTAGCAATTCAATGTTACGATTAACTTTTTCATCTAAAGGGAGCATCACGATCACTTACAGAAAACTACACTATTAAAAGATAGGTGAAGTCAGTTTTAAAAAGATAAAAATTAGAACAGTTAAAAAGGTCCGTCATTAAATTAATAAATTGGCTAGATAAATTATATGCTTAAAAACACGGATCAAAAACACTGTGCAGGTCATATAATGAAGTTAAAAGTAGAAATATCTGCATCGTTGGTATCGCCTTCTAATCCTAGTTTAGAAAGGAAAGCCTTTACATGATAAAGTTTTTAATGCTTGCGTGGCTAATAATTAGTGAATTTTTTTTAGTTGTTTCGCTAATCTGGTGGGGTATGGCATGGGTATTTGCAACCGAAATGACCTCTTCTTTTTTAATTTTTGTCTCAACCTATCCACTTTTTCTTATTCTTTCAATAATAATTAGCTGGGTTACTTTTTTTAAGAAAAGATACATGAAATCGTTTTTATGGAGTTTATTTCCCTTATTATGGTTTTTTATATTATCCATTTGGATCACAGTATAACAACCTTACTAATTAGAGCTTGCAGTAAAAGCCGTATCAGTCATTACACTGGAACGGCTTTTTACTTTATAAATATTTTTTCTTTTTAAGTTTAAAAGAAAACTCCATCTCATAAAAGAGAGGAGTTGGTTGACATTTGGATTTTACTGATTAAGATTTTTCGCAAGCCCATCCATCTTTATCACGGTCGTGTTTCGCGTCATAAGCTGGGTGGCCTTTTTTCACGCCATCTGGATACTTCTTGCGCAGTTCAGTGCAGTTTTTAAATGACTCTTTCTTAGGTGGAGCTGGCTTAGGCGCCGGTTTCGGAGAAGGAGCAGGTGCCGGCTTTTTCACCGGTGCACACCCGCCATTGGCAGCATTGGTACTCGACCAGATACCGACTTTATTTTTCTTCGCCTTTGCTTCAACAGCCTTCAGTTTCTCTAAATATTTTGTATTCGGTTCGAAAACTGTAATTTTAGCCAATCCATTTTGAAGTAATAGCTCATTAAACATTGTTTCATTCACATAAACATAGGCAAGAAGGCGGCCATATTGATCACGAGAATCTTTATCTAATTCAATACTGACAGTCTTTTTCTTGTCCAATAGATATTTTTTTGTATAAGCCGTAGCTTCAGGGCCATATAACTGTACACATTTATCAGGATGTTTTGTTTCTGGTGTATCGATCAGAATCATGCGGACAGTTTCTTTCTTACCTTTGTATGTAACTTTTATCGTGTCGCCATCTACAACCTCGTTAACCGTCACTTTGGCTGCTGTTTTTGGAAGTGCAGCTTCGGCTGTTTGGTTTGATTCATTGTTAAATGCGGGAGTAAAGGAACCAGCAAGCAACGTAAAGGATAGAAGGGAGGCAGCAAGGGGCTTAAATAATTTCTTCTTCATTATGATTATTCTCCTTTATCAATAAGTAACAGGTTAAATCCTATTTTCTTATGACAAAGGGAAGGTGCCTATCTTTTTCGTTCGACAAATATCGACAATAATTAGAATTGAATGCGATTGTATGTTCTTTTTCATTTTAAAATAAAACATAAAAGAGAACTGGAATTATACATAACGCCATCATTTAATCTCGTAAAGTGCAAGCTGTTCTTCTGCAAAGGAATATTCAACTCCAAAAATATGAGCCACTTCATTGCTTGCGAAAGGGAAGATCCACACAAAAGTGAATAGCAAACGTTTTGCCTTACCATTCCTGCAATTGAATAAAGGGGAAAGATGGTTCCTTGTCTCTTGGAAATTAGCTCTATATCTAGCTGTAAGCAAGGAAATTTTCCGGCTGCACCACCCAATTAATCGTTTAAAATAAGGGCATTTTATTCCGGCATAAATGGAGAGAGTTAACTCGGTATTGACAATTGAATTAGACATTAGTTTTTCATTATAAGCACAGACTACAAATAATCCCTGTTCACAGATCATCCGATTTGCTTCATTTTCAGTTAAACCTTCTCCATGGTCACTCCATTCAGAATATGCCTAGATTCGAAAGGTAACCTTCTTCTCATAGAAAAGAATCGAAATGTGTAGTATTTGTATAGTGTTATGAAGCAATTTGCAAAAGAGTGTATGGGGAAAAATTAATTACTTAATTTATCAATAAACCCTTGTTAAATGTTTAAATGTAGTCTGTTTTACCTAATTGTTAAAGGAAAGTTAAAAAGTTTCATATAGAGGAATTTTTAAGTTGGCTCAAAGAATTGATTTCATTATGGTAGTAATATATTTATGAATACGCTTACAAAAAGGGGAGATCAATCGTGCGAAAAGTAAATGCAGCAGATGTAATGGCTCAAAGTAAGTTTAATCGTTTTCATTTATTAGTTTTTCTCTGGTGTGTTTTTGCCATTGCATTTGATGGATATGACATTGCGATGTATGGTGTCGGACTTCCGATCATGATGGAAGATTTCGGATTGACGGCTGTGGAAGCTGGGGCTGTCGGCAGCTATACGCTTATTGGCATGATGGTGGGCGCATTTGTTTTTGGACCGCTTGCAGATATAGTAGGCCGAAAGAAAGTGCTTGCAATCTGTATGTTTTTATTTAGTGTCTTTACCCTTTTAGCCGGACTTGCACCAACAATCACAATATTCACGATTATGCGTTTTATCGCAGCGCTTGGCATGGGAGGGTTAATGCCCAATGTGATCTCCTTAATGACGGAATATTCACCGAAAAAGAACCGCGCACTCATCGTGGCGACTATGTATTGCGGCTATTCAATTGGAGGTATACTGGCTTCTCTCATTGGAATGTTTGTTATGGAAGAATTCGGGTGGAGAATCTTGTATTGGATTGGCATCATCCCGCTCTTCACATTGCCATTTTTTATGAAAAAATTTCCTGAATCATTATCGTATTATATTGTTCGGAATAAAGGGGAACAGTTAGCAACTATTTTAAATCAAGTGGATCCCGGCGGAAACTATCAAGCAACGGACGATTACGAGTTTGCCAGTGCGAAAGAAAGTGCAAAAGGTTTTCCAGTGAAAAAATTGTTCGCCCAAAATCGCATGATCAGTACATTTGCTTTTTGGACTGCGGTATTCAGCTGCCTGCTAATGGTATATGGACTAAATACGTGGCTTCCAAAAATTATGCAGGCATCGGGCTACGGCTTAACATCCAGCCTTTCGTTTAATCTGATTCTCAGTGTAGGTCAAATAGGGGGATCATTGCTTGGCGGTTATCTTGTGGACCGGATCGGCCACCGGAAAGTTCTTGTTGCCATGTACTTCATTGGGGCTGTCACGTTTGTCGCACTTAGCATGACATCTAATTTGCTATTATTATACATTTTAATTGCCATCGGCGGAGCATGTACAGTGGGTACACAAAACCTGGCGAATCCATACATCTCTGAATTTTATCCGAAAGAAGTGCGCGCAACAGGTATTGGCATTGCACTTGGTTTCGGGCGGATCGGAGCCATATTAGCTCCTGTTCTTGTTGGTCTGCTGCTTGCAGCCAATCTTGCACCGCAAAACGCATTTATGGCTTTTGCCGTGCCAAGTGTCCTGGGCGGCATTGCACTTCTGTTTGTCCAAGAGAAATACGGCAGTTTCGATAAATTAGACATGAAGCCGAAAGAAAACGTCGTTTACAATCAATCGGCTGTCAAGTGATGAAAAGAATCCCTGAAAAAAGGGGTTCTTTTTTAATTTATTAATCCATCAAAAGGATCCTAATAAAAATGAGCATTCCCAACGAATTGTGAATGGTGGCAAATTAGGAGGATTGCTCTTCGATAGCCATTGCCTCACTTAGAAGCTGGATATCATTCTGAATTTGCTCTTTTACAACCAAATCGTCACATCTATAGAAGTCGTCTATTAAACGCCCTAGTTCATTAAAAAGAAAAACCAACTCGTCCAAAAAAAACTCTCCTTTAGGTAATTTATAACACTACAAATGAATTATATACTGTAAATATAATTTTGAAAGAGTTTCGACAAAAGTCCTAAAGAAAAGGGATTGTAATCAAAAATAAGACACATTTCAGCAAAAAAAGTGTCTTCAAATAAACCTTGTTTTTAGGAAACTAGGCTTCAGTGTGGCTATACCAAATTGGTTATGCGGCTCCTAGCAGGTTAATTGGTCAATGTTGAGAAGGACAGGAGTGGAGTTTGAGATGGGGGTCATCCTGTCAGTTTTGGATCATATTTGAAGCAATTCCGTCCGTGGGTCAATGCCGGAATATATTTGGAAAGAGAAGCGAGAGGTAATAACTTTAGGTATTCGGAGAAAACGTTATGGGATAGATTAGAAAACAGCCGGTACTGCTGCATACTGAAATCATGATCTTAAAAAGTCATCTATTCTGGCTAACTAAATTATAAATTGAACTAGCTCATGAATCCTTCTGCTATTTATTTAAAATAGACATAATTAAAATCAGAAAAAAACCTGCTATCACGAACCAATTTTTTTTCTTGTCTTTCTGTGTCATTAGAAAAACCTCCCTTTTACGTATATATTAACATAACAGAAAAGGTGAAAATATAGGGATAATAAAAAAAGCCAGGGGATTCCCCGGCAAACAAAAAACAAAGGAGTATGGTTCATACAACATCAGTTTTGTCCGTTCCAGAAAAAATTTATACATAGAAGGGAAAATATTTTGGAACAAACTTAGTGTTTTATCAGTCAATCTAAACCACAAGCCGGTTGGATTGAGGGAAATTGTCGCGAAACGATGTAGCAAACGCTGCTGCAGGAAGTGACTAGTGTATGAAAAGATATTTCCTCCTTCTCAAATAGATCATAGGAGACAACAAAAAAAGAAGCCCGCAGGCTCCTTATTGAAGATTGATTAATTGAGTATTCGTTCCAAACATGCCGTCTTGTACTTGTACTTGAAGATCTGTAGCATCTGCAATTTCAGGCGCTACGTCAAATACGACTTTACCCGTTACTTCAGATCCCGGGTTAACTTGTTCAAGGAATAAGCTGTTTTGAATAGATCCATCTTCATTTTGGTTAGCGCTCATACTTGCAGCTGCATCTGCTTCAAACGTTTTTTCTCCTTGTTTCAGTTTGAAGAAAGAACTATCAAGTGTGAGAGCTTCATTTGAGTTGTTCTTAACGGTTGCGTTGATCACAACGTATTTGCCGCTTGCTTGTTCCGGTAAAACAGACGGACCAACTTGTGCAGCACTTGTTTTTTCAAGAATTGTAAACATCATATTACCTACTTCAACAGCTTTACCAATGCCATGGATTTTTTCAGCAGGTTTTTCGTCTGAAGCTGGTGCTGACGTTTCTTTCTTATCTGACGCTGTATCCGCTCCAGTATCGGTAGACTCTTCACCGCCGCCAATTGCAGCCAGGATAGCTACTAAAACAATAAGTGCAATAATACCTAAACAACCGAACTTAAAGAATTTTTTCATATGGATATCACCTCCTATTTCTATTAAAGAATACCTTGCAAAGGTTGTTATTTCAAATATAACTTTTAGGAAAAAAAGTTAAGAAATTCAAATAAAAAAGAAGCACACCGGCTCCTTATTTAAACGGAATTTCAACCAATACTATAAACTGCTCTGTTACATGTTTCAGAAGGAGATTATATTAAAAAAAGCGGTAAATTTATTAATAGAATTTAAGATTTACTTTGCACTTGGTATTGAAAAATCAACTTGTCCAGTTCCTGGCTATATTTAAGAGTCTCAACGCTATTAAGACCTTTTTCCATTCCGGTGTAAACCATCAATTCACGGAGGTCATTAATTTGTGAAAGTAGGTTGTTAGAGTTTATTTGACCTTGCTCCATGTGTTCCTCCTATTAGTTTGAACTTGAGATAATATTAGTAAATTATAGGACATATTTATGTAAAAATAAAGGGTTTTTTGTCGGAAGTTGTAAGTTTTTTCAACAAACAAAAAAACACTGGGGTGTGAATGTAACTTAGATTTTTAAGGAGATTAATCTTGGATTATAAAACTTAAAAATAAGTTTGAATTAAAAATAGATTACGAGAGGTTCTTTTTTCTTTGCTCTAATAATTGTATGATTAAAGTGAAAGGAGTGAAGAAATGGATCATAATTTCTTATTATTTATCCCTGCTATAAACGGAATGGCCTTGAATCAAATCATATTATTCGGAATGATTGTTTTTTCCATGATAATAGTTGGAACTATTTTAAAAATTTTTAAGGTGCCAGGAAAAATTATAAATATTGTCATCACAATAGTTGGTTTAGGTTTTGGCTATTACTGGCTCACCACTTTAGACAAGTAGTCACTCATTTGAGTGGCTTTTTTTTGTAAAAGATAATCCCAGAGGTGAGGGAGATGTGACGTGGCGAACTGGAATGATAACAGGTCAGAATGAGCTATATTATCTGAAAAAAATGGCATAAAACTCGGCACATCGAAAAGCCTAAAGCACGTGATTCGGGAAAAAGGAACAACTTAAAGAAGTAATCCGAACGAGACAGTTGAAAACCTTGCTGCATCAGGGGAATTAACTGATAAACAAGGTTTTATTGCATGGAGTCAACAATCGCAGCATTAAAGCGGAGATTTAGGATCAAACGTTGATTTCAATGAATGAATAGCTGCTGATAGGGAAGAGAAAGTATATCCGTCAAACTTAAAAATAAATGGGCTACGGTCTAATGGAAACAGGCGTTCCAATAGGGATTGTTCTAGCAAGCTCTTCTACGTCTTTGTTATACATGCGGACACAGCCTCTTGACACATATTTCCCAATAGAAGAGGGATCATTTGTGCCGTGTATGCCATATCCTTTTTTGGATAAACTCATCCACATTGTTCCATAAGGTCCACCTGGATTGGGGGCTTTATTAATAATAATATAATTCCCTGTAGGCGTTTCATGAAGCATCCGGCCAACTCCGATCGGATATACTTTCCTCCTCTGTCCTTGATATAGCAAAGTCAGTGTTCTATTTGAGATGGAAATACGAATGGAGTAAGGGATAGAAGCGGAGGGTGGAAAGCCTGGAATAAGGATACTCTGCCCTACATAAATCAAATACGGAGTTATTCCGGGATTTGCTGCAATAAGCGACGCTAATGATTTGCGGTAATCTCCAGCAATAGACACCAGCGTTTCTCCTGCTTTAACAGTATGGATTATCATGTTAAACCTCCTTTTTGCACTCTTACTCCATTTTATTCAATCCCCCTACTAATGAAGAGTAAGGTCTAGAGGTTGAATTAACGAATTATTACTCTCCCTATTTGGTTTATGTTCGCTTTTAAAGTATTTTCGTACTTGAATCCACGAATTATGTGCGTTATTATGAAGGAAATAACGTATATTTAGGGGTGTGGAGAATGAGTGGATTGCAGGCAAAAAAGATCATGTTGTTAGGTTCAGGAGAACTCGGCAAAGAAGTTGTGTTGGAAGCGCAGCGTCTAGGGGTGAAAACAGTAGCTGTTGATCGTTATGAACATGCACCAGCTATGCAGGTCGCTCACCAGTCTTACGCGCTGGATATGCTTGATGGAGCAGCATTGCGCGCCATTGTCGAACAGGAAAAACCAGATTATATCATACCTGAGATCGAAGCAATTGCAACGGAGACATTGATTGTACTTGAGAAAGAAGGCTATCATGTTATACCTACCGCGAAAGCAGCGAACTTAACAATGGACCGGGAAGGAATTCGCCGGCTTGCAAATGAAACGCTAGGTCTGCCGACGGCGAAATATGAATTTGCTGATACGCTTACAGAATTATCAGAAGCCGTGCGGAAAATTGGTACACCTTGTGTGATAAAACCAATTATGAGTTCCTCCGGTAAAGGCCAAAGCATCTGCCGCTCCATTGATGACGTGGAAAAGTCTTGGGACGAAGCAATAGAGGGCGGCCGCGCGAAAAAAACACGAGTAATTGTCGAAGAGTTTATTACATTTGAATCAGAAATTACACTGCTCACGGTTCGTTCTGTATCCGGTACTGCATACTGTGCGCCGATCGGCCATATCCAGCAGGATGGCGACTACATTGAATCTTGGCAGCCGCATAATATGACGGACGCACAAATTTCTGAAGCGGAAGACATTGCGAAGAAAATTACCGATGCACTCGGCGGCTACGGATTGTTTGGTGTGGAACTGTTTATTACAGATAATGGCGTTGTGTTCAGCGAGGTCTCGCCGCGCCCGCATGATACAGGGATGGTGACCATGGTGACGCAGGATCTATCCGAGTTTGCGCTCCACATCCGTGCGATTTTAGGCTATCCAATCCCAGCAATCCGCCTCATTTCACCTGGTGCAAGCCGCACCATTAAAGCATGGGAAGAACACACTTCTTACAGCATAAAGGGTGTCGAAAAAGCACTGGAGACACCAGATACACAAGTGCGCTTGTTCGGCAAGCCGGAAACAAAGATCGGACGCCGCATGGCGGTTGTACTGAATACAGCTGATACGGTTGAGAAAGCGCGTGAACAAGCTGAAAAAGCTGCTTCACATATTTCACTAGACTATAATGAATGATTCAAATGGGATCTGGAGGCCTATTTGAAAAAAAGATGCCCGGCTTCATCGCCGGACATCCTTTTTTTATGATGCATTTGAGGTGAGTTCTTTTAATATGGCTTTCGTTTCCGCAATTTTTTGCTCATTTCTTTCCTCCATATATTCATGAAGCACGCTCAAAAAATAATCGATTTCTTTGTATTGCATTTCTTTTGTTAACATCACTGTTTTGGTTTTATTCTCCTGCGTTCTGCTTGCAAAGCGGATCGTGCTATTTAACAATAGCAAAATGTCTTCATCAATCACTTTTGCGTAAATCATTTCCATGGTATCCTTATGGCGTATAAAAGTAAATTGATTATTCGCTTTCGCATGATACACATTTAAAATCATGGTACCCCGGTCGAACCCCCAAAAAATTAAGTAATGCTTCTGGGACATTTCATGGACCATACTCTTTAACTGCTCCTTTGAAACATGAAGAGACAAGTTCTTATGCTCAATCATAATCCCACCTCTTTCATATAAAGTAAGCGTTTTCGCATGTTTATTATATGATGGAACTTGCAGTTAGTTCAACGGTCGGACACCTTTTCACCAGTCCGACCGCTCCTTTTCTTGAATGTCTTCAGCTGCCGTTTGTAAATCGTACATGGTAATTGAAACAAGTGAGTAATTATCCGATTCTACCCGTTTATCAGCTGCCGATTTTATAAACTTTGGCGAACCTTCTTTTTCCTCATCATAGACTAGCAGCAGTGCATCTGTATGATCAAGAGCAAATTCATCTCGTGCTTTAAACTGCCAAGGCGCAATGTACGGTTTTTTTGACACAGCATCTACAAAATCCGCCTGATCAATAATCGTATGATAATACTCTTGACGTTCCTCTTTCCAGTTCTTTTCCTGTTCCAAAAAGGGCATTAACACTCCGAGTTTCAAATCGGGATACTCATCTTTCAATTCAAGCACAACTTCAGCACCCCATAATTCGACACCAGGCTGTCCACCGATGATCACCCATTCAAGTCCTTCTTCTATCAAAGAACGCAATTGCTTTTCGATAGCTGTTTTAATAATGAAAATTCCGGGGTTTTTCTGATCCCAAATGCCGAGTTCATGGCTTTTATACCCGGATAGTAATATCGTTTTATACATTGAAACCACCTCTTAACTGATTATACAGGGAAGTCAGTTAAAATTCTTTGTTGGGTTTTAACCATTGGATGAATATTGTAAAGGTTCTCCTTTTTTTCATCAGTCATATGGTAAAATGAAGAGACTATAGGACGAAGGAGTTTACAATGAAAGTTTATTCGATAGATGGTTTAACAAAAACAATTGGCGAAAAAATGCTGTTTAACGACATTTCCTTTTCTATATCTGAAGGAGATAAAATAGGTGTGCTCGGCATTAACGGAACAGGTAAATCCACGCTGTTAAATGTCATTGCCGGACTTGATGATTATGAAAAAGGAACAAAAGATCACCCGAATGACTACTCGATATCCTATTTATCACAAAATCCTCATTTTGACGAACAGCAAACCATTATAGATTATTTATATGCGAGCAACTCACTTGTTTTTACAACGATTAAACAATATGAACAAGTGCTTATCCAGCTGCAGGATAAGCCGGATCATGTGGATATTCAACAAAAACTAATGAAGTACCAGCAGCAAATGGATGAACTGAATGCTTGGGATACAAGTGCGGATGCGAAAACGATTCTGACGAAACTGGGCCTTCCTGATTTTACAAAAAAGATGTCTGAACTGTCAGGCGGGCAGAAAAAACGAGCTGCGCTGGCCAAGACACTTATTGAAACACCTGATTTGCTCATTTTGGACGAACCAACAAACCACCTTGATTATGACAGTATTAAATGGCTTCAGGAATATTTGCAAAAATATCAAAAGTCGGTTTTATTTGTTACGCATGACCGTTACTTCCTTGATGAAGTAACCGATAAAATATGGGAGCTTGAACGTGGAAAACTGTTCGAATATAAAGGAAACTACGCTGATTTTCTTGAATCAAAAGCAATAAGAGAAGAAAACGAATCGCTGGAGCAGAGCAAAAAAGAAAGTTTGTTTAAAAAAGAACTAGCCTGGATGCGGAAAGGGGCAAAAGCACGGACGACAAAACAGAAAGCCCGTATTCAGCGTTTTGAAGCGCTTGATGAAGATGTAAAAAACAAGACGAAACAGGATGCACTTGAGATTGAACTTGGCGGAGCCCGGCTTGGGAAAAAAGTGCTTGAGTTAAAAAAAATCACAAAATCATTCGGAGGCCAGCAAATTCTTCAAGATTTCACATTTCTTTTCAAAAGGGGGGATCGAATCGGAATCGTCGGCAGCAATGGAAGCGGAAAATCAACGCTGTTAAATATTGTTGCCGGACGTGAGCCGATTGATTCCGGGGAACTTGATACAGGCCAAACTGTAAAGATTGGCTACTATACACAGGAAAATGACGATATGAATGAGAATTTGCGGATGATTGAGTACATCCGCGAGACGGCAGATTCCATTCAATTAAAAGACGGAAGCTACATTTCGGCTGCGCAAATGCTCGAACGGTTTTTGTTTCCTATGCACACGCACGGCACGCCGATTCGCAAGCTGTCCGGCGGGGAAAAGCGAAGATTGTATTTATTGAACATTTTAATGTCTGCACCTAATGTATTGCTATTAGATGAGCCGACCAATGATCTCGATACACAAACATTAACGATTCTTGAAGACTATTTAGAGACATTCCCTGGTGTTGTCGTTACCGTTTCACATGACCGCTATTTTCTAGATAAAGCATGCCACCAGCTGCTTGTCTTTAAAGGAAGCGGCGTCGTTGATTATTATTACGGAAGCTATTCTGAGTTTTTAGAGGAAAAAGAAGAGCCTGGTGAGGCAGTAATAAAAACAGCAGCGGTGCAGCAGACTCGGCCTGAGAAAAAAAAGAAGATGTCTTATTCTGAAACAAGAGAATGGGAAACGATAGAAGATGACATGGAAGCGGCTGAACAAAGGCTGACCGATATTTCTGCTGAAATGGCAGCAGCCGGAAGTGATTTTGAAAAACTTCGCCTGTTGATGGAAGAAGAAACGGAACTGAAATCGAAACTCGACCATATGTTGGAGCGATGGGAGTATTTAGCGGAAAAAGCGGAGGGATAAAAAAAGAAGGCTGCCGGGATTCTGGCTGCCTTCTTTTTTATTAACCAATTTTTATCATCATTATCACATTTTATAAAAAAATCTGCTATTTATTAACCCAGTTTTTGTCGGTGATTGTATATATCTTTTCTGCAATAAAACTTATCAGCAGCCTGATTATGATATGAACAACTGAACCTGTTGAAATAATATAGCCATTTGCAATCTCTGTATATTCGGATCGGAACATTAACAAAGGAATTGTCGGTAAAATATGGCAGTTGTCAGCACAAATGATCCAAAAGCCGCTATGAAGCATATCCGATCCCAAATAACTTTCAGAAAAAAAGGCATCCTATAAAAGAGCGCCTTTTTTCTTTAGATTGAAGCTTATCTATATAATTCCTTACCTAACAATCGTCGCATTCCAGCTGCCGCCTCCGCGATCACATGTATACCGTCCTGACGCGTTTCTGCCATTCTGACTGAGCGTTCCAGTGTAGTTACAATTATTCCCGTCGCTGCTGTTTCGCCGCTCAACTCTGACATTGCTGCCCTGAATGTAAATGGTTAAAACAGCCGTAATATCTCGTTGTCCTTGCCGCGTCCATCGTCCATCAAAGACATTGCTATTACCCCGGCGTGTCCACACGGCCCGCCAACCGTCTTCTTGTACGTCCCAACGTCTACCCAATCTGTCTTGTTGCTGTCCACCCCGGCGTACAATGACCGCACTCCAGCTGCCGCCTCCACGATTACAAATGTTCTGGCCTGAAACGGTTCTTCCGTCACGTCCAACTCTTCCTGTGTAGTTGCAATTATTTCCGTCGCTGCTGTTTCTTCGTTCCACAAAGACAAAATTGCCTGATGTATAAATAGTCAAAACAGCGGTGATATCCCTTTGGCCCGCCATTGACCATCTGCCGTCAAAGACATTGCTGTTTCCTCTTCTCGTCCAAACCGCTTGCCATCCGCCTTCCTGTACAATCCATCTCCGTCCTAAATCCACTTGTTGTTGAGCTAAGACGACATTGGCAGGCAGAACCTCATAAGAAGGAATTCCAACTGGATAAGAAAAGGGATACCAATAGTTATACATATACATCATCCTCCAAACGAACAGATTTAAAAAACACTGCATTTCATCGTATGTATAAAAACAGAAGCTGGTACTTTGTCTCAAGAAATAGGGTAACGGAGAAGAAAAATTGTCCTACTTACAAATAATCAGTAGATGTACGAATGTTGGAGTGTATCATACTTGATTTGATTTACATATGATACTTAAATATGAAAATGTCAAGGAGTTGATGAATTGAGTGAGCGATTCAAAATCAATTTCCCGTTACACAAGTTCTTGTTTTCAGCCATTTATAAGTCCTAGCCCCATTACATCTTTTAATCCTGTTCAGCGTTTTCCCTCCATTGATCGGACTGCTTTTATTAACCCTTTTTCAAGTGTGATAGGGGATGTTTTCATTCGAGATCATGTTTATATTGCGCCCAACGTGAGCATAAGAGCAGATGAAGGAACGCCGTTTTATATAGGTTCAAAAACAAATCTTCAAGATGGCGTTATATTACATGGACTATTAAACAAAAAGGTTTCTGTATGTGGGAAAGCCTTTTCCATTTTCATTGGAAAAGAGGTTTCATTAGCCCATGGAGCGCTTATTCATGGTCCTTGTTACATCGGAAACAATGTATTTGTTGGGTTTAATTCCATTGTCTATAACGCCATTGTGGAAAAAGGGGCGTTCATTTCCTATAATGCCGTCGTAACAAACGAGGTGCGTATAGCAAAAAACAAATTTGTACCACCAGGAGCCCATATAGACTCTCAGGAAAAGGCGGATGCACTTGGAACCGTACCAGAGGATAGTCAAGAGTTTGCATCAGAAGTGCAGCGAGTCAATCAAGAATTTCCATCATCATACAATCTTTTATTTGGAAAAAATCGTTGTTCATGCGGGATTGCACATGGATAATTCGGAATGAAAAGCCCAATTTAGAAAGAAGAAAAAGGTCCTTTTTTTTGTAAAGGACCTTTTATTGTGTAGTTGAACTCTAAGAAACATCATGATTCGTTTATCCAAATGAAAGAGAGTTTGACTATCTTAAAATCGAATTGTTACAATTAATTCCTTATAATGAATTAATATGAATCGTCATTTGCGTATTTTCTTTATTTAATCATTTTAAAAGCAGAGGTGTCTTTATGGAAACAAACCGAGAGCTTGATTTTATAATGAATTGGCTATCTTTCACCCGAATACAAATGAACATTACAAATGAATTAGAACGAGTTCTACAAGAAAAACATCAGCTATCCTTAAATGAATTTTATGTACTCTTATTTTTATCACAAACACCGGATAAAAAATTAAGATTACAACAATTGCAAAACATGGTTGGATTAAGTCAAAGTGCAATGTCTAGACTCGTTGGGAGGCTTGAAGCAAAGAGCTGTGGAGCTCTTGAAAGACAAACATGCCAGGAAGACCGTAGAGGCATTTATACTTCTATAACGGAAGTAGGAGACGAACAACTTGGAAAAGCTGTCAAAACGTTTAACGAGAAGGTTTCAAATTTTCTTTTAAATACGGATCTAGAGCATGAATTATATTCTTTAGTGGATTATTTTAAAAAATAATTTTTTTCCTTGGTCATTTTTCTTGATGTTAATTTTTTTCTTTTTTCCTTAGCGTTCATAAAAATTGACGCTTCAAATGAATGAATGTTATTTTATATGCATGTGCATACATTCATGATAAATCGTTTAGAAAAAATTTCAACGATTTTCCTCTTGCGCTGTTGGAAATAGTATGGAGTAGAATTCATATTGTGTGTTGATTCAGTTGAAGGGGGGTTCACCACTTTCATCTGAATAAATATAGAAAAAGGAGTTTTTTCGATGGATCATTTATTTAGCTCTTACAAAATAAAAGGATTAGAATTAAAAAATCGGGTCGTTATGCCGCCTATGTGTCAATATTCCGTCACAAATAAAGATGGGATTGCGACAGACTGGCATTACACGCATTATGTAAGCCGAGCTGTAGGCGGGGCTGCTTTCATCATCGTTGAAATGACGGATGTTGAGCCTGATGGCCGTATTACAGATTTTGATTTAGGATTGTGGTCCGATGAACAGATTCCTGCCTTAGCACGGATAGTGGACGCTGTTCACCAACACGGAGCCAAAATCGGGATTCAAATTGCCCATGCAGGGCGGAAAGCAGAAGATGCAGATGTACCGGTTGCGCCATCTGCCATCCCTTTTGATGAAAAATCAAAAACACCAAGAGAGCTTTCAACAGATGAAGTAAAACAAATGGTTGAAAAATTTCGCATGGCTGTAAAGCGTGCTGTCAAAGCAGGATTTGATGCGATTGAAATCCATGGCGCCCATGGCTACTTAATTCACCAATTCCTATCACCATATACAAATAAACGTACAGATGAGTATGGTCAAGACCTGAATAAATTCGGACGGGAAGTTATTCAGGCAGCCAAAAGTGAAATGCCTGAAGACATGCCATTGATCATGCGTATATCAGGCAAGGAGTACGTTGAAGGTGGATATGGGCTTAACGAAAGCATCGAGTTTTCGAAAGAGTATCAAAAAGCAGGCGTAGATATTTTTCATGTTAGTGCGGGTGGAGAAGGTCAACTCGCTGCTTGGGGAAGACCAGGTACACACGCGGCTTATCAAGTGCCATTAGCAAGAGGGATTAAAGAGGCTTTAAATGTACCGGTTATAGCAGTTGGTCGATTAGATGATGCAAAGTTGGCAAACGCTGTTATTGGAAACGAAGATGCAGAGCTTGTTGCTGTAGGAAGAGGCATGCTGAGAAATCCATACTGGACATTGGAAGCTGCAGCTGAACTTGGAAGAGAAATTGAAGTGCCGGTACAGTATAAATTTGGATTTTGACGTTTTTTATTAAAAATCAATACTTAAAAATAAGCCTATGTTGGGAAAACAGCCACATAGGCTTATTTTTTATGCCGCTGTAATTTGTTTGTGGTGTGAAAGCGATCATGAAAGACAAAAAAGCAGTAAAACCATTAACTGTTCTTCGGTTAATTCATTTGTAATATGGAAACTTTTAATGTAGGAAGCTCAACGTTTTCTTTATAGTTTATAATAATAGATTCTTCACTTTAAAAATGAATTGAATAACAGGAAAAACCTCTCTTCCCTTTCATATAAATAAATGAGCATAGCCTTACTATATAGAAAGAGGTGGTTTTCCGTTGTATTGGCATAACCCATATTACTCGCAGTACATTGCCCAGCAGTACAAGAAAAATTATCCACCTTCAACATTTTCAGTTGCGCAGCCGTATGGAACAGCATTTTCTCAATTTCGCCCCATACCGCCATCGGATCAAGATGAACTAATCCTTCCGAGAGGATATAAGTACGATATTGTTGCATCGTGGGGGGAAGATTTAGGGAATGGCGAAAAATTTGGATTTAACAATGACTTTACATGTTATTTTGGCAGTAACCCGAACGAAGGCTTGTTGTGGGTCAATCATGAATACATTGGAGATATGAGTATATTTGTCAATGGTTATAAGGAAGAACCCGGGAGAATAAGGACGGCACGTCAAATTGCCACTGAAAAGTATAACCTCGGTGGATCTGTCATTCAGATTCGCAAAGGGGATGAAGGAAAATGGAGTATTGTCAAAGGCTCTCCATATAATCGACGAATCACCGGCAACACACCTATCAATTTCACCGGACCGGCCAGAGGGGACGATGCGGTAGGAGGAGTAACTCAAGTAATCGGAACTTTCGCGAATTGTTCAGGTGGAAAGACACTGTGGAACACGGCGTTTTCTTGTGAAGAGAACTATGCTGATATTGTAAAAGACTGGTCGGAGAATCCCGAAGTTCCTTCTTTGAACCCTACCCATTATGGATGGGTCGTCGAGATTGACCCGAACGATCCAAAGTCTATCCCCAAAAAACATACAATGCTCGGCCGTTTTGCCCATGAAAATGCAGTCATGACACTTGGAAGATCTGGCCGGCTTGTTGTATACAGCGGTGATGATGCAAATGACCAGTGTATATACAAATTTATCAGTGACGAAGTGTATCGCCCAGAGTTAGGAAAACAGAATAGCCGTCTAATGGAAAAGGGCACACTTTATGTTGCTGATATGGGAGCGAACAAGTGGCTTCCGCTCGATTTAAACAAAACGCCAAAATTAAAAGAAGAATTTAAAACACAAGGTGAGGTGCTCGTAAAAACACGGGATGCGGCAAAGTTTATTGGAGGCACTCCTTTAGACAGACCGGAGGATATTGAAATTCATCCGAGAGATGGTTCTGTTTATATCGCTCTTACAAACAATACAAACCATGGGAATTACTTTGGCCAAATATACCGACTTGTTGAAGATGACCATAATCACGAAAGCACCTCCTTCTTTTATGAAATTTTTGTTTCGGGAGGACCTCAAAGCGGTTTTTCCTGTCCCGACAATCTTATGTTTGACCAATCAGGTAATTTATGGGTATGCACGGACATATCATCTGATAAGCTCTCCCAGGGCGTCTACAGGCCGTTTGGAAACAACGGATTATACATGATTCCAACCGAGGGACCTAATCGAGGCAAAGTGATGCGGTTTGCATCGGCACCCGTTCAGGCGGAATTAACAGGAACATGGCTGGCTCCTGACGGAAAGACATTATTCATGTCCGTTCAGCACCCTGGCGAAGAGAGTAAAGATGTGAATAACCCAACAAGCAGATGGCCATACGGAGAGGCTCCTAGACCATCAGTGGTTGCCATTTCAAGACAGTAAGAACGGAGGATGTCATCTATATAGGTAGAGAGTAAACCAGCGGAACTGCTGGTTTTTTTTATTTAGACTAAATGAAAAACAAGGGAAGGCGACGCTTCTTTTCAAAAAATGATAGATGAAGGGTATCTTGAATATTATCAAAATGATATAAAATTCATCCGTGAACACCGAAAAGAGTGGATTGAAAAGTAGGTTTTACAGGGGCTAGAATTCAGCCATCCTCAACAGCTGTGATCTTCAACATTCAGGCTCTTTTCTGAAGTAAGAAGAGTGTCTTTTCTCTATGGATTACAGTAAACCGAAACTATTGAGGAAAGAAAACTATTATTTTTCAGTCTTCTCTGTTTCTTTTCGAAGCAAATCAAGTTTCTCGGAAATTTCATTTAATTGGTCAATTACGTATAAGAGTAATCCGCCAATTAACCCAATTAGCACACCAAGTGGACCGCCAAATATGAAGCCAGGGATTACCCCTGCGGTTAAATAAAAAAGTATTCTCATTTTTATCCCCCCCTAATACAATTCTATCAATAATTAGGTCAGGGAGAAACAGGGAAAGTTACTCAACAGTTCGTCCATACTGTGTATTAACACCAGACAAAGAAGGATGGATTCAAAAATGAAAATAACCAACAATTCTGAAGTTCCTACCTGAGTTCCTATGATAAAACTAAAATGTATCATTATGGAATTTGTTTTTGGAGGGAAATTTAATGCAGGGAAGAATAGTTTATTTTTTTATCAGCATTATTGTCCTGTTTTAATTGGTTCCTCAGAGAAATTTTTGTTACAACAGACATTTGTTTCTTTTCATATTATACTTATTGTCCTCTTTTTAATTGAAAAGAGGGGGAGTATCTTTTTTCTGATTGAAAAAGAAGAAGAGCTAAGGGGAGTTAAGTTAAGGAGAGAACATGCAAAAAGTTTAAAATATCATTTTTAAAAATATATAACGAAGATAGCAAAAGTCACATAATTAACAACGAGATAATTATGTGACTTTTGCCTGCTCAATTATTTTTTCGTTAGACCGACTGGCTGTCCAAAATTACTACACACGCGTTAAAAGTAATTAATATAAATTTTCCATCTGTGCGGCCAAGATTACTTGGGAAGCAGCCTCTACTATTTCCTCTGAGCATTATGATATATTTACCAATATTACGAATCATTGTTCATCTCATTTTGTGAAAGAATGAATGGAATAATTTTATACAGGAGGGTTTTATGATTTTCATACCTTTATTAATGACAATTTATTCATTTATCTTAGCTATTTATGTATGGGTTATCCGGCCTGACGGGGTGACAATAGGATTTCTCGCTAACAGTATTCTAGGCATTTTTATTTGTATTATTTTATCCTTATTTATTAAAGTGCAAAACAAAAAATTAAAATTACTACTTGTATCGGCAAATTTCATACTTATGTTAATTCTAGTTCTCCAATGGGTCGCTTTATTCGGTTTTCAAAACCCCTGATAAATTCACCCGGTTTTACAAAAAACAGCTAAAGTATCAGTTTTACGACACTGTTTAATCTAAAAAGTGTTTTTTAATTGCATATAAACAATGTTAGTGGGTGGGTAATAGTATCAAACCTGCAAAAAAAGTTCATTTTGATAGAAAGGAGGTATGGCAATTTACTAGGCAGTAAATTGGCGTGGTCCAAATGGAGAAAAGATAAATTTTAACCATGTCACTAGGCAAACAATTCTCTGCTCCACGAAGCAATCTGATTTGCTGTCATGCACAATATTTCTATTGTTGTATCAACTGGAAATGAGGGGATGGGAAAGAATCGTTATTAAGAGGCAGCGAGTTTTTAAACTACTCATTTCTAATTTAACTTATAAAAAAGAGGCAGCATGCATAAGCAAGCTGCCTCTAAAGCTATGTATGTAGGATTACCCACTGATGCCGTCTCCTATCTGTTTTGAGAACCCGCATTAGCAGGTGGGTTTCCGCATGTTGATGTTTTTGCGATCCTGTCCCCAGGCATGGCTGTCAACAACAGATATAAGAATCCCGGTCAAAACGTACGGTTCAAAACAAAAAGGCTTAACGCACATCGCAGGAGATAAAAGTCGACTTGTTATCGACAAGATTTATTTTATCGAATCTTTTTATATATGTCATTGGTGTTTATATGGAATAGAAGCCAAAATCTGAAAATCACGACAACGAGGCGGTGAAACATCGGTTTCAAACATAGACCGGCATGAACACACACCAAGTATCCATAATGGTTGTATAGCTATTTTCTTTTCGCCCATTGAGATGGAATAAACAAATGAAAAAGTGTCAATTCGTTATTTTTAAGGTTGGATGTGCCCATGACGATACCCGTGTAAATTAGAGCAAAACTCCTAGTAAAACACGTTTCAATAAAAAAAACGAAAATTAATAATGTTGTGTGTTATTGATGTGTTAAGAGGGTAAAGTCATGATGAATTACCATACATATATTGATTTAAAACCCCAAATAATAAACCAGAGTAAAGATAAACTATTTTCAATTTTCCTGTCTTCTATAAAAAACAGCACTCTTATTTACTAAATTAGGCATGATCAATGCAGGGAGCGAAGCAGTAGATGAAGTTACATACACTTTTAGAGAATGTTACGAATACGATGAATGAATCTTTCCGCCATATCGAGATTGAAGGAATTTCGACTAATTCAGCCTCTGTCCGAGCTAATGAATTATTTGTCGCGATTCCCGGCTACACCGTTGATGGACATGAATTTATCCGGGATGCCATTAAAAATGGAACCATTGCGATCGTAGGTGAAAAAGATATGGAAGATTTGGCTGTTCCTTATATAAAAGTGGCAAGCAGCAGAAAAGCTCTTGCTGAAATCGCCAGTCAATTTTATGGAAACCCATCAAGAAAGCATACAATTATCGGGATAACCGGAACAAATGGAAAGACGACTACCGCGTTTATGCTTAAACATATTCTGGAGTCAAACAACCTAACTTGTTCCTTATTCGGTTCAGTCATGAACATTGTAAACGGACAAATATCGCCATCTGTTAATACAACACTTGATGCCCTTGAATTGCAGCGTCAATTATCATTAAGTCATGATGATATTATCATTATGGAAGTATCTTCTCATGGTCTAACTCAATATCGGGTGCAAGGAATTGAATTCGATTACTGTTTATTCACAAATCTGGATCAGGACCACCTTGATTACCATCGCCATATGGATGAATATTTTGCCGTAAAGGCGCGATTATTTGATCAATTAAAACCAGGAGGAAAAGCAATTATAAATGTATACAACAGCTGGGGGAAAAAATTATACAACCAGCTGCAGCAAAAAAGTATTGATATTTTTACACTAGGTGATGAAGAACATCATGATTTGAGAATTGGCAAGTATATACCATCAGTTGTGAATTCTGCAGAAATATACGAAGGCAAAATAGGCGCTAAATTAAACCTTTTATTATTAGGAAAGCATAATATTTTTAATGCTTCGATGGCTTATTTAACAGCTCGAAAGCTTGGTATTAAAAAAAACACCAGCATTCTTCAAGCATTGGAAACATTCCATGGCGTTCCAGGAAGGTTTGAACTGTTTCATCATCCTAAAGGTGCAGTCTTTGTCGTTGATTATGCTCATACAGCAAACGCGTTAATCAACTGCCTGCAAACCGCAAGAGAATATGGTGCTAACCGAATTTTTCACATCTTTGGCTTTAGAGGGAACCGGGATAAAAAGAAGCGGAAAGAAATGGTTCGCGTATCCCATAAAATAAGTGATCTAACCATTCTCACACTGGATGATTTAAACGATGTGCCGATTCAGGAAATGGAGAGGGATTTATATGTGTTGAATCAACAATACGGTATGGTTATACCTGATCGAACGTTAGCAATAAAACACGCCTGGGAGCAGGTTCAAGAGGGAGACTGGGTAATGATAACCGGAAAAGGGTCCGAAACTTATCAACAACCGTTTCAAATACCAACGAATTCGGATAAAGAAACACTTCTCTACTTGAATGAATCAAGAACCACCAGTAAAACATTAACTGTACTTTGATTTAATAAAGCCGGAAAACTGTATTTGGCATTTAACTGATATACCAAAATGGCAGTATATTTATTCGTTATTAATATAATTTTTTCATTCGGATTTTATCGCTTCACATGGAGCCTCTGCGAATAGATTTAATTGAAATCACCAGAGCAACGAGCTTTTCCGGGCCATTAGCACAACCCATCCGCCATTCCATGTAAAGCGCAACCATCTAGCTTATGAGGGAGATGGACATCGGTACGCTTCATTGATTAGTAAATGCACAGTTTATCTTCCCGTTCGTTATTTAAATGAACGACTAAACATGGACGTCACTTAACAGTATATATTTAAGGCGAAGAACTACTCATTTTTGTGGAATTCCTTCCGATTCACAATATGTAGTCGACAATAAGAAAATCAAATTGACACAAAAACCAACTAAATTCCATGGAAATTTGTATCTTCCGGCTTCATTTGTAAACGCCACAATAGGAGATAAGGTGAAACTCGATTCAAAGCAGAAAACCATCTATGTTAATGCAAAAGTATACGAACCAGAAACATTAAATACGAAAGCGAAATAGTATGTAGCTATTAAACAAAGTTTAGATAGCAATATTATTTTGAATGTATATTCATTGGAAACAAGAAAGGAATCCAATTTTGAGAAGGATTAATCAAAACGGATTCCTTTTTTCTATCTAGCATATATCCAATATAATCAAACTTTCATCGCATTATTCAGAGAATGCTCATATAAGTTTTAACTGCCTTTTCTTATTAAAATGAATAATAATTCTTTTTATTTATTATCGTAATAATTTACGCAATCATCTTCACTATGTTTAGTTGGTTTCTTAGTTTCGAGATCTTTAAGACTATATTTTTCGCAAAATTGCTTTACATCATTCCCTTTTTTTCTTACTCCATAGTAATAAGTAATATCAGGTTCATCCTTGAATTTGACTATATACTGAGTATGAAAATAATCCTTATTTGAAGATTCATTCGGATAACCCGTCTTTTGTTCTAGTATATCTTCGTCTGTATATCCCTTTTTCTCAAGGTAGGGAGGTATATGTTTATTCAGGAGATAATTTTGGTATGGACTTCCATAATTCAGACGGAAGATAATTAGGATAGGTATTAGAATAATAAGTAATAAAATCCCTATACTCATTAGTATTTTCCTTTCTTTTAAAAATTTCACGTTTGTGGCCTCCTTAAAATTAAATATTCTCAAAAAAAATTAGGCTGCAGGGTTATTTTTCAAAAGTTCATCAAAATGTTTCGTCTCTTTCAAACGAACTGAACCAACGATAATTGTCCAAGTCAATGATCCGATAATGCTTGCTTATCATAATTGTTGCAATATAAAGCCTTTTTCTTTCTTAATTTGTTTCCGCCAAATTTTCCACCCAATGTTTTTCCTTTGGTCTATCAATTTTCCCATGTGCTAACATTTCAACTACTTCAAGTGGATCTTCCCCTAACGCTTCCCTGAATTATTTCAGAATCACGAAATAGAGAACAAATGACTACGGCACAGGTCCACGTAACAGCCATTCGTTCTTTTTCGATTTGAACCAATGTCTTTTTTAAAATTACAAGAACTTCTGACATTCGTTCTTGTGTATAACCTTTTTCGCCTTATTAATTTTAATTATTTAGAGATGATTTTGATAAAACCTTTCTCAACAATAAAAATCCTCCACAGTTTCATACATCCAAAATATTACACTATGTGTGATTGTTTGCCGAGGAAATATTTACACAAAAAATAAGAATAACCGAGCTTTTATTATCTGGTTTTGTGTAATAAATAATAAGTCTAGGCGTGTTGATTAACCAAAATTATATAGTTATCTTCGAGTGAAATACCTTGAGAATAATACGTAGTTACCTATATTAAAGTATGATACATTTCTAAGCCTCAATTATTTGTTACTGCTGTACTTTATAGTAAAACTTGGTTATCTAAAACTTTTAATCTTAAAATCTATATTTTGTTTTAGGTATTTAACCGTATCTTCCGATTCAACTTCAACGCCCAAAGACGATATTAATAAATCAGGAGCAACGGTTTCCTCTTCAAGATTTGACTGAAACTTTAATTGAACCTATCCATCTACGAATTCCGCTTTGCGTATGAAAAGAAATGGCTTTTTCTTTTTTTATTTAACCGTTCTCCCCAAAAAAAATGAACTCGCAAGCGTTCCGTGTCCGCAAAAAAGTATTTCTGTAGAAGGAGTAAACAACGGAGCGCCGTCCGGCAATTTTGATTACTAGCGTATTAAAAAAATATACTGCCACCATCTCATTTTTTAGCGTTAAATTCAGGGGACTTTAGAGGGAAAATTGCTTAAATTTGATTGATTTAAAATAGTAAGATAATATATAAATTATGATTTTTTAAAAAAAGGAATGATAACTTATGTCGAAAACTCATCATTTTCCGAATGATATTGTCCATTTTGCGTGGGATGCAAAAAATGAACCAGTGTTAACGATTCAAAGTGGGGATACAGTCATTTTTGAAACGAGAGAAGTGACAGATGGACAATTCAATTTAGATTCGACTACAGAAGCGATCGCTGGACTTGACTGGAACCGTGTATATCCATTAGCAGGACCTGTGTACATTGAGGGAGCGGAACCTGGGGATACGCTGGCAGTTGAAATTCTGGATTTAAAAACAAAAGGGTGGGGATGGACTGCAGTTCTTCCCGGTCTAGGATTATTAGCGGAAGAATTTCCGGATGCTTATCTGCGTACATTTGATTTGTCCGACGGTGAGTACATTCATTTTAGGGATGATATTAAAGTACCGATTGAACCGTTTTTAGGCACAATGGGGGTTTGTCCAAAGAATGCGGACAATGTTGCAATCATGCCTCCTGGAACATTTGGAGGAAACTTGGATACAAGACAGCTCATGATCGGTACGACGTTATATCTTCCTGTACAGGAAGCCGGCGCTCTATTTAGCTGCGGTGACGGTCATGCTTCTCAAGGTGATGGGGAAGTCTGTGTATCAGCTTTAGAATGCCCGATGACTTCAAAACTAAAATTTACGTTAATTAAAGGAAAATCAATTCCTGCACCGCAGTTTCAAACAAAAGGTGCGCTAACTCCGAAAGTAAACCATGCAGGTTTCTATGGTACAACGGGTGTTGGCTCTGATTTATATAAAGCATCACAAGATGCTCTTCGCGGGATGGTAGACCATATTGCCGAAACATACAGCATGACAAAAATAGATGCGTATTTACTTTCAAGTCTATGCGTTGACCTTAAAATATCAGAAATAGTTGACGCTGGACATTACGTGGTCAGTGCGGTCCTCCCATTGGCCGTTTTTGAACGCTAATCTATCTGTAATCCCGTGATCACGCATACGAATATCACGTCAGGGAGAATACGTTTTTTTCTACTAGTTCTACAATCTTTCCAAGCGGTGATCGCACCGCTTGGATTATTTAAAAAGAAAAACAATCACTTATCGTGAAATGCTTTAAAGTGACTATTTTTCTATTCCTCTATTCCTCACGATAATGCTGTAGTAATGATCAGTTCGTTTATTTTGATCAACGCAGGTATTTCGAAAAGTCCTTTCTTGACTTTTCCTTATTAGGATATTCTCACTACAATAGAGTGTGAAAAAATTTTGGAGAAGTGTTAACTAGAAAACCTGGTTCTTCTTCATACACCTTAAACTTACTAGAACGAAAAAATGATGAGGCATAGCTAAAATCAAAAAAAGTGGATTTTTTCCACTTTTTTGTAAAAGCAAGTTTGTTCATTGGTGAGGATGGAGTAAGTTTTCTATTGCTTTTCCTAATAAATTTTGTGGTGTACGTTCTCCAGTAATATAATAAAAAATGGCCATGCCGTTCTCTATCGAAAGAATTGTCCAGGCTAGTTCTTCTGCAGATAAAGTGGCCTCATGACTTTCCTCCGGACTCATCTTCTTAATGATCTTTGTCATTTTGCCTACAGATTCTATTAACAAATCAGCCCATTTCTCGCGAACGGATTCATCTCGCATGGCATATAAGAGAAATTCCATGCTAAGTATGCTCCAAGTGTGATTTTTTTGGCTGACTGATCGTAAATAATCATTCATATTTTCGATAAAACGATCAAATGATTGCTGTTCGCCCCACACTTCGTGAATGTAATTAATATGTGATTGAATCTGCTGCTCAAGCAAAGCAAGAAACAACTCTTCTTTGGAATTAAAGTGGGCGTAGACAGCCCCTTTAGTAAATCCTGCAAACTCTGCTATTTTATCGACAGAGGCTCCATGAAAACCGAGTAGAGCAAAGGTTTCCGCAGCAGAATCCAAAAGCATTTGCCGTGTTTCCTGTTTGCGCTCCTTTTGAGTCAATCTTCGTTTGAGCACTACCATTCCTCTCTTTCTTGACAATTATTCGTGATAGCATTACTATACCATTTAGAATGTAAATACTGTATAGTATATTTATAGAGTTTTTGATTCATATAAATTCAATAGTTAGGAAAAGATCCAATGAATGTAAAGATAAATAAAGTAACAGAAAAGACGTTTTTGCAAAGTGATGCAGTGAAAGATACTAGTGTTCAAAAAACAAATATTGCCGATAAAAATTATTTAGCAATACTGGCGGCAACAATTAAGACGGGCATTATTAAATCGAATCTACTTGCCATGCTTGCTGGTTTAACCTTAGCGTTATATGTAAATGATTTTAGTCCTATAGAGAAGGTTCCGGAAATAGTCTTTGCGATAATTGGCTCTTTTTTAGTGATTGGTGCTGCAGGTGCATTTAATAATCTATATGATCGAGATATTGATGCAATAATGGAGCGAACAAAAAAAAGACCGACCGTAGTAGGGGACATAAAGCTAAAAGCTGTATTGTGGCTCGGTATTTCAATGACCGTCATTGGATTTCTGACACTTTCGTTAGCCACGCCTTTAGCCGCATTTTTAGGGTTTTTAGGTTTATTTTTTTATCTCTTTCCTTATACAATGTGGAGTAAAAGAAGAACAATTTATAATACGGAGATTGGAAGTATTTCTGGCGCAATGCCGCCCCTTATAGGATGGGCGGCTATTCACCCCGATATCATACACCCTGGTATTGTTGGGCTTTTTGTCATTACAGTTATTTGGCAAATGCCTCATTTTTATACAATAGCGATTCGTAAGCACGATGAGTATAAAGCTGCGAATATTCCAATGCTGCCGGTGGTCAAAGGTTTTAAAAGAACATATATACAAACGAATATTTATTTAGTCGTTTTAATTGCAGCGAGCTTGCTATTCAAGCCTTTGAGTATTTTCCTTATGGTCACAGCACTCTTTTTAAGTGTTTCGTGGTTCATGTTAAGTATTTTAGGATATCATAAGATGGATTCAGAGAAATGGGCAAAATCAATGTTTATCTTTTCCCTTATCCATATAACGATTTTATTTTTAACGGTCATTCTTTATTCACTCTTTGGTATTTTCTTCGATTATGCTGCCTGAGACGACTATCTCAGGTTTTTTTTCTGTCTATAAATTTCTTTTACGAATATTCTCTAGAATCCTAGTTCAGACGGCCACTTCTCTCGCTGTAGAATCGAATCAGATTTTTCGCCTATTTAATCCACCATTGAATGGGACGGATAAAATAGATTTTCACAGGACGTTCCCTATATCTCATATGGGAATGTCCTTTTTTTAACTTTAGGAATTTATTATTTTAGGCGCTACTAAACGAAATTGAAGAGCCTATGAAAGTGGAATGGACAAAATTACCTCCTGGCCAATACACACTAAAAATGAAAAATCGATTAATGAAAACTTAAATTTGTTAGAAAACATAATTTAAAGGGAACCGGAAATTGGAGTCTTGTGCAAGAAGCAGATGAAACTTGGAATTTCTATGAAGATGTTTTAAATGATGAGTAATGCTAAAAATAAGCCTCGAAAAAAAGAGGCTTATTTTTTTAATTAAGACAAATCTTGATTTTAAATGTTTTTAGAATAAGTTATAGAGTATCAAAATATATATATATTTATAACGTAAATGTAATACTTTCGATAGAGGTATATAGCTTATGCGTAATTAGTGAGTATTCCATTCGACCGCAGCGGAAAGGAGTATATATGAATTGACTAAAAACAAAGAAGTCAAGTATTTAACTGAAGAAGAACAACAGGAGTTATTAGAAAAATTTGACCCGGAAGCGGGAACAAGGAAATTATCCGGTATTTTAGGGTATGTTGCCTTTTTCGGCCTCTTGGCTTTTTCATTATTTCAATTATATACAGCTATTTTTGGAGTGTTTACTGCGCAAATTCAACGAACCATACATCTAGGTTTTGCTCTTTCATTAATCTTTTTGCTTTTTCCTGCAAACCGAAAGAAACGTCAAAAAGGAAAGCTGCAAATTGCATGGTACGATATGGTTTTAGCGATTGCTAGTATTGGTGTAGGTGCTTATTGGCCATTATATTTTGTAGACCTTGTTATGAGTGTCGGACGTATAAACACATTGGATTTTACTGTTGGGCTCATAGCCATTCTGCTCGTTCTCGAGGCAACTAGGCGTGCAGTTGGCCTCCCCATTATGATAATTGCCTTACTGTTTATTTTATACGGACTTTTCGGGTCAAACATGCCAGGCTTCCTCTCACATCGTGGGTTAACGATAGAACGGTTGGTTCAAACAATGTTTTTCACAACGGAAGGTATTTTAGGGACGCCATTAGCAGTTTCCTCTACTTTTATCTTTTTATTTTTATTGTTTGGTTCATTTTTGATTCGGACAGGTGTTGGCCAATATTTTAATGACCTCTCCATAGCAATTGCCGGAAGAAGTATAGGAGGACCCGCAAAGGTAGCGATTTTTTCGAGTGCTCTTCAAGGAACCATTAGCGGAAGTTCTGTAGCGAATGTGGTTACTTCAGGCGCATTTACAATTCCAATGATGAAAAATCTTGGATATAAGAAGGAATTTGCCGGAGCAGTGGAAGCTTCTGCTTCTACTGGCGGACAATTAATGCCGCCAATAATGGGGGCTGCCGCATTTTTAATGGTGGAGTTTATTGGAAACGGCATTACATATTGGGATATTGCGAAAGCAGCTGCTATTCCAGCAATTCTTTATTTTTCCGGAATATGGATTATGACGCATTTTGAAGCCAAGAAACTTGGATTGCGAGGATTAACAAAAGAGGAAATGCCGAGCAGAAGAGAAGTGTTTGGCAAGGTTTATTTGTTAATCCCGATCATTGCCATCATTCTTTTGCTCATGTCAAATATAACCGTTACACATGCAGCACTGTATTCCATTGTTATTTCGATTATTGTTGGTTTCCTTAATAAAGACGCAGGCATGAAATTCATGGATATTATTTATGCTTTAGTTGATGGAGCCCGTACGGCACTTGCCGTTGCAGCTGCCACGGCAGCTGCAGGTATAATTGTGGGAATTGTTACAAAAACAGGCTTAGGTCTTAAGCTGGCAAATGGCTTAATAGATTTGGCTGGGGGGTATTTAATTCCTACACTTTTTCTCACAATGGTTGCGGCACTCGTACTTGGAATGGGTTCACCAACAACTGCCAACTATGTCATAACATCGACAATCGCTGCACCTGCAATGATTTTGCTTGGTGTACCGGATTTATCTGCCCATTTGTTTGTTTTCTATTTTGGAATTATTGCAGATATTACACCACCGGTTGCTTTAGCAGCATTTGCAGCAGCAGGCGTTTCAGGCGGTGAGCCGATAAAAACAGGAATTGTATCTTCAAAACTGGCAATAGCGGCATTCATCATCCCTTACATTTTTGTTCTTTCTCCTGAATTGCTAATGATTGATACTACCTGGATGGAAACAGCATGGATCGTCTTTACCGCGATGACAGGCATGATTGCCATTGGGGCAGGTGTTATTGGCTACTGGGCTAGAAGCATGCACTGGCTTGAAAGGACCTTTTCTATTGTTGGAGGATTGTTATTGGTTTATCCTGAAACGCTCTCAGACATCACTGGATTAATTATTTTTACCGTGTTGCTTGTTTTACAATATGTATGGAAACAGGATAAAGGTGGCGGCAATAGTACATCAGAAACCAATACCGCTCTAAAAAACGCTGATTATTCAAAAGTAAAACCGTAACCTTTATAAAGTGATGAAAGAAAAAATGCGAATGAATACCCCAAAGATAATGGCAAAATTCGCTTCGTCTTTTGTTCATTTCCTTTGTAAGGATATATGACAAAGCTTGTAAACAATTTTAAAAGGGGGATTTGTTAATGAAAAAAATTCGATTAAGCACCTTGGTTGTCATGATTTTTATGCTAGTAATGGTTATGGCTGCTTGCGGAAACAGTACGAAGGACGGATCCGCCGGCACAGCGAATGAAGATGAAGGAAACGGAGGCAAAAGCAAGGATTTAAGTTTATTAACTGGGGGGACTGGCGGTACATATTATCCACTTGGCGGACAAATCGCAAATATTATTTCCGATAAAACAGAAATGAATATAACACCGCAGACATCAGGTGCTTCAGCTGAAAATATGGAGACATTAAGAGCTGGGGAAGCTGAAATAGCTTTCTCACAAACGGATATCGGAGCCTATGCTCTGGAAGGAAAAGAAATGTTTGAAGGAGAACCAATTAATAACATACAGGCAATTGGATCTTTGTACCCTGAAACAATACAGCTTGTAACGACAGCGAAAAGTGGAATTACATCCGTTGAGGACTTAAAAGGAAAAAAAGTATCAGTAGGTGCGCCAGGATCAGGAGCTTACATTAATGCCATGCAGGTTTTAGAAATTCATGGACTGTCTACTGAAGATATAGAAGCTCAAAACCTTTCTTTTGATGAATCAACTGACGGAATACAAGCAGGTAATATTGATGCAGCATTTATAACTGCGGGTACTCCAACTGGCGCAGTTGAGGCGCTGTCGGCACAAAATGAAGTTGTAATCGTTCCTATTGCAGATGACAAAATTCAGTCGTTAGTTGAAAAATATCCTTACTATGCAGAAGATACAGTTCCAAGTGGCACTTACAAAATCAAATCCGATGTAAAAACAGTGGCTGTAAAAGCAATGTTAGTTGTTACAAGTGATCTGGAAGAAAATTTAGTGTATGAAATGACAAAAGCGTTATATGAAAACACGGACCAGATTACACATGCTAAAGGCGAGTTTATTACACCTGAAACTTCCCTGGAAGGATTAGGAGATATGGAGCTTCATCCTGGCGCAGCTAAATATTTTAAAGAAAAAGGTTTGTCGAACTAAATATTCTTTATAATCGGTAGGCCGCTCTTACGGCCTATCGATTTCATTTTTCCAGGAAGTTCGATTTTTCAGCTTGAAAGAGGGATATGAATGAGACTTAAAGGATTTATATGTATACTGTTATTTTTGTTCATTGCTTTTCTATTTTTATTCCCCTATAAACAAATAATCGCTATTGCCTATGAGGATCAAGGGAATTTACTAGCTTATTTACCGTTAAAAAAAGACAAAACGTTTAACATAAAGTATACACACTCCATCCACCTATCAGATGTGGTTGAATCATATCGTTTGTCGGAAAAGAACATTATTCTAACCAAACTGGCGTATGAGGATTTTGCTGTTGGAATGCCTTCTAATGCGGAAGGGAATGAAGTATTTGAGGAAAAGGACGGTACATACTATATAAAAAATATGAATCGGCAGTTTCCCTTTATTGACTTAAGAATTGGACAAGTGAAAGCAAATCATCAGCTTCTTTACCAGGGTCATACCTATAAATTATCAAAATTCACAGATCCAGGGTCATGGGTTAGAATTTCTATAAAGAACATTTCATTGTGGCAGCAATTGAAAACAACAAACATGTATAGTAACTCGAAAAATGTAAACGAACTTACTTTCTTGAAATTATTAAATTTCCAGTAAATCCATATATATTTTATGTGTTATTGACTCCTTAAATATAGTACACTCATGTAGATTGCCGAAAAAAAACGGAGTTAAGAAGTGATGACGAAAAATATAAAGTTGAAGTCCATTTTTGTACTATCTTTAGTATTGTTAGTGGTTTTTATGATGATGGATATATTTTCTTCTTATATAAGCATTAAAAAATCAGCAGAAAAGTCCATTGCTAATCAAAGTATAGAATCTGCAAAGTCAATAGCTGCGTCCATGGATACAGAAACATATAAACGATTTCTTGAGAACCCTGTAAAGAATAATGAATATACGGAAATAAAACGTTATTTAGAAGATGCGAGAGAAAAGAACGGCGCTTTACATGTATACACACTTGCTGTGGATAATCCCAACGTGTCAAGAGCGATGATTGTCGCAATGCCAGATGAGATAAAAGAAGAATTCCCGATTGGCGGGATATGTACAGTTCCACAAAAGCAAGTTGAAAGGGCATATAAAGGATTAACATTTTCAACTGACATTATTGATGATCCGGTATATGGTGAATATTTAACGGTCGGGGTACCTATTAGGGACCAAACAGGAGGGATTATTGGTTACTTAGGGATTGACATCAGCGCTGATGTCATTAACGAAATCAGCGAGAAGGTTTTAAAAAGCAGTATGTCCAATCTTGTCTTTAACGGGTTATTTGTCATCCTTATGCTAGTCTCTTTTCTTATTCTTCAAAAATGGTATCAAAAAGAACTGAAAAAAGAAGTTGGGGATACAGAGGATACCTATCAATTGGAAATTCAATCATTAATATCATCCGTTCAATCATTAAGACATGATTATTCAAATCACATTCAAGTTCTTCATGGTCTACTTAAGCTTGAGCAGTATGAGAAAGCACTCGAGTACTTAATTACTTTGTCTAAGGAAGTTCATTTGATAGAATCCATAAAACTAGACGTGAGTAATCCAGGGTTATCCGTGCTATTGCAAACAAAAAAGCTCTCTGCTCACAATCATAACATTGATATTTATTTTGATATCTCCCCCGATTCATTTAATACCATAAAAACCACTGATTTAATTAAATTATTGTCAAATTTAATCGACAATGCCATAGAAGCTGCAATAGAACTACCTGAAAAAGAACGAAACATAAACATTGTATGCAAAGCGGATTCAAATAACTATATCTTTGTAGTAACGAATACAGGTCCCGGGATTGATGAAAAAAATAAAGAACTTATTTTTAAAAGTGGTTTCTCAACTAAAAAGGCACGACATGGAAAAATAAGAGGACAGGGACTATTTATCGTGAAGGAAGTAGTTAATAGTTATGGTGGAAAAATATCAATTGATTCAAATAAAAACCAGACCATTATGGCTGTGGAAATTCCAATTAATAATGCGAAAACACCATCTTCCGATTGATAAAGTGACAAAAAAGAAAGCATATTAACATCGATATGATGTTAATATGCTTTTTCCTTGTGTCAAGGCATTTTTTGTTATGGTTATTTATACTTTGAATATAATAGAAATTTACCAACAATAACGCCTGGAATTTTACTAAAAAATCGAAAATATTCTGGTGTTAAGCGAGGGCACTGAAAAACTTACGTTTTTAAATCCCTAATCGTTTT
>NZ_MSFI01000012.1 GCF_001975785.1 Domibacillus epiphyticus | reverse complement strand
TTGACTCCGTCATGCGCTGGTTCGAATCCAGCTAGCCCAGCCATTTTGCGGAAGTAGTTCAGTGGTAGAACATCACCTTGCCAAGGTGGGGGTCGCGGGTTCGAATCCCGTCTTCCGCTCCATAAAATAAGGCGGCATAGCCAAGCGGTAAGGCCAAGGTCTGCAAAACCTTTACCACCGGTTCGAGTCCGGTTGCCGCCTCCATAATGAATTGCCGGCGTGGCGGAATTGGCAGACGCGCTGGACTCAAAATCCAGTTCCTTCACGGGAGTGCCGGTTCGACCCCGGCCGCCGGTATACTCAGCGTTTAAAACGTAAAAAAGAACTTCTACAAGATGTAGAAGTTCTTTTTTTTGTGGGAAATTTCACTTTTCAACAATGACCGTGATAACATGAAAGAAATACATATTGTTTGAAAGGACGATTGTTGAATGAAAATCGCATTTATATCTGATATTCATGGCAATGCAGTGGCACTTGATGCTGTATTGTGTGATATTAAAAAAAAGCAAGTAGATAAAATTTACGTGTTAGGGGACATTTGTTACCGAGGTCCTGAACCGAAGCGGTCTTTACAGCTTATCCAGTCATTGAATACAAATGTGATTAAAGGGAATGCAGATGAGTGGGTTGTACGCGGTGTTCAAAAAGGAGAAGTACCGGATTCAGCAATTGATATGATGAATACTGAGCGTGAGTGGATTTTATCCAATTTAGAAAAAGAGGATATTGATTATCTACAAAAACTCCCTAAAGAACTCCAATTTGATGCAGCTGGTTTGTCTATTCATGTTTTTCACGCCACACCTGACAGTTTATTTGACGTCGTGGTTCCAGGGGAATCCGATGACATACTCAAAACCAAATTAATGTCTTCTTCTGAATCGGATGTATACGTCTATGCCCATATCCACAAGCCATATATACGTTTTATAAATGGGAAAGTATTGATCAACATCGGGAGTGTAGGGCTGCCGTTTGATGGCGTAAAAAAATCATCTTACGCGATTATTAAGATTGAAGAATGTCAAATAAGTACATCGATTGAACGTGTTGAATTTGATGTGGAAAAAGTGGTTAAGCAATATGAGCAATTGGGGTATCCGAATCAAAATATGGTAAACGTCATCCGCAATGCGAGAATTTAAAAGCAAACAACCTCTTTTGGTTACAAATGGGGTTCTTTTGTTTCATAGGGAAGTTAACTGGGTACCGTTCTCTTAGTTGAAAAGAAAATAGTAATTGGGCTGCTCGTATTTGGTGTTCTCAATTCATTTTGAACTTTATATTAAAAAATCAAATAATTCTTATTATAAGAAAAAGATAACTTTACAGAATGTTTCGAATATGGTAAGGTTGTAAACAGTTTCATATTGATTTTCTGCTAGGGGTGTCCGTTAGCCGGACTGAGAGAAGAGCGCGTATTTTGGCTCTTTAACCCTTTGAACCTGATCTGGTTGACACCAGCGTAGGGAAGTAGGGAGAGACGGCTTATACGTCGTTTTAACACACTATTTCACGGGTTCTTTTATTTATTAAAAGAACCCGTTTTTATTTTCTAAGTTGTGTTCTTCCAGATCAGGTTCATTTATTTAAAAGGAGGAATAGGTAAATGAATCGACTGGAAAGTGAAAAAATTGAGTTGCAGTCCCAGTTTCCTGCAAGTGAAAAGGTGTACGTGGAAGGAAGCCGTTCAGATGTGCGTGTTCCGTTTCGGAAAATTAAGTTGGGTGATACACAAACAGATGCAGGTACGTTTAAAAACGAGCCCCTTTCCGTATATGATACAAGCGGTCCATACACAGAACCTGGATTCGTTGCGGATGTACATAAAGGTCTCCCAAGGAGAAGGGAACAGTGGATTAAAGAACGAAATGATACTGAGACATACGCAGGACGCGAAGTAAAACCAGAAGATAACGGTACGAAAGATGCAGCATCTATGTTCCAGCCTGATTTTACTCATGTACCTCGCCGTGCACTAGCCGGAAAAAATGTAACACAAATGCATTACGCAAAAAAAGGGATCATCACACCGGAAATGGAGTATATTGCAATTCGCGAAAATATGGATCCGGAAACCGTTTGTGAAGAAGTGGCGTCTGGCAGGGCGATTATTCCGGCCAATATTAATCATCCAGAAAGTGAACCGATGATTATCGGCAGCCACTTTCATGTGAAAGTAAATGCAAATATCGGCAACTCAGCTGTAAGTTCTTCGATTGAAGAAGAAGTGGAGAAGATGACGTGGGCGACGCATTGGGGTGCAGATACGATCATGGATTTATCAACAGGAAAAAATATTCATGCGACGCGTGAGTTTATAATTCGCAACTCCCCAGTGCCAGTGGGAACCGTTCCAATTTATCAAGCGCTGGAAAAAGTAAACGGGATCGCTGAAAACTTAACGTGGGAAGTGTATCGGGATACATTAATTGAACAGGCGGAACAGGGTGTTGATTATTTTACGATTCATGCGGGTGTGCTGCTCCGCTATATTCCCTTGACAATTAAACGGACAACCGGTATTGTGTCACGAGGCGGTTCAATTTTAGCGCAGTGGTGTCTAGCGCATCATGAAGAAAATTTTCTTTATACACATTTTGAAGAGATTTGCGAAATATTAAAAGCGTATGATATATCCGTGTCATTAGGCGATGGTCTTCGCCCAGGTTCAATTGCTGATGCAAATGATGAAGCGCAATTTGCAGAGCTTGAAACGCTTGGTGAATTGACGAAAATCGCCTGGAAGCATGACGTGCAGGTAATGATAGAAGGACCTGGACATGTACCACTCCATAAAATTAAAGAAAACATTGATAAAGAAATTGAGATCTGCCAAGGGGCTCCTTTTTACACTCTCGGTCCATTGACAACAGATATTGCGCCAGGTTACGATCACATTACATCTGCAATCGGTGCAGCGATGATTGCAATGCACGGTACAGCGATGCTTTGCTATGTAACACCAAAAGAACATCTTGGATTGCCGGATAAAAACGATGTTCGTGAAGGGGTTATTGCTTATAAAATCGCTGCACATGCAGCAGATCTGGCCAAAGGCCATCCAGGAGCACAGAAAAGAGATGATGCGCTGTCAAAAGCGCGCTTTGAGTTTAGATGGCATGATCAGTTTAATCTATCACTTGATCCTGATCGTGCTCGCGAATACCACGATGAAACATTGCCGGCAGAAGGCGCAAAAACAGCTCATTTCTGCTCCATGTGTGGTCCCAAATTTTGCTCAATGCGTATTTCTCACGACCTTCGCAAACAGGCAGCCAATGACGAGGAAATTATGGAAATCGGCATGAAGCAAAAATCAGAAGAATTCGTGCAGACAGGAAGCAAAATATACAGTTAAAGCACATTGTTCGACTTTTCAAATCGATTGTGAAATAATGTTATTTACCCCTGTGCGGGATTTTTCACTGATCTGGAGGGAAGACAATATGCTTTCTGAATATATAAAGCAAAATGAACAGTACCGAAATGAAGTGATCGAAGCAGTAGATGGGCTGACGGATGATAAATTAAATAAACGTCCTGACAGCAGCAGCTGGACAATTATGCAAGTACTTGACCATCTGTATTTAATGGAGCAGGGGATTACGAAAGCAATTGAGTCGGAGCTAAATAATCCGGACAGCGAAAAAGCAGCTCCAAAGCCAATTGAAAAAACGTTAGACCGTTCTAATAAAAAAGACGCACCTGATTTTGCCAAGCCTCCTTATGATTACCGGACGCTTCAGCAAATGAAAGATCGTCTATACATTTCGCGAGATCAACTTATGAGGCTGCTTGACCAGACAAATGAAGAAACATTAAAAAATAAATCATTTCCGCATTCGTCATTCGGACCGATGCCGCTTAACCAATGGGTATCGTTTATTGGATTGCATGAAAAGCGCCACCTGGAGCAAATTGAAGAAATAAAAGAACAATTAAACAAGTAAGCGGGCACCCCCGTTTGCTTGTTTTTTCTATGAAGAGGTGATAGAAATGTATCGGCAATTAAAACAGGAACTGATCGACTACAGCAAAGAAATCGGCATTGATAAAATCGGGTTCGCTGCAGCCGATCCATTTCTGGAATTAAAGCAAAAGCTTGTTCAGCAGCAAGAACTTGGGTATGCGTCAGGTTTTGAAGAAAAAGATATTGAAAAGAGAGTAAACCCCGCCCTTCTGATCGATCAGCCGCGATCGATCATTGCCATTGCTCTTGCGTATCCGTCTAAGCTTGAGGGTGCACCAACAGGGAAAAAGGGTGAACGGCGCGGCTTGTTTTGCCGTGCGTCCTGGGGAGAGGACTACCACGCTATTTTGCGAAAAAAACTAGCTCTTATGGAAGAGTTTTTACAAAAAAAACTATCGGATGTTCAGTGCAAGTCAATGGTAGATACGGGAGAGCTATCTGACCGCGCTGTTGCGGAGCGTGCGGGCATCGGCTGGAGCGCGAAAAACTGCGCAATTATTACGCCGGAATTCGGGTCGTATGTATATCTCGGTGAAATGCTCACAAACGTGCCATTTGAGCCGGATACACCAATGGAAAGTCAATGCGGGAGCTGCAGGAAATGTATCGATGCATGTCCAACGAGTGCACTTGTACAGGGAGGCCAGCTCAATTCACAGCGTTGTATTGCGTATTTAACGCAGACAAAAGATTTTTTGCCGGAGCAGTTTCGAAAACATCTTGGCAATCGTTTATATGGCTGTGATACTTGCCAGACCGTCTGTCCGGAAAATAAGGGGAAGCATGTCCTCATTCATGATGAAATGACGCCAGACCCGGAACAGGTAAAACCACTTCTTGAACCGCTATTGTCGATCAGCAATAAAGAGTTTAAAGAACGGTTTGGATCGATGTCTGGTTCGTGGCGCGGAAAAAAACCAATTCAGCGCAATGCAATTATTGCGCTTGCGCATTTTAAAGAAGAATCGTCGCTGCCGGCTCTTATGCATGTTTTATTCGAAGATCCTCGTCCTGTCATGCGTGGCACGGCTGCGTATGCGATCGGCAAAATTGGCGGGATGGAAGCGGAACATGCGTTGAAACGTGCGTTGATCCATGAAAAAGAAAGTGACGTTCTCGCTGAGATTGAAAAAGCAATTCAAACCTTTCATTCCGTGTTATAATGAATGTTTGAGGAGAGGTGACGATTTGTGGCTGTTCATGTAGTACTTTATCAGCCGGAAATTCCGGCGAATACAGGGAACATAGCGCGGACGTGTGCCGCGACAGGTGCTCCGCTTCATTTAATCAGACCGCTGGGTTTTTCAACGGATGATAAAATGTTAAAGCGTGCAGGACTTGATTACTGGGAGTTTGTGAATATTACCTATTATGACTCGCTGGATGATTTTTTTGAGAAAAATAAAGGTAATATGTTTTATTTATCAAAGTTCGGAACACAGGACCATGCGAAATTTGATTACAGTGATCCAGAACAGGACTATTATTTCATGTTTGGAAAAGAGACGACCGGCTTGCCGAAAGATCTTATTCAAGCGAATTTGGACCGCTGCCTGCGTGTGCCGATGAACGATCATGTCCGTTCGCTAAATCTGTCAAATACTGCGGCGATTCTTGTTTATGAAGCACTTCGCCAGCAAAATTTTCCGGGATTGCATTAAAAAAGGCTGCACCGATTTATTCGGTACAGCCTTTTTATTTTTTCTCATACAAGTATTATGGCAGGACACGCTTTTCTTCAGCAGGAACAAAAATTCGCTAAAGAAATTATTTTGTTCCTGGCTTATCGTCATAGCCAGCTGTGAAAATGGCTGCTAAAAATGCAGCACAAACAGCAAGAACACCTAATAGTCTCATGAATTCATGCTCCTTCCTTCAACGTGAAAGTACATAACTTCCTCCATTATAACGGAAAAAAGCACCATTGTGAACGCTTCTTTTTCAAAATCGTGGCAGGCGTTTTTTCATAATTGGAGAGTTGTCTGCATAAAATCCGGTAAATACGCCCATTGTGAGCGGAGCGGAGGGAGCTATTTATGACGATATTAGATAAAATTCAATCGTGCCGTGCAGAAGAAGAAAAGCTGCGCTGGGAAGGAACGTTTCGCGAGTATTTGGATTTATTGAAAAAACAGCCGCACATTGCTATGCCGGCACATGCGCGTATATATGAAATGATCCGGTCTGCAGGGATTGAAGGGGACCAGTATTCATTTTTTAGTGGAGAATTATTTGGCCTGGATGAAGCGATAAAACGGCTCGTTGAAGAATATTTCCATCCGGCAGCAAAAAAGCTGGACGTACGAAAGCGGATTTTGCTGTTAATGGGACCGGTCGGCGGAGGAAAATCAACGATTGTGTCAATGCTAAAAAGAGGTTTGGAGCAGTTTACTAGAACAGATGCAGGAGCTGTTTATGCGATAAAACATTGCCAAATGGCAGAAGATCCTCTTCATTTAATTCCACGGGAACTGCGGGATGATTTTTTTGAAGAGTATGGAATACGCATTGAGGGATCACTGTCACCGCTGAATGCCTTTAGACTCGAGAATGAATTTGGCGGGAGGATTGAAGATGTCCCAGTTGAACGAATATTTTTTTCGGAAGATCGGCGCAGAGGGATCGGAACATTCAGTCCATCTGATCCGAAATCACAGGACATTGCCGATTTAACCGGCAGCATTGATTTTTCAACTATTGCAGAGTTCGGTTCGGAATCAGATCCGAGAGCATACCGGTTTGACGGCGAATTAAACATTGCAAACAGAGGACTGATGGAGTTTCAGGAAATGCTGAAATGCGATGAAAAATTTTTATGGCATCTGCTGTCACTTACGCAGGAAGGCAATTTTAAAGCAGGGCGGTTTGCGCTTATTTCCGCGGACGAGATGATTATTGCCCACACGAATGAAACGGAATACCGGTCATTTATTGCGGATAAAAAAAATGAAGCTCTTCATTCACGGATGATTGTCATGCCGGTTCCGTACAATTTAAAAGTGTCGGAAGAAGAAAAAATATATGCCAAAATGATCCATGAAAGTGAAGCGGCAGATGTTCATTTTGCGCCTCATACATTCCGGACGGCGGCGATGTTTACGATTTTAACACGATTGAAAGAGTCCAGCCGTGCGAATATCGATTTAGTGATGAAAATGAAGCTGTACGATGGAGCGGCAGTGGAAGGATTGACTGGCCTGGATGCGGCTGAATTGAAAAAGGAGCATCCAGATGAAGGAATGGATGGAATTGACCCGCGCTATGTAATGAATCGGATTTCAGCTGCGATTATAAAGAAAGGGACGAATTCGATTAATGCGCTGGATGTACTTCGTTCCTTGAAAGACGGTCTTGACAGCCATCCGTCCATTTCAAAAGAAGTCCGGGCAAAATATTTGCAGTTTATTTCTGAAGCGCGTAAGCAATATGACGAGACAGCAAAAAAAGAAGTACAGAAAGCGTTTGTCTATTCGTACGAAGAGTCAGCAAGGGCAATGATGGACAATTACCTCGATAATGTCGAGGCGTATTGCAACAAAACGAAACTGAATGATCCGCTGACAGGTGAAGAAATGAATCCAGATGAACGGCTTATGAGATCGATTGAAGAGCAGATAGGGATTTCAGAAAACGCGAAAAAATCATTTCGTGAAGAAATGCTCATTCGTATTTCGGCTTATGCACGCAAAGGAAAGAAATTTGACTACCGTGAGCATGACCGCCTGCGGGAAGCAATTCAAAAGAAACTGTTTTCTGACTTAAAAGATGTGGTGAAAATTACGACATCTTCTGTTGCACCGGATGAGCAGCAGCTGAAAAAGATGAATGAAGTGACAGCACGCCTTATTGATGAGTGCGGCTACAATTCCGTTTCAGCGAATGAACTGCTTCGCTACGTTGGCGGGTTACTGAATCGATAGCATGAAAAAACCCGGTTGAGTGTTAACCGGGTTATTGTTTTCCATCTTTTTGATTATCGTATTGAATGGGATCAGGCTGGCGCTCATCTTGTTTCAATTCTTCATTTGTACGCTGACGCTCCATTTGGCGTCCGAGCTGCTCCATATCTTCAAAACTTGTGACCATAGAATTGAAAGGCTCAACTTTTTGCTCTTTAAAATTCATGATTTGTCACCTCATCTTCATTTGTAAAGAGTTTACCCCGTCGTTTGAAAAATGAAACCGGGAGGCTGCGCAATTGGACAAATTTTATCACATTTCTGAAGAAGACTGGTCATTGCACCGAAAAGGATTTGACGATCAAGAACGACATCGGCAAAAAGTAAAAGAAGCGATTCAAAAAAATTTAGCCGACATGGTGACAGAGGAACAAATTATTATGTCAGACGGCAAAAGAATCGTGAAATTGCCAATCCGATCCTTGCAGGAATATCGAATTCGCTATGCTGAAGAGAAAAATCGTCATGGTGGGCAGGGAAAAGGGGACGTAGGGGATGCGATTGCACGGGCAGGTGACGACCAGGCGACAGCTGGACAAGGGAAAAAAGCAGGAGACGTCCGCGGTGAAGACTATTATGAAGCGGATGTCAGTCTTGCTGAAATTGAAGAAGCACTTTTTTCCGAAATGGAATTACCACGGCTGGTTGAGAAAGAAAAGTCTACATCGTTTATTACAGACTGGAAAATAAATGATATCCGCAAAACAGGGGTAACCGCACGGATCGACAAGAAAAAAACATTATTAGCCGCATTTAAACGCAACTCGCTGTCCGGCATACCAGACTTTTTTCCAGTGCTTCCGGAAGACAGGCGGTTCCGATCGTTTACAGAAGAGAAAACGCCGCAGTCAAAAGCTGTTATTTTTGCCATGATGGACACGAGTGGATCTATGGGGCCATTCGAAAAGTATATTGCCCGCAGTTTTTTCTTCTGGATGACCCGATTTTTAAGGAAAAAATATACGACGGTTGAAATCGTGTTTATCGCTCATCACACAGAAGCCAAGATTGTAGAAGAGGACGATTTTTTTTCAAAAGGGGAGAGTGGAGGAACGATCTGCTCATCTGCATATACACTTGCACTGGAGTTAATTGATAAAAAGTATTCACCAGACCGCTACAATATTTATCCATTTCATTTTTCCGATGGTGATAACTTAGCATCTGATAATCCGCAGTGCGTGACGCTTCTAAAAAAGTTATTGCCGCACTGCCGTATGTTTGGCTACGGTGAAGTCAACCAATATAACCGGACGACCCCGCTTATGTCTGCATTTCGAAAAGTAAATGATCCTCTTTTCCGTTCATATGTCATTCGAAAACGCGAAGAGGTGTACCCAGCTTTGACGTACTTTTTCAAACCGGAAAAAAAATAGGCTTCTGTCGATTAATTACGGAACAAGCTGTCGGATAAAAAAACAAACCGCTTCAAAGCATTGAGCTTTGAAGCGGTTTGTTTAATGCGGCAGGAAAGCGAGCTGATAAAAGAACAGCACCGCAAAAATATAAACGAGCGGGTGAACTTCTTTGTATCGGCCGCGTGCAATTTTTAAAAGTGGATATGAAACGAATCCAAGGGCTATACCTGTTGCAATACTTGATGTAAGCGGCATGCTTAAAATAATGAGAAAAGCGGGAAATGCTTCGTCCAGCTCTCCCCAGTTAATTTTCGCGACGCTTTGCATCATAAGGCAGCCGACGATAATAAGTGCGGGTGCAGTAATCGCAGATATGCCAGAAACCGCAGATACGAGCGGACCAAAAAAAGCAGCTGCAATAAACAGGACAGCAACCGTAACAGATGTTAAACCGGTCCGGCCGCCTGCTGCGACCCCTGTAGATGATTCGATGTATGCACTTGTCGGGCTTGTGCCGACCATTGCGCCAACTGAAGTCGCGACTGAATCAGCAAGAAGTGCTTGCCGCGCTCTTGGCATCTTATTTTCTTTCATTAATCCAGCCTGCTGCGCCACACCAATCATCGTACCCGTTGTATCAAAAATAGTTACGAGTAAAAAGGAAAAGACAACAGCATATAATCCATGCTGTATGACATCAGAAAACGCAGTGATGGGATTAGCTGAGATGAATCCTTCCGGTAAAGAAGGAGTGCCGATAAATCCGTGATCAAAAGAAAGCTGTCCTGTGAAAAAAGCAACAAGACCCGTCACAATCATCCCGATAAATAAAGAGCCGTTCACTCCGCGAACCATTAAAATTATGGTAATGGCCAGTCCAAATAAAGCAAGCAAAGCAGATGGGCTGTGCAGGTCACCGAGTTTGACCAGATTATTTGGATCAGATGCAATGATCCCTGTTAGGCGCAGCCCGATAAACGCAATGAAAAGACCAATACCAGCGGAAATTCCATGTTTCAAATTAGATGGAATTGCTTCAATCAATTTTTCACGCAGTGGTGTTAAGGATAATACTACGAATAATAAACCTGAAATAAACACAGCCGCAAACGCTGTTTCAAAAGTAATACCGCCATGAGATCCAACGACCGAGTAGGCAAAGTATGCATTCATGCCCATTCCGGGTGCAATGGCGATCGGATAATTCGCGAATAGGCCCATCCATAGCGTGCCGACAACTGCTGCGATAATCGTTGCAGTAAATACTTGTTCAAACGGCACGCCGGCATCCTGCAAGATGAGCGGGTTGACAACCACAATGTAAACCATTGTTAAAAAGGTCGTCAAGCCGGCTAACATTTCCGTTTTGACGGAAGTGCCGTTTTCAGATAATTTAAACATAAACAAATTCCTCCAAAATACGAACATTTAAAAATCCATGTTTAATGTTATTCCTTTTAGGAAATGGATGCAAGCAGCAAATAAAAACCACCCCGACATGGCGGGATGGTGTACTATTCTTATTTTGCGTACGTAATGAGGTTTTTAACCGGAATTCGGTCTGTTGGACGTCCTTCTTGCAGCTTGCGTCCTATCGTAATAAGCATCGTCGGCAAGTAGCGTTTTGACACATTAAATGTTTCGACAAGAGCAGATGCATTAAAACCGCCGATAGGGCATGTGTCAAATCCTTTTGCCCGGGCTGCCAGCATAAATTGCATCGCTGCAAGCGAAGAATTCAAAATGGCTCCATCACGCGGATATTCTGCATGTTTATAAGCACCGTTGATTTGACCGGCCAATATTTCTTTCAATTCCGGAGTCATTTCATTCGCTTCTACCTGCGGATCGAAAACAGGGTCAATATTATGGTAGCCTTCAAGATCCCCTAAAATGCAAATAACTGCGGATGCATCGACAATTTGCTTCTGGTTGTAAGCAATGGGCAATAATTTTTCCTGTACGTCTTTTCCGTGGAAAACGAGGAAATGCCATTGCTGTAAGTTCCATGCTGACGGTGCCCGGCCTGCTGTTTCCAACAGCGCTGTTAATTCGTCTGTCGATATTTCAGCCGCTGGATCGTATATTTTAACCGAACGACGGCTCAATGCGACATCAAAAAAATCTGACATATAGTAAAGCCTCCTAAATTGTACAACTTTTTACATATCCGATATGATAAGTTCATTAATCACTTTTCGTAAGTTATATTCGCTATTCACTTTAATCAAATTCGCACAGTTCGTCAAGAAATTGAATTTTATAGAACGGGAGTGAGTATTCGTGCTTGGTGATAAACAAGAAAAAATATTGATCATTGTCATGTTTGTTCTTGCTGCTATCTTGTTTGCTGCTATTTTATATATATATGTCTTTTGAAAAAAAGCTGAATTCTTAAAAGAGTTCAGCTGAAATATTTCTACTATTGTGTCGAAGAAAAAAGCTCTTTGATGAGAATTGGAACGGGTGATTCTGCCGAAACGAGATCATTGGTAAAAGGATTCGGAACGGTTAATTTTGCAGCGTGAAGCAGCTGGTAATCAAATGTGGATGAACCGCCATATAGAGAATCACCGGCAATGGGATGACCGATTGAAGCGAGATGGACGCGTATTTGATGGGTGCGTCCTGTTTCAAGACGGCATTCGACCAGTGAAAAAACATCCTTTTTTTCCATTACCTTAAAGTGTGTTACGGCGTTTTGCCCGGAAGGTGAAATACGCCGCCGTGATGGATGATGACGGTCTTTCCCGATCGGTGCTTTGATTGTACCAGAATTTTTTTTCAACCTTCCATCCACAACAGCGTAATACGTCCGATAAATTGTTTTTTCTTCCAAGAGACGTGAAAAAACTGCATATGCTGCTTCATGTTTGGCAAATAGCACGGCGCCGCTCGTCCATTCATCAAGACGGTGCACGTGGCGGACAGGAAGCGTGTCACCTGATAAGGAAACGTGATAACAAATTTCGTTTAAAAGTGTATTTGTCTCCCCGGCTTCATTTGGATGGGTTTTCATTCCCGCTGGTTTATCGGCAATAATCATATGATCATCCTCGTACAAGATGGACGGTTCAGAATAAACCGGTTCAGCGCCGAATGGAGCTGTCTGAAAAAAAGGGACAGACAGCCGTGACCCAACGGGCATTGGCATGCGCCAATTTACCGATTTGCCATCCAACTTCACCAGGTTATCCATGCGCCAGCGATGAAGTAACTTCTTCGGCAGTTTCCAAATGGTAAAAAATAATTCTTCTATGGTCATGCCGTTCCATTCGGAGGGAATTTGAAGCGAAAAGAGTGAACCTTGTCGAAGGGTGTTCATTAATATCATCCTTTTCTGAAAAATAAATAATTATGATTATCGGATTTTGTGTTATTATTTTAAAAGACTGCAAATAAAGGTGGCTGTCCCATGGTAATGATTATTTCTTCAACAATCGAACAGGAAGAAAAAATAAAAAGCTTAAGCAAGTACCTGTCGCAACATGTATTTCCGCGTTACCTTGATTCACAAAAGGGAGAAAATTTGTTCCTTTTAAATGAAGAAACGCTAGAAAATATCGAATCTTTACACGATGCTTCCCGAGTGATTACAGCGCTTACTACCATTATATCCATTCTTGAAACGGCTCATTTATCAGCTTCATATGAGGAGCTGTTTATGGATAGTGTTGAGACACTACGCAGTTATCGCATTGCTTTTCCATTTCCGCTTTCATTTTTCATTGAACGAAAGCCCGTTGAATTTAGTTAAAAAAAAGCTGTCTTCTGCCATTTTTTCTGCAGAAGACAGCTATTTCTTTATTGCTGTTCTTTTGTTTGTTCAAGGAAAGAATGCCATTCACTCTCTGGCTGGCTGCCAACAAGACGGTCTTTTTCCACACCGCCTTCAAAATAAATAAGTGTTGGCGTGTATTCAATCTTATATTCTTCCCATCCTTGCTCAAATTCAAGAAGGTTGTACTGAAGAACCTCTACATTTTCGTCATCCGCAATCGGCATCAACACAGGGGTTGTTTCTTGACAATGCGGGCAAGTCGGGCTGAAGAAATACACAACGGCATCTTCACCATCTTCAAGTTTTTTTTCAAGATCATCGGGCAAAACGATGTTTTGATAGTTTGGGTCATCGAGCTGCTGGACTGTTTCAGTATGTAGATCATCTTTTCCATATGGATTTCCTTCTGATGCCTGTTCTTTCTGATACTGCGTAATAAAGGCAATAGCACCGAATACCAACACGAGCACTACTGCGAAAATAATCACTTTTTTCAATGTTAGTCACCTTTTCCCTTTAAAATCAATAAACTGGCGATGAAAATAATCGTAAATGCTGTAAGTGCAAGAAACGGAATCGTAATAAAACCAAGCCAGTTAATGTACATGCCTGTGCATGGAACACGTCCGCATGCGGGAGCTGCATCCGTTAAAACGTCCACTTTTTGAATGCCATAATGATATAAAGAGATAAGTCCGCCAATGCCGGAAAGTGCGAGGGAATACATCGCTGCCTTCACATCTTTTCTCACGACGGCGATTCCTAAAACAAGGACGATCGGATACATCAAAATGCGTTGATACCAGCACAGCTCACATGGTTCATAGCCGACAACTTCTGAGAAATAAAGGCTGCCGAGCATCGCTGTGAAAGACGCCGCCCATGCGGTGAAAAGCAAATTGTCTTTTTTTAGCATCATTTTCCCTGCCTATAATGAATTTAATTTCTGAACAATAGCATTATAGTATTAATTGTGTTGAAAAGTAAAATATTGTGTCGATGAATTAATCTGTAAAATGGGGTATACAGATGGTATCATAAAAGAAATACGAGTTTGGAGGGGTAGTCTGTGGCCTGGAAAGAAGAGTACAGCCGGTGGACAAATCATCCGGTCCTTGATCAAGAAATGAAAGATTTACTTGTAAACATTGAAAACGATGAAAAGAGTTTAGAAGATGCATTTTACAAAAATCTTGAATTTGGTACAGGCGGGATGCGCGGCGAAATTGGTGCCGGTACAAACCGCATGAATGTATATACAATTCGCAAAGCATCTGCTGGGCTTGCTGCTTACATATCAGACGTGGGAGAAGAAGCGAAAAGGCGCGGTGTTGTCATTGCGTATGATTCGCGTCATAAGTCACCTGAATTTGCGATGGAAAGTGCGAAAACGCTCGCTTCTGCCGGCATTCAAACGTATATTTTTGATGAACTGCGCCCGACGCCCGAACTATCGTTTGCAGTTCGTCACCTACAGGCATATGCGGGCATCGTCATTACGGCGAGCCATAATCCACCTGAATACAACGGATATAAAGTTTATGGTCACGATGGCGCGCAGCTTGCTCCGGAAGCTGCTGACCACGTCATAAAAAAAGTATATGCAGCAGGAGACGAACTTTTAATTAAAGTGGAAGACGAGTCTGTGTTAAAAGAAAAAGGGCTTATTAAAATGATTGGTGGAGACATAGACAAAGCTTATGTTGACAAGCTTGTAACGATTTCCGAATGGCCGGAGGCAGCAAGAGACACGGATATTCACGTTGTGTTTTCTCCGCTTCATGGAACAGGAAACAAACCAGTTAGACAGGCACTCGAAGCGCTCGGTTATAAAAATGTGACAGTTGTTGCCGAACAGGAACAGCCTGATGCAAATTTTTCCACGGTGAAATCCCCAAATCCAGAAGAAAAGGCAGCGTTTGAATTAGCAATCCGCGATGGACAAAAAGTCGACGCTGACATTTTAATTGCAACAGATCCAGACGCAGACCGTCTTGGCGTTGCCGTAAAAGACGGAGATGGCGGTTATGTGCTTTTGACAGGAAATGAAACGGGTGCTGTGCTTGTGGACTACATTCTTTCCCGTAAAAAAGAAAGAGGGACTCTGCCAGATAACGGACGAATCTTCAAAACAATCGTCACCTCTGAAATTGGACGTGCAGCGGCAGCACAATACGGGATATCGTGCGAAGATGTGTTGACCGGTTTTAAATTTATCGGAGAAAAAATAGAAACGTACAATTCTACAGGCGAGTATACATTTTTATTTGGATATGAAGAAAGTTATGGCTATTTAATCAGTGATTTCGCACGCGATAAAGATGCAGTCCAGGCGGCGATTATGGCTGTTGAAGCATGTGCGTATTACAAAAAGCAGGGCAAGACTCTTCACGATGCGCTTATGGATTTATATGACCGTGTCGGTTTTTTCAAAGAAGGCCTGCAATCTTTGACGCTAAAAGGAAAAGATGGAGCTGAACAAATCCGCGCGCTTCTCACTTCATTCCGTGAAAACCCGCCTGCACAAATCGCAGGTATTCCGATCACATCGATTGAAGACTACCAAACAGGCGAGCGGACAATTCTTACGACAAATGAGAAAGAAACAATTAAATTGCCGGCATCGAACGTGCTGAAATATTTTCTTGAAGACGGTACATGGGTTTGTGTGCGGCCATCGGGAACTGAGCCGAAAGTGAAATTTTATTTCGGTGTGAAAGACGAGACATATGCCGGTGTTGTCGAAAAACTTGAACGCGTGCAATCACAGTTTATGGAACGTATTCAAGCCTTGGTGCATTAATGGAGGAGAGACAGAATTCAATTCTGTCTCTCTTTTTTCATGTTTATTTTTCCGCTGCATAAAATGAAGCAGGGGGGATGGCGGATGGAGCAAAATAATCTGCAAAATGCAATTGATGAAATAACAGATATTGCCGCCGGTTTCGGTCTCGATTTTTATTCAATGCGCTATGAAATTTGTCCTGCTGACATTATTTACACGTTCGGTGCTTATGGCATGCCAGCCCGCTTTTCGCATTGGCGATTCGGCAAACGGTTTTACAAAATGAAGCTTCAGTACGAAATGGGGCTCAGCAAAATATACGAACTCGTGATCAACACCGATCCATGCAGTGCGTTTTTATTAAATACGAATTCACTCATTCAAAATAAATTAATTATTGCCCACGTCCTGGCGCACTCAGATTTCTTTAAAAATAATGCCCATTTTAAAAAGACGAATCGGCAAATGGAGACGGCGATGGGTGCGGCTGCTGAGCGTATTCAGGAATTAACAGATGAATACGGGATTGACCGGGTGGAGCCATTTTTAGATGCGGTTTTGTCGATTGAAGAACATGTTGACCCGAACGGGGATATTGGCGGAGCCGATTCGAAACCATCACTTCCGAAAAAGCATCTGTATGATGACTTATGGGAGAGGACAGATGATGAGCAGGTGACAGAAGAACTGTTTCGTGAAAAAGATATGCTCAAATTTATTGCAGAAAAAAGCACTGTCCTGGAAGACTGGCAGCGGGAAGTGATCATGATTGTACGGTCGGAAATGCTGTATTTCTGGCCTCAAATGGAAACAAAGATCATGAATGAAGGATGGGCATCGTACTGGCATATGCGGATTATGCGGGAGCTTGATTTGCCGGAATCGGAAGCGATAGAATATGCACGTTTAAACGCAGAGGTTGTGCAGCCATCGAAAATGGGAATGAATCCGTATTATGTTGGTGTAAAACTGTACGAGCACATAGAACAACAATTCGGCAGCAGGGAAAAGTTGTTTGATGTGCGGGCAATGGAGTCGGACATATCGTTTTTACGAAATTATATGACCAAGGATTTTGTTGAAAAAGAAGAGATGTATTTGTTTGAAAAGAAAGGAAGTCACTGGACAATCACGGAGAAAGATTGGGAGAAAATTCGCGATCATTTAACCTCCTCGAAAATCAATGGTGGATTTCCGCATTTATGTGTGACGGATGGCGATTATTTGAAGTCAGGGGAGCTTTATATTATTCATTCATTCGAAGGGGTGGAACTTGATCTCGGTTATTTGGAACACACGATGCCTCACATTTATACTTTATGGGGGAAGCCGATTCACATTGAAACAGTGGTGGATGGCAGAATTGTCGTTTTTTCATATGGCAAAGACGGGGTAAAAAGAAAGTACGGAAAAACAGTTTAACTGTTAGACCATTAAACATGGAATCGAAAACTTTACGAAGGGAGACGAACCGGAGAAATCGCATTAATTGCGATCCTCTGATTCGTTTCCAGCTGTTTGGGCAGCAAGTCTCTCTATAATACGGCGTTTACGGTACAGCATCATGCCAGCGTCGGCGATATCTTCAATCATCGAACGGTTTGAAATGGCGCCGAATATGATGCCAATTACAGGCACAAGGCGAAAGATCTTTTTTAAACTATACTGCTCGCGGTACGCAATGACGACTTCGCGCCAGCCTTGCAAATGGGAAATCATCTGTTTGTTATTGTCACGGCTGGCGTAATTGGATAATTCCTTTAAAATCGCTTTTTTGCCGACAACATCCGATGATGTAAACTGAAGACATTTAATAATAAAGATTCGCTCTTCACGGTCGTTCGGATCATACCCATATGACACGGCAATTTCTTGCAATGTTTTTAACGAAATGGCGAGGGTCGCTGGAATATCTGCAGCCAGCGTTAAAAAACCGCCCACACCCGTTGCTGCACCTTGTACTGTAGCAGCCCCAGCATGAGATTTTTGGATGGACAGCGCAGTTTTATCCATTGCTTTCAGCGGCACATTAGCGGCATCTTCAATCGTATGAACAGGCATTTCTGCATGGCGTTCAAGCTTTTTTAAAATACCTCGCTCTTGCGTTAAATATTTTCCTCCGCTTTGAATGTAATAACCGATCTCATCCAGCAGAGCACTGATGCGTTTTTGGATAAATGCGGGTGTCATCCGGTCCAATAGAGTGAATGGCAGACGGGCAACTTTATCCCAGATCCACAACCCTTTTTGATCATTCTCCCAACGTGCAATTACTTCTAGTTCCTCTTCCAATATTTCTTTTGTTTCCATGATGAATAATCCCTGCCTTTCATTTCTTTTTACGAATAAACAAAAACAAAGTTTCATAAAAAAACCTGCTTCGTAAATTGATTCCGAAGACAGGTCATATCAATTCCCGTTTTAATTCTTTCACTTTAACAGCGAGTTCATCGCAGACAAATTGGTAAGCAGCCCATCGCTCTGGCATTTTATCACAATGCACCGGGTTTGGTATATTCCAGCGCAATACCTTGTGTTTAGGTTCATCAGGAAGCGATGGTAAACTGTCACGCTGAAAATCATAGATCTCAACAACAACATCTGCTTCTTTGACTAGCTGGGGTTTAAGAGAACGAGGTGTGTTGTTGACAATGTCAATATTAACTTCTTTCATCGCTTCTACAGGCAGGATATCGTCATCAGCATTCATGTAAGAAGCGCTAATGACATTCCAAGACGGTACATTTAATCGTGAGGCCCATCCTTCAGCCATCATGCTAAGATGATTGACAGGAGACAGGAATAAAATGGTTTTGTTTTTCATGACCGCAGACCCCTTTGATGTGATGGCTATACTTTTTTATACCCATTCCCCGCATAAATAAGCATCTATGTTTAAAACTAAATGTAATGTCTATTCTTATGTTATAGTTCTATCTTACTATTCTTTTTAAGATGAATGACAACAATCAATCTTTTTGTTTATATAGCGGGAGAGAGGGTAAATAATAAAGAAATTTGTCTTTTTTTAAATTTCGATAAAGTTCGTGAAGGGGGAAGGTTTGTGAAAAAAATGAATTTGACGCTGAAAATAATTTCAGCTCTTATTTTAGGGGTTGTCGTCGGCTTAACGTTAAATTTAACTGCGCCGGACGTTTTTACCGTTTTAAATACGTATTTATTCGTACCAATCGGTCAACTTTTTTTAAGTCTAATCAGCATGTTAGTTGTGCCGCTTGTGTTCTTTTCAATTATTCTTGGGGCAGCGGGTCTCGGTGATCCGCAAAAGCTGGGTCGGATTGGTTTGAAAACCGTCGTATATTTTTTAGCGACGACTTGTTTTGCCATTATAATCGGTCTTTTACTTTCTGAAATTGTACAGCCGGGTACAGCCGGTGATTTTGATACGGAGGGTGCGGAATTCAACGCTGTAGAAGCACCGCCAGTCAGCGAAACATTGATGAATATAATACCGAAAAACCCCATTTCAGCGATGGCAGAAGGCAATATGCTTCAAATTATCGTATTTGCTGTTTTCATAGGTCTAGCGTTAACTGCACTTGGTGAGAAAACAAAAGGAATTTTCACTCTTGTGGAGCAGGGCAACGATATTATGATGTATTTGGTTGGTCTTGTCATGAAATTTGCTCCATATGGAACGTTTGGTTTGATTGCTACAGCGATTGGGAGTCAAGGCTTCAGTGCAATCCGTGCGATGGGGGCATATATGCTTGTAGTAGTAGCCGCTCTCATTATTCATTCTGTTATTACTTATGGCGGAACGGTTGCTTTTTTAGCGAAGAAAAGCCCTATTTGGTTTTTTAAAAACTTCGTTCCGGCTATGACTGTGGCATTTAGTACATCAAGCAGTAATGCAACACTGCCTGTTTCCATGGATGTCGCTCAAAAACGTTTGAAGGTACCTGAACCAATTAGTTCATTTGTACAGCCGCTTGGTGCAACAATTAACATGGACGGTACAGCAATCATGCAAGGGGTAGCGACAATGTTCATCGCACAAGCGTATGGAATTGATTTAACAATGGGTGAACTTGTGACTGTTGTTTTAACAGCGCTGCTTGCAAGTATTGGAACAGCTGGTGTTCCGGGTGTAGGGCTTATCATGCTGGCAATGGTGCTTAGCAGCGTCAATCTTCCGGTAGAAGGAATTGGTCTCATTCTTGGTATTGACCGCGTTCTTGATATGGCGCGTACAGCTGTTAACATAACGGGTGATGCGGCATGTGCCGTTTATGTTGCAGAAACAGAAAAAAACAATAACATTAAGCGCCAGCGCGCAGAAATATAAAATGATGAAAAAGGAGATAGGGTCTAGTCCCCTTTTCCTTTTTTATTTTCAAAAAAATCTTTTTCGATTATAATAATGATGCACATACACAGCAAAGGAGCCGAGCACCCATGAATCTTGGATTTGGCGAAGTAGCAATCATTTTAATTGTGGCGCTGTTAATATTTGGACCATCGAAACTTCCGCAGCTTGGCCGGGCAGCCGGACAGACGCTTCATGAATTTAAACGAGGCATGAAGAATGTAATGGAAGACGAGGATGATAAAAAGAAAGTAGAAACAAAGTAAATAAGCGGGGCAGCTGCTCCGCTTATTTTTTTCGTTCCGAAAAACCATTTTGCAACTTTCTATGTGTCGCATTCGTATAGGCACATACGCCGGTTTTCAGTCTTTTTCGTTGCATTTTGATAGAATGTGCTTAAAATGAGAACAGGCCGTACTGTATTTTTTAGAAGGGAATAAAGCAAATGAAAGCAGTAATGAGGTTTATAAAACATGTCTGGCGCAAGTTTCATATGACGCAGATTACGATTTTGCTCTCTGCTGTCCTCTTGCTTATCGGGCTTGCAATTGGATTTTACTTTATGAAGTCAGCTGATGTGGAAACATTAAAACAAGGATTATCTCAGTCGACTATTATTTATGACCGAGATGGGGAAAAAGCAAGCAAACTTTCCGCCAATCGTACGGATAGTGTATCGATAGAAACAATTCCGGAACATTTGCAGGAAGCTTTTATAGCAGTTGAAGACAACCGTTTTTATGAACACGGCGGTTTTGACATGAAAGGGATTTTCCGCGCATTTTTCACAAATGTAATGGCTGGTTCACGCGTTCAGGGAGCAAGTACAATAACGCAGCAATTGACGAAAAACGCGCTGTTATCACCAGAAAAAACGTACCGCAGAAAAGTGGAAGAATTATTTCTGGCGATTGAAATTGAAAAAGTATACAAAAAAGAAGAGATTCTGGAGATGTATTTAAACACAAGTTATTTTGGAAATGGAGCATGGGGTGTTCAAAATGCATCGAAAAAATATTTCGGGAAAGAGGTATCGGAATTAACAAGGGCAGAGTCATCAATGCTTGCTGGGATGGTAAAAGCCCCGTCACGCTACAACCCGATTGATCACATGGACAATGCGCTGGAGCGGCGTAATGTCGTTTTAAATCAAATGGTGAAATACGGTTATATAACGCAGCAGCAGGCAGACGAAACAGCCGATCAAAGCGTGGCGTTAAAAGATACGAGCGGTGATCCGTTAAAAGGAAAATATGCTCACTATGCTGATGCTGTCATTAACGAAGCGATAACCCGTTTTGGATTAACGCAGGACGATCTTTTGACACAGGGCTACAATATTTACACTTCACTTGACCAGGATATGCAGTCGCAGCTAGAGGATGTATATGAAAATAGCTCTGTATTTCCAGATAGTGTAAACGGGGAGGATTCACAGAGTGCATCCGTACTGATGGATCCGAAAACAGGAGGAGTTCTTGCAGTTGTCGGCAGACGGGGTGAGCACGTGTTTCGCGGGTTCAGCTTTGCTACTCAGATGAAAAAGTCGCCTGGTTCAACAATAAAGCCGCTTGTCGTGTATACTCCTGCACTTGAAGAAGGATACAAACCAACAGATATGCTGAAGGACGAGAAGATGTCGTTCGGGGGAGGAGAAGAACCGTATTCTCCAACGAATTTTGGCGGCACATATGAAGGGGAAGTGCCAATGTTTCGGGCCGTGGAAAAATCACTTAATATCCCTGCTGTCTGGCTGCTTGACCAAATTGGATTGTCAAAAGGTACCAATGCATTAAAGCGGTTTGGCTTTGAAACAGGTGATGAAAAGCTCGGTATCGCTCTTGGTGATATAAAACAGGGAGTTTCCCCGTTACAATTGGCCGAAGCATACACGACTTTTTCGAACAGGGGTGTTCGAAAAGAAAGCTTCTTTATACAAAAAATCGTCGGGCCTGAGGGAGAGATAGAAGCGAAATGGGAACCGGAAGAAGTTCAAGTAACATCAGAAGAAGTGGCTGATACAATGACATCGATGCTTCTTGGTGTTGTTGAACGAGGTTCCGCACAAAGGGCACAAGTGAATGGTATCGACATTGCGGGTAAAACGGGTTCCACACAAGTGCCGATTGAAGGGATTACAGGAACTGAAGACCAGTGGTTTGTCGGTTACACCCCAAATTTAGTTGGTGCTGTTTGGGTAGGTGTGGAGAAAGTGAGTAATACAAATTACTTATCGAGTAACAGCTCTGATGGGGCGGTGCCATTGTTCGGGGAAATTGTTGATGAAATATCGCCATACATTGGTGAAACATCATTTGATGTTGAGTCGATTGACGAAGACGCAAAACCAGAAGAAGAACACTGGTATGATGGGGTTATAGACAAGTTGAATGAATGGTTTTAATCGCAAGGCCGAATGAATCTCGTTCGGCCTTGCTTTTTCTAAAAAACACATGAAAGCGATTTCAAAAAATGAATAAAAAAAATTATCTGAATATAGCGGAAAAAATACGCGAAAGGTGTTGACCAAAGTGTAAAAGAACGATATCATTGACCACAATATAAACTTAATTTTCAGATTAAAGAATATATAATTCAACGTCAAAAGCATGAATGAGTACATGCATGGCCAGTCATCTTGGAGGAGATACAATGCGCAGCGATATGATCAAAAAAGGGATCGAACGCGCCCCGCACCGGAGTTTGCTTTATGCAGCCGGCGTTAAGACGCAGGACTTACACAAGCCGTTTATCGGCGTGTGTAACTCGTATATTGATATTATTCCGGGTCACGTCCATTTAAACAAGTTTGCGGAAGTCGTCAAACAAGAAATTCGTGAAGCAGGCGGTGTTCCGTTTGAGTTCAATACAATTGGGGTTGATGATGGGATTGCAATGGGCCACATCGGAATGCGCTATTCACTTCCAAGCCGTGAGCTGATCGCGGATTCAGCAGAAACCGTTATTAATGCTCACTGGTTTGACGGCGTATTTTACATCCCAAACTGTGACAAAATTACACCAGGTATGCTTATTGCAGCCGTGAGAACGAATGTCCCGTCTGTTTTCGTTTCAGGCGGACCAATGGAAGGCGGAACATCATCAACAGGCAAGCCGCTTTCACTTGTATCAGTATTCGAAGGCGTTGGTGCTCATCTTTCCGGCAAAATGTCAGCTGAAGAGCTCGCTGATATTGAAGCAAATGCCTGCCCTACATGTGGATCTTGTTCAGGTATGTTCACAGCAAACTCTATGAATTCCCTCATGGAAATGCTTGGTTTAACACCGCCGGGCAATGCGACAATCGTAGCTACATCAAATGAACGCCACCGTCTTATTAAAGAAGCGGTAGGCTACTTGATGAATGCGATTGAAAACGACTTAAAACCGCGTGATATCGTCACAGAAAAAGCAATTGATGATGCATTTGCGCTTGATATGGCGATGGGCGGTTCAACGAATACCGTTCTTCATACATTGGCAATTGCAAGTGAAGCGGAAATTGATTATGATTTAAACCGAATTAATGATGTCGCAAAACGAATTCCATATTTATCGAAAATCAGCCCTGCTTCCGATTACACAATGGCAGATGTTCATGAAGCTGGTGGAATCAGCGCGATTATTAATGAACTCTGTTCGATCGAAGGCGCACTCGACCGCGATCGTATAACGATTACAGGCAAGTCCGTTTATGAAAACGTAAAGGATGCTGTAATCAAAAATGATCAAGTAATCCGCACGAAAGAGAACCCGTATAGCCCGGTTGGCGGTTTGTCTATCTTATATGGGAACATTGCTCCTGACGGCGGTGTCATAAAAGTCGGTGCGGTGGATCCTTCTATTAAAACATTTGAAGGTGAAGCCATCGTCTTTGAATCACAGGATGAAGCAGTTGAGAATATTAATAATGGTACAGTAAAAGAAGGACATGTCGTAGTGATCCGCTACGAGGGGCCAAAAGGTGGTCCTGGTATGCCGGAAATGTTAACACCAACGTCGGCAATCGCTGGACGTGGGCTCGATAAGAAAGTCGCTTTGATGACAGACGGACGTTTTTCCGGCGCATCTCGTGGTATTTCGATCGGACACGTTTCACCAGAAGCAGCGGAAGGCGGACCTATTGCATTCATTAAAAATGGTGATAAAATTATTATTGATCTGACAAATCGTACATTGAATGTCGATGTAACAGACGAGGAATTGGCAGCACGCAAAGCAGAATTTGTGCAGCCGGAGCCAAAGATAAAAAAAGGCTGGCTTGCACGCTATGCAAAGCTTGTCACATCCGCTAATACTGGCGGCGTCATGAAAATTTAAATGAAGTAAGAACATACAACACGTTGACGAGGAAAAAGTTTCAGGAATCTGCATTTCACAGAGAACCGGTTATTGCTGAGAGCCGGGAGTGCATCCTGCCGCGACATCCCCTCTGAGTGCTTTCCTGAACGTCATCCAGTAGGGAGAGCCGGGTGCAATAGCACCCGTTACCAAAAGGGCCGGCCGTTCAGTCGGTGGTCCATAAGGCGAATTTTTGTGAGGAAATTCGTGAATCAGGGTGGTACAGTGAAAAGTGATGAGGTCTTTTCACCCCTGCGTTTCTGCTCAGGCAGTCGCAGGCGTGAAGAGACCTTTCTTTTTGCCATAAAGTAAGTAAAAAGCAGTCACCTCTTGCCAATACGGACAAAAAACCATTATTTGGAGGGAGAAAAACAATGAGCCAAAATGCAAAGGCAGAAGAATTCAATATGGAAAAGCAGTCACCAGTTAAAACAAGTCCGATCAATGGTGCGGATCTTTTCGTCGAAATATTAAAAAAAGAAAACGTAGAAGTGATGTTCGGATACCCGGGCGGTGCCGTTCTTCCTTTGTATGATGCGCTTTATAAAAACCCAATCCGTCACATTTTAGCCCGACATGAGCAGGCAGCAATTCACGCAGCGGAAGGATATGCACGCGTATCCGGAAAACCAGGGGTTGTTCTTGCGACATCAGGACCTGGCGCAACAAACCTTGTTACGGGTATTACCGATGCAATGATGGACTCCATTCCACTTGTTGTTTTCACCGGTCAGGTAGCGACAGGTGTGATTGGATCTGACGCATTCCAGGAAGCAGACGTTATCGGAATAACAATGCCTATTACGAAACATAACTATCAAGTTCGTTCGATGGATGATCTGCCAAGAATTGTTCATGAGGCGTTTCATATCGCGACAACAGGTCGTCCCGGTCCCGTATTGATAGACATTCCAAAAGATATTGCAGGAATGGTTGGGGAACCAAAGTTTGTCGATGAAATCAATCTGCCTGGCTATCAGCCAAACTTTAAGCCGAATAGCCTGCAGGTCAAAAAGCTTCGCGGTGCGCTTGCAGAGGCGAAAAAACCGGTCATTTTAGCAGGTGCGGGTGTCCTGCACGCGAAAGCATCTGCAGAACTGCTTGAATTTGTCGAAAAAATGCAAATTCCGGTTGTGAACACACTGCTTGGCCTCGGCGGTTTCCCATCGAATCACCCATTATTCCTAGGAATGGGCGGTATGCATGGTACGCATACAGCAAATATAGCACTTTATGAAGCGGATTTATTAATAAATATTGGCGCCCGCTTTGACGATCGCTTAACAGGCAACCTGTCCCACTTTGCACGAAACGCAACGGTAGCGCATATCGACATTGATCCTGCTGAGATCGGCAAAAACGTAGAGACGCATATTCCGATTGTAGCCGATGCACGTGAAGCATTGAAAAAGATTTTAAGTCTTGACTTTGAGGCGCCTAAAGCGAATGAGTGGCGTGCGAAACTTCAGCAGGATAAAGTAGATCATCCACTTTGGAATACAGAAGACGGCGAAGGGATTTCACCGCAAGCTTTAATGAAAATCATTCATGAAATTACGAATGGAGACGCCGTTGTGACGACTGACGTTGGGCAGCATCAAATGTGGACAGCGCAATACTATGGTTTTACTAAACCTGATCAATGGGTTACATCAGGCGGTCTTGGTACAATGGGATTCGGTTTCCCGGCAGCAATCGGCGCGCAAATTGCGAAGCCGGATAAAACAGTCGTGGCGGTTGCCGGTGACGCAGGCTTCCAAATGACTTTGCAGGAGCTTGGACTTGTTGCTGAATTAAAGCTGCCGATCAAAATTATTGTGTATAACAACATGGCGCTCGGCATGGTTCGTCAATGGCAGGAAACATTTTATGAAGAGCGTTATTCACAATCGCTTATTCCGGTACAGCCGGACTTCGTAAAATTAGCTGACGCATATGGCATTCGCGGGTATGTCGTTCAGACTGAAGAAGAAGCAGAAAAAGTAATGAGCGAAACATTGAACAATAATGAACCGGTCTTAATTGACTGCCGCATTAAGCCGAAAGAAATGGTTTATCCGATGATCGCGCCAGGCAAAGGACTTCATGAAATGATTGGGGTGAAACCGCAATGAAACGAATTGTAACAGCAACTGTTTTGAATCAAAGCGGTGTATTAAACCGGATTACCGGACTCTTTACACGCCGCCAGTTTAATATTGAAAGCATTACAGTTGGTGCAACGGAAACGGAAGGCATATCAAAAATGACATTCGTTGTCCATGTTGAAGATGACCGTATGGTTGAACAAGTTGTGAAGCAGCTTAATAAGCAAATTGATGTATTAAAAGTAAACGACATTACAGATCAGGCAATTGTGACGCGTGAACTTGCGCTTCTTAAGGTAATGACAACTCCTCAGACGCGTGCTGAAATTAACGTCATTATCGAGCCGTTCCGCGCCACGATTATTGATGTGGCGAAAGATAGTGTCACGATTCAAGTAGTCGGAAACTTCGAGAAAATCGAAGCGATGATTGAACTTCTTCGCCCTTATGGAATTAAAGAAGTAGCCCGAACAGGCCAAACGGCGATTAAACGCGGTTCCCAGCGCCTTGTGTCGGAATCAAAAACGTTTTCTATTTTAAATTAAAATAAAATAAAAAAATCAAACAATTTTTGGAGGATGAAGTAAAATGACAAAAGTTTATTACAATGGTGACATTAACGAAGCGGTACTTTCTAACAAAACAGTGGCAATCATCGGTTACGGTTCTCAAGGCCATGCACATGCATTGAACCTTCGCGAAAGCGGTGTGGACGTAGTAGTAGGTCTTCGCCCGGGTAAATCATTTGATCAAGCAACTGCCGATGGTTTTGACGTGAAAACAGTACGTGAAGCAAGTGCTGCAGCGGATGTAATTATGATCCTTCTGCCGGATGAGTATCAAACAGCTGTTTACAAGGCAGAAATCGAGCCTGAATTGTCTGCAGGAAAAGCTCTTGCATTTGCTCACGGTTTCAATGTACATTTCAACCAAATCGTACCGCCAGCTGATGTTGACGTATTCCTTGCTGCTCCAAAAGGTCCTGGTCACCTTGTTCGCCGTACGTATGAGCAAGGCGCGGGCGTACCTGCACTATTCGCTATTTATCAAGATGTAACGGGACAAGCAAAAGACATCGCTCTTGCTTACGCAAAAGGTGTTGGTGCGGGCCGCGCAGGTATTTTAGAAACAACATTCCGTGAAGAAACAGAAACAGATTTGTTCGGTGAGCAAGCAGTTCTTTGCGGTGGTACAGCTGAACTTGTAAAAGCAGGTTTTGAAACACTTGTTGAAGCTGGATACCAGCCTGAAATTGCATACTTCGAGTGCTTACATGAATTAAAATTGATCGTAGATTTGATGTATGAAGGCGGTCTTGAAGGAATGCGTTACTCAATTTCTGATACAGCTCAATGGGGCGACTACGTATCAGGACCACGAGTTATTACGGCTGAAACAAAAGCGCGTATGAAAGACGTATTAACTGATATCCAAACTGGTAAATTTGCAAAAGGCTGGTTGCAAGAAAACCAATTGAACCGTCCTGAGTTCACAGCAATTACTCGCCGTGAAAGCGAACATCAGCTTGAAGTGGTTGGAAAAGAGCTTCGTGCATTAATGCCATTTATTAAACAAGGCAAAAAGGAAGTGGGTTCTAGTGCGAAAAATTGAGATTTTTGACACCACATTGCGCGATGGGGAACAGTCCGCAGGCGTAAACTTAAATACGATCGAAAAACTCGAAATCGCCAAGCAACTAGAACGGTTAGGCGTAGATGTCATCGAAGCGGGCTTTCCTGCCGCTTCTCCCGGTGACCTCGACGCGGTAAAACAAATAGCTAATACAGTGAAACACAGTTCTGTAACAGGTCTTGCCCGCTCAAACAAAAAAGATATTGATGCGGCCTGGGAAGCATTGAAGGGATCAGCTGAACCGCGTATTCACGTCTTTATTGCTACTTCGCCTATTCATCGCGAATATAAATTGAAGATGAGCAAAGATGAAGTCGTGGAACGAGCAGTAGAAGCGGTAAAATATGCTAAACAAAATTTTGCAAAAGTTCAGTTTTCTGCTGAAGATGCTTGCCGTACCGAGCTTGATTTTCTTGCACGTGTAACGGAAGCAGCCATTGACGCTGGCGCATCGGTTATTAACATTCCTGATACGGTTGGCTACATTACACCACAGGAGATTAAAGAAATTTTCCAGTACTTGACGCAAAACGTACGCAACATCGACAAAGCGATATTGTCTGCACACTGCCACGATGATCTTGGCATGGCAGCAGCAAACTCACTTGCGGCGATTGAAGGCGGCGCTGGTCAGGTTGAAGGGACAATTAATGGTATCGGTGAGCGTGCCGGTAATGTGGCTCTTGAAGAAGTAGCAGTTGCACTTTACACGCGCAGTGATTTTTACAAAGCAACAACAGGATTGAAACTGAATGAAATTAAACGTACGAGCAACTTAATCAGCAAATTGACAGGCATGATCGTTCCGGCTAATAAAGCGGTCGTTGGTGACAATGCATTTGCTCATGAATCAGGAATCCACCAAGATGGCGTATTAAAAGAAAAAACAACGTATGAAATCATAACACCTGAATTAATTGGTCTTAGCGCCAACAAACTCGTAATGGGGAAACATTCAGGCCGCCATGCATTTAAAAGTAAGGCAGCAGAGCTTGGCTTTGACCTTTCAGAAGAAAAGCTGAATGATGCATTTAAAACATTTAAAGAGCTTGCAGACCGTAAAAAAGAAATTACCGATGAAGATTTATTTTCACTTCTCGCGGATAAGCAAACACAGGCAACTGATGTAAATGGATATGAATTAACAGGTGTTCAGGTTCAATATGGAACAGAACATATACCAACAGCAACAATTTCAGCAGTATTGCCGGACGGGACAAATGTAACGGAAGCAAGCACCGGTTCTGGCAGTGTAGAAGCGATCTACAATACAATCGAACGTATTGTAGACGGCGAAGTAAAATTGCTGGATTATAAAATTAACTCGGTTGGCGGTGGACGCGATGCACTGGCAGAGGTACATGTCCGTGTGGAACTGAACGGCATGGAATCTAGCGGACGCGGCACAGCGCAGGATGTTCTAGAGTCATCAGCTCTTGCGTACTTGAACGCGGTTAATCGTGCAGTTACATTGCAAGCAAGACAATCTGGAGTTGAAAAAGCACACATTTAATGCAACGGAGGGGTTTATGTGAAGAAGAAAATTGCCGTATTACCAGGCGATGGAATTGGCCGTGAAATCGCATCGGGAGCAGCCGCTGTACTTGAAGCAGCAGGCAAGCGTTTTGGCCACGAATTTGAGATTGAGTATGCTGAAATTGGCGGTGCAGCCATTGATGCACATGGTACACCGCTTCCGGATTCTACACTGGAGCTGGCTAAAAACAGTGACGCTGTACTGCTTGGCGCGGTCGGCGGCCCGAAATGGGACAACCTCCCATCTGCACAACGTCCGGAGCGTGGGTTACTCGCAATTCGTAAAGAACTCGGGCTATTCGCGAATTTACGTCCGATTCCATCATTCCAGAAACTCGTGCAATCTTCTCCGCTGAAGCCTGAAATTGCCGGAAATGTGAATATGCTGATCGTGCGAGAACTAACAGGCGGTTTATATTTTGGCAAGCCGAGTGAACGCCGCGGTGAAAACAATGAAGTCGTTGTCGACACGCTTCAATATACTCGTGATGAAATTGAACGTATCGTAGTCAAAGCGTTTGAATTTGCCTCTGGACGCAGCGGCAGGCTGACATCTGTTGACAAAGCGAATGTTCTTGAATCTAGCCGTATGTGGCGTGAAATTGTTAATGAAAAAGCAGCGGATTATCCAAATGTGACAGTCGATCATATGTATGTTGATGCTGCAGCGATGAAGTTAATCAGCAGCCCGGGACAGTTTGATGTCATTGTGACGGAAAACTTATTCGGTGATATTTTGAGTGATGAAGCATCGATGATTACCGGTTCACTCGGCATGCTTCCATCAGCAAGTTTATCAGAAAGCGGTTTTGGTTTATATGAACCGGTACATGGTTCTGCACCGGACATCGCCGGACAAAACAAAGCAAATCCACTTGCGATGATTTTATCAACTGCATTAATGTTGAAATATTCTTTAAATATGCGTGAAGAAGGCGAAGCAATTGAGCGAGCGGTACAGTCCGTTTTGAATGACGGCTATTGCACATCAGATTTGCAAATGGAAGGCAGCACAGTTGTTGGAACTGATCAAATGATTGAACTCGTCACAAAACGTGTGGCGGAAGAGTCAGATAATATCTCTGGCAATATAGTTTATATGTAAAGAGCACAGATAGCCACGGTGGATTCTTTTCTTCTCTGCAAAACGGCAGGGAAGGACAGAGTCCCCGTTTTTTATCAAAATGCACATATGTAAGAGGAGGGCTGTAACATGACGAAGAAAACCGTTATTGAAAAAATTTGGGAAAATCACGTTGTTAACAGAGAAGAAGGGAAACCAGATCTGCTCTATATCGATTTACATCTTGTTCATGAGGTAACATCTCCACAGGCATTTGAAGGATTGAGGATGAATGGCCGGCGTGTCAGACGCCCTGATTTAACATACGCAACAATGGATCATAACGTACCGACAATTAACCGTCACATTATTAACGATCCAGTTTCCAAAACACAAATTCAGACACTCGAGCAAAATTGCCGTGAATTTGGTATTGAGCTTGCTGATATTGACCATCCAGATCAGGGGATTGTTCATGTCATCGGTCCTCAGCTTGGCTTAACTCAGCCAGGAAAAACAATTGTATGCGGTGACAGTCATACATCCACACATGGTGCATTTGGTGCCCTTTCATTCGGTATTGGAACAAGTGAAGTAGAACATGTTTTAGCAACACAAACATTATGGCAGCAGCGTCCGAAAACATTGCAAATTAAAGTGAACGGGAAACTTGGATTTGGCGTGACGGCTAAAGATATTATTTTGGCAATCATCGCGAAATTTGGTGTGAATGCTGGGACTGGGTATGTAATGGAGTACACGGGTGAAGCGATACGCAATTTGTCAATGGAAGAACGAATGACGATTTGCAATATGTCAATTGAAGCAGGTGCACGTGCCGGTCTTGTCAGCCCTGATGAAACCACTGTTGAATTTTTGCGCGGTCGCCGGTATGCCCCACAAGGAGAAGAATTTGAAGAAGCGGCAGCACGCTGGTTAGCTTTGGCTACAGATGAAGGCGCTGAATATGACAAGACGCTTGAAATTGATGCGGCAGAAATCGAACCTCAAGTAACATGGGGCACAAACCCGTCAATGGGAAGCGGAATCTCCGGATCAGTACCGTCTCCTGATCAATTTAACAGAGAAGCAGACAAAGAATCAGTCCGTCTTGCACTTGAATATATGGGCCTTGAGGCAGGTACAAAATTAAGTGACATTCCAGTTGATTTCGTTTTTATCGGTTCATGTACGAACTCCCGTATAAGTGATTTACGAGCAGCAGCGGAAGTTGCAAAGGGGCGTAAAGTAAAAGACCATGTGACAGCGATTGTTGTTCCTGGTTCGCAAACAGTCAAGCAGCAGGCAGAAGCGGAAGGACTTGATAAAGTCTTCATTGAGGCAGGTTTCCAGTGGCGCGAATCTGGCTGCTCGATGTGCCTTGCGATGAACGACGACATTGTGCCGCCTGGTAAACGCTGTGCATCAACGTCAAATCGTAACTTTGAAGGACGTCAAGGTAATGGAGCGCGTACACACCTTGTGAGCCCGTCAATGGCCGCAGCTGCTGCTGTAACAGGACAATTTACAGACGTTCGTGAATTATCAAGCGTAAATCAATAAAAAGGAGCGGTCTATTATGCAGCCTATTAACGAATTTAGCGGAATTGTTTGTCCACTTAACCGGCCAAACATTGATACCGATCAAATTATTCCAAAACAATTTTTAAAACGGATAGAACGTCAAGGATTTGGTCAATTTGTTTTTTATCACTGGCGTTTTGATGACGATGGCAATAAACGTGAAGATTTTGTAATGAACAAGACACAGTACAAAAATGCTGAAGTGCTTGTGGCCGGCGAAAACTTTGGCTGCGGTTCATCACGTGAACATGCACCGTGGGCGTTGCTTGACTATGGCTTTCGTGTCATTATTGCATCGAGCTATGCCGATATCTTTTACAATAACAGTGTGAAAAATGGCATTCTAGCCGTAAAGTTAACAGAAGAAGAAGTCGCAACCATTATGGAGCGTTCAAAAGAAGAAGGCTACAGCATTCATGTAAATCTTGAAGAACAATCCGTAAAAGACGATAAGGGCTTTACAGCGAATTTTGACATTGACCCTTACTGGAAAAAAATGCTTCTAAATGGTTGGGATGAAATTTCGGTTACACTTACGGATGAAGATCATATCCGCAAGTACGAAGAAAAAATGTACGGCAAACAATATAGCTAATAAATAAGAAGGATTCCAAGGGGAATCCTTCTTTGTTTATTTTAAAACATGGAAATAATCCATGAAATGACAACGATTGCACCAATAATCATTAAAATTGTCTTCAACATATTATTCACCTCGTAAGCATTTGTTTCGAATACTCTTCCCTGGAATTGAACAGCCTAAACACGTATGACAAAAATGATATTAAAATAAAGATTTCGTGTTTTCTTCATATATCAATAGGGAAAAGGAGAAATAGGGAGGTGCGTGCTTTTGATAGAATTTAAAGAGGTATCAAAAAAGTATCCGGATGGATTCGAGGCGCTAAAAAAAATAAATTTAACGGTGAAAACAGGTGAAATATTCGTATTGATAGGTCCGAGTGGATGCGGGAAAACAACGACGATGAAAATGATTAATCGTCTTAGTGATCCGTCCAGCGGTTCAATCTATATAGACGGAGAAAACATATCAAAGATTAATCAGGTTCAGCTCCGGAGGGATATCGGATATGTGATTCAACAAATTGGTTTAATGCCGCATATGACGATTAAAGAAAATGTCGGTCTAGTTCCAAAGCTAAAAAAATGGGAAGAATCAAAATATGCCGGCCGTGTTCGGGAATTGATGACGCTTGTCGGCCTCGATCCAGATGTGTACGCTGACCGTTATCCTGCAGAATTGTCAGGAGGCCAGCAGCAGCGGATCGGTGTTATCAGGGCAATGGCGGCAGAACCCAATATTATTTTAATGGATGAGCCATTTAGTGCGCTTGATCCAATCAGCCGGGAACAGCTCCAGGAGGAACTTGTCCGTCTGCAAAGCGACATTCAAAAAACGATCGTGTTTGTGACGCACGATATGGATGAAGCACTTAAAATCGCGGATCGTATTTGTATTATGAGAGAGGGAGAAATTGTTCAGCTTGATACACCTGAGCGCATTTTGCGTCATCCAGCTGATGAGTTTGTGAGACAATTTATCGGTGAAGACCGTATGCAGGAACAAATGCCGCTGCCGCCTCTTGAGCTCTTAATGACGGCTCCAATTACAGCGTCTCCTGATAGAGGAATTGCGGCCGGCCTCAAATTAATGCGGCAAAAACGAGTTGATAGTTTAATCCTTGTCGATCATCATCGCCGCTATCATGGCGTAGTCGGCATATGGGATTTGCAGCGTTCGTATATGGATGAAGACTTAACACTGCGAGATGTTGAAAAAGTGACAGTCCCTGTGATTGATCATCTTGAAGACCCAGAAACAGCGCTTGAGATGATGAACCAAACGCCTCTTAGCTTTATCATTGTGACAGACGAAGAAAATCGTGTGCAAGGCATTATTAATCGAGCCAGTATCGTGAGGCATATTTCCAATCAATTTGTATAAAAAGGAGAGGTAAGTTATTTTGCCATTAAATTTAATAGCACAAACGACAAACGCGTTTACAACCAGGTGGGCTGAAATATGGCAGCTCATAGTGGAACATTTATATATTTCGTTACTATCAATAGGCCTTGCAATCCTCATTTCAGTGCCTCTCGGTATTTATTTAACCCGCCATAAAAAAATTGCCGAGCCCATAATCGGTATCACCGCAGTATTTCAAACGATTCCTAGTTTAGCACTGCTCGTATTTCTCGTACCATTCATTGGAACAGGAGAAGCACCTGCCATTATTGCCTTAACCATTTATGGACTACTGCCGATTTTACGAAATACATACCTTGGTATTACAGGTGTAGACCGATCAACAGTTGAAGCGGGGGTCGGAATGGGGATGACCAGCCGCCAAGTGTTATGGATGGTTGAATTGCCGCTCGCGATGAAAGTTATTATGGGAGGTGTGCGGACCGCGACAGTGTTAATTGTTGGGGTCGCAACAATTGCCGGCTTAATCGGTGCGGGCGGGCTCGGGGATTTAATTTTCAGAGGCCTGCAAACATATAATTCGGGTCTTATTCTTGCAGGCGCGATTCCAGCTGCACTCATTGCAATTATTCTGGATTTTATTTTGAAACGAGTTGAATATAATTCATCGACAGAAGCTTTGCAAAAAAAAGGAAAACGCAGCCGCAAAATGACTTTGACCCTCGTTTCAGCTGCAGGATTGTTATTTATTGGAATGGCTGTCTGGCCGTTTGTTGGGAAAGGAAATTCAGACGATACGATTACGATTACAGGAAAGTCATTTACTGAACAGGAAATTCTCGTACATGTATACGGGAAGCTTATTGAGGAACATACAGATTTAGATGTAAAGCATGAATCGTTTATAAGCGGATCGGCTGGTGTATTTGATGGACTGAAACAAGGGTCTTACGATATGTCAGTTGAGTATACGGGAACGATTTTACTGAATTATTTAAAAGAAGAAATCGACAGCAATGATCCAGATAAGGTATATGATTATGTGAAAAACCGATTTAATGAAGAATATGATTTGCAGCTTCTCGAACCAATTGGATTTAATAATACATATTCCGTGACGATTCGCCAAGCAGACGCGGATAAATACGGGATAAATACGATTTCAGAATTAAAGTCATATGCAAAAAATATGCGTTTCGGATCAGAGCCAGAATTTTTAGAGAGAGCTGACGGTTACCCGGGTCTTCAGGAAGTGTATGGGATTGATTTTGCCTCTACACAAACGCTTGATACAGGAATCATGTATAGCGCTATTAAGAATAACGAAGTGGATGCAATTGACGCGTATACGACAGACGGACGTATTCAAGCATTTAATTTAAAAGTACTTGAAGATGACAAACAGTTTTTCCCACCGTATTACGCGATTCCCGTTGTTCGGGGCGAAGTACTTGAAGCACATCCGGAACTAGAAGAAGTATTAAATATGCTTGCGGGAAAAATTGATGATGAACGTATGCAGGAATTAAATAAGCGTGTTGATTTGGATGGGAAAAAATATGAAGAAGTAGCGGAAGAATTTTTGAAAGAAGAAGGTTTTATTGAGTAAAATTAGCCGTTCGGAATGTCCGGACGGCATTTTCTTTTAATTGGCATGAAGCTTAAAAAAAAAGGGAAAATTGAAACAGATATCTTTTCAAGGAGGAATGAAAATGAAGTTTCGAATTGAACATGATACGCTTGGTGAAATGAAGGTAGAGGCCGATAAATACTGGGGAGCGCAGACACAGCGCAGCCTTGAAAATTTTCCAATCGGCACGGAAAAAATGCCGATGGAGATGATTTACGCATTTATGCATTTGAAAAGAGCTGCGTCGGCAGTGAACGGTGAACTTGGCAAGCTTCCGGAAGAGAAAATGAATGCAATCATTGAAGTATGCGATGAAATTTTAGCAGGGGAATGGGATGAACATTTTCCTCTCGTTATCTGGCAGACAGGAAGCGGGACACAAACGAATATGAACGTGAATGAAGTGATAGCGAGACGTGCTTCAGAAATTGCCGGAAAAGAAGGATTTATCCATCCCAATGACGATGTAAACATGTCTCAAAGCTCGAATGATACATTTCCGACGGCGATGCATATCGCTATTTATACAGATATCGAAAAACGTTTAAAACCTGCTTTGAATCAACTTAAAAAAACGCTTCAAACGAAAGAAGAAGCGTATATGAATGTCATTAAAATTGGGCGTACTCATTTACAGGATGCAACGCCATTAACGCTCGGACAAGAAATATCAGGGTGGCGTCACATGATTAAACGAAGTGAAGAAATGATTGACCGGGCAAAATCAGAATTATTAAATCTTGCCATCGGTGGCACGGCAGTCGGAACAGGGATTAACGCAGATCCTTTATTTGGCGATAAAGCGGCAGAACAGTTAAAAAAACAGACGGGGTATCCGTTCGTTTCATCAAAGAACAAATTCCATGCGTTAACGAGCCATGATGAAATCGTATTTGTACATGGTGCATTAAAAGCTCTTGCAGCAGATGTAATGAAGATAGCTAATGATGTCCGTTTTCTTGCAAGCGGACCAAGAAGCGGTCTCGGAGAATTGACCATACCAGCAAATGAACCGGGCAGTTCTATTATGCCTGGAAAAGTGAATCCGACACAAAGTGAAGCGCTCACGATGGTAGCTGTTCAAGTATTTGGAAACGACGCGGCTATCGGTTTTGCATCCAGCCAGGGGAATTTTGAATTAAATGTGTTTAAACCGGTTATCGTATATAATGCTCTTCAATCGATCAGACTGCTCGCTGATGGATTAAAGTCATTTGATGAACGATGTGCTTCCGGAATTGAAGCGAATTTGGAAGTAATACGTGAATTAATGGAACAATCACTCATGCTCGTCACGGCGTTAAATCCTCATATCGGATATGAAAAATCTGCAGAAATTGCAAAAAAGGCCCACAAAGAGGGAACAACATTGAAAGAAGCAGCACTAGCATCGGGCTATGTCTCGGAAAAAGAGTATAATCAATGGGTAGACCCACTTCAAATGGTTAATTTGCCTAAATGAGGAAAAATAAAAAACCGTCTCAAAAGAGAAACTTTTGAGACGGGTCTTAATTTAACATTATTTTTGAAAGCCGCTTAATTGCTGTTCAGCCATTTGAACGAGACGTTTTGTGATCTCTCCTCCAACTGAACCGTTTGCGCGTGATGTTTCATCAGCGCCGAGCTGTACGCCGAATTCAGACGCGATTTCATACTTCATTTGGTCGATTGCTTGTTGTGCCCCTGGTGCTACTAGCTGGTTACGACTTCCGCTGTTGTTGGACATTACTGTTCATCTCCCTTTATCATTTTTTGGCCGGGTCTGACGGAGTTGCACCGCCGCGGTACACCGCCCGATACTCTCGGCTGTGACCCGATGTGTTTGTGTTACTAGTATGGATTTTTCACATTCGTTTATGCTTGACAAAAGCAGGTAGTTGTTTCCTCCATAGGAAAGCCGCTGAGACAAGCGTTTTTTGGGACAATATGTTATAATATTCATACGTTAAATTGAGTACTTGGTATGAAAAAGGAGATCAGAACGGAGAGATAGAGGATGCAAACATACAATCGTGATGTGAAAAACCGCTTGAGCCGTATTGAAGGCCAAGTTAGAGGTGTGATCAAAATGGTAGATGAAGAAAAAGACTGCCGTGATGTTGTCACACAGCTATCTGCGATTCGATCGGCTGTTGACCGTTCAATCGGACTGATCGTTGCCCAAAACTTGGAAGCATGCATTCGAGACGCACACGAAAGCGGCCAAAATGCAGATGATGCGATTGCAGAAGCGGTTAATATGATTGTAAAAAGCAGATAATGAATGCGATGTCGTTCCACCCGGAATCGGCATCGTTTCTTTTATGTAAGTGGAAGGTGGAAAAAATATGAATTTACTTGGGCTCGTTTTATTTATGGGGCTGATCGGTGCTGTGATTGGCGGGGTTACAAACGCGATTGCGATACGCATGCTATTCAGACCGCATGAAGCCCGTTATTTTGGCAATTGGCGTATACCCTTTACGCCAGGATTGATCCCAAAACGGCGTTCGGAACTTGCGAAACAGGTTGGGAAAATTGTTGATGAGCATTTATTGACTCCTGAAAGCATCAAGCACAAACTAAGTGAACAGGAATCACGCGGAGAAATTGTATCTTTTTTGCAGACGGAAGCGAAAAAATTCATTCATTCCGATATGACTGTGACTGAGCTTCTTGAAAAAGTACATATTAAAGATCCAGGGGATAAAGTTGAAACGAAAATAAATGAATGGATTGATCAAAAATACAAGGCAGTTAAAGATTTTTACATCGATCAAACGGTAAAAGAATCTTTGCCTTTGGAATGGCTGGACAAAGCAGAAGCGAAGATACCAGATGTGTCTTCTTATATATTAAAAAAAGGCGTTGATTATTTTTCCAGTGAAGAAGGCCGTTACCGGGTGAAAAGAATGACGGATGATTTCCTTGCTGAGTGGGGAAAGTTTGGCGGCATGATTCAAATGGTACTCGGAAATACATCACTGGAAGATAAAATTCGTCCAGAGATCATAAAATTTTTAAACAGTCCGGGAACGAAAGAGCTTCTTGATACCGTTTTGAAAAATGAATGGGATAAAGTGATTGAATGGACGTGGGCAGATGTTCTTGATCAGTTTTCTGATGAGAGAATGGTCAAAAAAGGGAAAAGATTTATCTCTGGACAGCTTGCCATTCAAACGATTTTGGATAAACCAATTTCTGCATATGCTGTGCCGTTTGAAGATAAAATCATTCAATCATTCATTCCAGAAATCACGGATAAAGGAATTGCCAAGATGGCGTCCCGTATACCTGTGATGATGCAGAAGTTAAACATTGCGGATATTGTTAGACAACAAATTGAAACCTTTTCGATTGCCCGCCTTGAGAAGATTGTACTCGATATTGCCCATCGTGAGTTAAAAATGATTACATGGCTCGGTGCGTTGCTTGGCGGCTTGATTGGTATTTTGCAGGCAATAATTATGATGGCGTTCCCGACTTGACCGGGGGCGTCTTTTTTCATATGATGGGAAAAGTGTATAGGAAGAAAGGGGATGAACACAGGTGTTCATTCAAGTAAAAGGGCTGTATGATGAAAAGCTAATCAGGCCCGTTCAATTAATTTCTAACTTATTTTTTGAAGAAACCGTTTTGACAGACGAAGAAAAAGAGATGGTCATGACCTTTTCCATAAATGAATCTAAAGCTGCTGTTTCATTAGCAGCAGACGGAAATCGATTTGAATCGAGCAGGAACATAGAAGAATTGCCGGAAGAAGAGAAAGAACGCCGGAAAGTTCTTAAAAATGCTGTATCGCACGTTGTGCTGGATGTATTGACACAATTCACAGGCATAAAACAAAATTGGGGCGTGTTAACAGGCATACGGCCGACGAAGCTGATGCATAAACACCATCAAGAAAATACAGATAAAATCAAAACCCGTGATTATTTAAAAGAAACCTATATGATATCCGACGAAAAAATTACACTGATGGAGCGTATTGTAGAACGGCAGCTTGCAATGGTGCCTGATTTATATAATTTGCGGCGTGAAGTAAGTATTTATATTGGGATTCCTTTCTGTCCAACGAAATGCGCATATTGTACATTCCCTGCTTTTGCCATTCAAGGAAAACAGGGAAGAGTTTCTTCGTTTCTTAGTGGACTTCATTATGAAATGGAGAAAATCGGTGACTGGCTGAAACATAATGATATGAAGATAACGACAGTGTATTACGGCGGCGGAACACCAACATCGATTACCGCACAGGAAATGGACGATCTATACGAACATATGTATAACGTTTTTCCTGATGTGAAAAATATACGCGAAATTACGGTGGAAGCAGGAAGGCCTGATACGATTACGCCGGACAAACTTGATGTATTAAATAAATGGAAAATTGACCGGATCAGCATTAATCCGCAGTCGTACACACAGGAAACGCTGCATGCAATCGGCCGCCACCATACAGTGGAAGAAACCATTGATAAATTTCATCTCGCCCGGAGTATGGGAATGAACAATATTAACATGGATTTAATTATCGGACTTCCGGGAGAAGGAACAGATGAGTTTCAGCATACACTTGATGAAACAGAGAAGTTAATGCCGGAATCACTCACTGTACACACACTGTCATTTAAACGAGCGTCAGAAATGACACAAAACCGGGACAAATATAAAGTAGCGGACCGTAATGAAGCGGAGAAAATGATGGAAATGGCAGAAAACTGGACAGGAAAGCATGGCTATGTGCCATATTATTTATACCGCCAGAAAAACATCGTCGGCAATCTTGAAAATGTCGGCTACGCCATTCCGGGACAGGAAAGTATTTATAACATTATGATCATGGAAGAAATGCAGACCATTATTGGGATCGGCTGCGGAGCGGCAAGCAAGTTTATCGATCCGGAAACGGGTAAAATTGAACAGTTTGCCAATCCAAAAGATCCGAAATCATATAACGAACGGTTTGTGGAATATACAGATAAAAAAATTGAAAAATTGAATAAACTATTTTCGATAGAATACACGACCCGATAAGAACACGGGTCTTTTTTTGCGAAAAACTATGAATAGTTGTTCATTTTTTGTATGATAAATATAGAATGACAGGAGGCGAAAAAATGGAAAATGTGCTTTGTTCAATTGAAGGAGAGACAGCGTATATTCAATTTAACCGGCCGAAGTCGATGAACGCACTTAACACAGAATTGATGAAGGAATTTTACAGCTGTATAAAAGATATTAGTGGAAATGGCGACGTGAAAATGGTTGTCTTGTCTGGTTCGGGCTCCGTTTTCTCAGCTGGCGGGGATATAAAAGAAATGTTATCGGAAGCAGATGAAGAACAGTTTAACAGCATTATGGATTTAATATCGGACATTACGCTGGCGTTTTACTCCATGCCAAAATTGACAATTGCGGCCATTCACGGTGCCGCTGCCGGTCTCGGCTTGAGCATTGCACTTGCAGCCGATTATGTCATGTGTGAAACAGATTCAAAAGTGGCCATGAATTTTATTGGCATCGGGTTAATTCCAGATGGCGGAGGTCATTTTATGCTGGAGAGGCGTCTCGGTCCAGTGAAAGCAAAAAAAGTAATATGGGATGGAAAAGTAATGAGCGGTACGGAAGCTGCGGAAATGGGACTTGCTGACCGTGCTGTCGCATCTGGGGCGATGCAGGAAGAAGTAGCTTATCTCATCGAAGAACTCAGTCAGAAGCCACTCCAAGCGATGATTAAAACAAAGAAGATTATGGCGGATTTAAATCGGCCGCAGCTAATAAAAACATTGGAGCTAGAAAAACACGGCCAGTTGAAAATGAGAGAAACGAATGACCATCAAGAAGGCATAAAGGCCTTTTTGGAAAAAAGAAAACCGGTTTTCAATAAATAAAGAATAAGCGCATTCATTAATTTGAATGCGCTTTCCTTTATGAGTGGAATAGAAGAAGTTTTCCCTCAGGTGAAGTGCACCGGTATGTTCTCTTTTCATACGCATGTTCATGCAATAGCTGGGCGCAGCGATCTTTTGCCTCATCATCCTTTTTTGCTTCAAATGATTCATCCAGTAATTTTTTACCGTTTTTTTCAAACACGGTTAGTTTATACATTTTCATTACCCAATCCCCCTTAAGACGTGATACGATTATTGTACACAAAATCCAATATAGAAAAAAGCATAGAAAGACGAAAAGAACGTATGATCCATGATATAATAAAGTGAAGAGTGCCATGAGGAGGACGACGATTTGGATAAAGGAATTACACAGTATGAGGCAGGAGAAAGTGTGGATTGCTTTTTGATGATTCGATCTGCTGTAAAAAGCACAGCAGTGAACGGAAATCCATATTTAACCCTTATGCTGCAAGATACGAGTGGTGAGATTGAAGCGAAACTTTGGGATGCAAAAGACGAAACCGTGAAAATGTACGCGCCGCAGACGATTGTGAAAGTAGCGGGGGAAATTCAAAACTATCGCGGACGTATGCAGTTAAAACTTCGTCAAATTCGTCCGGCATCCCCTCAGGATGGAATGGATGCAGGTGATTTTGTCGAAACTGCACCCCTCAGCCAGGAAGAAATGGCAGATATCATTACCCAGTTTATTTTTGAAATGAAAAATCCGCACATCCAGCGCATTACCCGCTTTTTATTAAAAAAGTACCATCATGAATTTCTTGAATATCCGGCAGCGACAAAAAATCATCATGAATTTGTATCCGGACTCGCGTATCATGTTGTCTCAATGTTACAACTAGCGAAATCAATTGCGGATCTTTATCCAACGCTCGACCGCGATTTACTCTATGCAGGCGTCATTTTACATGACCTTGGGAAAGTAACGGAATTATCAGGTCCAATCGCGACGACGTATACAGCAGAAGGGAACTTAATCGGACACATTTCGATTATGGTGAACGAAATTGGCCAGACGGCAAAAGAGCTTGGTATCGAGGGAGAAGAAGTGATGGTTCTTCAGCACATTGTCCTCTCCCACCACGGGAAAGCAGAGTGGGGAAGTCCAAAGCCTCCAATGATTAAAGAAGCGGAAATGCTGCATTATATCGATAACCTTGATGCAAAAATGAACATGCTGGATCGGGCGCTGGAACGAACAAAGCCCGGTGAGTTTACCGAAAGGATTTTTCCGCTTGATAACAGGTCGTTTTATAAACCTCATTTTTCAAAGTAAAACAAAAAAGCACCCTATTAAAGGTGCTTTTTTGTTGATTATTTTTCTTCTTTCGCGGCGTCATTTTCTTTTGTTGTTTCTTCTTCTGTTTCAAATGCGCCTTTTAAGTCCTCGTCCGTTACTTTTACATCAGCGGCTTTCATTTCTTCATCAAGCTTTGTTTGAAGTGCCTCTGTATCAACTTTTGATTCCTTCAATTCTTTCGTCATTTGATCTTTTAATTCATTGAAAGATCCTTTTTCTTTTTGTTCGGTAATTTTAATAATGTGGTAACCGTAATCCGATTTAATCGGTTCACTCACTTCACCTACTTTTAGTTTGCCAAGTGCTTCTGTAAATTCAGGAACGAATTGTGTACGTCCAGCATTATCAATCCACCCGAGACTGCCGCCATTTTCAGCGGAACCAGGATCGGTAGAATTTTCCTTAGCCAGTTTGGCAAAGTCCTCGCCATCAGCCAGCTTTTGTTTCAATTCTTTTGCTTTCGCTTCTTCTTCAACGAGAATATGGCTCACATTAATTTCAGGCTGCCACTCATCATAATATTTTTTTACTTCATCATCTGTTACTTTTACGTCCGCAAGAGCGGCTTTTTCGCGAAGAAGCTCAAGCTTCAAAAATTCTTTAAAGCCATCTTCATCAAGCCCATACTGTGCCAAAAACATTTCATACTGGTCACCAAGCTGATCCTTCGCTGTTTTCACTTCATTTTCCAGTTCTTCATCCGTTATTTCATATTTTTCAGAGAGGACTTTTTTCTGCATAATTTCCTGCAGTGCCTGCTCCATTTGCGGACCAAATTTGTCCTTCATTTCTGCATACAATTCCATATCGGTAACGTCGCCCGCTTTTGATGTCGCGATGACGTTTCCCTCACTTGCTCCACCGCAGCCGGAAAGTGCTAAAACACCTGCTGCCAGTGAAAGAGGCAGTACCCATTTCTTCATGCAAATAACAACTCCCTGATTATCGGCCGCCCTGTATGTTAGGCCGGCGTATTTAGTCTTTATATCAAACACAACTATAACATAATTCCAGTCCATGTAAAAGAAAAGACCCGTCATTCAAATGATAGGCGGGTCTATACATACAAGATTTCGATATAAGATGTGGATAATAAAATCACAATTAAAATATTTACTGTCCGAAAAATTTTCGCATGGCGTTCTTCTGGAATTTCCTTTTGAATACAAAGAAGATTTGTCATTCGATTTATATGGTAAAGAATGAATATTGAAAAGATGATAAAAGTAATCATAAGCCCGATCATTTTACACAATTTCCCCCTTTTTTCCTTGTACTCATAACTATATCAAACTACGGGATAAATTGAAAACAGAACCCCCGGCATCAGTGCCATGCGGGGGATTCATCCGGAATTAAAATCTCAAAACCTTGCATGTCTTCTTCAATGAAGGCATTCTTAGGACATGACAAAATCGCTTTTAAATATAGAAAATCAAACGCGCAAATACCGGTATGGAATGCCGCTGCCATTGTAAAATAGTGCAAATAATGCGGGAGCATGGCCCCCCCGGCAAGAAGCAAAGGCGTCATGACGAAAAATGGCAATGTTAAGCAGATCATAAAGCGGTTTTTCGAGACGGGCTTGCGTATTGTAACCGTCAAAACAGGCAAAAATGTATATTTCCGTTCCCATGTTAATTTTAATCGGCGATTGATCACAGGAACGAGGTGGATCAATTTATGAAGCGGGTAAACGGCTAGAAGACCGACAGCAAACCAGGGAAATCCCGGTGTATGCAACGTTTCTGAGTAGTACGACTGCATGGATGAAAAGGCGACTGAAAAGAAGAGAAGCGTTGTCAGTATAGAGACGACGAACAGCTTGTTGAACCCGTACGTTTTTTCAAAATTAAACGTCCGCCAGCATTTCATAAAAACGTAACCTCCGCCTTGCTAAAAATTAATTCATTGCCTACATAATTTACGACGGTGGCACATAAAAAGCAAGAATAATTTTATAGAAAATAAAAACATCCGGCATTTTACCTAGCCGGATGTTTTTGACGTTTCGGATTTACTCAACTTACCGTTTTCCTCATCAAAATCTTTTTCAATGTTATGAATCGATTTTTCGAAAATGTCCATGAAGTCATCGCCGTAAATATTTTTAATAATCGCCATCAGTTCAGCGAGATCAGGAAATTTTCCGAATAATTCACGAAGCGGGGCACTTCCTTCAAACACAAGGTTCGTTTCTGGATCGTACTGCTCCATTAAGTCGAATATAAGCTGTTCGCCTTCTTTTGTTAGTTCTACGTATGTGTTTCGTTTATCATCTTCTTTTTTTGAAAAAGTCAACAGTCCACGCTCTTCAAGCTTTTTTGAAAAATTAAAAGCGGTTGAGACGTGCATCACACCGAAATTAGCGACATCGGAAATGGAGGCGCCTTTTAAATGATGCGCAATCCATAGAATATGATGTTCATTAATGTTTAGATCATACGGTTTAATCCAGCGCTGCCAATCTTTTTCGACAGCTTTCCAGAGTGCTTTTGATAATTGTGCCATTCTCTGACTAAATATAAACGCTTCTTTCATCGTATATTGATGATTTGACATATTCGCACCTTCTTTAGCTATTTTTCCCACCCCAAATTGAAGAAGACTGATTGTCTTATATTATGCCAATAAAATAAAAAAATGGAAAGAGAAAATTCACGAAATTTTCAAAATGGCTGATAATAAAAAAACAAGCAGAGGAAGCTTTGCATCCTCTGCTTGTACGCTTACTTTTTTGGAGAAGGCTGTGGGAGACTTTTTTGCAAATCTTCAACCGTGCTTTGAATTCCGGAAATTTCAGTTTGTAATGCTTGTTTATGAGGCTCAATGCTTTCTTTCCATAGTGCAGCATTTACTTTCACATCATTAACCATTTCCGGAATGTCTGTTTTTGCTGTGTCAATAAGGCGCTTCACGGACTCTTTAACCTGACCGGCATTGTCTCTTATTTCCATCATCGTAAGTTTAGCTGAGACTTGGGCATCTTTCATTTTCCCGCGTGTTTCCCGTCCACTCACGGGTGCTTTTAAAAGGGCCGCTGCAGCACCTCCCGCAAGTCCTGCAAGTAAACCTGTAAACAAAGCTTTTTTATTCATATTTTCACCTCGTTAGTCATTACCTGTTCCAAACTGAATATATATATTGAATAGCTTTTCCCGAATTCCATGGGTTGCAAACGTGCAAAGGAGCGAAAAAGATGACAGGACTTATATTCGGGTTGTTTTCGTTTGCATGGATTCTTTTTGCGAGCATGCTTTACCATGTAAATGCAGCAAAAAAAAGCGTGCCAGCGGAAGCTATATGTTTGAAAAAAAGAGCGGGACAGATCGGTGCAATGGGTGCACTGTTAATGGCGGCTGCCATTTTACTCTCCACTTATAGCTGAGCGTTGATCGCCGCTGCGACTTCCTTTAAATCATATGATTGGCTGTTTTCTTTAAAGACGGGGTGGAAGCCATCTTCTGATCCATAACGCGGAATTAAATGCATGTGATAATGAAATACGGTCTGGCCTGCTGTTTTCCCGTTATTGTTCAGCAAATTTAATCCTTTTGGTGAAAAAGCGGCATGAATGGCATCGGCTACTTTTTTGACCGATTCAAATAAAGGTGCCGACATATCAGGTGTGAGTTCAAATATATTTTCTTTATGTACTTTCGGGATAACTAGTGTGTGGCCTTTCGTCACTTGACTAATGTCAAGAAATGCATACACATTTTCATCTTCATATACTTTTGCTGATGGGATGTCACCGTTTACGATCTTGCAAAAAATACAATCACCCATGATCAAACACTCCTTTATGATTCATTGTCAAAATTTTAGCACATAATCAGCAGGTGGGGAACTATGTGCTCATCTTCTTATTTTGATACAATATATGTAACGGATTTAGAAGGAGAGGACGTTGTATATGTCTTTATTATCAGTGAAAGATTTGACTGGCGGTTATACGCGTAAGCCGGTTTTGCATAATGTGTCGTTTGAAGTCGGCAAAAACGAGCTGGTCGGGCTGATCGGTTTGAACGGTGCCGGAAAAAGTACGGCGATTAAGCATATTATCGGCTTAATGGAACCGGTGAAAGGGAATGTTCAGATTAACGGACGGACACTAGAAGAAGGCCCGTCTGGCTACCGCCGTCATTTTTCCTTTGTACCGGAAACGCCTGTCTTATATGATGAGTTAACGCTGGAGGAACATATGCGGTTGACTGCAATGGCGTACGGGTTATCAGATTCAGAATATGAAAAAAGAATCGGGCCGCTGCTAAAAGAATTCAGGCTCGAATCCAAAATGAAATGGTTTCCAGCTCATTTTTCAAAAGGAATGAAGCAAAAAGTCATGATTATGGGCGCGTTTCTAACCGAGCCGTCGCTTTATATTATTGACGAGCCATTCGTTGGCCTTGATCCGCTCGGCATCCGGTCATTGCTGGACTGGATGGACAAAATGAAAAAAGGCGGAGCCGGTATTTTAATGTCGACACACATTCTGGCTACGGCAGAAAAATACTGCGATAAATTTGTTATATTGCATGAAGGCAGAGTAAGGGCAAAAGGGACCATGGACGAGCTTCGACGTGAATTCAATATGCCGGGTGCAGCACTTGACGATATTTACGTAGAACTCACAAAGGAAGAGACACGATGAAATTTTCTGCGGATGCACTTTTTAAAGAACGGGTCACGTCGTATTACGCTGAAGTACGAAAATATACGCGGTATATGTTAAATGACCACCTTTTATTTGTCCTTGTTTTTGCCTTGGGTGCCACGCTTTATTATTACAGCGGCTGGGTTGAAACGATTGACGAAACATTCCCGGCACCGCTTTTTATGGCGGCTGCAATGGCCGGCGTACTGCTGTGGAGTCCAGTTTATACGTACATAAAGCGGCCTGATACAGTTTATTTACTGCCAATTGAAGAAGAGATGCCCCCTTATTTACAAAAAGCCGTCTGGACAAGTTTTGCAGCGCAGAGTTATATCCTCGCTGCACTCCTGGCGTTTTCCATGCCGATGTATGCGGCATCACAAAATACAGGGTTTGGAAACTTTTTCTTCTTTTTAGCTGTGCTTCTTGCCGTGAAACTCTGGAACTTATATTGCCGGCTGTATGCGCTCAATTTGCCGTCAAATGATACACGTGTGATGGATATTATTGTGAGGCTGTTACAAAGTTTTGCTGTATTATATGCTGTTTTTTCCGGGTATTATTCCGTTGCCGGGCTTACCGTCTTATTTATGCTCTTATGGTTTTCACATGTAAGACGTCAGGGGAGCCGCCCTCTTAAGTGGGAACTGCTAGCTGAGCTTGAAGAAAAGAGGCTTGCTGGCTTTTATCGGATTGCGAATATGTTTACTGATGTTCCGCATTTGCGAGGTACAGCAAAACGACGGGCTTGGCTGGACAGACTCCTTCCGGGTTCGAAAAGCGGAATACATGTTTATTTGCTGTTCCGTACGTTTGTCCGAATGAATGAATATTTTGGTTTGTATCTCCGTTTGTCCATTATAGCAGCGGTCATTATTTTGTTCAGCGGAACACTCACCATGCAGCTTATTGTTGCGATTCTCTTTGTGTATTTAACAGGATTTCAGCTTATACCCATTGCTGTGCGTCATGATCACATTATCTGGCCGCGTCTTTATCCTGAAGGTGAGGGTGAAAAAAGTAAGGCGGTACAAAAACTGCTTCAGCGTCTTATGATCATACAGTCTGTTTTATTCAGCATTGCGTCAATTCAAAATGGGACACTGGTAGGTGCTGGGATTGTCCTAACATCCTCCATCGCATTTTCTATTTTGTTTGTTAACGTGTATGCACCGGCACGTCTAGCGAAAATGAGGCGCATATAATGGGAGAAAGCAAGAAGCTCTGATATGGACTGCACCCCAATGGTTAGACATCATCTAACAACTGGAGGTGCAGTTTTTATAGGACTCTTAAGGTATCAACCCGGAAAAGAAAGTATCCACTCTCGTTCAAAATTCTTTCTTGTGAGTTTACCTGTAATAAGTAACTGGGTGAAACAACATGAAGTACATGGGGGAAAACGTTTGACAAACGGTTTCCATCCTATTGCTTGCCGTTTAAACTGGACGTACTAAACGATAAAAATGGGACGTCACCCTAAGTACTGCCTAACTGAATAAAAGTGTCTACCTTTTTGGGTTCAATTCAATGAGGGCAGCTTTTTTATTAATTACTGTTCTTCAGGAATGGTATACACTGTGATATAAGATGAACCGGAAAAGATATTTGGCCGTTTATCAAGGCCTTCTTCTGTGCCGCGTTTTTTATGTGCTTGATTGTATGCGTCAGACGTTTTCCAGTTTTCAAATGCTTTTGCATTTTTCCACTGTGTATAGATTACGTATGTGTTAGAATCGAGAGGACGCAGTACACGGATCGCCACAAACCCTGCTTCATTCTCAATTGCGCCGGCACGGTTTTTGAAGCGGTGTTCAAATAATGGACGTCCCTCATCAGTTACTGGAATATTGTTTAAGACAACATATCCATGTTCAGCGATTTCACCGGCTGCATCCACGACTTCGTAACGGCGTGGAGACGCAAAAACGGTCTTTCCATTTGTTTCATGAACCAGTGCCGCTCCTTCAGCGCCTTCCATCAAGACCATTTTTTCTCCCGAATTCTTCTTTTTAATCGTTTTCAAAAAATCGTATGTGCCGCTTGTAATGAACACATTCATCCTGATCACCTCCATTTCAAGTATATATTGATCATTGCAAGTTCTGCCATTTTTAACTCTTGTACACTGTACGATTTGGCGATTTTTCGAATTACACAACCTTTTAGTGAAAACAATGGGATGGTGGGATATAATAGTTAATAGTGATTCTAATCTGGAAAGGTGGCACTCAATTAATATGAGGCAAATTAATGATACATTTATAAAAGCGGCGCGTGGTGAAAAGACCGATTACACACCGGTCTGGTTCATGCGTCAGGCTGGGCGTTCTCAGCCCGAATACCGGAAGTTAAAAGAAAAATATTCGCTGTTTGAAATTACACATCAACCGGAAATCTGTGCATACGTAACACGTTTGCCAGTCGAGCAATATGATGTAGATGCAGCGATTTTATACAAAGATATTATGTCACCGCTTCCGTCCATCGGTGTAGACGTAGACATAAAGTCAGGCATTGGACCTGTCATTTCCAACCCGATCCGTTCCGCAGCGGATGTTGAGAAACTAGGGGAAATTGATCCGGAAAGCGACGTTCCTTACGTTCTTGAGACAATTCGGCTGTTGACAAAAGAGCAACTGAATGTGCCGCTTATTGGTTTTGCGGGTGCGCCGTTTACCCTCGCCAGCTATATGATCGAAGGAGGCCCTTCAAAAAACTATAATAAAACGAAAGCCTTTATGTACGCAGAACCAAAAGCGTGGTATGCCCTTATGGACAAGCTTGCCGAAATGACCGTTACATATGTGCGTGCGCAAGTAAAAGCAGGTGCAAAAGCGATTCAAATTTTTGATTCATGGGTTGGTGCTTTAAATGTAGCGGATTACCGTACATACATTAAGCCGGTTATGGAGCGTATTTTCGGCGAGCTTGGAAGTGAAAATGTGCCACTTATTATGTTCGGTGTCGGTGCGAGCCATCTCGCCAAAGAGTGGCATGATCTGCCGCTTGACGTCGTCGGTCTTGACTGGCGTCTGCAAATCAATGAAGCACGAGCTATGGGCTTAACAAAAACATTGCAGGGAAATCTTGATCCGTCCATCCTCCTTGCCCCATGGGAGGTAATTGAAGAGCGGACAAAAGCCATTCTAGATCAAGGGCTTGCACAGCCTGGCCACATTTTTAATCTGGGACATGGCGTTTTTCCTGAAGTAGACCCGGATACGTTGAAGCGTTTGACGGCATTCGTACACGAATACAGTGCAAAATAAGCTTTCTTTTTTGAACAAAGTTGTTCATCCGTGTCAAAATAAGGAGAATTGATTATTAATTAAGGTGGGAAAAGCATGACAAAGAAAAAAATGGGCCTTCTTGTCATGGCGTATGGCACGCCATATAAAGAAGATGATATTGAACGTTATTACACACATATCCGTCACGGGCGCAAGCCTTCCCAGGAAATGCTGGATGATTTGAAAAGCCGCTACGAAGCAATCGGGGGGATCTCTCCACTTGCGAAAATTACGGAAGACCAGGCAAAAGAGCTGGAAGCATTTTTAAATAAAATGCAGGATGATATTGAGTTTAAAATGTATATCGGTTTAAAACATATCGAACCGTTTATTGAAGATGCCGTACAGCAAATGAAAAACGACGGTATTGAAGAAGCGGTTTCGATCGTTTTGGCGCCGCATTTCTCAACATTCAGCGTAAAATCATACAACAACCGTGCGGCAGAAGAATCAGCAAAAATTGGCGGTCCGGTGATTACATCAATTGAAAGCTGGTACCATGAACCAAAATTTGTTCAATACTGGGCAGACAAAATTAAAGAAACGGTTGCGTCCATGACAGACGAAGAAAAAGAACATTTCGTTTTAATCGTATCTGCACACAGTCTACCTAAAAAAATTATTGCGGCAGGAGATCCGTATCCGGAGCAGCTGAAAGAAACCGCTGACCTGCTTGCGGGTGCTGCGGGTGTTGAGCGGTATGCTGTCGGCTGGCAAAGTGCAGGGAATACACCGGAGCCATGGATTGGACCGGACGTTCAGGACTTAACACGCGATCTATATAAAACGAATGAATATAAAGCCTTTGTTTATGTGCCGGCAGGATTTGTCGCCGATCATCTTGAAGTGCTTTATGATAATGATTACGAGTGTAAAGTTGTGACGGATGAAGTAGGGGCAGCCTATTACCGCCCGCCAATGCCAAATGCACGTCCGGAATTTATTGAGGCGCTTGGTGATGTTGTGATGAAACATTTGGAAGGAAATGGAAAAATTTAAAAAGAAGGCGATCTTGTGGAGGACAATCGAAAAAAAGTAGTGGTCATCGGTGGCGGCATTACCGGTCTTGCGGCTGCATTTTATTTACAAAAACAGACAGAGCAGCCTATTGACGTAACGTTAATTGAATCATCAAACCGTCTAGGCGGGAAAATTCAAACGGTGAAAAGGGACGGCTTTATTATTGAGCGGGGACCAGACTCCTTTTTAGAGCGCAAAACGAGTGCGGCGCGACTTGCAAAAGAAGCAGGGGTCGATCATTTACTGACGAATAATGCAGCAGGAAAAGCGTATGTGCTCGTAGGTGAAAAGCTTCATTCCATGCCTGAAGGAGCTGTTATGGGTGTACCAACGAAAGTGGCTCCTTTCGCAACGAGCAGTCTTTTTTCCTTGCCTGGAAAAGTACGGGCGTCAGCTGACTTCATTTTGCCAAAATCAAAACCGATAGCGGACCAGTCACTCGGTCATTTTTTCCGGCGCCGTCTCGGTGATGAAGTGGTCGAAAACTTAATTGAGCCGCTTTTATCAGGTATTTATGCCGGGGACATTGATAATTTAAGCTTAATGGCCACCTTTCCAAACTTTTATCATGCTGAACAGAATCACCGCAGTCTCGTCCGAGGTATGAAAAAACTGGCGCCGACGCCGAAGCATCCGGCTCCAAGCGAGAAGAAAAAAGGCATTTTCTTAACGTTAACAGACGGTTTGGAGTCACTTGTTAAAGGAATAGAAGCAAAACTCGTCCCGAATTCTGTTTTAAAAAATACGTCCGTCAATCGTATTGAACGTCAACCAGACGGCCGCTATTTATTACATTTGTCTTCTGGACAAACAATAGAAGCTGACAGCATTATTTCAACCGTTCCCCATACGGTTTTGCCTGCTATGCTTCCTGATTACGACTTTTTCGATGTCTTTCGCAAAATGCCGGCAACCACTGTTGCAACGGTCGCGATGGCATTTCCTGCATCAGCCGTGAAAGAAAGATTTGACGGTACCGGATTTGTCGTATCGAGAAACAGTGATTATACGATTACAGCGTGCACATGGACACATAAAAAATGGCCGCATACAACCCCGGATGACAAAGTACTTCTTCGCTGCTATGTCGGTCGTGCTAACGATGAAGCAGTAGTGGATTTGCCAGACGCGGATATTGAACGCATTGTTTTGGGCGACTTAAACAGGATGATGGACATTACAGGAAAGCCTGAATTTACGATCATTAGCCGTTGGCATGAAGCGATGCCTCAATATATCGTCGGACATAAAGAACGTCTTGCTGCTATATCAGGCTATATAGTGAATGAATTGCCCGGCCTTTATATGGCAGGAAGTTCTTTCAATGGTCTTGGCATACCTGACTGCATTGACCAGGGTGAGGATGCTGTTGAAAAAGTATTATATTATTTACGGACAGGACAGCCTGTATGAACGTAAGCGGAATTCGACTAAATCGAATTCCGCTTTTATTGTTGGTCAATGAGTACGGATGGTGAATACCTAAAAGCGATCCTGCAAATAGCATGTTTAATTGCCAAAAATTTTTCATACTTATTTCACACGTATTCTTTATAATTAAAAGAAGCGCGGGAAGGAGTTGTCTATTTGAAGAAATTACTTGTCATTATTTTATTTCTTTCCGGGTGCAGTCAGGCGTCTTATACTCCTGTTAAAGAGAATGAATTTGCGGCATTGCTGAACATACGTGAACCGGGATTAACCTTTATCAATAAAGAAGGTTCTGTCATGGCAGAATGGCTGTTTAAGGATATGTACACAGGCGGTGTTTTATTCCCTGACGGTAACCAGCTTTTGTTATTTGGAACTGAACTTGATTATGCAGCCATTTATTCGATTAGTGAAGGAAAAGAGCTGGATCGGTGGGAAGTGCCGGCAGGCGTGACAGGAGCCGTCTACATAAAAGAAACAGACGAAGTGGCGCTTTCGGTAAAAGAAGACCGGTCTGTTCATTTTTTTCAGACAGACGGTAAGGAAATAAAAAGGGTAAAGACAGGGAAATACCCGATGACAATGCTGGAACATAACAAAAAACTGTATGTTATTAATTACCAAGATACCGTTTTGTCAGAATTGGATATTTATACGCATGAAGTCAAGCGGGAATTAGCTATTCCGACATCGTCGACAGGAATGGCTGTTGATAAATCAAAAAATGAGATATGGGTAGGCGGTCATGGCTATGGCCCTGAGGCTGGGGAAACGATTCATATCTACTCTTTGGAAACAGGCTCATTAACCGCCACAGCAGATGCACCGGTAATGCCCGTTGCATTTACAGGGAAAAATGGCTACATGTATGCAGTCAGTCACGGATCAAATACAATTTATGCTTTTGATCCTGACCGAAAAAAAATTGCACAGCGGGAAGCACCGGCAAACCCGTTTACTATTTCTTTTTTTGATGATCAAATTATTTCAGCGGGTTATGACAGCGGGAAACTTTCTTTTTATGAAGAAAAGACCTTAACATTACTGAAAACGATTAAAGCAGGTGAAGGACCTTTTTTGATTTTTGTGAAGGATGGTGACAGGGATGCAGCATATATTGATCGTTGATGATGAACAGGATATGATTGATCTCGTTTCCATGTATATTGAAAACGCCGGGTATACGGTTAGTTCGGCGCTTAATGGTGAAGAAGCAGAGCAAATAATAAAAATAAAGAAACCAGACCTTGTCATACTCGACGTTATGATGCCTGGAGAAGATGGATTTGCCCTTTGCGAATCGATTCGGTCATACAGCAATGTGCCGATTGTCTTTTTAACGGCAAGAGGAGAAGAGTGGGAGAAAGTGCGTGCCTTTGGTCTGGGCGGCGATGACTACATAGTCAAGCCATTTTCGCCGGGTGAAATGACGGCTCGTATTCAAGCGCTGCTTAGGCGGACAGGCATGTCAGACGATGATAAGGAATTTATCCAAAAAGGAACATTGAAAGTGAATGTTCCGGCGAGATCAGTGAAAGTGGAGAAGACCTCTGTTCCATTGACGATGAAAGAATTTGATTTGCTTATTTTACTGGCCAAAAAACCAGGTCGTACCTTTTCACGTGAAGAATTGCTTGAAATGGTTTGGGGTGCGGATTACAGCGGCGGTACAAGAACTGTTGACACGCATGTGAAAACGCTGCGTATGAAACTTGGTACAGAAGGCTTCCTCATTGAGACAGTATGGGGAATTGGCTATAAGTTTTCGGATGGTGCATGATGACACTTTCGAAAAAATTGTGGCTTACGTTTCTTGTATTTGTTATCGTTACAGTCGGTTCTGCATTCGGTCTTGCTTACATCTTATACGAAAAGTTATACGTTGATAGTGTGAAAGAAGAACTCGTGTCAACGGCTAAAAAGCTGGCTTATGATTATGAAGGAGGAGAACTCGATCAGACATTTATCGATCAGGTGAATTGGTTTAGTGAAAAGTCTCATTTTGAAGCATTTGCTGTTCGCAATCCGCGTGAATTAGCCGCCTGCATTCCATATGAAGCGGATTATGATACACTCATCGGTCCGGAAGAGAGGGAGCAGCTTTTACAAAATAAAATCATCGAAGAAACAGGTTATTCAGAAAGATTTGACAGACAGATCATTTCGATTATCGTTCCCCTGTTAGAAGACAGGAAATTAAACGGGATAATTTATTTATACGTTCCGCTCGAGCGAATTGATGAACTTGCTTCAAGTTTAGTCATATACTGGACAGCAGGGGCAGTTGTCATCATGAGTTTTTTATTGGCAGCCGGTATGAAATGGACACGGCACCTCACAAAACCGTTAAAAGATATGCAGTCCGCTGCTGTTCGATTGTCGAAAGGCGACTATTCAGCCAGAGTGTCGGAGAGGTCTAATGATGAACTTGGAATGCTCTCTAAAACATTCAATGAAATGGCAAATGCCATTGAAACAGAAGATGAGCTTAGAAAAACATTTCTGGCAACGGTTTCACATGAACTTCGGACACCGCTCAGCTACATAAAGGGATACAGCGAAGCAGCAATGAACGGCATGGAAGGAAAGGAAAAACAGATTGCCATCATTCATCGTGAGTCTAAACGGATGGAACGGCTTGTCAACGACCTGCTCGAACTGATTCGGCTGGATTCGGGCAAGATGAAAGTGGATAAAATGCCGCTGCCGTTTGCCGAAATTGTCTATCGGACCGTTGAAACATTTCGCCCTGCAGCAAAAAATAAGATGATCCATTTTGACCTGAACATTGACGAAGATGTTATTGTTAACGGCGATGAAGGACGGCTAGAACAGGTCATGACAAACATTCTTGACAATGCCATACGCTATTCGAATAAAGGCGGTATGATTCAGATTACGATGATACAGGAAAAAGAAACTATGAAATTACTTATTTGTGACAATGGAGTTGGGATCCAGGAAGAAGAGCTGCCTCGTATAACTGAGCGATTTTACCGTGTGAATAAAGCACGCACACGAAACGACGGAGGAAGCGGACTCGGGTTATCAATCGTCAAACAAATCATTGAGCTGCATGACGGTGAATTGCGAATCGAAAGTATGGAGGGCGAAGGAACAACGGTTATCATTTTATTGCCTGTACTAACGTAAAGGAGACTAAATAATGAAAAAATATTTGGCGCTGCTCTTCATCGGAATCATACTCGTACTTTCGGCGTGCATCGGTGAAGAAAAGAAAGAAAATACAGTATCGACAACCGAACCGGTTCATGTAGAGTTAACAGTTCCTGCAAAGGCTCCATTAAATGAAGCGGTAGAGATGACAGCAACTGTTACACAAAGCGGTGAAGCAGTGGGTGATGCTGACGAAGTAAAATATGAAATATGGAAAGACGGAGTGAAAGAAGATAGTGAAATGATTGAGGCAGAATCAGAAGGCAAGGGTGTCTATTCGATTAAAAAAACGTTCAGTGAGGAAGCTTTATACCACGTACAGGTTCATGTCACGGCACGCGGTCTCCATACGATGCCTAAAGCGCCAATTGCCATTGGAGACGCAGCAGTTCCGGCGGAAACGAAAAACAATAAAAAAATCGAACATCATCATGAAAACTAAACAGCAAAAACACCGGCCAAGGCGTAGCCGGTGTTTTTTCATGGAATTGGTCCCAATATTAAAGTTCTTTAATATTGGAGCAAGAGTGGCATGTATTGCTGTAGCAGTCATGCTGCTCTTCAATGTGAGAGCCGCATTTAGCACATTGTTTAGCCGGCAAGTTTTTGAAAAATTCAACGATGTTCGTAATCATAAAATCCGCTCCTTTTTGTTATATAACTGTTTAACTTGTTGTATGTATTGTATTATAACAGATAAGGGGGCGTCAACCATTTTCCATAAAAATATTTTAATTTTTAGAAAAAAGGGAATACTATGGAAAAGAGAGGGGCAGAAGAGTGAATATAACAGTTATTGGATGTTGGGGAGGATTCCCGAAAGTAAATGAAGCGAGCAGTGGTTATTTAATTGAAGAGGATGGATTTACGTTATTGATAGACTGCGGGAGCGGAGTGCTATCAAAACTTCAAAACCATACGAAACCGGCCGGTCTTGGAGCAGTTATTTTATCTCATTACCATGCCGACCATATTGCGGATATCGGTGTACTGCAGTACGCATTGTTAATCGATTCTTTTACCGAGAAAACGCGGGATCAGCCGCTTGCTATTTACGGTCACCAGGAAGATTCAAAATTTCAAACACTTACATACAAAAACATTACCACTGGCATTGCCTATGACCCTGATCGTTCACTTTCTATAGGACCATTCATCATTACCTTTATGAAAACCAATCATCCGGCACCTTGTTATGCAATGCGTATTTCAGCAGGAGGACATACGATTGTATATACAGCGGATACATCATTTAAAAAAGAAATGGGCGAGTTTGCGGAAGGTGCGGATGTTTTGCTCGCTGAAAGCAATCTTTACCAAGGAATGGATGGATTATCCGTCGGTCATATGACGTCAGAAGAAGCAGGTATCGTTGCGCAAATGGCTGGCGTTAGAACACTGGTACTGACACATTTGCCTCATTTTGGCGATATTGAACGGTTAAAAGAAGAAGCAGCAAAACAATTTGATGGCACGGTTGTTTTGGCTCGTGAAAATTTAGAGATCGGATTGTAAGCCGCAGGTTGCGGCTTTTTTTTATGTCCTGTATAATTAAATGTAGAAAAATGAATGACTATTCATTTGTGAAAAGGGGATGGAAGGATGAATGCGGCAAAAGCACTTGAACAAACAGCAGCGACCAAAGCGGACAAAATGGCATATACGTTTTTGGGTCAGTCAGTCACCTATAGGGAACTAAATGAATCTGTTGATCGGTTTGCGGCGGGACTTCAAATGGCTGGTATGAAAAAAGGGGATCATATTGCTCTTTTGCTGGGAAATTCACCTCACTTTATCGTTTCGTTGTACGGCGCTTTGCGTGCTGGATTGACAGTCATTCCAGTCAATCCGATTTATACACCCGATGAGATTAGCTATATTTTGAGAAATGGAGATGTAAAAGCGGTTGTACTGCTGGACATTCTATTGCCAGCTGCTGAAAAGTTGCACGCACACCTGCCTTCAATTGAGCAGTATATTGTATGTGAATCGGGAGATGAACGGGCAGCTGGTGTGGAACAATCTATTTCTTCCATATACCCTAAAATGAAAACGTTTTCTTATTTACTCCAGAATAAATCGATTTTTGTAGAACCTGAGATTGAGGAAGACGATACAGCGGTCATTTTGTACACATCTGGTACGACAGGTAAGCCAAAAGGAGCCATGCTGACGCATAAAAATATATATTCTAATGCTCGTGACATTGCTGACTACCTTGATATATCAGAAAAGGATACAGTCGTAACTGTTTTGCCAATGTTTCATGTTTTTTGCCTTACAGTTGTGTTAAATGCTCCAATTGTCAAAGGTGCGACAATGGTTATTTTGCCAAAGTTCAGTCCGAAAGAGGTTTTTGATGCTGTAAAAGAACATAAGGCGACCATTTTTGCGGGAGTACCGACGATGTATAATTTTTTATATCAATTTGAAAGTGGAGATCCGACTGAATTTTCATCAATTCGCCTTTGTGTTTCTGGTGGTGCTTCTATGCCGGTTTCGTTACTTGAAAACTTTGAAAAAAAGTTTAATGTGCAAATATCAGAAGGATACGGTTTATCGGAAGCAAGTCCGGTCACATGTTTTAATCCGCTCGATCGCCCACGGAAAGCCGGATCAATCGGATGTTCAATTTCTAATGTACAGAACAAAGTTGTCAATGAACTCGGTGAAGAAATGGGGCCGGGTCTAGTTGGTGAACTGATTGTAAAAGGACCAAATGTTATGAAAGGCTATTATAAAATGCCGGAAGAAACAGCGGCGGCGATTCGAAACGGATGGTTATACACAGGAGATCTTGCCCGTCAGGATGAGGAGGGATATTTTTATATAGTCGATCGAAAAAAAGACCTTGTGATTGTCGGAGGCTACAATGTGTATCCACGTGAAGTGGAAGAAGTACTGTACGCCCATCCTGATATCATTGAAGCAGCCGCAGTAGGAGTGCCGGACCAGGATTACGGGGAAGCCGTTCTCGCATTTGTTGTGAAAAAAGGAGAAGGGCTGACAGAAGAAGAGATTATACATTATTGCAAAGCGCATCTCGCAGCTTATAAAGTACCAAAATCAGTTGAGTTTTTAGATGAACTTCCAAAGAACACAACTGGGAAAGTATTAAGAAGATCATTAAAAGACCAAATTGTAAAAGAGTCTTAAATGCTTGGCGCATATCAAACAGGATATGCGCATTTTTATTGTCGGAGTTGAAACAAAGCGGTATAATTTGTTAGAAAAATGAAGACAGGAGAAAGAAAAATGGAAGCAATAGTGGCGGGTCGCGGCGAATTTAAGGAAGGATTATACGCAGGCATTGGAATTGCGATTGGATATTTTCCGGCAGCACTTACATACGGTCTTTTAGCAAAAAGCGCAGAGCTTTCGTTTGTTGAAACAATGTCGCTCAGCATTTTTGTGTTTGCCGGTGCAGCACAATACATAGCACTCAATTTAATTGCTCTTGGAACAGGCATTTTTGAAATTGTCCTGACGACATTTATCTTAAATATTCGTCATTTTTTAATGTCAGCGGCATTGAACGAAAAAGCAGAAAATGAATCCATATGGAAAAAGTCTGCCTATGCATTTGGGGTAACAGACGAAACCTTTTCTGTTGCAGCCATGAGAGAAGGATCGATTAATTCTTTTTATATGGCGGGACTTGTTATCATATCTTACTCAAGCTGGGTCATCAGTTCAGGACTCGGATATATAGCTGGAAATGCATTGCCGCAAGTAGTACAAGAAAGCATGGGGATTGCCCTTTATGCGATGTTTATCGGACTGCTGGTTCCTTCACTGAAACAAAGCATGAAAGCTGTTCTTTTAGCCGGAACGGCAGCGTTATTAAACTGTGTTTTTATTTATTCTGGCACACTTTCAACAGGCTGGGCCATTATCATTTCGACACTTTTGGCTGCTGTAGCCATTGAAGCAGCAGATCAAATGAGAAGAAAGGGGCGGTCTTTATGAGTGCCGAAATGGCGATGATTGTTTTTGGTATGGCAGCTGTCACTTATATTCCGCGCATGCTGCCTTTTCTTATGTTTAAAGGGAAAGAATTGCCGGCTTTCTGGCAGGGAATTTTGCGAAACGTACCGTACGCAACACTCGGTGCTCTTATTTTTCCCGGGATTTTAACATTTCATGAAAATTTATGGTTTGGGATTGCCGGGGCGGGAGCTGCCTTTCTTATTGCCTTTACAGGTGCCAATATCATCTTTACTGTCATAGGATCTATTGGGATATTAACGGTTCTTTCGATGCTGTGAATGGGGAAGCATGCGCTCAAAAAGCACCGTATCAAGTAGATACGGGGCTTTTTTTGTTATAGTGTTGGGGTGTTCTTTTCGTTTGGGGAAATTATATGAAGGAGAGTCATGATGCCTGATATTTTTTCTCCAAACGTTTCAATTCATCTGAAAGAGTTAGAAATGTGGAACGATCTCTGTTATCAAGAGATTGATCGATTTTTTCCATTAACTGTGCTTTTTCTTTTTTGTATAAAATGTCATTTAAAAAGCTGCTGATAAATTCACTTACAGCTGTTTTTTCCAATTCGCGGGGCATCGGGGACTTCATCATCTCGGCAAAATAATTATTGTTTTCCATATTAATCACCTCTGATACCTTTTTTTTATTATATGAAATTATAAGGAACTAATCAACAGAAAGTTTTTAATTTTGAGAAAATTAAATCTTGGTACGAATGGGACAAAGATACAAGAACATGTTACGATGAAAACGTAATGGATTTCCTGTGAAAAGGGTGGTTGCGATGGTACGAAACAAATCAAAAAAAGCGGATGAAATGTTTTGTATACAATCAAATACAATGCTGTTACAACCAGTTGATTCCGGCCAGAAAACAATTGTGTTGGAAAGCTATAAAGAACCTAAACTAATTCATGAGAAAACATTCACGATCGTCCGGAAAAGCTGTCTTCATTACCTGTCAACGTACGATGGCAGAAAGAAAGCATCAAAGCAGCTGCTCGGTGTAAAAACGAAACTTCCTCTTGTGATTGATCATGTTGGAGGTATTTATCTTTTCCCAGTTTCGTCACATGTAAAACCTGATTGTGTCTGGATCTCTTTAGCACATGTCCAGAATTTGAATACTGTGGAGAAAAAGCAGACAGAAATAACGTTTAAAGACGGACAAAAAGCAATAGTAAATGCTTCAATTCTTGTGTTGTTCAGCCAAATTCATCTGGCAATGGAACTGCAAAAAAGAACAAAGAGATTCGGCTGCGGAAGCACAGGTGAAAAAGTGGAACGAAAAAGGTGGGTCAGCGGCCGTAAAGGGTTGATGATTTCGTTTGCGGACAGGAAAGAAAGGGAAGAAGAAAAAGACTCGAAATGCTGATATAATGTGAAAGGGATCTATAGAATGGAATTGAGTAAATGGTTTTCGACAGAAAGAATTATGGAATGGATTAATCACTATGAATCGTTCGGACCACTCCCCGGCTTTTTTTTGCCGCTTCTTGAAGCATTTTTGCCTTTCCTGCCGTTATTTGCATTTGTTCTTGCGAATGTAAATGCATTCGGACTATGGTTTGGTTTCTTTATTTCATGGGGCGGTGCCGTAACAGGTTCATTTCTCGTATTTTTATTAATGCGCCGGTTTGGCCGTGAAAAAGTATTATCAATCTTTCAAAGAAATAAGCAAGTTAAACAGATGATGGACTGGGTGAACCGGCACGGATTTGCGCCGGTGTTTTTGCTTCTTTGTTTTCCTTTTACACCATCAGCAATTGTTAATATTGTCGCAGGATTATCGAAAATTAGCATTGTTCAATATTTATTTGCGGTGATGGCAGGGAAAACGGTCATGATCTTTACGATCAGTTACGTTGGTTATGACGTTGCGGCTCTTATTCATCAGCCGGGACGCACAGCGGTCATCATTGGTGTTATGATCCTTCTCTGGTTTGGAGGGAAGCAAATGGAAAAAAGGCTTGGTAAGTAAAACCATATCATCATGATGTGGTTTTCATCAATCCTTTTTATCGAACGTATGATCTTTCTTTATGGTAAAACTTATGAAATGGAGGGGTTGTAATGGCGCTCCAATTTGTGATTGGACGTTCAGGTTCCGGAAAAACGGATCGCATGATTTCCGATATGAAAAAACAGGTGCTGAATGATCCCGCAGGCAGACCGATCATTTATATCGTGCCGGAGCAAATGTCTTTTCTATCTGAATACAGGCTGGCGGCAGACGATGAACTCGGCGGTACGATTCGTGCACAAGTTTACAGCTTCACCCGTCTCGCCTGGCGTGTTTTACAGGAAGAAGGGGGAATGAGCCGCCAGCACATTACACCGGCTGGCCGCAGCATTTTAATCCGCAAGATTATTGAGGAAAACAGGGAAGAACTTTCTGTTTTTGCCAAAGCCGCTGATAAAACAGGTTTTGTAAGCACGGTTGAAGGAATGCTCTCTGAATTCAGGCAGTATTTAATTACACCTGATGAGATGGAAAAATACCGCAGGAGTGTCCCGTCAGCCCTTGCTGATAAGTTAAGAGACTTACAAAAGATCTATACTGAATTTAATCAGGCGCTTGTCGGAAAATATACAGATACAGAGGATTATATGCGTCTTCTTGCACAAATGGCCGCAAAATCAGACTACATTCGGGAATCTGATATTTATATAGATGGTTTTCATAGTTTTACACCCCAAGAATACGACGTGATTCACGTACTAATGAATACAGCTCGAAATGTAACAATCGCGCTGACAACAGATCGTTCTTTTCGTGATCAAGATCCGGATGATACGCATCTGTTTCGATTAACCGGAAGAACGTATCACGATTTATATGAAATGGCAGTTGAATCTGGTGTTGATGTGAAAGAAGACACTGTCATGTATGGACACATGCGTCAAAAGAAAGAATCATTAATTCATTTAGAGTCACAGTTTGACAGACGTCCGGCAAGCAAGGACAAAAAAAGCCATGGGTTGACACTTTTGCAGGCTGCAGGAAGACGTGCAGAAATAGAAGGAGCGGCACGCGAAATCCGCCGGCTTGCCCGTACGGAAAACTACCGGTATAAACAAATAGCGCTTCTTGTTCGCAATGGAGAAGAGTACCGGTCGATTATTGAAACAGTGTTTGATGATTATAATATCCCATTTTTTATTGATCAGAAGCGTCCGATGCTGAATCATCCACTTATTGAGTTAATCCGGTCATCGCTCGAAGTAATTAGCGGCAACTGGCGTTATGAAGCGATCTTCCGAGCGGTTAAAACGGATTTATTATTTTCATTTGATGAACCTCGTGAAAACATGCGCCGTCGTATGGATTTGCTTGAAAACTATGTACTTGCACATGGCATATATGGCGATCGCTGGACGAACGGAGAAAGATGGACGTACCGCCGTTATATGGGTCTCGAGTTTACCACTGTTGCCCAAACGGATGAAGAACGAGCGTTTGAAAACCAGTTAAATGAGATGAAAGAAGAAATAGCCGCGCCTCTTTATCGACTTCAAAAACGATTAAAGCGTGCAAAACAAGCACTTGAATGCTGTCGTGCGCTGTATCAATTTATTGAAGAATTAAAAATTCCAGAGAAAATGGAACAGCTGTCGTTTGAAGCAGAAGCCCGGGGCGAATTGACTGCATCAGCTCAGCATAATCAAGCGTGGGATGCAGTAATTGGCATGCTGGATGAGTTTGTGGAAGTAGCAGGCGGGGAACGAATGGATGCGAAAAAATTTGCCGCTGTTTTGGACGCTGGTCTTGAAGAACTTGAATTTTCCATTGTTCCTCCCGCAGCAGATCAGGTAATTGTCGCGAATCCGGAAAAATCCAGATTGGCCGGTATTGAATCTGCTTTTGTCATTGGCATGAATGACGGTGTATTTCCTGCCCGTCAAATGGAAGACGGCATTCTTGACGACGAAGAAAGGGATGTGCTTATTTCAGCAGGAATGAATGTCGCACCAGGAAGCAAAACGAGATTGATGGATGAAGAGTTTGTCACATACCGAACATTAACCATACCAGCGAGCAGGTTATATGTATCGTGGCCAATTGCTGATTCAGAAGGTAAGTCGCTGCAGCCTTCTCCATATATAAAGAGATTAAAAGAGTTTTTTGAGAATCTAGAGGAACAGCTGCTTGCGAATGATCCAGCTGATTTACAAGCGGACGAACAACTTGAATACATCTGCCATCCAGATCCGACGCTTTCTTATTTAACATCACAGTTCCAGTTGAAAAAACGAGGCTATCCTCTCCACTCTTTCTGGTGGGATGCATATAATTTTTATATGCAAAGCCCTCAGAAACGAATGGCAGGGCTCGTTTTTGACAGTTTATATTATGAAAATAAAACAGATACGCTTAACGAAAAGACCGGTATTGATTTGTACGGAACAGACATGATTGCCAGTGTTTCGAGAATGGAAACATTCCATTCCTGCGCGTTCAGTCATTTTGCCCGCCATGGCTTGAAACTGCGTGACCGCCTTGTGTATCGTCTTGAAGCACCGGACATCGGTGATTTGTTTCACGGTGCCTTAAAGTGGATTGCGGAAGAAGTGGAGAGGCGTGGAATGAAGTGGCCCGATTTGACGAAGGAGCAGTGCCGTTCATTTGCCAAAAGTGCGGTCGAGGAGCTCGGCCCGAAACTGCAGAACCGTATATTAATGAGTTCTAACCGTTATTCATACATTCAGCACAAACTGGAACAGATTATTGCTCGAGCTTCTTCGGTATTGAGCGACCAGGCAAAGGTGAGCGGCTTCTCGCCAGTCGGGCTTGAGCTTGCATTTGGCCCGCGTTCTGAATTGCCCCCGCTCGTGTTTAATTTGAAAAATGGAGCCCGCATGTCCCTTGCCGGCCGCATTGATCGAGTCGATAAAGCGGAAGGCAGCAATGATACCTATTTGAGAGTCATAGATTATAAATCTGGCAGCCGCGATGTCGATATGACGGAAGTCTATTACGGTTTTGCCATGCAAATGTTAACGTACCTGGATATTGTACTGACACATTCGCCTCTTTTGACAGGGACGGAAGCACGTCCTGGCGGTGTTCTGTATTTCCATGTTCATAACCCTTATTTAAACACGAAAAAATTTATGACGGTTGAAGAAATTGAAAATGAAGTGATGAAAAGCTTTCGGATGAAAGGACTCATTTTAGGAGAAGACGAGGCAATTCATTTGATGGATGAACAGCTTGAGTCGGGTGATTCATTAATCATTCCGGCAGGCTTCAAAAAAGATGGAACCCTGTCTGCGCGGTCTAAAACAGCAGATGAGGATTCATTCGGAATGTTGCGGCGCCATGTGCGGCGATTATATGAAACTGCAGGAAATGATATTGTATCAGGTAACGTTGGCATTACACCTTATCGCTACAATAAAAAAACACCATGTACATTTTGTTCCTACCGGCAAGTCTGCCAGTTTGACGAATCGCTCGATGAAAACAGCTTTCGACTCATACGCCCGCGTAAAAATGAAGAGATTATTCAAATGATGAAGGAGGAAGAAGATGACGGAACTGTATAACATTCCGAAAAAGCCGTCAGACGCACTCTGGACAGACGATCAATGGAAAGCTGTTTATGCGCAAGGAAGTGATATTTTAGTTGCAGCTGCAGCCGGTTCCGGAAAAACGGCCGTCTTAGTAGAACGGATTATTCAAAAAATCATTCGCGATGATGCGCCGGTTGATGTGGATGAGCTGCTGGTTGTCACCTTTACAAATGCCGCAGCAGCGGAAATGAGGCACCGGATCGGCGAGGCGCTGGAACGGGAAATTGAACGCAATCCATCATCGAACCGGCTGCGCCGCCAGCTTCGTTTGTTAAATAAAGCTTCCATTTCAACATTGCATTCTTTTTGTCTCGAAGTCATTCGAAAATATTACTATATGATTGATATAGACCCTGCATTTCGGATAGCGGACGATACAGAAGCAGTGTTAATTCGCGATGAAGTGCTGGAAGAGTTGCTTGAAGAAGAATATGGAAAAGAGAACAATGAGTCCTTTTACCGGCTTGTCGACACTTTTTCTGGAGACAGAAGTGATGTGGAACTCCAAAAAGCGGTGATTCGGCTTTATGACTTTTCAAGGTCGCATCCGGAACCGGAAGAATGGCTGCGTGGAATTTCTGACATTTATGAGACCACGGATACGATTGATAATCTATTATTTATGAACCCATTAAAAAAAGATATCCGCTTTCAGCTGGAAAGCGCCCTGGCCATGTTAGACGAGGGGTTAATGATGACGGAGCTGCCAGGGGGTCCTGTTCCGCGCGCGGAAAATTTTCTGGCTGATGCCGCACAGGTGAGATCGGTCTTGCAATGTGAAACATGGGAAGAGATGTACAAAACGTTTCAAACAGTCAAGTTTCCAACACTGAAAATGTGCAAAGGGGACGAATATGATGAAGTGCTGAAAGAACGTTCAAAAACAGTACGGGACAATGCAAAAAAAATCATCAATGACTTAAAAGAAACCTTTTTTTCCCGTAAACCGGAAAACTGGCTTCGCGATATGGATGAAATGAAACCGGTAGTTGAAAGACTCGCACAGCTTGTTCTTGATTTTGCGTTGAGATATGAATCGGTGAAAAGAGAGCGGGGCATTACCGATTTTAGCGACCTTGAACATTACGCATTGTCGATATTAATGACTGATGGCCAGCCCACGGAAGCGGCAGAATCGTATAAACGCCGGTTTAAAGAAGTGCTGGTGGATGAATATCAGGACGTAAATATGGTACAGGAAACGATCGTCAGCCTTGTTTCGGCCAACGATGAACAAAAAGGAAATCTGTTCATGGTGGGCGATGTAAAACAATCCATTTACCGCTTTCGACTCGCTGAACCGGGATTGTTCCTCGGAAAATACAAACGTTTCCGTTCAGACGGCCTGGCTTCCGGATTAAAAATCTCCCTGTCACGTAATTTTAGAAGCCGAAGCGAAGTGCTTAATGGAACGAACTATTTATTTCAGCAAATTATGGGCACGGAGGTTGGTGAAATAGAATACGGATCAGAAGAAGCGCTTATACCGGGCGCTGCGTATCCGGATGCTTCTTATCCGGTCGAGGTGGCCCTGATAAACAGTGACGGACCGGAAACGACGGCTGAAGACGAAATTGACCGGGAAGATGCAGAACAGTCCCAAATTGAATCGCGGTTTATTGCATCCAAAATAAAAGAATTAATCGAATCCGGTTACCCTGTTTATGACCCGAAAACAAAATCAGAACGCCCGGTTCAGTACCGTGATATTGTGATTTTAATGCGTTCCCTCACATGGGTGCCGGAAATGATGGAAGAATTTAAACGTGCAGGCATCCCCGTTTATGCCAATACTTCCGGCGGTTACTTTCAAGCAACAGAGATATCGGTCATGCTTTCTTTATTGCAGGTTGTTGACAACCCGTTTCAAGATATCCCGCTGGCAGCTGTGCTGCGTTCACCTATTGTGCGCTGCACGGAAAATGAACTTGCCTTAATCAGGATTGCATCGAAAAAAGGGAGCTATTTTGAATCGCTGCTTGCCTTTATGGAGGATCCTGACAGTGACGCTTCATTAAAAGAAAAGGTACGTCCGTTTTTAGAGCATCTAGAAAAGTGGCGTTCGATCGGCAGAAGCGGTGCGCTGTCTGATCTAATATGGGAGTTGTACCTCGATACGCAGTTTTACGCGTTTGCTGGTGGAATGCCCGGAGGAAAGCAGCGCCAGGCGAATTTGCGGGCATTGTACGACAGGGCTCGTCAGTATGAAGAAACGTCATTCCGCGGATTGTTCCGCTTTCTCCGTTTCATCGAACGGATGCGTGAACGGGGAGATGACCTCGGTACAGCCCGAGCGCTGTCGGAACAGGAAGATGTTGTGCGCATCATGACGATTCATGCGAGTAAAGGGCTTGAATTTCCTGTCGTGTTCACAGCTGCTTCAGGCCGCCGGTTCAATACGATGGATTTAAACGGGCGCGTTTTGTTTGATAAAGATTACGGCCTGGCCGTGAAATATATGAACCCGGACAAGCGAATTGCGTGGCCGTCACTTGTTCAGCTTGCATTCCAGCGTAAAAAGAAGCTGGAACTACTTGCTGAAGAAATGCGTGTACTTTATGTTGCGATGACGCGTGCGAAAGAAAAATTGTTCATAACAGGCTCTGTCAAAAAAGCAGAAAAGAAAATGTTGGACTGGACACTGGCGGGTGAACATCATTCCATGTTGTTAAGCGATTCGGTAAGAGCATCGGCATCATCCTATCTGGACTGGATTGGACCTGCTTTAAGTCGGCATGCAGACCTTGATGGTTCTCATCCGTTATTAAAAGATCACCCATCCCGGTTTCATTTTTCAGTGATTGAATCTGCACAATTATTGTTAACAGAAGAACAGAAAGAAGAACAGCAGCAGGACACGTGGCTGGAATATATAAAAAAAAGGCAGTTGTATCCGGAAGAGTCATTGAGTAAAGAAGAAATTGAAGCACGGATGGGCTGGCAATATTCGTATCCTGAAGCGGTTCGCCTGCGTTCGAAACAATCGGTTTCAGATTTAAAACGAATAAATGATGTTTATAATGACGGGGCTTCTGATGAAACAGCACGTGCATACCGGCGTCCAGTGTTCAGACGTCCCCGCTTTATGCAGGAGAAGCAGTTGTCTCCCGCAGAAATAGGGACAGCAGTTCATACGGTTATGCAGCATGTTCCTTTAAGGCATGCACCAGAAGAGGTCGAAGTGGAACGGCTTAAAGAGGAATTAATTGATAAAGAACTCTTAACGATAGAACAGGCAGAAGCCGTTGATTCGGGAATCGTAGCAGCTTTCTTTAAATCAGAGCCGGGAAAAATGCTGCTTCATGCAGATCGTGTGCATCGTGAGCTGCCATTTAATATGGGGTTAACAGCTCGCGAAGCAGGGACAGCTGATTCAGACGAAAAAGTATTGATTCAAGGTGTCATTGATTGTCTTTTTGAGTATAAAGGAAATCTTTATTTACTAGATTATAAAACGGATGGTGTAACAGATCGTTTTGCTGGGGGATTTTCAGAAGCAGAGCCTGTTCTCAGAAAACGGTATGATGTGCAGATTCATTTGTATGCCAAAGCGATTGAACGCATCTGGAAGCAAAAGGTACACAAAAAGTTCGTCTTCTTTTTGGATGGTGCGAATGTAATGGAATATGAGTGAAAAAAGAACATTTCTGTTATGATAATGAAGGGAACGCCATAAGGGGAAGGAGCTTTTTTCGTGCAGTCTTTATCAGCAGGCGGACCGAAACGCATTATAGCAATTGATGTGTTAAGGGGGCTTTCTCTCTTCGGCATTTTTCTCGTCAATATGCTTTCGTTTCATTCGCCTTATATTTACTACAATCCATATGAATGGTGGAAAACATCTCAAGATTTGGCCGCCTTTTCATGGGTGGACATCCTTGTCCAGTCCAGTTTTTATCCGCTTTTTGCGATGATGTTTGGCTTTGGTGCAGCAATGCAGTATGAAAAAGCAAAGCAGCAAGGTCAGCCATTTGTTTGGACCGGTATTCGCCGTTTTACGTTTTTAATGGTGCTCGGTCTCGTTCATGCTTTTTTCATTTGGCCGGGTGATATTTTATTCAATTATGCAGTATGCGGCTTTTTGCTTTTACTTTTCTTGCGGTTATCAGGACGGATGTTACTTATAGTTGGCACGCTCTTACTATTTTTGCCCGCTATTGCATTGAGTCTTATGCTTATAATGGCCGCGTACATGGACCCGTACAGCACTGTATATTGGACGGATATCGCATCTGTTTCCGCCTCCATTGCCGCTTATGGAAGCGGAACGTATGCTGAGATTACAACGCAGCGGATGAACGACTGGCTGAATGTAAACATTGTTGACGGTGCGTTCTTCTACCAGCTGATTTCAATTTTGCCGTTCTTGTTTATCGGGGCAGGTGCTTACAAACTGGATATAGTCGGAAAGTGGACAAGCAGACCGAAAAAAACAGCTTTTATTTTTCTTGTTTTTTTCGTAACCGGTCTTCTTTTAAAAGGAGTTCCGACCATTTTCGACCGCAGCAATATTGCATACAGTTATATTCAAGATTCGATAGGTGGTCCGATCTTGGGCGTTTCCTATGCTGCTCTTATTATTCTGTTATGTTCGTTTGCTAAGTCGTATCATTTGCTGAAACCGTTCGCTGCAGCCGGAAAAATGTCATTGACGAATTATTTAACGCAGTCGATCATCGGTACACTCATTTTTTATCATTATGGACTGGGGTTTTATGGACAAATTACAGTGTCTACTGGCATATGGCTTTGTGTTACGATCTATGCCGTCCAGGTGATTGCATCCAACTTGTGGCTTGAACGATTTCAACAGGGGCCGTTTGAATTATTGTGGCGTACAGCTTCATATGGGAAAAGGGGGAAACAAGGATGAAATGGATCAGTTTTAATGTGGATGGAAATGAGCAATACGGACTGTACAATGTACAGGAAAAAACAGTTGCAGCGGTATCAAAAATGGAAGGCTCGCCAAAGTCGTTCACTGAAGCGCTTGGGGATCCCGACTTTATGGAAAAAGCAGTTCGCTTGGCTGACTCTGCACCGAGAATAAATGAATCAGATATTGAGTGGCTTGCACCGATTCCTCGGCCGTTAAAAAACATTTTCTGTGTCGGTAAAAATTATCGTGACCATGCTGTTGAAATGGGCGGTAAATCAAGTGTGCCGGAGCATCCAATGATCTTTACGAAAGCACCTACGACAGTTTCTGCAAACCATGCACCGATACCTGCCTACGAATCTTTAACGGATTATCTTGATTATGAGGGTGAATTGGCTGTCATCATTGGAAAAAAAGGAAAAGAGATTTCCCGTGCTGAAGCGATGGATTACGTGTTTGGCTACACAGTGTTAAACGATGTGACAGCACGCGATATTCAAAATCGTCATAAACAATACTTTCTTGGGAAAAGCCTTGATTCCACATGTCCAATGGGACCGTGGATTGTGACGAAAGATGAAATTGCGAATCCACATGACTTGGGAATCATAACAAGAGTGAATGGTGAAATCCGCCAGCAGTCCAATACGTCGCAGTTTATCTTTCCGATTGATGAAATTATTCACGTCCTGTCTAAAGGGATGACGCTTGAACCGGGTGATATTATCGCAACAGGCACCCCGGCGGGTGTCGGCTTTGCGATGAATCCGAAAAGGACACTGCGCAAGGGAGATTCGGTTGAAATTACAATTGAATCTGTCGGTACTTTGACAAATAAAGTACAATGATTGTATGGTACGATAATCATGCAATAGGAAGGAGGATAAACATGGACTTTTTATCAACGAATACCCATTTGCACATTACAACGTGGGCAGTAGCGGTTATTTTGTTTTTTATTGCACTGGGTAAGCCGTCAAAAGGCGTACATATGGCTCTCCGATTATTTTATGTGCTTATTTTGATCTCTGGATTCTTGCTGTTCATGAAATACAATTCTGTTGATCCGATGATGTACGGTTTGAAAATGCTTGGTGGTATTTTGACAATCGGTTTAATGGAAATGACGCTTGTCCGCAAAAAGAAAGGCAAAGGAACAAGCGGTGTGTTAATTGGAGCAGTTATTTTGCTTCTCATTACCATCGTTCTCGGTTTCAGACTGCCAATCGGATTTTGACGAAAAAAGCTGCGCGGTGTATAAACAACGCGCAGCTTTTTGCTATAATAAGAGAAAAGGAGCTGATCTGGTGTTTCCTGTTTTATTATGGTTGATTGTTTTCGCTCTTTTTGTTTACACGGTGCGGTCTGTTTCCACTCATATGAAACCATCTGAAACCCCGCAATCTCCCGAACTCAATGAAACGGAAGAAGATTGTCCTGATAAGTAACCGTCTTTTCATAAAGAAGAGGCGGTTTTTTTGTATTTAAAAATGACTGATTGCGGTAGTTTTTAAACATTGTCTGTTTCTTGAACATTGCCGACATCGTTTGACGCAAAGTGCTAAAAAGCGTACTCTAAATTATGGACAACCATTTTGACGCAGGGGGAAAAGGCAGTGAAAAGACAATTATTTTCGCTCGTCATGATCCCGCTTCTCCTTTTTTCTTCTAATGCCGCACTGGCTGAAGAAAAAAGTGAGAAATGGCATGATGAAACGATTTATTTTTTAATGACAGACCGTTTTATGAACGGGGATCATACGAATGATCAGCAGGTAAATAATGAAGACCCGTCTGCATATCAGGGCGGGGATTTAAAGGGCGCAGCTGACCAGCTTGATTATTTGCAGGAAATGGGGATCACAGCAGTTGTGGTTTCACCTGTATTTGAAAACGAAGCAGGTGCATATCACGGCTACAGCGTGACGGATTACAGCAAATTGAATGAACAGTTTGGAACGAAAAAAGATCTTCAGAAGCTCGTGAAAAAAGCACATGAATTAAAAATACGGGTTCTCGTTGATTTTCCAGCGACACGTGTCAGTACGGATCATGTATGGCTAAGTGATACGGACAAAGCTGATTGGTTTACGTCGCGGTCAAACCAGCAGGATCCAGCATGGCTTGGAGAAATGGCTGAGCTGAATACAGCGAATTCAGACGTTCAAAAAGCGCTTGTCGATGCAGCGGAAACACTTGCAGATGATACTGAGATTGACGGGTATTTTTTCAGCAACGCATCCCAAGCAGAACCTGCATTCTGGACTGCTTTTGCGGACCGTCTTTCTAAACTTCACTTAATTGGTGAATTGAAAGATATGACACCGGAAGAAGGTGCCGCGTATGAAGAAGCAGGGCTTGATTCCGTGACGGCTCCCTGGGTTCAGGAGCCGCTGCGTAAACAGTTTGCAACGGTGGATCGCTCATCAGAAGAAGTGAAGAACCTTCTATTAAAAGAACAAGAAGTTTTGAATAATCCCCTTTCGACGATTCATGTAACAGACTCAGTATTAACTGACCGGTTTACACTCGATATGGCCAATGAAAATATGTTTCCAGGGGCAAGATGGAAAATGGCTTTAACCTATATGTACACAACACCGGGAACGCCGGCTATTTTTTATGCATCTGAGATTGCCCAGAATGGGGAATCGGGTGTTGATTCTCACGGATTGATGAACTTCCGCACCGATCAGGAACTTGTTGATTATATTAAACAGATTGCGGTCTTGCGCTCTGATTTGCCAGCGCTTAGACGCGGTACATATGAGCCGCTCTATGAAAAAGACGGCATGTCCGTCTTTAAGCGGCAATACAAGGATGAAACACTGATCGTCGCAATAAACAATACAGGTGAAACAAAAAAAGTGACGATTCCAGCAGAAGAACTTGATCCAGATAAAGAATTAAGAGGACTTCTCGCCGGTGATATGTCACGCGCTGCAGATGGAGGATTTACGCTTATTTTGGACCGTGAAGAAGCGGAGATTTACGCACTCGCGGAAAAAACAGGCATCAATTTTGCGTTTATCGGTGCAATGGCAGTTGTATATGTCACCTTTATGATTTTCTTGTATATTGTCTGGAAACGAGGGAAACGGGCAGTGAATAAAGAATAAAAAAACGGAAGCTCCAGTCAGCTTCCGTTTTTTTATTCACGGGACGTCGTGCCCCATTGAGCTTTGTAGAATGGCGAACCACTGGTCATGGTTAAGGGTTAGCCTAAGTGAGCGTACAGCTGCGTCTATGCGCTCTTTTTTCCCGGTTCCGATAATTGGCATGATCCGTGCCGGGTGTTGAAGCAGCCATGCGTAAAGCACTTCGTCGATCCCGTCTGCACCGATTTCACGACGAACTTCTTCAAGTGTTTTGCGAAGGCGGTCGGCTTTTTTATCAGTGCCTAGAAAAATAGAACCGCCTGCGAGCGGTGACCAGGCCATTGGTGCAATTCGCTTTTCCATGCATAAACTGAGCGTGCCGTCTTCAAAATTTTCAAGCTTATACGCTGACAATTCCAATTGGTTCGTCACTAAGGGGAATGGCAGGTAGGACTCAAGCATCCGCCACTCGTTTTCTTTAAAATTTGAAATACCAAAATGCCGTACTTTGCCGGACTCTTTCAACGCCACAAAGGCTTCAGCTGTTTCCTGAGGATCCATGAACGGGTCCGGTCTATGGATTAGAAGAAGATCGATGTAGTCAGTCTGCAGGTTGCGCAGTGAGTTTTCAACAGACGTTAAAATATGTGATTTCGATGTATTGTAATGATGTGTTTTATGTTCCGGGCGCTGTTTTGAAGGCAGAACGATGCCGCATTTTGTGACGATTTCCATTCGATCCCGCAGTGAAGGTTTCATTTTTAACGCATCGCCGAATAAAGCTTCACACGTATAGCTTCCGTAAATATCGGCGTGGTCAAATGTGGTAATGCCGTGTTCAAATGCATATTCTATCAAGCTTAATGTTTCTGTATTAGAATAATTCCATTTAGCAAGCCGCCATGATCCATGAATGAATCGTGAAAAAGACAGATCTTCTGTCAGTTGAATTCGTTCCATATATTCCATCCTCATCTGTTTAAATTACACATGTATGTTTAATGATAAACGTTTCTCGAGAAAAAGAGCAACACCGTCCTCTTCATTTGAGGCGGTCGTTTCGTTTGCAATCGATTTTAATTCCTTAATTCCATTGCCCATGGCCACGCCAGTGCCGGCAAATTCAATCATTTCTAGATCGTTGTCTTCGTCGCCGAATGCGATGATTCGTTCAGGAGGGATGCCGATCCAGTCCGAAACGCGCTTTAAGCCGACCGCTTTGCTCAAGCCGCTTTTGATGATCTCAATAACATGCCAGGGTGCAGCCCAGCGCCGGTGGTCGATTACTTCTGCATGTACACCGCTTAAATGCCGGCGAATATCGGGCACCTGTTCTTCTGTCGCATGGATCAGCATACTTGTTGGATGATCTGTAAGCATGGTTCGTAAATCTCCAGTTGTGACGCTAGGGTTGCCCATGTTAAACACATCGATCAATTTTTCGTCATGATAGTGAAAATAGACATCATCGAGCACTTCGGCAATAATGTTGTAAAAAGTGAAAGAGTGACATGCTTCCACGATATCGATAGCTGTTTTTAAATCCATTGGCTCGTGAAACATGCCCCATTTATCGTTTCCTGGATGATGAACGAAGGCGCCGTTAAAGTTAATGATCGGTGTTTTCAATCCGAGTTCATTGTAATATGGAGCGCTGGAGCGGAAAGGACGCCCTGTTGCAATCATTACTTCATGGCCATGATCCATTGCTTTATGGATCGTATTCTTTGTGCGCGCTGAAATCGTTTTTTCATCGGTCAATAATGTTCCATCAAGATCAAGGACAATTAAATGTTTTTCCATACGTGACATTTCTCTCCTTTTTCTGTTTCTGAATTTAAGTGTAGAGCGTTGGAAGGCAATTTGTAAAGAAGACAGGCTTTTTACTCATCATTTTCCCGCGTGTCTGTTATGATAAGTGGAGGTAAAATGAAGAGGAGTGTTGAAAATGGATCAAGATTTAAAAGAAAATATTATGGGGGCGCTTGAGCAGGTTGTCGACCCGGAGTTAGGGATCGATATTGTGAATCTTGGCCTTGTCTATGATATTGATATGGATGACGAAGGAAAAACAACCATTACGATGACGTTGACATCAATGGGCTGTCCTTTAGCGGGTGTCATTGTGGATCAGGTAAAAGCAGCGCTTGCCGACATTCCAGAAGTGAAAGAAGTGGATGTGAACATCGTCTGGACTCCTGTCTGGTCACGCGACATGATGTCACGCTACGCGAAAATTGCATTAGGCATTCAGTAAAAAGATGGCTCCGTAAGCGGGGCCATCTTTTTGATTCGATCACTTAATCCTATTCATAAATAAAACAATCGGCCCGGCGATAAAACAATACAGCGCAAAGTAAATCAAATTTCCTTTTTCCATAATGTACATAAACCATTTCAATAAAAATAGGTTATCACAAACGAAACCGACAAACGCAAGAGTATACGGGATAATGGCATTCTCATGGTCATATCGCCATTATTTTTTCGTCCCGTAAATTACAGATCGTAAATAAGGCTATTCCGGTAATAATAACCGAAAAAATATTGAGCCAGCTATAAATGCCAGCTGGAAGATACTTTGAGTGGTTCTGTAAGTTCCTGGAACAATCCAAGAAACCAATATTTTACTCATAAAAATGTCTTCCCTAATTATCCTCTATCACTATAAATGTAAGCTGCTACTTTACCAGTAAGGCATTTTTTTCACGCCGTTTTCTTTGCGAAAAAAAAGGGAATATTTTAAAATGAACAAAAGGTCAAATAAGGTCAAGGGGGTTTTGACATGAATATGGACAAAATGACATATACGATGCAGGAAGCGCTCGCCGCTGCACAGCAAAGCGCCGTAGAACGAAGCCACTCTGACGTTGATACTTTACATATGCTGACGGCTCTCTCAACGAAAGAAGACGGGTTGTTCAGCCGGATTTTTGAACGTGCAGGCATGAAAAAAGCCGTATTGCTGCGGTTTTTAAAGGAAGCGATCCAAACAAAACCTGCTGTCTCCGGGGATGCACAATATGGCGCATATTTATCAAGCGGACTGAACACCTGGTTTCAAAATGCGGCAGCAAAACAAAAAGAATGGGATGATTCATATTTATCGGTTGAACATATGGCGGCTTCTATTTTTTCTGCAGGTAACTTAATCACAGAGTTTTTGAATAAAGAGAATGTGACCGAAAAAGCAATTTTAGAAGCGATCCAAGATATTAGGGGGAATGAAAAAGTGACGACACAAAATCCTGAAGCGGGCTATGAGGCTCTTTCAAAATACGGACGTGATTTAGTGGAGGAAGTGCGCGCCGGAAAAATAGACCCCGTCATTGGCCGGGATGATGAGATTCGGCATGTGATCCGCATTTTATCGCGGAAGACCAAAAACAATCCGGTGTTGATCGGCGAACCGGGAACCGGGAAAACGGCCATTGTTGAAGGGCTAGCTTGGCGAATCGTCCGCAAAGATGTGCCAGATGGGCTGAAAGACAAAACCATTTTTTCTCTTGATATGAGTTCACTAATTGCCGGTGCGAAATTCCGGGGTGAGTTTGAAGAACGGTTAAAAGCCGTATTAAATGAGGTGAAAAAAAGCGACGGCAATATTTTGTTGTTTATTGATGAAATTCATACAATTGTTGGTGCCGGGAAAACGGAAGGATCCATGGATGCAGGCAATATGCTCAAGCCGATGCTTGCGCGCGGCGAATTGCATTGTATTGGGGCGACCACGCTGGATGAACATCGTCAAAACATTGAAAAGGATCCGGCGCTTGAACGACGGTTTCAACCTGTCCTTGTATCAGAACCGGCGATTGAAGATACGATTTCCATTTTGCGGGGATTAAAAGAACGGTTTGAAATTCATCATGGTGTGAACATACACGACCGGGCGCTTGTCGCCGCGGCCACATTATCAAACCGCTACATAACGGACCGCTTTTTGCCCGATAAAGCGATTGACCTTGTCGATGAAGCTTGTGCGATGATCCGGACGGAAATTGATTCGATGCCGACAGAACTTGATGCCGTTATGCGCCGTGTCATGCAGCTAGAAATTGAAGAGGCGGCACTTCGAAAGGAAAAAGATGCTGAAAGTGCTGTGCGCCTGGGGCAGATTCAAAAAGAACTCGCCGACTTAAAAGAGCAGGCAGATACGATGAAAGCACAATGGATGGGCGAAAAAGACGCCATTATGCATGTAAAGGAGAAGCGAGGGGAGCTGGACCGTCTTCGGCGCGAGCTTGAAGATGCGGAGAGCCGCTACGATTTAAACCGGGCAGCTGAACTGCGGCACGGTCAAATCCCAGCTGTTGAAAAAGAGCTCTTGGAACTGGAAGCGGAAGCTGCTGATAAAAAGGATAACCGTCTTCTTCGGGAAGAGGTAACAGAGGAAGAGATCGCCTCGATTGTCGCGCGGTGGACGGGAATTCCCGTAACGAAGCTGGTGGAAGGGGAAAGAGAAAAGCTTTTGCGGCTGGAGGAAATTTTGCACGAGCGGGTCATTGGCCAGGATGAAGCGGTATCTCTTGTTAGTGATGCGGTCATCCGGGCACGTGCCGGAATTAAAGATCCGAACCGGCCAATCGGCTCCTTTTTATTCCTTGGCCCAACTGGTGTCGGGAAAACAGAACTTGCAAAGACGCTTGCTGATGTCTTATTTGACAGCGAAGAGCAGATGATTCGTCTCGATATGTCCGAGTACATGGAGAAGCATTCCGTGTCACGGCTTGTCGGTGCACCTCCGGGTTATGTCGGATATGAAGAAGGAGGTCATCTGACCGAAGCAATCCGCCGCCGTCCATACTCGGTTGTTCTCCTTGATGAAGTGGAAAAAGCACATCCTGATGTGTTTAACATTTTATTGCAAATGCTTGATGATGGACGTATCACTGATTCACAGGGAAGGATGGTCGACTGTAAAAATACGGTCGTCATTATGACGTCAAATATTGGCTCGTCTCACTTGCTAGATGCCGGCGGCGAGGGTGAAATTCCAGAAGAAGCAAAAAACAATGTCATGATGCAGCTGCGTTCACATTTCCGCCCGGAATTTTTAAACCGGGTAGATGATATTGTCTTATTTAAACCGCTCACCCGCGATCATTTAAAAGGGATTGCCGGCAAGCTGCTTGAAGGATTAGCAGCGCGGCTTGAAGACCGGGGGATTTTACTTACGGTGACTGACGCTGCGAAAGAGATGATCGCGGTTGAAGGTTATGATCCTGTATTTGGTGCCAGGCCGCTGAAACGGTTTATTCAGCGCCAAATTGAAACGAAAGCGGCCCGTTCCATTATTGCCGGTGAGATCGTGTCAGGAAAAACGGCCATTGTCGATGTGGAGAATGGAGAACTTGTTGTGAAATCATGAAAAAAAGCGCAGTGGACAAAAATCCGCTGCGCTTTTCTTATTCTTCAATACTTGTATCTTTCTTTCCAAGATCATACGCTTCTTGCATAACACTCATGAATAAACCGAAAAAAGGTTCTGCCAGAGCAGGGGAAAATTCGATGCCTGCTTCCTTCAGCTTTTCCTGTGCTTCAGGCAAGTACTTCATGGCAATTTGCATAAATTCCATATTCTTATTATCCATTTTCTTTCTCCTTTATTGTCCCGGTAATTGGCCGGTTTTTTTATAATCGTCAATGAGCTTATCCATTTTGGCAGCAAATTCAGGATCAATTGACTCCCCAAAAGGACTAAGCGAAATGACGTTATCTGCAAAATCGAAGCTGACATTGCCAGAATCCAGGCTGCCTTCCGCATATTGACCTGCTACAAGGCTATAGAGACGGTCGACATGTTGAACTGTGCTCGTTAATACTGTATCCCGGCCAAGATCAGATTGATCGGATACGTAGCCGATTGCCCGCAAATTGTGTTCCTTTACTTTCTCTATGACCGGTACATTGTAGCCGTCTCCAGCAGGATATATAACATCTGCCCCAGCAGCAATTGCTTTGTCTAATACAGCAAGAGCTGTCTCTGTGTCGTCCCAGTTGTTTACATATTCAGTAATGACTTTAGCATCGGGATTCACGTAAAGAGCTCCATCATTAAAACCCTTTACCTCTGGCTGCCATTGAAAGGTCGCAATGACGGCAATCGTATCCGTTTTGGATGCGTGTGCTGCTGTCATCCCGCCAAAAAAGCCCATCGCATGTCCTTCGAATTTTAAGCTGGTTGTGTTTTTTCGTTTTGCATCACCATTAAAGCTGACAAAATGAATGTTTGGATAATCCGGTGCAATTTTATTAAAGTATTCAGCATACTCCATCCCATGTCCAAAAATGAGGTTGACTCCTTTATGGGCCAGTTCATCTACTGCACGTTCGGCGAGTGCCTGAGAATTAATCCGCTCTTTATAAAACACATCGACGCCGTATTCAGATTGAATCTTCAACATTCCTTTATAGCCTTTCGTTCCCCATACCTGGTCGCTGATTGTGTCTGTAATCAGCATGCCGGCACTTGTCATTTCACTCTTTTCCGTTTCATTGCTGCAGCCGGTCATAAGTAAAATAACGGTAAGGATAAACAGGCTGATCCATTTTTTCATCATGTTGTTCTCTCCTAATTATCTTTACACTCCTATATTATTTTACCGTAAAAATCGTCAAGAAAAAGAAAAACTTTTTTATGCTGTGCGTTCTGTATTATGCTAATATTATGGTCAGAGTACATAAAAGTAATTAAGGAGGTATATCAGTGCAATATATCATGACATTTATTTGGACACTTATTTTGTCTGAAATGGTTGTATACGTTGTTTCATCAATGAATGGGGCAACATTCCATTTTGAAACAGGCGTATTAATTTCGATTGCCGTCACGATTTTGTTATTTATCTTGACAGCATTAATTCCGAATGACCCTATTGAAAAACATTGATAAACATGAAAACGGGTTCCTTTTTATGGGAGTCCGTTTTCTTTTTTGTATTGCAATTCATACAGATTTTGAGTAAAATTAGTACCAAGTCATAATATTTGATATTACAAATGTGCGAAAGAAGGTGCGTTTAGATGAACGCTGGAATATGGGGAATGGGCCGCTACGTACCGGATAACGTCGTAACAAATGCGGATCTGGAAAAAAAGATGGATACTTCAGATGAATGGATCCGGACTCGTACCGGTATTGAAGAGCGCCGCATCGCCGGTGATGACATCAATACGTCTCACATGGCGATAAAAGCAGCGGAGAAAGCAATTGCGCATGCGGGGATTCAGCCTGAAGAGATCGACCTCATCATTACAGCTACCGTCACGCCTGATCATGGTTTTCCTTCTGTATCCTGCATGATTCAGCATGAGATCGGGGCAGTAAATGCTGCCGCAATGGATATTAGTGCAGCATGTGCCGGATTTATGTATGGCATCATTACAGGAAAACAATTTGTTGAAACCGGTACGTATAAGCATGTTCTTGTGATAGGAGCAGAAAAACTGTCCAAAATCGTTGACTGGGATGATCGTAATACCGCTGTATTATTCGGTGACGGCGCTGGAGCAGCTGTACTTGGACCAGTTTCAGAAGGAAGAGGAATTCTCTCGTTCGAACTCGGTGCAGATGGACGTGGATTACAGCATTTATACCAGGATGAGTTTGTCCAGATGAACGGCCGGGAAGTATTTAAATTCGCTGTTCGTCAAATGGGCGAATCCTCTATTAATGTTATTGAAAAAGCAGGTTTGACAAAGGAAGACGTTGATTTTCTCATGCCTCACCAGGCGAATATCCGCATCATGGAATCAGCACGTGAACGTCTTGGCCTGCCATTGGAAAAAATGTCTGTGACGGTCAATCAATTTGGGAATACATCGTCCGCATCTATCCCTATTACGTTTGTTGAAGAGCTTGAAAAGGGGAAGATTAAAGAAGACGATGTGATTGTCATGGTCGGATTTGGCGGCGGCCTGACATGGGGTGCTATTGCGATGAGATGGGGACGTTAATAACGATTAAATCAAAGAGGTGAAGAACGTGGAAAAGCGAAGAGTCGTCATTACCGGTCTTGGGATTGTCTCGCCGGTCGGGAATACAGTGGAAGAAGCATGGAACAATGTGACAGCTGGAAAAAGCGGGATTAAACCGATGACAAGACTAAATGCGGATGATTATCCGGCAAAGGTAGCAGCGGAAATTCGTGATTTTGATCCTGAGCAGTTTGTCGAAAAGAAAGAAGCGCGTAAAATGGACCGCTTCACGCAATTTGCTGTTGCGGCGGCAAAAATGGCTGTGGCAGATGCAAAACTTGAAATTACGGATGAAAACGCGTCCCGGATTGGTGTTTGGGTCGGATCCGGTATTGGTGGAATGGAAACATTCGAAAGTCAATACAAAACATTTTTAGAACGCGGCTACCGCCGTGTCAGTCCGTTTTTCGTTCCAATGATGATACCAGATATGGCGGCAGGCCAGGTCTCCATTTATCTAGGTGCCAAAGGAGTCAATTCATGTACCGTAACTGCGTGCGCGACAGGAACAAACTCTATCGGAGATGCTTTTAAAGTCATTCAGCGCGGCGACGCAGATGCTATGATTTCTGGCGGGGCGGAAGCGCCGATTACGCAAATGTCCGTGGCTGGTTTCTGCGCAAACACAGCACTCTCTACAAATCCAGATCCAGAAACGGCAAGCCGTCCGTTTGACTCGAATCGTGACGGTTTTGTCATTGGAGAGGGAGCGGGAATTGTCGTATTAGAGGAACTTGAACATGCAAAAAAACGCGGTGCGACCATTTATGCAGAAATTGTCGGCTACGGTTCTACAGGGGATGCCCATCACATTACAGCGCCGGCGCCAGATGGTGAAGGCGGCGCGCGCGCAATGAAAATGGCGATTAATGACGCCGGAATAGCACCTGCAGAAATTGATTATATCAATGCGCATGGTACAAGTACGCCGTATAACGACAAATTTGAAACAGCGGCCATTAAAACAGTTTTTGGCGAACATGCTCAAAAACTTTCAATCAGCTCGACAAAATCCATGACCGGTCATTTACTCGGTGCAGCCGGTGGTGTGGAGGCCATTTTCACTGCTCTTGCCATTAAAAACGGTCTAGTGCCTCCGACAATTAACTTGGTCAATCCGGATCCGGAATGTGACCTTGATTATGTCCCTAATGAAGCACGAAAACAGGAAGTACGCGCTGCAATGAGCAACTCACTTGGCTTTGGCGGTCACAATGCAACCATCGTATTGTCACAATATAAAGATTAATTAAAAAAACAGGCTGCGGCCTGTTTTTTTTGTACATTCGCTGCATATACATACAGGACAAGCATGCGGGGACGTGATTAAGATGCGCTTTATGATGTTTTTAACAGGTTTTGGATTTGCTGTCGCGGGCGGTGTAAGCTTTATTATGTATTTTAATCTGCTGGCAGCAGGCATGACTTGGGCGGAGTATGCTTCTTTTACAGCCCGTCGCCCAGAATGTTATTTATTTTTCATTGGATGGATGTTCATTTTTTTCGGATTGAAAGAATAAATTAACGAAAACGTGACGATAATGTACCCATAAAAAGGAAGTCAAGGAGGAATTCGATGCTGTACCTTCATGATGTGTGGGTCAACTGGTTTGAAGGAGAAGAAAATGGCTGCAATGTTTGCCCATTTCACGAATGGAGAAAAGATGATGGGATGATGCTTCTGGATCAAGTCCCCGTTGTGATTGTCAGAGAACAGGCAATGGATTACATTGAAAATACACTCGGTGAACTTCCGGAGGATCTATTAAAGAAAATTGAAAACAAAGCTTTTATAAGGAAAGGCAGCAAAAGAGAAATGATGGAGTATTGTTTTATTGCGTCTGACGGAAATCGTACGATGGCGATTGAGACGATGGGTTACCGTGTAGCTGTGAAGAAAAGCCGGATCATGCCGCAGCATGAACTGATTGTTCGTGAAATGGCGGACTGCCACGCATCAGAACCATTTTATTTTCCGGAGATGGACAAAAAAACATACAGTTTAACAGAGCCGTCCCCTGAATGGATGACGGGACTTACTAGAAAAGAACGGCAGTTAAAGCAGCTGCTACTTCTGGCTGTTGATCAACTGATTGAATCAGGCAATGAACATGAGTTAAAGTATTGGTTTACAGAATGGGCGCCGGACCGATATGAATCTATCCGGCAAATGGAGTGGAAAGAAGCAGCCGATCAATTTAGTAAAGCGGTCACAATGGGCTGGAGTGCAAGACATGAGCAAGTTTGCAGCCAAATTATTAAAGGAAGACCATTCTTTGAAAAAATGTACGAACATGAAATGAGCTTTGCGTCATAAACATGGTCTGTATTCAGGAATTTCTTGAATAAGGAAAAAAATGTAGCTCAATACAGTACTGAGCTACATTTTTCATTATTTTTGCTTGCGGCCGAGACCCATTGCATTTTCCATTTTTCTGAGCGTTTTACCGGCTGTACGGCGTGCTTTTTCCGCCCCTTCATCAAGAATGCGATCCAGCTCCTCCGAATCAATCAACTCGTTGTACCTGGCTTGAACAGGGGCTAGATTTTGAATAATGACGTCTGCCACTGCCTGTTTAAAATCTCCATAGCCTTTTCCTTCAAATTGTTTTTCGAGATCCGCAATCGGGATTCCTTCCAGCGCTGAATAAATGGACAGCAGGTTTGAAACGCCAGGCTTATTTTCTTTATCGTACTTCACGATGCCATCAGAATCGGTGACGGCACTTTTTATTTTTTTCTCAATCTGTTTTGGATCATCAAGCAATGTGATAAACGCTTTATTATTCGGATCTGACTTGCTCATTTTCTTTGTCGGATCCTGCAATGACATCACGCGTGCGCCTTCTTTTGGAATACGTACTTCAGGAACCGTAAAAATATCATTGTATTTTTTGTTAAAACGTTCTGCTAAATCACGTGTTAATTCAAGATGCTGTTTTTGGTCTTCTCCAACTGGAACAATGTCTGTTCCATAAAGCAAAATATCTGCAGCCATGAGCGGAGGGTATGTAAGGAGGCCTGCTGAGACCGCTTCTTTCCCAGCTGATTTATCTTTAAACTGTGTCATCCGCTCTAGTTCCCCAATATAGGCCACACATTGGAGCATCCATCCTGCTTGTGCGTGTGCCGGCACTTCGGACTGAATAAATAATGTGGCTTTTGAAGGATCAAGCCCAACTGCTACATAAAGTGCTGCCAGACTGCGGATGTTTTTGCGCAGCTCAAGACGATCCTGCTGCACGGTTATTGCATGCTCATCAACGATGCAGAAATAACAGTTGTAGTCGTCCTGGAGCTCTACAAACTGTTTCAATGCGCCGATATAGTTTCCAAGTGTAATCGTTCCGCTTGGCTGAATGCCGGAAAAAATCGTTTTCATCATATGTTTTTTTCACTTCGCTTCATCTTATTATGAGTTTGATTATAAACAATACAGACTGAATATTCAAGGAGCGCATAGCGTGTTGAAATTGAAGATGATGGGTATACTGGTGAAGAAAATATTTTAAAATTAAAGCTATTTTTAAGGAGAAGATGCATGAATTGGTATGAAAAGTTAAATCAATATTTTCCAATCGAAGAAATGAAATCAAAAGAGCAGATAGAAGTGCTGCTAAGAGAGCGTGGTAATGTTTATCATAAAGATGAAGGAAGGAATCATGTCCTAATTTACGTAGAGTTTGACGGGTTTGTTTTTGTCGACTATTTGTTTGTGTCGTCATCGGCACGCGGACAAGGGCTTGGAAAAAAGCTGATCAATAAGCTAAAGTCGAAAAACAAACCGGTCATTCTCGAAGTTGAACCGGTTCAGTATGAAGATTCTGACACAGAAAAAAGGCTCCGTTTTTATGCGCGTGAGGGATTCCAGCATGCATCCAAAATCGGTTATCGCCGGCGCTCTCTGGCAACGGGGGAAGAAACGGTGTTAGAAATTTTATATTGGAGTCCTGAAGCAGCGGATGAGAAAACCATCTATGAAGCAATGGTAAAAACGTACCGAAACATTCATACATATAAAGATGTTGAAATGTACGGAGCGCCATTTGAATCTGTCGATCAAACGCTGTCTTTTGAAATCGAGCGAACAGAAGATATTTTAAAACCATTTAGCAATGAGGTGAAAAAATTTTGATCTTGACGTTTAGTTGACACATTTTCAGGGTACAATATGATTGTGAAGAATATACAAGTAATTTTTACGATATAATGAAAATGGTATTCAATGAATGACACATCATGGTATAATACATATGTAGCCGGTTGTTGAGGAGTTTCACTACTATATGAAATCTCCATGATCGTTCAATTCCTCAAATTGACAGGTATTATACATTTTAATTAAGGAGTGTGAATGAGGAATGGTTACACTATACACATCACCAAGCTGCACGTCTTGCCGTAAAGCAAAAGCGTGGCTGGAAGAACATGAAATTCCTTACGTGGAACGCAATATTTTCTCTGAGCCGTTAAGCATTGACGAGATTAAAGAAATTTTGCGTATGACGGAGGACGGAACGGATGAAATCATTTCAACGCGTTCGAAAATTTTCCAAAAACTGAATGTAGATCTTGAAACGCTCCCTCTTCAAGATTTGTTTGAATTGATTCGCCAAAACCCGGGATTGCTTCGCCGTCCAATCATTATGGATGAAAAGCGTCTGCAAGTCGGTTATAATGAAGACGAAATTCGCCGCTTTTTACCGCGGAAAGTCCGTACATTCCAGCTTCTTGAAGCGCAGCGCATGGTTAACTGACACAAAGAAAAATCTCTGCATCCTTTGCAGGGATTTTTTTTGTCCAAAACGCTTGAACAAATCAAAAAATTCAGATAGAATGGGCAGACAGCCCTCCTATTTGGAGTCTTTCTATTTTCCTTTACGACGTGTTTATCATACAATAGAACAAAGGGATAAGGATTTTGTTTCCGCACACCCGACAACCCTCTAAATGGAAGGGAGAGACCGCAATAATGGAAATCGAACGCATTAACGAGAATACGGTTAAGTTTTTCATATCGTATGTTGATATAGAGGAACGGGGCTTTGACCGCGAAGAAATCTGGTATAACCGGGAACGCAGCGAAGAACTGTTCTGGGATATGATGGAGGAAGTCCACGATGAAGAAGATTTTACTGTGGATGGACCGCTTTGGATTCAAGTGCATGCCCTTGATAAAGGGCTTGAAATTTTAGTGACGCAGGCAAATTTATCAAAAGACGGCCAGCGCCTTGAATTACCCTTTACAAGCGATAAGCTTGATGTAGAAGGGCAAATTGAAGACTTGCTGGAAGAGCATTTTGACCGGCCGGAGGAAGATGAAACACCACTGGATTTTGTTCTTTCTTTCCAGGATTTCGAAGATGTCATTGTGCTTAGTAAGCGCGGCGGCCTTGATCACTTAACGACATCTCTTTACGCACACGACAACCGTTATTACTTATTTGTTGAATTTGACGATGAGCGGTTTGAGGAAGAAGATATTGACGATGCACTGAGCATTTTGCTTGAATACACGCATGAATCACGCATGACGATCCACTCATTGCAGGAATACGGAAAATGTGTCATGGCGGAAAACGTTTTTGAAACAGTACGCCACTATTTTTCATCATGAACAAAAGACTTAAAAGAGTTCCCCTCTTTTAAGTCTTTTTTTTTTTGCAAGAAGGATATTCTCTTCGATTGTCGAAAGGATACAGTGTGAAAGGAGATGGTCAATATGCTTGCGGCAGTGAATGCATACGGGCAATCCGTTGTGCTTGCCGGACCAAATGCGCGAATGACGGCGCTAAGCTTGAAAAAAACACCTTATTTTTGCCCGCAGTGCGGCCGCCCGGTCGTGATAAAAGCGGGTGATGTTAACATTCCACACTTTGCTCATGAAGCAAATTCCTCCTGCGACTCTTTTTCTGAACCTGAATCACCTCGTCACCTTAGCGGCAAACTGGATTTATTCAACTGGATCGCAAGTACACGGGATGCGGAAATGGAAGCACGTCTGCCGGATAGATCGCAGCGTCCGGATATTTTAACGGGAACGATTGCGGTGGAATATCAATGTTCGGCCATTACTTCATCGCTTTTCCGTTCACGGACGGAGAGATATAACAATCGTCTTTTAACGCCATTCTGGTTATACGGTGGTCCACCAATTGAGAAGAAAGGGAGGTACATTAAACTAACACCGTTTCAGCGTCTTTTTTTGCGCTATCATTCACAGCTCGGTTTTTATTTCATTACGTATTATCCTGAATCAAAATTATTTTCTGTGTATGGACGAATTATTCCAGTGACAACCTCTTTATGTTTTGCGGAACGACTTGATGTCAGGATATCCGAAATGCCCTTTCCCCCTGCTGCTGTTTTTTCATCTAATTTCACCTTTTCATTGCAGGCTTTTTTTGATGAAAAACGGAAATGGATTGACCGATCGAGGCATTACAATAATGCTCGTACCCATTTGCTTTTTAAATCGATCTATGAGGCGGGTCGCAACCCTCATTTGCTTCCTGAAGAAATCGGCCTGCCGGTTCGAACCGGGGTGGCTATTCGCAATCATCCAGTGGAATGGCAGTTTTACATTATTAATGATCAGAAAAGCGGGTCGCCAGAAGAAGCGGCTGCAATTGTACGCAAACGAATTGAGTCGGGGCATTTAAAAGAAGCGATTCTTCCGCTTGCTCCGTTGATGACACCGGAACAGGCAGCTGCAGACTATATAGAACTTATAAACGAGCTAGGAACTGGAAAGCGTGCGGATAGCCGGTCGATGGGGGCTAAAATACAGAGGGAAGAAACCTTTTGTACTGCTTATGAAAAGCAAATTATAGACAGGCTGATTTTTTGAGGAAAGCAAGAAAGGAATATACAATAAAAAAGGAGAATGGTAATGGTAAGAGAAAAAGGGAGGTTTTTTTAAAATGGCAGAAAATCAAGTGAAGCAGCTGCCTGCACGCAGAGAAATAGCAGAGGAATTGAAATGGCGCCTGGAAGATATTTTTGAAACAGATGCGGCATGGGAAGAAGAATTTAAAGCAATTCAAACGCTTGCACAAGAAGCAGCATCATACAATGGTACACTAGGAAACAGCGCCGAGCAGCTGCACACATTTTTTGCTTGGCAGGATACACTTTTAGAGAGAATGGGCAGACTTTATACGTATGCGCATATGCGTTACGACGAAGACACACAAAACGCACATTACCAGGGAATGAATGACCGTGCGAAAATGCTATACACACAAATTGCCGGTGCTTTGTCATTTGCTGATCCTGAAATTTTATCGATTGACGAAGAGAAGATTCACAGCTTTGCAGCGTCATATGAGCCGCTTACGCTTTATAAAAAAGTATTGGACGATTTGAACAAGCAGCGTCCCCACGTGTTGTCAGCGGTTGAAGAAAACTTGCTGGCGAAGGCGTCTGATGTGCTTGGTTCATCCAGTGCCACGTTTGGCATGTTGAACAATGCTGATCTTGAATTTCCGGTGGTCAAAGACGAGAACGGAGAGAGTGTACAAATTACACATGGAAATTACATCCGCTTTTTAGAATCACCTGACCGCCGTTTACGTGAAGAGGCATTTAAGGCGGTATACGCAACGTATGGAAAATTTAAAAACACATTTGCTTCTACACTGTCAGGGCAAATTAAAAAAGATAATTTTTCAGCAAGCGTTCGTCACTATGGCAGTGCACGTGAAGCCGCACTTTCACGCAATCACATTCCTGAAGAAGTGTACGACAATTTAGTCAGCACAATTAATAAAAACTTGCCGCTTTTGCATCGGTATGTGGCACTGCGCAAAAAAGTGCTTGGCCTCGATGAATTGCACATGTATGACTTGTATACGCCACTTGTTGCGGAAGGTAAGTTTGATGTGACGTATGATGAAGCGAAAGAGCTCCTTTTAAAAGGGTTGCAGCCGCTAGGTGAAGAATATAACAGTATTCTGGCAGAAGGGCTGAACGGCCGTTGGGTGGACGTTGTTGAAAATAAAGGAAAGCGGAGCGGAGCGTATTCATCGGGAGCATATGGAACGAACCCATACATTTTAATGAACTGGCAGGATAACGTAAACAATCTGTTCACGCTGGCTCATGAATTTGGCCACAGCATTCACAGTTACTACACGCGCAAAAATCAGCCTTATGTTTACGGAGATTATTCCATTTTTGTCGCAGAAGTAGCTTCGACATGCAATGAGTCCATTTTGAATGACTATTTATTAAAAACAACTGATGATGAAAAGAAACGTATTTACTTGCTTAATCACTTTTTAGAAACGTTCCGTGGGACCGTTTTCCGTCAGACAATGTTTGCCGAATTTGAACATCTCGTCCATAAAAAAGCTCAAAATGGTGAAGCATTGACAGCGGATGGATTAAGTGAGGCGTATTATGAGCTGAATAAAAAATACTTTGGTGGCGATATGGTCATTGATGAAGAAATTGGGCTTGAATGGGCTCGGATCCCTCATTTTTATTATAATTATTATGTTTATCAATATGCGACAGGGTTAAGCGCTGCGATTGCATTGTCATCGCAAATTTTAAAAGAAGGCCAGCCTGCAGCAGAGCGTTATATTAATGAATTTTTGAAAGCGGGAAGCTCTGATGACCCAATTGATGTTCTTAAGCGTGCAGGTGTGGACATGACGGCCGCAGATGCGATTGAATCTGCATGCAAAGTATTTGAACAATCATTAGAAGAGATGGAAAAACTACTGTCTTAAAATGGCAGTTAACGCTCTCAAACCCATTGTTATGACAATAATGTGAACGAAGGGTGCATCTCTTGCAACTTATGTGCCAACATGATACGATGATGACGTGAAGTTGATCACAAACAAACATATACCCCTTTGTTTGACCGTGAAAAATTTCTCCCATCCCCTTTGTTCGTAAGAAAAAGCTCCGCTTCGGCGGGGCTTTTTCTATTTCATCAACTTTGATTCTTACGTCCAGACAATTCTTTCCCTCAATCATAATATAGTATAGAAAGGGGGGAGATAATCATGCCACGTGACGATTTTCAAGGTCAATTAGACAGGTTAAAAGAAAAAGTGGATGAACAACAAGATGATATTGATCGTTTGAAAAAGAAAGTAAAACGCCTTAAGAAAAGAGTAAACCGACTTGAAGATAAAGTCGATCGTCTTGAAGATAGAGTGGATCGTCTTGAAGACAAAAAACGCGATAAAAAAAATGACAGAAAACATGATTGCTAATTAGACAAAAAACCGCGCTTTCTCTTAATGGAGGAAGCGCGGTTTCTTTTTAAGACTATAGAACACGCTGGCATCTTTTTAATGTACATACTCCCAAAACGCCCCGTGCTTTGTATCAATTTTGCGTACTTTTTGCTGCAGCTGCAATTTTTTCATTTCCCGTTCGGCACAAATTTCAGACCAGTCGTAGACTTCGCTAATTTCTGTCGTTGCAGCAATTCGGAAATACTGCATAAACTCTTCAAGAGGCGGTGGGTCAAGCGGTTCCGGTATTTCTTCCAACATTTCCTGCAGGATTTGCACGTATATGTCATAAGAATACAAACCAGAAATTTTAATCCCTTCATCTTCTATCCGCTCATTGAAAAATACGATAGTTGGTGCCTCGTCGACATCCATTTCACAAGTAATCGTTAAATCACATTGAAAGGCTTTCGTCGCACCCGCTGAATGAATATCATTTAAAAACTCACCCTTATCAAGACCAGCTTCTTCTGCGCATCGGCTCAATACAGTAAGATCGGAAACATTTTCTTTATCTAAAAAAAGCTGTTCCTGCAGTTTACGTAAAAACTTGCTGCCTGCCCGTTTTCCTTGAAGTTCTGCTGCTTTTATTGCAATAGATGCAAGAAATGGGGATGAAACAGAATCTTCCAGCCAGATAGAATCATCCCATGCAAGGCCGCTTCGTTCGATAGCAAGTGGTCGTCTTGACACGTTTAACGCTGTTAATTTTCCTGTCAAAACTTGCCTCAGCTTAAAATAATGTCCGTATTCAATCTGCAGCTTCCGAATCATCGGATCAAGTGCCCAGCAATCCGGACAGAGTGGATCGACAAATACATATAGTTCAAGCGGTTTTTGCCGGGCGGAGCAAATCCGTTCAGGTAATTGCGTTACATTCACAGAACATCACCCTCATCATCCGGCCGGTTCACCATATGGTGGGCCGTTTGTGTTAGACGTTCAAAAAAGAACGACCGTAATTCTCCGTTCAACTGTACATCATCCATCGCCGCTTTCATACAAGTCAGCCAGGCTTCAGCTCGAACAGGTGTAATCGTAAATGGCAAATGGCGAGCGCGGAGCATCGGGTGCCCATGTTCCTCTGTATATAGTGGCGGTCCGCCTAAAAACTGAGTTAAAAACTGTTTCTGCTTTCTAGCAGTTTCTGTTAAGTCATCGGGAAAAATCGGCGCAAGATCCGGATGTTGCGAAACACGGCTATAAAACACATCAACCAGTTCCGAAAGCTGTTCTTCACCAATGATGTCGTATGGAACATTGGATTTCTCGGCCATAAAATGTGACTCCTTTTTCCTCTTAGTGTATATATATTTTATCAAGGCTTTGGGTATAAAACAAATGAATAGTCTCAGGCAAAAAAAACCGGCTCTACGCATTGTAGTAGCCGGTTACTTTTTTTACATAGTTTTGAGTCTCGTTAAATGGTGGAATACCGCCGTATTTCTTCACGTTGCCAGGTCCCGCATTGTAGGCTGCTAGAGCAAGTGAAGTATTTCCGTTAAACATATCAAGCATCTGCCTTAAATATTTCGTCCCGCCAAGTACATTTTGCTCCGGATCGAACGAGTTGTGGACGCCAAGATACTTTGCTGTGCCAGGCATAAGCTGCATAAGACCAGATGCTCCAGCATGGCTGACCGCATTCGGATTAAAATTCGATTCTTGTTTTATGACAGATTGAATGAGTTTTTTCGGTACATTATATTTCTCCGCAGCCCTTGTAATGATATCATCAAAGCTTGTTTTCGGGGCGTTTAGAAGGTCTGCTCCAGCTTTTGTATATAGTGCCGGTTGTGGAGCAGCAGCAGAACTTGCTTCACCTGCATTTACAATTTCCAGTCCCTGTATCAGCGCTTGCTTCAGAATAGATCCGAATAGCATAGAGCTGTTTGTTGACGTTGTAAGAGGGGATGGAGTCGTCTGCGTTCCAAGGGCTTGCATCATTGTTGACTTAATCATCGTATTAAAAAAATTCGTATCCACGTCAATTGCCTCCGTTTTGAATGTATGCGTTGTAAAAACGTCGAATTTTATTTTTGGCCGGTTTATATTCAATGTCGAATTTCGTTAATAATGAATGAAATGTTTGTTCACCTGAAAGATCGTTCGCCTCATATTCAATTTCATAATCTTCCTGGTCTCTATACGAGCTATGATCAAAGACAAGCAGCCCGCCTTTGTATTCCATTTCTGCACGCGTTGTTGATAATGTGCCGAAATGAATGAACTTATCTGAACCTGCAAGTTTGCGGGCAGCAGCCATGACATCATTTGCGGGAATTTGACCTGACAAAGCGGATGCCGCTTCTTCGGAAGAAAGCGGGACCGTTGATTCGAGCAGTCCTGTTTCTGCTGGTTCTTTTAATGTCATTTCGGCTTGTCCATGTTTTTCACGGATACGCAGCGCAGCTCCCGCCTCTTTTAAAGAGAAATGAGCAGTATCAAAATAATGGTTATGCTGCAGGATAAAGGGTCCGGGATTAAAGGCTTTAATTAACTTTTCAAATTGCCCTTTTGTCAGTAAGCATTTAAATTCAATTTCAATTTCCTGCTTCATGTATCTGCCTCTTTTTCCAATAAAGTTTCTTCTCTTATTGTAGCCTGTTCAAGCCGTGTTTGAAAGAACAAATTGTGGTAAAATAATTAAGATTAAATGAACGGCTTGTTTAAAGGAGAGGTAACATGAGAACGAAATGGCATTTTACGAAAACAGAATGGGCAGACGGCACTCTTCGTCTACTATCTGAAGAGGACGTTGAGGTGACACACCTTCAGCCGGTAAATCAGGTCATTACCGATTCAGACGAATTCGCCTTTGTCTATCTGGCAGAAGCGGAGCCGGGATATGTTTATTTATATCTGCATGAGAGTACTTGGCCGGATGTAAAAAGAGCAATTGAAGAGAGTAAAATGCTTGAAGTAGCCGGTACAGACGGAACGTTTACGCTCGTTTCTTTTCATGAGGAAATGGAAGAGCTTATAGCGAATATTGAAGGAAACAGCAATTACGGTGAGGAAATGGTGGAGAAAGTGGAACGTGTTTTTTTCGCCGAGCAGCGCTGATGGAGGCTTCTATGGACAATTGGGATGAGTTTTTAGCACCATATAAACAGGCAGTGGAAGAATTGAAGGTGAAGCTTCGAGGCATTAGAAAGCAGTTCGCGATTGAAGACGACCGCTCGCCGATTGAGTTTGTTACGGGCCGGGTAAAGCCCGTTCCAAGCATTTTAGATAAAATGAATACAAAAAAAATTCAGATGGACCGTATTCATTGTGATATTCAGGATATTGCCGGGCTGCGCATGATGTGCCAGTTCGTGGATGATATAAAAAATGTCGTAGCCATTCTCCGAAAACGGAACGACTTTAAGATAATAGAAGAAAAAGATTATATTTCTCATAAAAAACCGAGTGGCTACCGATCGTATCACATGGTCATTGAGTATCCGGTGCAGACGATTTACGGTGAAAAAAAACTTTTAGCGGAAATTCAAATTCGAACGCTTGCGATGAATTTTTGGGCGACGATTGAGCATTCGCTAAATTACAAATATAACGGAGATTTTCCAGAAGAAATCCAGACGAGATTGCAAAGAGCGGCGGAAGCCGCATTTCGCCTAGATGAAGAAATGTCGCTCATTCGCGAAGAAATTCAGGAAGCGCAGCTATTTTTTACGAAGAAAAAGGAATAAACAATAATCGGCAGGGGTGAGACAGAATGAAGTTTGCGATTACGTCAAAAGGGGATGCGAAGTCCAACGCACTCATGCACAAAATTCGTAATTATTTAACGGATTTTAAGCTGACATACGATGAGAATGAGCCGGATATTGTTATTTCAGTAGGCGGTGACGGAACACTCTTGTACGCTTTTCATCGTTATAGCGGTCGGCTGGATAAAACGGCATTTGTTGGAGTACATACCGGACATCTTGGTTTTTATGCTGACTGGACGCCAGATGAAATCGAGAAGCTTGTCATTGCGATTGCGCGGACGCCATATCAAATTATTGAATATCCGCTCCTTGAAGCGATCATCCGATATCAGCATGGAGGGAAAGAAACGCGTTATCTGGCCTTAAATGAATCAACGGTGAAAAGTGTGGACAGTACACTCGTCATGGATGTCGAAATTCGTGGAGAACATTTTGAGCGTTTTCGCGGGGACGGTCTTTGTGTATCCACCCCATCTGGCAGTACGGCTTATAATAAAGCACTTGGGGGTGCGATTTTGCATCCATCCATTCGTGCACTGCAGCTTGCGGAAATGGCATCCATTAACAATCGGGTATTCCGGACTGTTGGTTCTCCGCTGATCTTGCCGGCGCATCACACATGTATGCTGAAACCTGTTAATCGGCCTGACTTTTTAGTGACGATCGATCATTTGACGATTTTGCATAAAGATGTCAAGTCGATTCAATACCGTGTAGCCGGTGAAAAGATTCGATTTGCCAGGTTCCGTCCATTCCCATTCTGGAAACGGGTGCACGATTCGTTTGTCAGCAATTAACATGAAACCTTTTGAATTGAACTGGACAGCAGGAGAAGACGGGATTCTGCTAAGAACATTTTTGCAGGAAAAAGACATTTCAAAACGGGCGCTTACGGATATTAAATTTACGGGCGGTTTTATTTCGGTAAACGGGAAAGAAGTAAATGTCCGGCACATATTAAGAGCTGGCGATGTGGTACGGGTTGTTTTTCCTCAGGAAGTGCCTTCAGACGGGATGGAAGCGGAGAAAATCAAGCTAGATGTTTTATTTGAAGATGAGGTGTTAATCGCTATCGGGAAGCCTGCCGGGATGAATACCATACCATCCCGCGAACACCCGGCGGGTTCGCTTGCTGCCGGCTTGCTTGGCTTATACGATGAGCGGGGGATCGCTGCGACTGCTCATATTGTGACACGGCTTGACCGCGATACATCAGGCATTGTGCTGGCGGCGAAAAACAGGCATGTGCATCATTTATTGTCGAATATGCAAAAAAGGAAACTGGTTAGCAGGCGGTATGAGGCGCTGGCAGAAGGTATATTTTCAACACAATCCGGCCTGATTGATGCGCCCATTGGCCGTTGCGATGATAGCATCATTGAACGGATCGTCCGGCCGGATGGTCAGTATGCCCGAACAGGATACCGCGTTCTCTCACAATATGCCCATTTTGCTCATGTCGAAGTGAAGCCGGAAACCGGACGGACACACCAGATTCGTGTCCATATGTCGCACATCGGCCATCCGCTTGCAGGAGACGACATGTACGGGGGAAGTCTTGAATGGATTCAGCGCCAGGCACTTCACTGTGGATCTCTGTCATTTGTACACCCATTAATTGGTGAAACAATTGATATCACCATGCCCATGCCGGATGATATGAAACTTATATTGAATGAATAAAGCCGTGCTCCGCTAATGGAAGCATGGCTTTTTTCTCGTCTGCTTAGTCAAAATCACGAAATTTTTCAGGAACGAGCGATTGTGTTGAAGGGACAAAAACAATTTCACGTTCGGGCCAGCGAAATGCTGTTAATTTCCCGCCAAATACACATCCGGTGTCAATATTAACCGTGTTATTCACTTCCCGCGGTTCTCTTACGGGGGTATGTCCGTAGACGATAAACGATTCACCACTATATTTTTTGGCCCAGTCACGCCGTACAGGTGAACCGTCTTCGTGTTTTTCTCCGGTAATGTCCCCGTACAGGACAAACGTTTTTACCCGTGAATTGTTCCTTCCGATGTAATCAGCGCGGATGCCCGCGTGAGCGATGATAAGCGCTCGGCCGTCCACCATATGATAAAGAGGGGATTGCTCGTACATCGATAAATAGCGGCTGCGAATGGAACGATATTGCTCTTTCGGCAGAGAATCAAGCTCTGCAGCGGTTGTTTCTAGCCCGTGTGTTTTTTGAACGTTGTTTCCTGAAAAATAACGATATAGTTTATTGCAGTGATTTCCAGGCGCGTATAACGCTGACTGTTCTTCAAACAGGCGGCATACAACATCTAGAACCCCCACGGAATCGGGACCTCTATCAGTCAGATCACCAACAAAAGCAAGAGTCCGACCGCCGGGATGAACAGGAATATCGGCGTCCCATTTATAGCCAAGCTCCATTGTTAAGTTGCGAAATTCTTCTAAACAGCCATGAATATCACCGATAATATCCAGCTTCATAAAAAAACCTCCTTAAAAATTTACATTATTATAAAGATTCAAATAAGACAGAAGACAAAAAATTTGCTACGATAATGTGCATATAAAGGAAAAGAGGTGCCTAAATGGAACACGCGTCTCTTTCATCACTGGTTATTGTAGTGGTAGCCGCTTTTTTAACGCCTATTTTGCTTCACCGTTTCAGGATATCATTTATACCGGTTGTAGTAGCGGAAATTATCGTCGGGCTTATTTTAGGCCAGAGTGGCTTTCAAATTGTTCAGGATGATGTATGGCTCGGTACATTGTCAACGCTTGGCTTCTTATTTCTCATGTTTTTAAGCGGTCTTGAAATCGACTTTACTATGTTCTCCAGCCAGAAAAAACCGAAAGCAGCTCCTAAAAAAACAAAAAATGTGCCGAATCCTTTTTCAGCGGCTAGTATTGTATTTATTGGTATTTTTATTGTATCATACGGGCTTGCATTCGGTTTCGAAGCGATGGGGCTCATTGATGATGCCTTTTTAATGACGCTCATTATTTCGACGATTTCCCTTGGGGTTGTCGTGCCGACGCTGAAAGAAGCGGGATTGATGAAAACGGTCATTGGACAGATTATTTTGCTTGTCGCTGTCATTGCGGATCTCGTCACGATGATTTTGCTTGCTGTGTACGTATCGATTAACAGCGAATCAGGCGGAAATATGTGGCTGCTCCTTATTCTATTTGCAACTGGTCTTCTCTTTTATGCGGTTGCGAAAAGGGTTAAACATAAGCCGCTTTTTACTGCGTTATCAACCGGTACCGTTCAAATTGGCACCCGTGCGGTATTTACCCTTATGATTGTCCTTGTGGCGCTTTCAGAATACGTTGGGGCAGAAAATATTTTAGGTGCATTTCTAGCAGGGGTGCTCGTGTCGCTTTTAGCGCCAAACCACGAACTGATCCGCCAGCTCGATTCCTTTGGATACGGTTTTCTCATCCCGATATTCTTTGTAATGGTTGGTGTGGAGTTAAATATATGGACGCTCTTCGGAGATCCACAGCTGTTGCTTCTCATTCCGCTGCTGCTTTTGGCTTTGTTTATTTCAAAAGTAGTGCCAATGCTGTACTTGCGCCGATTTTATGATATGAAATCGGTGATTGCATCTTCGTTTTTATTAACATCCACACTCTCACTTGTTATCGCAGCCGCTAAAATTGCGGAAGAACTCGGTGTGATTACAACGGAGTTGAGCGGAACGTTTATTCTTGTCGCTGTGATTGCGTGTATTATCACACCGGTTATTTTTAAAAAAATGTTTCCATTTGAATTAATGAAAACAGAGAAAAAAAGCAACGTCGCGTTTGTCGGAGCAACGCAGTATTCACTGCCTGTTTCTAGAGAGCTATCATCCGATCAATTTAACGTGTCTGTCTATCAGGGAGCAGACAATGAACCGGCTTCTCCGTCACTGTTTGAGATTGTGTATATTGATGATCTAGCTGTTGATTCAATTAAATCAGCCGGATTGTTTGAAAAAGATATTCTTCTTCTCATGACAGAAAATGAAGAATTAAATGTCCAAATCGCAATCGCAGCGAAGAAGGCCGGCGTGGAACGGGTCATTGCCCATGCGGAGCGGGAGGAGTCCTCGCGCCAGCTTGAGGAAGAAGGAATCGAAGTGTTTTCATCCATTTTGTCAGCAAAATCCTTGCTTCGAGCAATGATTGAATCGCCGTCTGTGCCGGATTTTGTCACGAATTCTGACGTGGCGCTGCATGAAATTAAGCTTGGCAACCGTGCATTTGCTGGAATGCGCCTTAGTGATTTCCCGTTTACTGGAGACGTGATCTTCGTTCGGATTGTGCGCGGGGTTGATTTGATTGTCCCGCATGGAGATACAGAGCTGAAAATAGGCGACCGGCTTATTGTGACAGGATCAAAGGAGTATGTGGAAGAATTGAAACAGGATTTACGGTGATTTTTTCCTTTTCATTTGAAAGAGTTACTGTTAATATTAATACTAGGTACTAATAACTTGTGTTAACAGGAGGAACGGAGATATGTCATTTTCACTTGAAGGAAAAACGTTTGTGGTGATGGGTGTCGCGAATAAGCGAAGCATCGCCTGGGGAATTGCCCGTTCACTTGATGCAGCAGGTGCTCGTCTCGTGTTTACATACGCGGGAGAGCGTCTGGAGAAAAATGTGCGTGATCTTGCCGCAACACTGGAAAACCAAAACGATCCGTTCATTTTATCATGCGACGTTACAGATGACGCAGCGATTGAAGTGAGCTTTGCGCAAATTAAAGAAAAAGTCGGTGTGATTCATGGTCTCGCTCATTGTATCGCATTTGCGAACAAAGAAGACCTCGATGGTGATTTCGTGGATACATCACGCGAAGGATTTATCCTCGCCCATAACATTAGCGCATACTCATTGACAGCTGTTGCAAAACACGCGAAGCCTTTAATGACAGAAGGCGGCAGCATCGTGACCCTTACATACCTTGGCGGAGAGCGTGTGATTACAAATTACAACGTCATGGGTGTGGCAAAAGCGTCGCTTGATGCAAGTGTTCGTTATTTGGCTGCGGACCTTGGCAAACATGGCATCCGCGTTAATTCGATTTCGGCTGGCCCGATTCGTACACTCGCTGCAAAAGGAATCAGTGACTTTAATGACATGCTGACTCAAATTGAAGAACGTGCACCGCTTCGCCGCACAACAACACAGGAAGAAGTGGGCGATACAGCAGTCTTCTTGTTCAGCGACATGTCGCGCGGAATTACCGGTGAAAATGTTCACGTTGACTCAGGCTATCACATTACAGGAAATTAAAGTTTTAAAAAACCGTCCATATTGGGCGGTTTTTTGCATATACTGGACAAAAAGCGGAGGTGCTAAAGGAGTGAAAAAAGAAGAAAGACCGCTCTTATATATCGGCCAGCCGGAACTTAAACGTGTTCATCCAGTCATGCAGAAAGTGGTGAAGGCGGAATCAGAAGTAATCATCAAAGAAGCAATGGACGAGAAGGAAAAAAAGAAGCCGCTTGAATCCGTTAAATTAAAGCCGTTTCGGGAAATGAATGTAAATGAAAAAGTCGTTTACTTAGCGCAGCGCCGTATTCCGGTACCGTGCCGTTTTGAATGGAAAGATGGCTCTGTGCACGGCATCATCGAACGGTTTGATGGAGAAAATGTATGGGTGCTTGATGAATCTGGAGAGAAAACGGTCCGTGTTCCCATTGCGGATATGGTGTATATTCACATTGCAGGTACATGAAAAAACCCGCCAACCCGGCGGGGTAAGGTTATCGGCAGATGTTTAAGTCAACATCCTTAATACACTGGATCGCAATGAATTCCTCTAAATCAACCGTTATACAGCTGCGGGTTTTTTTGAATTTTTTTACTTTGCATACCTTATTGAGGCTGATTCCATTGTCATTTGCAAGTTTCACTGGGTTACAATCATCATCCATAGGCTTTAATACACGCAGGCGGGCACAGCAGTCGTCAAATATATCTTCTACGCGGAAAAAGATGGATACGCACCCTTTGTCACAACGGTCATCATCATCATCATGTTCATCTGGATCAAAGAAAGCGAAAAACGGGGTTCCATTTTCAGTGGTGAGAGTAAAAACACGTGTGTCCGCATTACGGCGCCGTGGTCCGTCCAAGTCTCCAAGCGGCTCAGCAAAGCAGTCTTTGCAGTCTCTGCAGTCATCATCTTCTTTGGCTTCCTGAATGTCTCGAATCGTGCGCACTACCTCGCAAACACAGCTTTCGGTAAAATCACGCCGGTCATCATCGTCACGATGCTTTTTGCATCCCATCATGCACTCCTCCTTTAAATATTGGTACACTAATACTGTATGAATTCTGTTCGTTGTGGGCATGGACTATTGCCGCGATGTGCAGAATTTTTTTTGTCTATGGGGACATACTGATCAAAAACGGAGGTGCAGAGGATGAAAAAAATGGTACTTGTGATTTTGCTCCTGGCCGGATGTGCACCGGAACATGACGGGACAGCCATATTAGAAACAGCTGATCCGGATGCCGTTCAGCTCGATGGCAAACAGGATGGGCTGGCGGATACAATCAAAAAAGAAGCAGATTCGGTGGAGTCTATTTACGATACAGCTGTTGTCAAAGGGAAAAAAGAGCTTCTTGTCGCCTATAAAGTGCGTCATCTCGACCGTTTTAAAATGAAAAAAATTGAAAAAGATCTTACGAAACGAATCGAAAAAATAGCAGGCAAAGATGTGGAGGTTGTCGTGTCAAGCGATTATAAAATTTTCCTTGAAGCGGTCAGGCTAAAAGAGGACATGGCAGCCGGATTGAAGACGGAAGAGCAAGCCGATAAGCGTCTGTCTGAAATTATTAAATTAAAACGGGAGATGACATAAATGAAACCGGGGCTGTATAAAAAGCTCGCATCGAAATATGAACCGAAAAGACCGGTGTTAAAAAATTGCATCCGAGCTTTCTGGACAGGCGGACTCATTTGTGTGATCGGCCAGGCGGTTTCGTATTTTTTTATTTTCTTTTTTAATTTTACCGAGCAGACGGTCGGCAATCCAACCGTTGCGTTCATGGTTTTCTTGTCTATGCTGCTAACAGGATTCGGCATCTATGACAGGATCGGTCAGTTTGCCGGGGCAGGCAGTGCCGTACCGGTAACTGGATTTGGCAACGCCGTTATATCTGCAGCGATTGAACACCGCACAGAAGGCTTTGTGCTGGGTGTGGGCGGAAATATGTTTAAACTCGCAGGATCGGTCATTTTGTTTGGAGTTTTTTCAGCTTTTATTGTGGCGCTTATTAAATCTGTTTTTTAAAGGAAAGGAAGAGAAGAATGATCGCAATGTTTTTCTGGGCATTTGTTATCGGAGGGCTTATATGTGTGATCGGCCAGCTGATGATGGATATTGGCAAATTAACACCGGGACATACGTTGTCAGCCATGGTGACGGCAGGGGCAGTACTTGCCGGATTTGATTTATATGAACCGCTAATTGATTTCGCCGGTGCAGGGGCTACCATTCCGATTACGAGCTTTGGCAATTCTCTCGTGACTGGAGCAATGCAGGAGGCAGAGAAACACGGGATCGTCGGCGTGTTAACAGGAATGTTTGAGGTGACAAGTTCCGGGATATCCGCTGCGATCGTCTTCGGATTTATCGGCGCACTTTTTTTTAAGCCAAAAGGGTGAGTGGGCCCATCCCTTTTTTCTGTTTTTCCATATGATACTAGTGAAAGCAGAGAAAGGGGGAAATGAAGATGGGCTATTACGGTGGTTATTCTTGCGGTCGTCATCACGGCCATCACGGTTATGGCGGTTACGGTGGGTCGAGTACGTTTGTTCTCATCGTTGTTCTGTTCATTTTGCTTATCATTGTTGGCGCAAGCTTTTATTGATCATGATCAGCAAAAGGAGGGACAGCTATGGATAACAAATTCTTTGGAAAGATTGAGAAGAAGACCGGTGTGAGCATGAGCGATGTATTTGCGCTTGTCGATTCCCTTCAATATGCGGATTTTCGCGATGAGCGGACCGTCCGCGCTGTCATCGCACAGACTGCTGCACTGGCAGGAAAAAGAGTGCCGAAGCAGGTAGAAGACGAACTCGTCAAGACGATCATAAAAGATGGACGCAAACTCGATATTGATGCCATTACGAAAATGCTCAAATAATCCTAAGGAAAGAGTGGTTAAAAAGCCGCTCTTTTTTCAATCGAACAGGAGTATTGAATCAAATTTGGAATAAAACGTTTACATCCCGCATAAAGTGGATAAAGAATGTTAAAAAACTAAAACGAGGAGGAGTTAAAATGAGCTACATACTGCCAATACCCCAATACCAATACATAGGATACAGAGAGCGCGTGTTTAACGAAGCGGATGATGGCTATTCTAATGTTGATTCAACTTCAAAAGTAACGTTCGACAAAGTGCTGCAGGAACGCACCGAGCCGGAAATGAGTTCGGAAGAGCGCCGTAAAAAACGCGAAAATGAACATGAAGCATTTCGTGTTCATCTTGCTCAAATTAGCGGAAAAGGGTTTGAAATAGACGAACTTGGATAATGAACGAATTTCCGATAGTAAAAAAGCTTATCTCCATTGCGGTGATAAGCTTTTTTACTGTTACAAAGGTTTTGTCATCGTTTTATGTACAATTCCGGCATCTAGAAACTCTTCAGAGATGACAGTATATCCGCGTTTTTCATAAAACGGGATTGCCTGTACTTGAGCGTTCAGTTTTAATGCAGTTAGTCCTCTTATGGCAGCTGCGTGCTGTTCAATCGCTTCCATGATAATGTTTCCGGCACCTTTGCCGCGCACTTCTTTTAACACACAAATCCGTTCTACTTTCCCGTATTCCCCGACGGTGCGAAAACGGCCGGCACCGCACGGGTTATTGCTGTCATCATACAGCACGAAATGAACGGCTTCATCCTCTAATTCATCCAGTTCAAGTTCGGGAGGGACATTCTGCTCTTCGATAAAAACAGCTGTACGAACAGTAAATGCATCCTCCAGCTGTTTTTCATCCGTTGCTAACACTGCTTTCAATTTTATTATGCATCCTTTCCAAGTAAAAATGTTTCATAAACCGTCCAGGAACCGTTCTCCAGCTGATACAGCAAATGAAACCGGTCCGCAATCTCCGTTAGTCCTATCGACTCCATTTTTAAGGAACCGTATACATCGGAATGTTCATCGTCAGAGAGCTCCTGGCCGATGGTAATGTGCGGGACAAATGCATAAGGCTCTTCGCCGGGAAGGTCGTCTTTATGCATCATTTCATATAAAGAGGTCAATGTATCATTCGGATCCACTTTGAAATAAATGACGTTGTTCACTGGTTCAAATGATTTCACTTTACTGACGTGATACGAAAATGGCTGATGGACCGCCGCAATCTTGCGCAGTTTTTCAGCAATGATTTTCACATCATCGTCACCTGCATCGAACGGACTTTTCAATGTAATATGCGGTGAAACGAGTGCATAATGCGGGTCATAGCGCTTCCGGTAACCGTTTACTTTATCCTGCAAAGGTTTTGATGGAAAAATAACTACACCGTATTTCATTTCGTTCACTCTCCCTGATATTAACGTTTCTACACTAGTATAACAAAGTTCGCGAAAATAGCCCTTATCCTACCTTTGAATTTATTCAAACATGATTGACAGTGCCCTCTTCATATCCGGCTGCCAGTGCGTCCACACATGTCCGCCATCAAACTCGTCATAAAAATAATCAAATTTTTTCATAAGAAGCAGCAAATGAAGCGCCCGATTTGGCGTTAAAAAGTCGGCAGTTTCACCATTGGTCATTTTTACTTCTGTTTCACCGGTCCCAATGACATGGTATAACGACAGATGATGAGCATCATCCGCTGTCTCCACCGCATTCATGACGGTGCTGTCAACGTATGGAGAATGCATCAACACTTTCCCAAACAGGTTCGGATACTCAAGTGCCGTCATAAGTGAAACCGTCGCCGCAAGCGAATCACCGGCAAGCGCCCTCCCAAAAGAGACGTTATGTCCGGGAAACTTTTCATCCAAATAGGGAACGACTTCATGCGCCAAAAAGCGAATATACGCTTTTTGCTTGTTACCGTCTGGATGGTATTTCTCCCGGCGGTCGTTTTTATTATTGTATGGGATGCCCACGATAATCATGTTTTCAATTTCTTCCTGTTCTAACAGCTCATCCGCGACGCGTGGCAAGCGCCCCATTTGAAAATAATCTTTGCCGTCCTGGCAAATAAGAAAAGAATACGTAAACATTGGTGAAAAATCAGCCGGTACATAAATTAAAATCGGAATATCTTCATCGAGCTCTTTTGAATGAATGACGTCATCCTGTATCGTCCCGCGTTTCATCATGAAAACCCCTCCGAAAACATAGTCAAGTCAACTAATTCTACCATAAGAACGGCGTTTTCGGGCAGGAACAGCAGCCAGAATGCGGTCTATGCGAAACGTCCGAATTTCCTGCCGCTTTAAACAAAAGGCCCGGATCATACCGGGACTGACGGATTTAACTATAATGGTCCGCTCCGTAATCTCTTCATTTTTCCCTATATAAATGACTGTCACTGGTTCTTTTAACTTCATATACGTTTGCAACGAATGAAACATCCGTTCTCACCTCTTCTTTTATCATAAACGAACAAAAGTTCTTTTTCAAGCAGGGAATGACAGGGATATGGTATGATGGAAAAAACGAACGAATCGAAGAAGGTGATGATATGGGACGAATCGGAACGCTGCGAAGGGCGCCGGAAATTTTGGCGGTGTTTGCCAAGCACGGCTTTGCGGGATACATTAAGGACCTCGGATTGGCGGAGAAAATACCATTCACCAAAAGGGGAGTAAAAGAGCAAAACGTGAAAGGAGAGCACCTGCGAAGGGCGCTTGAAGAGCTCGGACCGACATTTATGAAACTCGGCCAGTTTCTTTCGACCAGAACCGATTTGCTGCCCCCATCATGGACCGGACCGCTTGCAAAACTGCAAAATAGTGCACCGGCAATGCCGTTTGAAAAGATTAAAACCATTGTGGAAGCTGAAGCGGGACAGCCGCTTGATAACTGGCTCATATACATGGAAGAAATCCCTCTCGGTGCCGCTTCTATCGGGCAGGTGCACCGGGCTGCGCTCAAAGATGGAACGGAAGTCGCCATTAAAATCCGCCGCCCCGGCATCGAGCCCGTCATCCGCAATGATGTCTCCATTTTGCGGCAGCTCGCGAGCCTGGCGGAACGCAATTCGGAACTGGCCAGACAATTCAGCTTAAAAGCGGTCATCGACGATTTCGCTCTCGCGCTCGGGAGAGAAATGAACTACCGGATGGAAGCGTTAGAGGCAGCGGGTGTACGGAAAGCAATGAAAGAAAAGCGCATATACGCCCCGAAAATCTATCCGGAATGGACGACCGAGCAAATGCTGGTCATGGAATATGTCAACGGCAAACCACTTCGCGGGGACATCATTGCAGAAATGAAGCGGGAAGAGCGGCAGCACCTGGCGCGGGCATTATCCGAAACCATTCTCCGGCAAGTGTTTATCGACGGTGTCTTTCATGCCGATCCGCATCCGGGCAACCTGCTGTTATTACAGGACGGCCGTCTCGGGCTCATTGACTTCGGAAATACAGGACATTTATCGGATGACATGAAACATTTGCTGTCGGACTGCTTATTTGCACTAGCCGACCGTGATGCCGCCGCGCTTTCCATGCTTGTCCTGGAGATGGGGTCCAGAAAACCGGTCGACCGCCGAATCCTGCAGCGCGACATCAGCCGCTGGATGGCGGGTTATATGGACGTGGAACTTGCCGACGTGAAAATGGGCTCCATGCTCCAGGAGCTCTTCAGCGTCGCCGGCAGCCACAGCATCACCATCCCAAAAGACTTTGTGCAGGTGGGACAAGCGTTTTTAAAAGTTGAACAGACCGTTATCGCACTCGATCCCGCATCCAGTCTTTCCGGCATGGTGCGCGACATGGCACACGAAGTGCTACTGGGCCGAATCCATCCGAAAGAACTCATACGCGAATCACGATCATTCGTCCGTTTACTGAAAATGGCGGCCAACAAGCTGCCAGGCGTGTTAAACGAAACGTTAACCGAATGGGAAGGCGGCCAGCCGAAGCTGAAAATGCACATTACCGCCGATGAGAACATTATGAGGCGAATCGAGCGGATGGCCTCCATGATCGTCCTGAGCGTCATGATGCTTGCCTTCAGCATCGTCATGGCCGGCATATTCGTCTCCATGCGAAACCAGTCGCCGCTCACCGGAACGAATGCCTATCATATCGGCATGCTGACCGCCCTGATCATGACCATTATCTTTCTCGTCGTCATCTCCCTCATGTGGCGCAAAATAAAATAAAAAGCATTGACACCTTACTGGCATTTTCCTATAATAGAACTTGTCAGTAATTCGATTCCTTAGCTCAGCTGGGAGAGCGCTACCTTGACAGGGTAGAGGTCGCTGGTTCGAACCCAGTAGGAATCATAGGGTGCCAAACCCACGGAAACCCTTATGGAACAAGGGTTTCGACGGAAAAGATCACTTCTTCGGAGGTGGTCTTTTTTTAATGTGAATTTGGCTTTGGGGACGAATTGGGGACGAAACCTTTAAATGCTATCTTTTTTAGGTGAAAAAAGATCATTTAATTTATCCGCGGCTTCTTGATCAGCTGAACGTAAAGCATGGCCATACGTATCCATTGTGATGCGAATATCAGCATGCCCAAGCCGTTCGGAAATAATCTTTGCATGAACGCCCTGATTGATTAGCAGGGTAGCGGACGTGTGTCGAAGATCGTGCAGGCGAATATAACGCACGCCTGCGCGGGTCGTAAATCGTTTCCACCAGGTTGTTGGTGTAGTGGGATAAAAGTGTTTGCCGTTCTCGTTGCAAAAAACATATTCGTGCTCTGTCTCAATCCACAATTCACCCATTTTCATTTTTTCTTTCCGCCAGTATAACTGATATCTTTTTAATTCAAGTAGAACAGATGAGGGAAGAGAAATTAAACGTTTGGATGTTTCAGATTTCGGCTCTTTTAAAACTGGACGCCCTTTTTCACCGCGACTGATGACTTGCTCAATATGGATGGTGCTTTTATCAAAATCGATGTGTTTCCATTCTAAACCAAGAAGTTCGCCTCTTCGTAATCCAGCAGCTAGAGCCAGTGTGATAAATACCCGCCAATATATCGGCTCGCCTTGAGCTGCTGCGAAAAGAACTGCGATTTCTTTTTCATCATATACAACTACTTTTTTCTTTGAACGGTCTTTTGGGCGTTTCACAGACGCAACTGGATTCTCTTTGAGTATTTTCCAGTCTTCAGCTCGTTGAAAAACATTCCGTAGGACACGATAGATATATTCATTAGTAGAGATTGAAAGGCCCTTATCATCCCCGTCAGCCCGTTTCAATCCATCCAGAAAATTGACTACATGAATGGGTTTCACTTGGTCAAGGCGCATATGGCCAAAGGCAGGGAGAATGTGATTCTTTAGATAGGACCGATACGTATCCAGTGTTTGTTCTCCGAGTTCTTTTTTCGCGTACTTCTTTTCCCATTCTTCAGCAAATGCCGAGACAGTTAATTTTTCAGGGGCAATATATTCGCCCGATTCTATCTCTGTTTTAAATTTGTACAGTTCAGCATTGAGAAAATCATTTAATTTCCGCGTTTTTTTCAAAAGGTCCGGATCAACACGAATGGTTTTTGAACGCTTTTTTCTTTTTCCGTTATTATCATATCCGGCTTCGACAACCAGCCGAAAAGAATTTCCACCGCGCTTTTCAATACTTGCCATTGTCGTCACTCCTTTATCATCATCATTAGCCTTATTTTTGTATTTAACAACCGTATTTGAAATACAAATTTCCTTCCCTAACATCCAAGAAAGGGTTACAACAATACAAATTGTATTTTCTTTTTACCTTTCTGATAAAGTTCTCTTATAAGCATGTTTGTCCCTAGAATATATGTTCTTTTTTGTGTATAAAAATAGCCCCATTTCATAGGCGGGAGGGGAAATTAGAGCGCTGTCCGTATAGAAATCCTGCTTTCTGTATCCACCAACGTTCTAGACGTTCTTCCGCGAAAGCGTATTCGACACCAAAAGTAAGAGCTACTTCCGCGATGGCTTCCAGCTCATTATCTGGCAGCTCTATTTCGTCAAGCATAAATGTTGGAATGCAAAAGTACAGTGCAAAACTATTAGCCTGCCATTCTTGCAATTGAACGAAAGGGAAGGGCAGCTCTGTTTGATTGCCTGAGTGTCTTAATAGATGACAAACCTCATGAGCAAATTCCTGCCACTGTTCTTCTTTATGTAAGTTTTCATTAAGCCTAATCATCATAATGCCATCAAGTTCAGCGCACTTGCTTTTCTTATGACTATATCCCACCTCTATATTGAGCCTCCTGGCAATTAGCTCTATATCTAGCTGTTCTGGAGAAGTAATCGAAATTTTTGTGTATAAATTCTCAATAAAGTCTTCAAGGTGGGATTTCACATAGGTCATAAGGGACGCCTTCTTTCCAATTTACAATTATGGGAACATACGTTTTAATCAGTATATAACAAAACATACCATAGAGAAAAGAGGTAAGCGTGAAAATTGTCGCAAAAAGAAAAAAACCTGTCTCGAAAAGAGACAGGTTGGAGAAGAAAAAAATTTTTTTATTTATCGTTCGCAAGCCCAGCCATCTTTATCCCGGTCGTGTTTCGCATCATAAGCCGGATGCCCTTTTTTCACGCCGTTTGGGTACTTTTTGCGCAGTTCTGTACAGTTTTTAAATGTTTCTTTCTTTGGTGCAGCTGGCTTAGGTGCCGGTTTCGGTGCTGGAGCTGGTTTTGGCTTTGGAGCAGGTGCCGGCTTTTTAATTGGTGCACAACCACCATTAATAGCACTAGTACTTGACCAAATGCCGACTTTTGCTTTCTTTGCTTTATTCTCGTCAACCTGCAACTGTTCTAAGTATTGTGTATTAGGTGGATAAACAGCAATGCGGGCATACCCATTCTGTAGCAATAGTCGGTTGAACATTGTTTCATTTACATAAACGTAAGCGAGAATCCGGCCATACTTATCACGAGTTTGTACACCCAATTCGATACTGACTTTTTTCTTCTTATCTAACAAATACTTTTTCGTGTAAGCGGTGGCTTCTGGACCGAATAGCTGCACGCACTTATTTGGATCCTTTGTTTCGGGTGTGTCGATCAGGATCAAACGCACCGTCTCTTTACGACCTTTGTATGTTACTTTAATAGTATCGCCATCTACAACTTCATTGACGGTAACTTTAGTTGCTGTTTTAGGCAGAGCAGCTTCGGCAGTTTGCGTTGAATCAGTTGTAAGTTCCGGCGTAAATGATCCAGCAAGCAGCGAGAAGGACAGAAGGGACGCGGCAAAAGGCTTAAATAATTTTTTCTTTAGCATAATTTTCTCCTTTTTTCTTAATTTATTGATAATTGCAATATTGTTTTAGCTACACGTTGCATTTGGTCTTTATCAAATATTTCGTCGAACTCCAGGCGGCGCTTCCCATATTGAATATATAAGCCTTTTTCGACCAATCCATCCTTGAACCACTTTACGTCATGAATAGTCTGGTATCGAAACTTATCGACCGTTGCCAAGTTTTTTGCGACAAACCACACTCTTTTGTCCGTAACAAATAAGTAGCCCGGAAATTCTTTTGTTTTGGTTTTATCAAATTCACACTGCAAGAAAGTGATGCCATGTTCGTTAGACTCAAATATACGATCTTTGACCGACTGAAAGAAGGCGTTGTTTTTGTCTATAGCACGATACTCATACTCACTATATTTGTGTATGTCTGGTGCAACAAAGTGAGAGAGGAGGGCTAAGGTTTCTTCATGCTGCTTTTGTGCTTTTTCTCTTGCAATTCGCTCTTTTTCAGCTTGTTTTGCCTCTTGAATTTTCTTTTTTTCTTCTAGTTGGAGCTGAGCTTTTTTCTTATTCTCTAGTTTTAATGTCTCTTTCTGGGTACGAAACTCAGTCACTTTCTGTTTAACTGCTTCTGGGTCCTTCCCTTTAGAAAGAAATTTAATAAAGACGTCCTCAACTTTATAACAAATTCGACGATAAACCCTCATAAATTTACCCCCTTAGCTGATGGTTTTCTTCGCTACATAGAAACGACGTGCTAGCCATGCAAGACCAGCAAATCCAACACCGGCAGCTGTTTGTGTGTTATCTTCACGATTTTGTTCTAAGCCTTTTTCATAATAATGTTTGAAAATGACTTCTGCATGCTTATATTCTTCTGGAACGGTATATTCTTCGCCGCTGTCTCCTAATTCAAAACCAGCCTGCTGGATTTCTTCGACTTCCTGATTAGATTCAAACCCTTCTTTATACCACGCAGCATATTGTTGGTTTTCAATCGCTGGTTTCTGATAAGTAAGAGTGGTAAAGGCAGCATTGTATCCTTGCTGTACATATTTGTCTTTGAATTCAGCCAGCCCTTTTTGAAAGCCTTCTTCATAGGCTTGATGATAGCTTTCTTTCATATTATCTAGGGTTTGCTGCATATCTTTCAGTCCATCTTGATATCCCATTTCAGAGTACTTAGCAATAGCAGCTTCATCACGTTTCTTAACAGCTTGGTTAAATGCAGAAGTAAATGTTTCTTTTAAAACAGCTGTTTTAGCATATTTGTCTGGTATAGAAAGAGTGTCTGTTTTCTGGCCAAGCACAGAGCCTTCTTTTTGGGCAGTTATTTTCTCGGATTCTAATTTTTTTTCTGCTTCAGCATATCCTTTTTCATATCCTGTGGTATAGCCCTCGTTGTAAGCAGCAGAACCTGAACCCTGAGCGTTTTTGGATGCCGCAGCATACCCGTCTTCATATCCAGCTTCGTAACCTTCGTCCTCACCGTTTGCGCGATCAGCAGCTTCTTGTTGTGCGGCAATTTCTGCTGGAGAAGGTTCATTGGATGGGGCAGGAGTACTTGTACTGCTTGAGCTGTCACTGCTACCTCCTCCACCACCAGAACTGCTTCCGCCGCCTCCATGGTAGTGATATTCTCCTTGACCTAATCCCCATTTTGCGCAGTTTGTGTGGCACGTATGGCCGCCCTGCCCATCTGTATTTCCTGGATGAGCAAACGTTGTAGAAGCTATGCTAAACGCTAAAATAGGGGCTAAAAGAGCAATTTTTTTATTCATTTTCTCAACTCCCATTTTAATGATTTATTTTTAAAATAATTGTACTGAGTCTATTTTCCTCCATTATTATGGTTATTCCTACTATTTTCGATCGACAAAATACGACGAAAAATGTCATATCAATTAATTTTTGCTAAATATATAATTAACTTATGGATTTTCGTCTGTTTTTACTTAAAAGTTCTGAAAAATTAACGCAGAGACCGTTAAGTAAACATTTAAATTAATAAAAGGGTACATAAAAAGTAGGAACAATTGTTGGATACTTGAAAAAGCAAGGTCTTTTAAGAGTTCGAATTTTAAGGACATATTGATAATTAATTATTTTTAAAGAAAAGATGTGTTCAAATCATTAATTGAGTTAAAGTTTATAAAACGCCTATAAACAATTTTGAGAGGAGGCAAGAGGATATGGAAATTAACTATTTATCAGAAATGAACGCTTATTTTGACGAAATATTATATGGCAATCATCAAAAATTTACTACAAAACGAATTCAGGCTACAAACCAGCTAAAGTCATATATTGTCGAAAATCATTTAGATTCTGGAAAATCGACTCAATCTTACGATGAAAAAGTTATAGAGTTTTTTAATAAAATAAATAGTGGGTTAAAGTATGACTTTAAGATTCGCCAATCAAAGGATGAACATCTTTTTATAAATAGTTCAAGCGAAGGAACAGTTTACATTGATACTTCCCAAAAACGTTTTTGGAAAATACATTCGGTCGCTAAAGCAGAAGTTAGCGATTACTTTCATAGAATTTTAACAAAGAAAAAAAACTTTGATCAAATATGGCTGCCTATTCCTTTTTTACTTGGTCTGCCTAAATTTGGAGAAATGTATGGGATAGGGATTTCTTTCACAGAAGAACTCAAAGATGATGAGTTTGAATCTTTATATCCTGATAATAGTGATAACTTAAGCATGAATATCCGTCGATTGTATGTAAAAGAATTACTAAAGTTGATGAAAAATTCTTCTATGAAGGAAGTTATGGGTGTTAATAAAATTAGTATTTTAGATCCTTCTAGTGAAGAAAATGAAAGTTACATTATTGACGATATAACTTTTTTTGGGAAAGTAACAGCGCGAGGCACCTCCTATTCTAAACATAGTCATATTTTAGAATCGATATTATATAACTACAAAAAAAATATTTCAAATATAGAAGACGAATATGCTTTGCATTTTGATCCTGGAACATCTGCAATCGAAGGCTACCCCATAGAAGTAGTTCTCAAAAGGGGAGAAATCAACATTCAAAAGCTGGTTTCCGTATTGTTTTCCGGAAACAAACCTTTTTCACTCTGGGGCATTCCACAATGGAAGAGTGAAAATTATTGTCAAATATCAGCGGTGGATCTTCATAATGGTAACTATGGGAAAATGATTGATTTTGAAGTTTTTCCAAGCCTTATTAGAGCCTATCTGCCACAAGGAACGTGTGGAAATTCAATTTCAAGGCTTCTTACCAATATACATCAATCTATAGATGCTACGGCCGTGATTAAAGGGAGGGAAGCTAGTGACTTCTTTAAAATCTTATAGCGAATTAGATATGCTAAACATTTTAATTACAATGTGTTTTGCTGAAAAGCTCCCAAATTCAGATAACATTTTTCACCAAGAAGGGTATAGAATTATCTCAATAGATCGTACTATACAAACTAGCTCAGGATCTATTAAATATGATTTAGTACTTTCATCTGTTTCAAAGAATGTTACATTGTGTTTTGAATTGAAAGGCTTTAAAGCTTCTAATTTATCTAATGACCAACTTGATAGATATAAAGGGCTGGCAACTGATGAATATATTGGTCTCGCCGGCATTTCTTCACCAAACTCTATGAACCATGAGTTACAAACAATCATTGGTATTAATATTGAGAATGCAATCAGAGTAGAGAATTATCAAATTAAAGAAGGTTATTCGTTCCCGATATTAAACTTTGGTTCAAAATCGATAAGTTTATCTTTTCGCTCTCTGAAAGATACTCAATTAGATGAAAGACTGCTTAAAAGTTTATCTATGCAAGAGAAACATCCAGTGTTTATTTATTTCGATAAAGAATCTTCTTTAAGTGATTTAGCATATAGAATTATCCCGAAAGTTTTTTCTTATGCCAAAGTAGATGAGTTAACATTTACGGTTGATCAAATAATTGATGACGTATATTGTTCGGTGAAGGAGTTACATAGAATTATTGGTCCGGATGTAAAGAAAGCAGTTATAAATAAAATCAAGCAGCTATTGAAGAAAATGTCTCAGGAAGAATATAAAGACTTTTTATCGTGGGACTCAAAACAACAGCGTTGGAATATATTGAAAATTAATTCTGAATCACATCATGTGACAGATATGGCATATCAAAGAGCAGCTGGCACCTTTATTGAGAGGTTAAAAAGTGGAGCTCCATTTACTATAGATAAGGTTGTGCCAGAAGGACAGCTCTCAATTTTCGATTTTGAAGAAGATATCGAGCATTCACTTTAATAAAAAATTTTACGATCCAAAAAGGAAAAAAGAACATACGAGATACTTTTCATATATTCTTTCGGAGTCTAGACAAAGCCGCTTTTCAAATTTTCTATTTGAGGCAGCTTTGTTTTTTATTTGGTTGAGTATGCCTTCTCTGGCTAGTCATGGAGACGTCCACGATCAGATTCAAATGGCTTATTCATAAGGTTCGTGGAAGCGAAAGTAAATAATATCGCTGATATGCTTTTTTAACAAGCTGAAGCTACTTGCATTTAAGTATGCAAGCAGCTTTCTAATTCGTCATGAATAGCATGAACCAAATTTTCAATAAAGTCTATAACCCATTCTGATTCATTTAAAGCTATTTTTTCCTTTTCTAATTTATCAGAAGGGTAATCTCCTTGATGCACAATTTGATTACGCCTTTGAGCGATTAAATTAAGTGTATTTTTAATAACTTTTTGGTCATCATTCAAAGCATCAGCTATCTTTTGCCATTTGTGTTCCTCTGGCCAAATTAATGATAGAGCCTCAGTAATTTTATCTGGGGTTTGATAGGACTGAAATGCTAACTTTTTAATTACAAACTGTTCAAAAGAACTGAGTGGATCCGAAGATTCTTGAATAACTGCTATAGGAATTAAAAAATTCGAATAGCTTTTTGTCGGAGGAAGTTCTTTATTAAAAGTATGAATTAAACCCTTTTTGACAATGTCATGTATATATTTATCTAAAGCTGAAACAGCCTGAATCCATTGCCAGCGTAAAAGATCGTCCAATGCTTCAGGAATATTGAAATGATCATATACAGAAGAAATATGTCGAGTATCAGTGATGATTAAATCAAATTGTTCTATAGGATCCTTCATTTGAGGATCTCTACGATAGCATTTGTTATATTTTCGAATAAAATATTAATTTCTTCTTGTTTCTCTAACATTCTTTCTTTTACTTTCCCAGTAGTCCCAAGTTGATTTTCATTCAGGGAGAAAATAGGTACTCCATGTTCGTGAGATCGTTGGATTAATGCTCCGAATTCAGGAATTTGAGCTAAACAGTGGGAATCAATTAATTCTAATTTTTTTGCAGGCTCAATATCGTAAATCATATTAAACTTTTTTAAAGTATTTATGAAAGAACCTTCAATAAAATCATTTATTTCAGTAATTTTATCAGAATAAGCGGCTGCAGGTTTATTATTACGCAAGTTAAATCTTTGGATAATTTCTCCAATAAATTTAGGCTCCCTTTGAGGTAATGGATAAGTAGCAGTTTCAAAAAAGGGCTGTGAGGTAATAGCCCATTGTTTCCATCTAGGTAAAATCTTTTGCATTGTATTAAGAGCCATAATAGAAAATGGATCTGGATTTGTTGGAATAATAAATGCATCCGATGTAATAAAGAATGTTTGATTAATAGCACTTAATCCGGGATTCATATCTATCAAAACATAGTCGATTGAATATTTATGAGCACATAATTGAATTAACTCATAAAACGATCCAGGTAGATTTTGGAGTGTTGTGATTGCATTATTACTGTTCAAAGCTAAGCTTAGCGCAGGGTCATATTCTGAAAGGTCCATATGACCAGGAATTAAAAATAAATTTTCATTTTCTTCTGGGATATAACAATCGATAGCCTTAATGGGATGTGGAGCACCTTCAAATGCAGGACGAACCCCATCTTTAATATTGTTTAGTTTATTTGTTCCTATATAATATTCTTCAAAAGCATCTTTTAGTAATAAACCAGTTAAGTTACATTGAGGGTCACCATCTACTAAAAGCACTTTATAACCTTTGTCTGCAAGTTTCCAGCCAATGTTATATGTAGTCGTGGTTTTACTAACCCCTCCTTTGTGATTAAAAACAGAAATAATTTTAAAGTTTTCATTACCTGTTTGTGTTTGTTCCATTTAGCTTAACTCCAATCAAAGTTATAGTTTTAAAAGCTTGTAAGTTGAGATATTAATTTTACATAAAACAACAGTAGAGAATTGGTTGTAAATTCCATACTATAGAAAAATAATTACATTCTCTGCTTATGAGGCCGATTAAAATGATCAATCCAAAGCATCCTAAACAAATTTCTCATAATTACCCATAATAAATCTCATTTTCACAAATAATGAATATTACACAATAAATACCATATAAAGAGTAAAAAAAAATTATCCCTTTTGAGAAACGGTTTTTAACGCAACCAATTCACGTGGAATTCCATAAATTTCGCCAATTTGGAAGATTGATAGATTTGAGTTTGAATATTCCTGTAATTTTTCGTCTGACAGGAGTAATTCAACTGCAAAAGCGTTTGCTTCAACTTCTACACGATCAACGGAGAACAACGTTTTTTGTTTTAAAAAAGATGTATTTGCTTTTGGATGTAGAAGAGCATGCCCTAGCTCGTGAGCACAGACAAAGCGCTGGCTATGCTCGTTCAACTTATTATTAATGTGAATAAACTTAACCCGTTTATAGCTGCTGAAATACCCTAGTATATTCCCTAATGCTTCATAGGAGAGGAGAATGCCGCATTGTTCAGCAATCTTGATAGGATCGCTGGTTGCATGTTTTTCAATTATTTCAGTCACAGTGGCTTTAATATCCAACATAATTCTCCACTCCTATTTTCTATACTTCTTAGGGGTGTATTTTTGTTTGGCTAGGCGTTTAGCCAAGCGCATTGAATTTTCGAGGGAAGCAATCAGCAGCTCTCGATCTTCTTCATCCATATCATCTAAGGTGTGTCCATCAAAACTAGCCAAACCATCTTTCGATTCAAGATTGTTAATGATTTTTTCAAGGTCTCTCAAAATATCCCGTTCATCTTTAGCGGTCAGTTCAGGAAGCTCAGTTTTATTATCAATTTTTCTTTTATCTGTTCTTCCGTATAAGTAATCAGTAGAAACTTCAAAAAAGTCAGCAAATGCGTTAATAATTTCGCTGTCGGGTTTTCGATTTCCATTTTCATATCCAGAAATGGTGGACTCAGCAAGTGAGAATTTTTTTCCTAGTTCCTTCATAGTTAAATTTTTTTCTTTTCTAAGTTCCCGCAATCGATTACCGAACATAGCAATGATCCTCCTAATTTCTATATAAATCCATTATACTTTGCAAAATGCGAATATAAAGAAAAAAACAAAAAACTTTGCAAAATGCGTTGACACTTTGCGTATTGCGTTGTATTATGGAAACAAGCAACACGATATGCAAAGTTTTTAAATTAAAAAGAGGTGATTTAAAGTGAGTTTGCCTAAAAAGGCTAGAATTGCCGCCGGTTTCACTATAGAAGGAGCCGCCAAAGAGTTGAATATTTCAGGAGGCTATCTTTCCCAAATTGAAAACGGTCAGCGTCAAATTGATTCAAAACGCGCAGATGAGATTGCAAAACTATATGGTTGTGAAAAAGATAAAATTTTTTTACCTAAGCGCTATTCGATTCGCGAAGTTTTAGGGAAATTAGAAAAAAAAGGAAGTCAGCTAAGAAAGGAAGGTGATCAAGAATAGAGGCGCTCACCTTCCCAGTATGGCGAAAATTGCTGTCATTTAAACAAGACCAATATCTAAGCACGTTACATTAAGGAGGTGATCAAATGTTTTATGGAAAACGCATTAATGAATTAGAACAGCGTGTTGCTGAATTAGAAAAGAAAGCCACCGCGGCAACGGCGGCTGACTGTGAAAAAGAAGAGATTATTATTCCGCTGAAGGATCGTCAATCTCAGGCAATACAGCTTTTCCATAGTGTTCAAGAACCTTTGTCACAATCCTTGTTGAAGACTCAACAGCAAGTTCATGAGCAAGTAAAACAAGAGTAGTGGATAACATCATTTCATAATCTTCATCACTTAAGTTCAGTGTTCTTGCGTGTTGAATCACTTCTTTGACTTCTTTAATAATGTGATCACGAGTTTCAGAATTTTCTACTACATCTTTGTATAACTCGTTCATATTTAAAGTTTTTATTGTTCCACCCCCTTCCTATGAAAATAGTAACACAGGAAGGAAAAACCAGTAAGGAGGAAGCGAATTGAATCAACTAACCGTTAAATCACTCGATGGCCAACTTGTCGCAGACAGTAAAGAGGTTGCTGAAATGAATGGCAAACGTCATGAAAGCTTGTTTCCACGAATGGCGGTGATCTAATCAATGCAAAACCAAACATGGACCGTTAAACAAGTTGCTGCTTACCTCAGTGTTCATCCAGACACCATTTACACGATGGTGAAAGAAAAACAAATTCCTCATTTTCGTGTGAGAAGCAAAATTTTTTTCACGAAATCTGCTATTGATACTTGGATAAGAAGCCAAGAAGAAGATGTGGCAATGTAATTTCATTATATAAAGAAATCCAGTATGAAGAAATTCTAAATTAAATACAAAAAGATGGGAGTGGTTGATTTTGAATATAAAAAAATCAGCAAATGTGGGTAAGGTCATTGAGCGATTGATAGAAGGAGAAGGCATATCGCTAAATCAGCTTTCTCTCGACCTTGGTGTCTCACCTCAGATGGGCAGTCACATAAAAAATGAACGGCGTCCATTGCAAAAGGATATTGCCAAAAGAGCGATCAATGTGTTTAACGACTGTCCGGCTTTCGTAATGGACCTAATCTTCGAGTTCAGCAGTGGATTTTCTGCACCGGTACTCCGAGGGAAAGCAATTGAACAGCATCGCTTATCCTTCAAGCATTTTTTGCTCAAAGAGTGGACGGATGTATATGGCCGGATTCGCTCGGAGGACTTCGATTGGTGCAAGCCTCCAGAAGAAGCAAGCAAAGCAGAAAAAGATTGGGTGAAGGACTTAATCGTCGAATTAAACGAAATGGAAATGGCTGCAGCAAACTTTCGGTGTCATCTGTATGAAGCGTATCTAATCAACCCGAAGCAGGTTAGAGATGAGACGCTGACCCGGATAAAAGCGAAAGGCTGGGTTGAAGCGTGAAGAAAAAGGACAAGCCAAGGAAGCGACGCCGGTCATATGCCGTAATTGTCAAGAAGCTGAACGCCAACGGAATAAAAGCGAAAGTGGTGAAGAAGCTCAATGTTTTGGGTATTCGATGCAGTACAAATCATTATCTTAACGGTTGCCGGAATGGCTCTTTTGGGGATCGGCTGGGTTTCACGTCCAGTATGGGATCGATATAAAAAAGACCAAAAAAATAACGCCCGCTGATGAAAATATCAGAGCGAACGTTAAGTGACATAGGTACATTATACCGTGCTAATAATAGATATACTACAGTTTTTGTCGATAAATGTCGAAAAATTTTCTTCTCATTATTTCGATGCCTATCGTAAAACATTAACTATCAGAAAGAAGGTAAAAAATGGATCATCCACTTATCCAGCAAATTGAACGGACTGGCTTTCCATTGCATTTTCAAGAGCGTGAATCTGACTATCCGGCGGAAGACATTTTTGGAGACGAGATTATGAGCAACGACATCTATTTCATTATGAAAGATGGCTCAGTTGTATTGGAACAAAATCTTGCTGAATATGCGGTTCAGCACTTAGACGCATTAGAAAAGCAAGCTGAAGCATGAAAAAGACTCCTGTTGGAGCAGGAGTCGACTGTTTAAAAATAGGTATTACAAACATTGTACTGCACAACAAAAAATGAATCAAGGAAGTGAAGAATTTGGCAAAGAACATGAACGCTATTTCAACAAGTGATTTATCGCGGCACGACTGGCTTCTGGAACGACGTAACGGTATCGGTGGCAGTGATTGTGCTGCCATTGCTGGCCTCAATAAATACAGCTCGCCAATGAAAGTGTACCTTGAAAAAACGAACCAGATCGAATCGGAAGAAATTTTTACGGTTAATGAGCAGGGCGGGTTTGAAGATGGAAGTGAGGCAGCCTATTTTGGTGTGTTAAATGAGGATTTGGTTGCTCAGGAGTTTGCACGCCGTACTGGACTTAAAGTTCGCCGGCGAAATGCCATTCTAAAGCATCCCGAATATGATTTTATATATGCAAATGTAGATCGATTGATTGCCGGTAAAAAAGAAGGACTTGAATGCAAAACAGCCTCAGAGTTCTTAAAGAGCGAATGGGAAGGCGATGAAGTGCCGCCATCTTATCTGCTCCAGTGCCAACATTACATGGCTGTAACTGGATATGAAGCCTGGTGGATTGCCGTATTAGTTGGTGGTAACAAATTCATTCATAAACGAATTGAACGGGATGAAGAGCTGATTGAGTATCTTATCAATATTGAAAAAGAGTTCTGGGAAAACCATGTTTTAGCCAACAACCCACCACCATTTGATGGTACAGCTGCTTCAAGTGACTTGCTTAAAGCACTGTACCCACAGCATGAACCAGGAACTTTTATTAATTTGACGACTGATCTACAGGTCTACATTGACTCATTTAAAGCGCTAGAAGCAGATAAAAAAGAGATTGAACTGAAAATGGCCGAATGCCAAAACGTCCTGAAAGATGCCATGAAAGAAAACGAAACAGCTTTTATCGGTGATCAAAAGATTACCTGGAAAGCTCATGTTTCAAACCGAATTGATTCTGCTCGGTTAAAGAAAGAGCAGCCAGAGATTTACGAAGAATACATTAAACAAAGCATTTCTCGCCCTTTCAAAATTAAATAACTGGAGGTTTTACCGTGGCTACAAATAACACGATCAAAAACGAACTGGCAAAGAAGCAACAAAATGCTCCAGCGAAACAAGTGTCACCGGAACAGTCACTTAACGGTTTATTAAAACGAATGGGTCCCGAAATACAGCGGGCCCTTCCAAAACATATGGATGCCGACCGCATGGCACGTATCGCTTTAACGGCTGTCCGGACCACACCAAAGCTTCTGGAATGTGATCAAATGTCCTTCCTTGCGGCGATCATGCAGTCTGCCCAGCTGGGCGTTGAACCGAATACGGGGCTTGGCCAGGCGTATTTGATTCCCTACGGCAAGCAGGTACAGTTTCAGCTTTCTTATAAAGGGCTTATCGATTTAGCCGTACGCAGCGGTCAATATAAAGCGATTTACGCTCATGAAGTGTACACAAACGACGAACTAACCTTTGAGTATGGTCTATACAAAGATTTAAAGCACGTACCGGCCAGTATTCCAGAAGGCGAGCCAATAGGTTACTACGCAGTATATCACCTGCAAAATGGCGGTTTTGATTTTGTCTACTGGACAAGAGAGCGCATTGATCAGCACGCCAAGAAGTTCAGCCAGGCAGTGCAAAAAGGATGGACAAGCCCTTGGAAAACGAATTATGACGCGATGGCAAAGAAAACGGTTTTGAAAGAAGTGCTGAAATACGCTCCAAAATCGATTGAGTTTCAGAAGACCGTTGAAGCTGATTCAACAATCAAGAAAGAAATTGCACCAGATATGAGTGAAGTAATTGATGTGCAGCCTGAATTTGAACTGGTAGAAGAACAGCAGGAAACGCTGGTCCAGCCAGAGACAAAAGAAACGAAAAAACCATCAGCAAAAGACATCGATTTTGATGCGATCAACGTTTCAAACGATGATCTACCATTTAAATAATGGAATACAAAATGGCCATACCGAATCTTATCCGGCAGATGAGCAAAGACAATGATGAGTACATCAGGTGGGTGAGGAGCTACTTCAAGTCCTCCCACCCACATCTGGTGCTCATACGAATTGAGAAGCAGGCAGTACTGGTCAAGAAAGAATAATAAAGGCGGTGATTCGGTGCCAGACAGTTACCCGTTTCCAATGTACTCCGGTTTGTTGGAGCCAACACATTACAAGAAGATTGGTTCAGCATTGTGGCTTTTCCTCTGGTGCGTCAGTTCAACAACCAAAGAAGTCGAGCGAGACGGGGTGAACTGGGGCATCGTTTTAGGAAACAAGCCACTGAAGAAAAAAGATATTGCACCAATATTCGGTGTCAGCGAAAAAACGGTGGAGAGATGGATCAATGATCTAGAAAAATACGGATACATCAAAACCACCCGTGCACCTCACGGATTGATTTTCTCCGTCAGAAACTCGAAAAAGTATGTTAACAAACCGGACAAAAATGTCGCATCAGTTAAGAGTGATACGACAGATATGTCGCTTCACTTAGGGAGTGATGAGACAAAAATGTCTGATCAGTCAGATAGTGATACGACATATTTGTCCAAGAGAAGCGACAAAAATGTCGCATCTAATAAAGATATTACAAAGATAAACAAAAATAATACTAATACTAATACTAAAACGGACCCTGTTGATTTAATTGCTGAAAGGTTTGCTGATCTGAAAACGGCACAGCAAGGCAAGGAGAGTTTTCCAACTCTTGAGGATTACCAGGAAATCGCCCAGATAGTCGTCCAGGGAGTGTCGGTCTCCCAAACTATCGAATTTCTTGAGCAGTGCTTTGCGGATTATGCCAAGCGCAAACCGAACGGCAAAATTACCAGCTTTAAATACTGCAGGGATTATATCCTTGACCACCATGCAGCTTTAGAAGCAAAAGAGGCTGCCAAAATATTAGCAAAACGGAGGATTCCGGACGATGGCAAAAAAACTAGCGGACATCATGGCGGAACTGCACCAAAGAGGGATTCCCTCACCGGCGGCAAAACTGGATGGCTCGGCAGAAAAAAAGGTTAACTGCTCAAAATGTGAAGATCAGCTGATGGTACATTACCGGGTACACCGTGACGCTGACTGGACAGTGAATCCTGACACCGGAAAGCTTGTACCGGATCCTAAATTTATGGTGCTTGAATCTGATTTTCTGGCCATGAGAGTATGCGGTCCCGAGGAAGCGCGGAACTGGCAGCGTAAGTATTCCATCCAGTGCGAATGCGTAAAGAAAATCCGCATCAATCGGCTGATGAAATCCAGTGAAATTACAGATGAGTTTAAGCTGCTCGGCTTTCAAAATTTTAAGACGAAAGGCAAAGCTGTAATTGTTGCAGACATGAAAGAGTGTGCGATGGACTACTACAAGGAATTTGAAAAAATTCGAAGCAAACGGGCTAATAGTATGGCTCTTCTTGGTCAACCTGGCAGCGGGAAAACGCACTTGATGATGGCAATATCAAACAATCTGATCGTCAAAAAGGGTGTCTCGGTTCATTACTTTCCTTACGTCGAAGGCTTTAACGACTTGAAAGAAGATTTTGAGCAGATTGCTCCCAAGCTAGAGCGGATGAAAAACGCAGATGTGCTTTTCATCGATGATCTGTTCAAACCTGTCGGCCGGGGAGTAAATAGAAAGCCGCGGGCAACGGAATGGCAGATTGAGCAAATGTACGCAGTGATTAATTACCGGTACCTTAATCATTTACCGATTCTCGTTTCATCGGAACTGGACGTGGATCAGATGGATGAGGTGGATGAAGCTCTCGGTTCACGGATTTACGAAATGTGCCAGGACTTCACGGTTGTGATCGAAGGGGATCGAAAAATATTGAATTATAGATTGGTGGGATTAAACGATGTGTAATACATGCGGCGGTACACACCGTGTCACATACAAAAATAGTTTTGGAGCTTATATTTTTCAAGCTTGCCCGTCTTGTGGACCGGTGCCGGAGCATATCCGGAAAGCGAAGCGAGAGGCATTAAACAAACGTCTTGAGGATGCTAGAAAACGTTTTGGAATGGATGAGAAAACAGGTGGTGATGCTGCATGAATCCTGTAAGCAAAAGCAGGCAGAAGAGGAGGCACAGGCCGAATTTGAACGGAACCAGGTCACGATTGAAGAGGTGCTGAATGAGAAGGAAGTCGGTTAAAACAGCAGGGCGTAACTGGAACGCTAAGAAAACCTTTGCTTTCGGCAAGGTGTTTGACAGCAAAGCAGAGGCGGATTATTACAAGCTGCTTCTGTCGGATCCATCTGTTGAAAAAGTAGAAGTGCAACCGGTATATGAAATTATCCCAGCATATACCGTTATATGTCGTCGATGTGAAGGAACAGGGCGTCAAATTAGCACGAAAACAAAACGCGAGATAAATTGCTCTCTCTGTTCCGGAAAAGGCTCTAAAACGAAGGCAGGGGCGAAATACACGGCTGATTTTCATGTCACATATAAAGATGGAAAGACTGAAGTGGTGGACGTGAAAGGTGGTCCTGCTTCACGGGATTTCTCCTTGCGGCGGAAGCTGCTTGAACAGGCGATCGGGCAGGAAGTAACCATTATGGAATACACGAAAGCAGGGTGGAGGAGAAAACGATAATGTCTCAATACGAATATCACATGGCACAGGCGCCAAGCACGAAAAAGCAGGCAATCTGGTGCGAGCGGAAATGCACCTTGATCTTGCGGATCAGTGCAAACGATGATCGGTAGTTGACCATAAACAAATTAATGGAAAAAGTCCCTATTTTTATTGTTCGCTTTTAGTTGTGCCTAAAATGATAACTAACAAAATTAGTGATATTCGGGCAAGTCTGTCTTCAGTAACTGTTTTGAGTAAAGCTACTAAAACTATTCCCAGAATGGGATTCTCTTCAAGTAACAGAATGGTGATAACATCCAACAAGGAAATAACGTCATCAGTAATATCATGTTCTTGTAAACCCACTATTCTCACAGCCTTTCTTTATTATCATTATATTTCCGCTTAAAAATATGGCGTGTTTTTAGTACCTAGGGTTGATAGTAAATTTAAATAAAATTAATTCACAGTGTGAGACACAAACTGTAAAGGAGTGAAGATGATCGTTTTAAACGGGAAACTTGAAGAATGGAAGCGGCAAATGGAGTAAGCGGAAGAATATAATTTGTTCTTTGACAGACACATGGTAGCCAAAATGATTTCAATAATTGAACATCAATAAAAAAAATCAAACTTCCAAGGTGAAGGGATTGAAAAAATGGCTACAGATTACGCAGAGGAAGCATTAGTAGAGTAATCAAAAGTTTGTCCCTATTGCTATAACTATCCAAAAAAGGGCGTTTGTACTGTTGTTCGTACTAATGACGGTACTGATACTAACGTGCAAATTATTCACGACGAACTTTTTTAAAATAAGAAACAATGTTCGTTTTTAATGAAGCGTAAGAACCAATAGCGGCATATCCATAAAACCAGCCCATGAAAATACCGGCAACTAGATGCCCTCGGTGGCTGATGAAAACAGAAATAAGTAAACCTATGATCAATGCAATGAAGGGCATCAAGGGTTTCGAAGGCTTTAAAAATATTTTGATTAACTGCGTCAGGATAAGAACGACAGGGACCGCAATGACAGCATCCCAGAAATTTGTATGTATTGTGGGGAAATCCATTGAGATATCATCCTTTTTTAATGATATCATGGTGGAATTTCGAAATTTTATTCAACAGTACGCCCATAAAGGTTAGGAGGTAACAGCATGTTGCAAGGAAGATGCCTGGATGCGGACATTCTACCGACGTACGAAACATTTTATTTTTTTCCAGTCGGTAATGATCATGTTTATGCATCCAGATTCCCACGAAAAGGCACTCAAACGGGCTGTGATAGGGATTTGAGATTTTACAAGATTCTGAGATAGCTGTGTGGCCGCCAGAGCCGTCGAAACGCTCAGTAGAAATCGAACTGAACGAAGTATATGTTGCCAAACTTATCTGGTGTTGGTAAGCGTCGAAGGGTCGATTAGATAAAGAATACTATGTTATTGCTCGGGGATCCGGTACACATGAATCCCGAACTAACATGAATGATCGGCTGTTTTCCTGTCCATTGGTTTGAGAATTTTGAAAGAGCTGAAATTAGACTGGTTATCGAATCGATTGAGGTCGCATTAAACCAAGAACTGAAGACAGAAAAATTCGATGAGGATCTAACTCCGCAGTTTAACGAGCAACTCAGTTTATTTTAGATAAGTCTGGTGAACATTCGACACAAATTGTGAAAAAAAGGTGAGTCAGTTATGAGGATTGCTCACCAATAACCATTGCATCAATTAAAAGTTGGATATCACTCTGAATTTGCTCTTTAACATTCATATCGTTACATCTATAGTAGTCGTCTATTAATCGGCCTAGTTCAACAAGAATAATCAATTCATACAAGAAAAACTCTCCTTCGGGCATTTTGTAACACTACTATTGAATTATATACCGTAAATATAGTTTTAAAAGGGTTTTGACAAAAGTACTAAAGAAAGGTGATTTAAATCAAAAATGAGACACATTTCGACGATTACACGACATAAAAAGGGGTGACTGCCTTGTTGAGGATTGGGGAGCGGGTTTCAGTCCAAATAGGCGACATTACAGCGATCGGTTATATCAGCAACGTCGGTTATTACGGTCATCAAATAGAATTAACGAAAGTTGCGCGGATCATAGGCGGTGAAATTGAATGGAACCGGCCGACGAAAGGGTCATATGAAGCTCATCGACTAGAGCCAGTAGGAACGTTGTTGGATGAATGGCAGGATAAGTCGGCGTTGGTAGATTTGGCCCTTCTGACGAAGGACAAGCGTTTTTGAAGAATTGATGGGAGGAAACCAAAAATGGCATACCGTGAGCATTAATTGATCAGCAGTGGACGCCGGAGCGGTGGTGGGGATAAAAAAAAGCCAGGTTATCCCGGTTAAAAAACGACAAGAACGCTTGAAGATCAAGATCTATTTTGTAATTGGAATTGAAAAATCAACTTGTCTAGTTCTTGACTATATTTAATAGTTTCAACATTATCAAGACCTTTTTCCATTCCGGTGGAAACCATCAATTCACGAAGTTCATTAATTTGTGAAAGCAGGCTGTCAGTGTTTGTTTGACCTTGCTTCATATGGTACCTCCTTAATGTAGGAATCTTTAGAAAATTATAGGTCATTTTTGTGTAAAAATAAAGTTATTTTGTCTGAAATTGCAAATTTTTGCAACAAAAAAAGCCGAGGAAGCTCCCCGGCTCGTTAAAAAATATCGACAATATTATTTTAACAGACTGGGGGCTTTTCAGCTATGAGAGAAATTATAATCGATCCTTCCACTATGAAACTGGAATTGGATATAATGGAAATACCGAAAAACTGTGTTGTGGTAATCTGTGACGGGAAGGTCAAGGTCAGAGAGCTGCCGCCACATGGGGAATACAAGATCGTCACGCATCAGGGGAAAGTAAAGCGGATGAGGCGGGAAGAGGGGGAGGAGTTTTGACATTTGAACAAGTACTTGACATTGCTACAAAATTTAATGGGGTTATTGGTGCTGTGATAGGGTCTATGTCTACTTTGATCATTACACATATCTTAAAAAATACCGGAAGGGTTTATGTGAATATTGCGAAAGCTGAAAAAAAGTATATGCGACAAGAACAGGGAAAACAAAAATATGCAGTTTATGATATTAATCAAGCGACTGAAAGTGATTTTGTAATTGACGTTGAGTTTTATAATTCTTCAGAGATTTTTAAGTCAGTAAAAAATTTCATCGTCCAATTTTATGATGAAAAAAATCAACCATTTTACAACCATCCATTGAATGACAAAAAAATGAGAAATGGTCAATTTAAACCAATCGATCACCCTGCTGATTACTACAATTTAGAACCGAAAAAATTACAAAAACTAAGTTTTTGCTTTTTTATGGATCATGATATAGAAGTTTTAAAACACACTCATAAAATAGGGATTGAGTATGGAATTGTGAAAAGAAAGTCTTTAAAAACAAAGACGGTTAAAATAAAGAATATTGATTTTAAATTTAATGATTACTAAAAATGCTACTAGCTTACTAGAAAAGTACTGAATGAAGAAGTTAGGATAATAAAGCGGGATGAGGGGGAAGTCTTTTGAATAAGGTTCTGGTTACGGAGAAACAAAGAAACTTAATATTAAATAGTGAGGCAGCTAAAACTTCTTTTGAAAACTTATATGCTTTTCTTATAGAACATCAAGAAATAAAATATGAAGACCTCCAAAAATATTCAGAGCTTAATAACCTGAGTTCATACTACGATGAATTAATTAATGCTTGTAGATCGGAATGGGAAATTGCCAAAATTCAACCATCAAAGGACCTAGGGGAGAATTTCAGAGAATATAAAAGGATTTGTAGTTTATGTGGGTATAAATATCTCAAAATTGAAAATAGAATCCAGAATAAAATAAATAAGAAAACATTGGTAATAGGAACGGAATGTGTTAAGGAATTTGGTGAATCTATCAATGCTATGGTTATGTTAGCTCAGCGTGACTCAAAAAGAGCAACAAATAGATATGTGCTAGAGAATGAAATACCTGGTATCAGAAAATTTGTAGAATCATCATCTAAATTTGTTGATACATTAGATTTAATTATTCCGATACATCTTGAGCAAAAATGGAGAAAAATTTCTGAGGAAATCAACAAGGCTTATAATAATTACATTGATGAGAAAAACAAAAATATAAGTATTCTCATGGAATATTGGAAGAAAAAAGAGCTAATAATACAAGATATAGAAAAATTTATTAATGATAATAGAAATAAAAAAAACATTGCCGATAGAACGATATTAGAATGGTTACTTTCAAATAATAAGCATTCTGAAATAAGAATGATTAGAGAGAACTTAGGAATAATTAACTGGGCGATAGCCCATAGAATTTATGAGCCTAACTTGATGGAAAGCTTATTAAGAGAGTTATATAAACACTTTATCGAGATGGGTATTGAAATATCAACTTTTAATCCTAAACAAAGACTTGTGAATTTAAAATTTAGTAAGAAAAACAGATTTCTCACGGCATCAATTATATATGAAGAGTTAATTCTAAATCATGGCGGCTTTATTTTTGAAGAATCAATAGAAGACACATTTGAAGATATCTATGACAATTGTGATGTTGTTGAAAGAGATTCTCAGAATAAATTAATCGATTTAATTAGAAAAACAAAATCCAATTATAAATTATTAAAAAAATACAGAGCAGACAATGAAATATTGTTTATAAAAGAAAATGAGTATTTCCTTGTGAATTTTAAAAAACTAATACATGATTTGAAAAAGCTTTATTTTAGGGATGAAACCTCTCTAAAGGAAGTTTATTATGCACTTGAAAAAAATATAATAAAAACAATGAATAAAAAGGAACATGAGAACTACAAACAAAGTAAAGAATTGGCTTCTAAACTTATCAGATGAATAGTAGTTCACTCAGCCATCTGAAGGACACTGTACAGACACGAAAACTCGTGCGCTGTTTGGTGTCCTTTTTTGTTGTTTTAACGGCAACTGTCATTGCAACCAATCTATAATTTTACCCCTATTTTTGGAACCAAGGAGTGATGGAGATGAAAACAATGAAAGAGCAGCTGCAGCAATAGATGAAAGTAAACCAGATGGAAGCTCCAGTTGAAAGAAAGGAAAAGCTGAAAAAGACACAGCTCGTCAAACAGTCGGAGAAGCTCACTGAGCGGGATTTAAAAGAGGACAGGTCGTCAGATTCTAAGAAGGGGAAGAGGGGGTTGCGTATAAGCGATTACGATATATAACTTTAACGAATTGATTAGAGATTACCGAATGATGAAAGAAATTGAACGGCTGCAACGAATTATTTACGGCACTTCGCTTCCGATCGTTCTTGGGGCGTTGCTCAATATGGAGTTGAAGCGACACTACCAAAAGGATCTTTCGGCAAAAGCCCGGCCGAGCTTCGTGATATGGATATACGGGAGCAAAAGCAGTATGAGAGGTTAAAAGGATATAAGCGCAAAGTAGTTGCCATTGAAAGTGCCGGTGATTTTCTCGATAAAGAAATATTAAAAATCGTATATGACTGCATCCTTAGCGGCATGACGCGTAAGCAGATTGCGATACACCTTGAAATATCCGTCGATTCACTCGATAAACTCCGTGCCGAGGTAAAGTCACAAATCGGCTCAAATACGACTTTTTCCGAACTTTTGCACTGCGAAAATTTTGCGTGTTAAACTGGGAGGCAGGACGGATCGGAGTTACACCCCTCCTGCATCTGAAAAATTATTAAAGGTATTCAGTTTCATCACACTGAGGGCATGGTGGCAGTCTATCGTTATCATCGTCTAACGTCACGGTATGACCACAAGCTTTACAAGTATAGGTACCTTTTCCAGGCTTTTCACCAGTTGTTGGCATGGACTCACCTCCTCCTTTTTATTTATTATTCACTGTAAAGGAATAAAAACCTTCCATTTGTCGTAATTTGATGAACGATTTTTGTAGGATTATGCCTCTTCTCCTAGAAATATGTAGTAGAAGAGGGGGTGACAATATGAGATATGAGGACTTTATGGCGCAAATAAGTAATTCTATTGAAAACGACTGGCTATACGATGATGAAATTGGTAAATTTGTTTTCAGAAACGATATTAGAATTTCTATACAGTCTGATAGAACAGAATCTGTCGGAGATGATGGTTTTTATGAAAGATGGGCTACCAACTTTCCGAATGAGAATGCGTCTAGAAAAAAATATTTTTTACAGTTTAATGATTGCATCGTGGACACGTTTTATACTGTTCAAGTAGACGGGTTTCGAAGTGCTATTCCTTACCCGAGATTAAATGGGATGACGATAACACAACAGCAATATAATATCGGTAGCATCATTAATTCTATTCATGGTTACAGCTTTGATGAGTATTTGACATCAGCTGGAATTACAGTTGTATAATTTAGCACCCAGAGTGGTGCTTTTTTCTTTACTCAAACAATTATATGATGAAGGAAAAAAGGAGTGAAGAAATGGAAATTGATTTTTCGCCGTTAGAAGATCTTATGAAAACTTTAGTGATTAAGGCAGTATGGTTTTCCGTGGCAGTAATTGTTGCTGCTGTAATAGTAACAGTTGTTTTGAAGTTTTTAAGAGTACCAAGGTTTATATCGAAGTATTTTGTTATTGCTGCTATGTTAGGAACAGCATATTATTGGGCAACCCATTATTTTTAGTCACTCATTTGAGTGGCTTTTTTCTTTGCTCTAAAACAAACAATTAAAGGAGATGCAAGCCGTGAGAATTGAAAAATTGCGCATAGAAACAATGCATAAGAACAACTGGAATCCAAATGCATGTCACAACAAGTTCTAAGTTATCATCCATTAAAAATATAGAATCGAAAAGCCAACAATCGAGCTTCGTTTAATGAAAGCAAGGTGGGGGTCTGCACTAATAGATTCCAAAAGAATCGTGTTGAACACAGAACTTATTAAAGTACTGAAGTACTGCATTGAATATGTAATACTTCATGAGCTTATACATTTCAAACACAACGATCATAGTGATACTTTATAACCTGCTTTTTCCCTGATTGGGAAAGGAGAAATGCAATTTTAGATGAAGAAATCGTAAGAGAGCTTTAACGAAATATGAACTGATCCTGATAGTAATTTAGGATCAGTTTTTTCTTGTAAAAAAACTCTATTGAGGTAAAATATTACTGAATAATTATTTTTAGTAAGGATGCGATATTTTGTCTTATACAAAAACTACATTTCGTGACAATATACTTACACCAGTTAACAAAATACAAAAAGAAACAATTAAATTAAATGATTTTACACCAATTTTAAAATATTTGAACGCAACATTAGATATTCACCATAACATTTTAAAAAATGATGGTGATATCGGTACTCTTTGGAACGAGCTAGTGTTTGATTTGCTTGCATCTATACATTCTGCATCTTCAGGATTCTATAGATCAGCAATTGTTACTCTTAGAAGTATTTTAGAAATAGGTACTGCTTCTTTTTTTTATTTTGACCATAAAATTCAATTTGGAATTTTTCAAAAGACCAATGCAAAAGCTGACAAGTATGTAAGTGCACTTATTAACGATTATGATTTCTTCAAAACAAAATATATTAAGTGTTTTTATGAAGACATTGATTCCATCGAAAAAAGTCCTGATTCAGTTAGTATTTACTTAACAAAAAAATATGGTGAGCTATCAGATGTTGTACATGGAAGGTACAATAGTTTAATTAAAATAAACTCTGTAACGATTAATTATAGCCAAAGTGACTTTAAAAAATATGAAAAATTGCTTTTATCAACTTTAAGCATTTTAGCGGTTTTATATGTTTTAAGATTTAATGATTTTAATAACACGGATATTTTGGAATTGGCAAATATTTGCGGGGTGGTGAAATTATGAATAAAATTATTAATAGATCTTTAGGTGATTATATAGTTGATAGGACTGAAAGTCTAAACAGTGAAAATATCCGTAAATTTTTTATTGATAAGAGCGATGATAAGATAAATAGACTTTTAGACTCTAGTCAGTATCTTTTGCAAGGTAGTAGAGGCATAGGCAAAACGATGTTAATGAAAACAGCAGAGATAAGTGCTGCGGATGATTTTGGCCGGGATAGTATTTTGGCAGTTTGGGTAAGTTTTGAGGAGTCCATCAGGATTGAAAGAATTAAGGTGATAGATTCGGAAGCAGATCCATTCCTTCAATGGACCATGGGGAAAATACTAATTGAAGTTCTAAATAAAATTATTGAATTAAAACCTTCTTGTATTGATACTCTTAGTAATAGACTGGCTAATTTTTTTTCATATTCAGGCAACTCTAAAATGCACGAATATGAACAATATGCAAAAATTTTAAATGATTATATTGATGTATTAGAAGTAGCTGATATTGAAGATAACAAAGCATTATCAAAAAAAGCGCCTTCAGCCGAATTAGTTAAAATACTTGATAATCCAGCCAGCTTCAAAAGGTTTATGCTGCAATTAATCGAAGACTTTGAATTAGAAAGGATAGTCTTACTTTTTGATGAGGCTGCACATGTATTTTCTTCAAGTCAGCAAGAGAAGTTTTTTACTTTTTTTAAAAGTTTGATTCATCCGAAAATAGCTTGTAAAGCCTCTGTTTACCCAGGGATAACTAACTATGGTAAATATTTTGAGAGAAACCATGATGCGAAAGAATTGAGAATTAGTTGGTCTCCACATGAGAGTGAAGATGTAACGTACGTTAAAAAAATACTTAAAAAAAGGATACAAGATTTTAATATTGAATATTGGAACAAACTAACGGTAAATAATGAGATAATAAATACCGTATGTACGTGTAGTAACGGAAATCCAAGGTTTGTATTTCATATAATTGATGAATTGCAAAATACCAATGCTTTTAAACAAAAAAGTATTACAACGACTATGCTTATAAATTGTTTGCGTACTGTAAATGAAGCAAAATGGTCTGAATTCATTACATTAAAAAATAGATTAGTAAAATATAAGCAACACATTATTGAAGCTGAAACTTTTATAAAAAACTTAGTAATACCAAATTTAAGAGAATGGAATAACAAGCGTCGAAGTGCTGGAAAAAAGCTTTCAGTGGGGTTTTACATTGAAACTTCAGCTTTTGAAAAGATATCTAAACTTTTCGATATTCTTGCTTATTCTAATTTCATTACTGTGAATGACAGTAAGAAAAGCATGGGCAAGGGGAAATATGGATATTATATAACTATTAATCCAAGTCTATTATTTTCAGATCTTGTAATTAGAGACTTTAGTGAAATGAATAACATTTCAATTAATATAGACAATAATCAAGCCTATTTTGAAAGCACATCTGAAATTAATAAATTAATCCAAAAATTGAGTAAAACCGAAGAAGAATATCATTGTTCCAATTCAAAATGTGAGTTTATAACTAGCGATATTTCATTCACTTTCTGTAAAAAATGTGGAAGTAAAATGGAGATATCCGAACAGGAACCTCTTTACAAAATCCTAAGAGGACATAGTATTGAAAATTTAAATCTTTCTCATAAGATCGTATCGAGATTGAAAACAAAATTTAATACTATCGGAGAAATTTATGATGCAAAAATAGATGATATTAGAATGTCATATATACAAGATGTTCGAATAGAAAAAATTAAAAATGCTGCGGTAGAGTACATGGCAGGATAAAGAATTTTGATCGAAGATAAGAACTTTCATAAAGTCCTTACGGAAAATCCGTTGTAATGAATATAATGCCTTCCTATTAATAAGATATAGGTTGGCATTATTTTATTCAATTTTATCTGAATAGATTTTGTTAACAGCACATAGTATTGATTTAGATGAAGAAAATGCATTTCGAAGTATTGAAGACAAGGCACAGGCTCTTTTAAAGAGTATCCATAAAAACGGCTGAAAATATATTAAACGTTTGATGATTCGGTACTTATATTAACAATCAAAATTACCAATTCTTAATTTGGAAAATGATTATTTGTTTACAACTTCAATTAACGTGTTTTAAATATTATGAGTAGCCGCTCACTTAGAACGGCTTTATTGCTTAAGCCATTATATTTCTTCTATTAGTTTGAGTTTTTTTCCTGTTTTTTCTTTATATTTATCAGCAATCCTTCTGCAATCTTGCTCGTTGATAAATTCGGGGATATCGTGTTCAAAAAAGTATAGAAGAAGCTTGTCATATCACTATTTAGAGGGAATTTATTTTGGTGCCATTTTTGGTGCCGAAACGGTGCCCTTCGATTCAACTAACTTTTTTGCGAGTCCATTATTTAATTCGTCTTCAGTCTGTTCAAATATTCCGATCAGTTTGATAAAAAGTGCTTAAGCATGGTATAAGTGTAAAAGAAGCAGGGACATTTTGCTTTTTAATTTTGGGATAAGGGTTCGCCCTGGTATCCCATCATGAATGAGAGGATTTGAAATTGAATATGATAGATAATTTTTGGCGTGATTTACCACGGCCTTTTTTTATACTGGCACCAATGGAAGATGTGACGGATGTTGTTTTTCGCCATGTAGTGAGTGAAGCAGCCAGGCCTGATGTGTTTTTTACTGAGTTTACAAACACGGAGAGTTATTGTCACCCAGAGGGGCACAAAAGTGTGCGTGGGCGTTTGACTTTTACAGAGGATGAACAACCAATTGTAGCTCATATATGGGGAGATAAGCCTGAATACTTTCGGCAAATGAGCATTGGTATGGCGAAACTTGGGTTTAGGGGAGTGGATATCAATATGGGCTGTCCTGTACCTAATGTGACACAGAACGGGAAGGGAAGCGGCCTTATCCGTCGTCCAGAAGTTGCAGCAGATTTAATACAAGCAGCAAAAGCAGGAGGATTGCCTGTAAGTGTAAAGACAAGGCTTGGTTTCACGGATGTAGACGAATGGCATGACTGGCTAACACACATATTGAAACAAGACATTGTGAATCTTTCCATTCATCTGCGTACAAGAAAGGAAATGAGCAAAGTAGATGCGCATTGGGAACTAATCCCGGAGATTAAGAAAATTCGTGACCAGGTGGCACCAGATACACTCTTGACGATCAATGGGGATATCCCTGATCGTCAAACTGGCTTAAAGCTTGCTCATCAATACGGTATTGATGGGATTATGATTGGGCGTGGTATTTTCAATAATCCATTTGCTTTTGAAAAGGAGCCGAAAGATCATAGCAGTAAGGAATTGCTTGATCTCTTAAGGCTGCATCTCGATCTTCATGATAAATATTCGCTGCGTTCGTTCAAGGCTCTTCATCGCTTTTTTAAGATATATGTCCGTGGGTTTCGAGGGGCAAGCGAATTAAGAAATGAATTAATGAGCACAGAGTCAACAGATGAAGTGCGTGCATTGCTCGATGACTTTGAGTCAAAGCATCTTGATGGAATGGGGGAACAGCAGTGACCCAATTCAAGGTAAAAGCGTAGTAGGACGATAAACTGGTGTGCCCCCTGAAGATCTTTTCTTGTGGTTGATTCAAAAAAGAATTTTTAAATTAAGGTTTGGAAAATAAATATCGCTAAAAGTGGCAGAAGAATATAAAAAAAGACGAAAAAGCAGACGCATCATTTGTTGAAGCGCAAAAATTGTAAGAGATTATGGCATTTCAGACGGCACATACCCGCAACGTCATAACACGTCAAGAAGGCTTTCAATGATGATGGACATTCATAAGCAGCTTTATAAATAATAAGAGAAAGCCCTGGTTACATATTAATGACCAGGGCTTTATTTCATTCAATCTTATTATCGTCCGTTTTTATCAATTCCTCACGCTCATTCAATAGCGTACGCAATTCATCAATATCTTCTTCAGTCGCATGGTTGCGTATGAAGCTGCGCGCACGGGATCGATTACTTAAATATTTTGCGTACTCTTTATTCTTTTCTTGCCACTTTTTATTCGCCTCGGTTTGACTGTTCTTCATTCAAGCGAACCCTTTCTTTCATTAGCTTATTTCTAGTTTTAAGAAGGAATAGGTAACGTATAGCTAATACGCCTGCTATTGACCATAAGACAATCATACATATAAGGAATATATCCATATTTTTGTAGTATACTTAGGGAAGAGGGGAGTTAACTTCCCCGTCTCTTTTTTACTGGTTTTTGCCTTAGCAATTCAATTTATAATTTCATCTTCCGGTTCCGGTTGGTCAACCACTTTTGACGAATAGTTAGAATTGAAACTGCGAGGGCTATTATTTTGCCTAAGTCCTCCACTGTTCACCCCTTTCGTTAATCTAATTATACTATGCATAGTAAATATATACAAGATTTTTTCATAAAATTAGAATTAATCTTATTTTTTTCCACAAAAAAAGATGGTAATAACCGATCATTCAAAATCCTGTTCATATTCCTCCGCTAACTGAATTGACACAATGTCTTTACTTTCTGAAAGACAGCAGATTTTAGCGCTTCGGTTTCCTTTAAATTTCGTCTATCTGATATCCTTTTTTGTGAATAGGTAAACGCCTGTCTAACGTGGAGTCGTTTATCCAAATCGAAATGCTTGAACTCCAATCCAATAAACCGCCGCAAGTCTGTAGTAATGGACAGCTTAACGATGATTTTCCAATGTGCTTCTAAACAATCCAGCAATTCACTGACTTCATCGAGGGTATAAACTCTGATTCTTTATATTCAACTTTTGGTTTCTTTGACAGGCGATTTATCGACAAACCGGCATTTAACGGCTAAAGCATTAGACCAGGAACTGAAGACAGAAATGACCGACCACCACAGTTTACCGAACAGCTCAGTTTATTTTAAAGCTGGTGAACGTCTGACACAAAAAGTGCAATTAAAAAACCGGCATTAATGCCGGCTGCTGCAAAATTAATGATGATTCAAAAAATATAAAAACCAAACCGCATGATTTTGTTCATCAGCTGAGGCTCTTTGAAACTGTTCTTTAATAAACCAATGACTGGTCTTTCCAGAAATCTCGTGGTAAAAGTCTACAGTCTCCTGCTCATCCTTAAATGCAGCTAGTACTCCATTCCGAAAATCCATGGGGCATTGTTCTGTTATTTGTGGAGATGGTTCTTTTGCTGTTAGGGATGTATAGATAAAAGAGAAAACTTGATAGTGTTTAATTTCATCATTTCGTATTTCAAGAATTTGATTTTTAATCTCGCTGTTTGGAGCATAATGTGCTAATTGTTCGTAACAGTAAATTGCACTGTACTCACCGTTAATAGCTTTTGAAATATTGTTCATTAGCTCAGCGTTTGAAAAAGGTTGTACAGTGTAATATTGCAATTTGCTCTCCCCCTTTTTTATCAGTGTATGATGGGGGTTACTTAAAATAATCTTGTCCATAGGTCGAAGATTGCCGGAAATTAAGTTTTCATTGCTCTCAATGTGTACATAAAGCCAAAATTACATGAAGTCATTGTGGGAAGGATATCACGATGAAGTGGAACATTTGCGTCATACACCGCATAACAAAGAAATCTATGCGAGACGCAAAGAAACTATTAAACGCGTCTTCACGGATGCGAAAGGAAAGCATGGCATGCGCTGGACAACCCTCAGAGAACGGGGGAAATTATCCATGCAGGCGATGCTTACTTTTGCTGATGAACCTCAAGACACTGGCAAACTGGCCATGGAAAACACCACGCCCAGTTTGATCAATCAACACCAATAACGCAAAAATGACAAAACCGCCTCAAATCGAAGATTTAAAAAGCGGCTTTTATTGACGGCCTGAAGCTTACTCAAAGAGTAAGCTTATCTTCCCATATAAACACTATCACATGTTCCAGGTTTTGGTTCATAAAAACAATGACTTTTAAATTGACCAGAAAAAGGTTGATCGTACCAAGTTGGAGGGCACGGAGCATATGGATTAAAATACCAAAGAGCATATTTCGCTGGGTGTTGTCTCCAATAATCCAGATTCTGTTTTGCTAATCTTCTTTCAGCAGTTCTCGCTTTTTGATAAAATAAGGTTCCTTTTTGAACAGCTTCAAAGGAATAATTGTTTCCTTGTATTTGATAAATAACATGCGAAACTGTTCTTAAATTTCTAAAGTCTAGACAATTTGCATTAAGACGATTAACAATAACATTTCCAACATATAACATCCCCTGTTTTCCTTCTCCTTCGGCTTCTGCTCTCATCATCCTTGCCATTAAGTCAACGTCCGAACTTCGGTAACTAACTCTTGGCATTTTTTCACCCCCAAAATATAGTATGAAAAAAAGCCTGCATTGGTGTAGCCTTTCAAATAATATCACCTTTCGTCTAAATATTTTTAGGATGACCTTCTACTATTTCCTTACTAAATAAAGCACTGTAACTATCATAATAAAAAAGCATGGTCTGAAACCGGGATTGACTTGTAGCAGCTCACTATTTTATTCCATTTCAAGTGGATCTATAGTTGCTTCGTACCACTTAATGACGTTTCCTTTTTTATCAACAAGAAACTTCGTAAGTTCCATTTAACCAAGTCGCAAAATAGATAATCTGGATGTTTTTCTTTATGATGGGTATTTTCACCAATATATGGGTATAGTAAGGTGTCTAACTTATAGTTATATTTTTTCAAAAAGTAATCAGAATAGAAGAAATTTTTGATGTGTATTGTCAACTCTTGTTTTTATGGGAATGTTCTAATAATTACAACGTTTTTTAATAATAGAATAAGTATTGTAATATATCAAAAACGTATTATAATACTATTTAATAGAGAGACAGTTGTCTTTGTCAGGTGGAATATGATGAGAAATGAAAACTAATTTATGGCTCGATCGTATCTACTTGTATTTGGCTTCTTTCTATCGCCTTGTTATAAGGAAAGCAATGTGATTTATATCTTAAACTAATGGGGGAACCATCTTTGAAGAATATACAGCAAAAGTGGAATCAGGTGAGCTTAGTCAAACAAATCATTATCGGTTTGATTATTGGTATTCTCCTGGCTGTCATAATTCCAGAAGCAGCAAAACCAGTTGCCATTTTGGGCACATTGTTTGTCGGTGCTTTAAAAGCTATTGCGCCTGTGTTGGTGCTTGTTCTGGTTATGTCGGCCATCGCTCAGCATAAAAGCGGCCACAAAACCAATATGAAATCGATTATTGGCTTATATCTTTTAGGAACATTTTTAGCAGGTCTTATCGCTGTTATTGTCAGTTTTATTTTTCCTGTTAGTTTATCGCTAGCGGACGGTGCTGAAGATATCACGCCTCCTAGCGGTGTGACAGAAGTGTTGAAAACATTATTGCTGAACGTTGTCGATAATCCGGTAAATGCGATTGTGAATGCGAACTACATCGGGATTTTAGCTTGGGCAATTGTTCTTGGTTTGGCGCTAAGAAATGCCGCTGACACTACAAAAACGCTCATTTCGAATTTTTCGGATGCGGTGTCGAAAATGGTAGCTTGGGTGATTAAGTTTGCGCCGCTTGGAATCATGGGTCTAGTGATTGAATCGATTACAACAAACGGACTTGAGTCGTTGCTCAGCTATGGGAAATTGCTTGCCGTTTTGATTGGCTGCATGGTTTTTGTGGCGCTCGTTGTGAATCCAATCATTGTGTTCGCCGCGATCCGTCAAAACCCTTATCCGCTTGTATTTAAATGCTTAAAGGAAAGCGGGATTACTGCGTTCTTTACACGCAGCTCGGCTTCCAATATTCCTGTAAACATGAGATTATGTGAAGATTTAGGTTTGGATAAGGATAGTTATTCAGTGTCCATTCCATTAGGTGCAACGATCAATATGGCCGGTGCTGCTGTAACGATTTCAGTATTGACACTCGCAGCGGTTCATACGCTGGGTATTCAAGTGGATCTTCCAACAGCAATCCTCCTTAGCGTAGTAGCAGCTATATGTGCTTGTGGTGCTTCAGGGGTTGCTGGAGGTTCCTTATTACTGATTCCGCTGGCATGCAGCTTGTTTGGAATCCCGGCTGATATTGCGATGCAAGTGGTGGGGGTAGGATTTGTCATCGGTGTTTTACAAGATTCGTTTGAAACATCACTTAACTCATCCACAGACGTTCTTTTCACAGCAGCAGCTGAATATAAAGAGTGGCGTAAAGAAGGGAAACAAATTAGTATCCATAAAGCGTGATAAAAAGAAATCCATTCATCTGCAATTAAATGGCCCCTCCAACTGTTTGTTTAACAATTGGAGGGGCCGTTTTTTTGGAAAAAAAACAGCTTTCTTAACGATTATGTATGTTTCTTAATGCTGCCGACCAAGTGTTGTTATTTACTTTTACAGGTTGAGGTCTTGTTAGTTAACTATTTAGTAATCCCCTCAAATTCATTCATCGTCTCATTAATTTTAGATTGGGTTGAAATAACACTTTTTTGTGAACTTTCGGTTAACGTACTAACCTTACTTACTTCTAGTGTGATGTTTTCTACGTTTATATTCATTTTTTTAATTGCTTCTTCAACATTACTCGCTAATTTACGAACTTCATCAGCAACAACCGCAAATCCTTTTCCATGTTCACCAGCTCTTGCTGCCTCAATTGCTGCATTCAATGCCAATATATTCGTTTGCGCGGAAACATTTCGTATTGATTTAGATAGTTCACTGATTAAATTGGTTTGTTCGTTCAATGATTGAATAGCTATTAAATTCTCATTAGAGTTAACCGTAACCATTTTCCCTAAGTCTTCAGATAAAGTTTTAAGTTGAGAAACAATTTCTATTGTTTTATTTTCACGTTCCGTAACGTCTGTCGCAAGTTTAAGAACAGCATTTACTTTACCTTCTTCGTTTTGAATAGGAATATAAGTCGCTTCAAGCCAAATCAAATTCCCCGCTTTGCCAACCCTTTGAATTTTCTCTTGAAACTTGCTCCCTTTTTCTAAATTAGTCCATAGTTCAGCATATTTCTTGCTGCTTTGAAATTCTAAGGTGCAAAACTGCTTATGCATCATATTTTTCATTTCGTTAACGCTATACCCCAACGTCTGTGCAAAATTTTCATTTACCCATATAACTTTCTTGTCTAAATTGAATTCAATCATGGCTAAGTGAGACTCAAGTGCAGCTAAAACAGATCTTTCATCCAATACTTGAGTGCTCGTATTAATATTTGTCGTAATGTTCATGCGCCTACTTCCTTTTTAATAATGATTGTTTCGTTTTTATAAAAAAGCCTCTCCTGGAACAATTTCCTGAAATCCTTATAAATTATACCATTTTATCCAGCCATTTTGCCCTATTAGTTTAATGTGATTTTCAGAAGTTATGAAACCATTTTTGGATAACCGTATTATTTATATTTCAATCGGTGTCCTATTGAATGAATTGACGGTTGATCTTTCATCGCTTATCCACTAAAAAGGGTATAAATTAGGTAAAACAAGTCCATCCTATTAAGGAAAGAATTCAATCTGTACGGTGTGTTCTGAATTTACCAGAGAAGAATAAAATGGGTGAACTATGTTTATGAATGCTGCAGCAAAATAGGGAGTAGTGAATGAAGCAAAAAAAAAATAGTTGCTATAGCAACTACTTTCAATTACAATATATTATTAGTTGCTATAGCAACTAATTTACACATTTTTTGGAGGTATTTTTAATGGAAGCTATTGGTCTTTTAATTATACGTATTGTAGTAGGCCTATATTTTGCTGCTCACGGAGCACAGAAAGCATTTGGATGGTTTGGAGGGGGCGGACCTGCTGGTACAGGTGCATTCTTCGAGCAAATCGGAATTAAGCCAGGCAAACCTATGGCGCTGCTCGCTGGATTAGGCGAATTCGTTGGAGGAATACTGTTCTTGTTGGGATTCCTTACGCCTTTGGCTGCGATTTTAATCATTGTTCCGATGATTGTGGCGATTAAAACGGTACACGGAAAAAATGGTTTGTTTTCTGATAAAGGCGGCATTGAATATAATTTGGTATTAATCGCCGTTGCATTAGGAATTGCATTATCAGGTCCTGGTTCTTTATCGTTAGACGCGCTTTATACTATCAAGTTTTGGTAAATAGAAGGTTTTAAACCAGAGGAAGCTCTCGTTTTATATCTTCATACACGAACAGGTGCTGTATTTAATAACAAGTCAAAGAACACACATATCAAAATAAGTGTGTTCTTTTTGTTTTCATCATATGCGCAATAAACGCGTCAACCTTATGTGGAAAGGGTATAATAAAATAGCAGAAGTAGACAATAATTGCACCTGCCTTGAATGAGGATAGACATGCTGTGATTTTTGTAAAAGAATACAATAAAAGACAAAAACAAAAGAGGGAAAGGAGATACTATGGAAAAAAGAGAAGCAGGATGGAACCTAGACAACAGCTACACCCGTCTTCCTCAATCGTTTTATACGGAACACACTCCAACCGCTGTACGCAAACCGGAGCTGGCTATTTTTAATGATTCGCTGGCAGAATCCCTTGGATTAAAGGCTGAGGAACTGAAAAGTGAAGAGGGTGCTGCGGTGATGGCTGGCAGCCGGATTCCTGATGGTGCTTTACCGCTTGCTCAAGCCTATGCGGGGCATCAATTTGGGCATTTTACGATGTTAGGGGACGGACGGGCGCTGCTGCTTGGCGAACAGATATCCCCGCAAGGTGTACGGTTTGATATTCAGCTAAAAGGCTCAGGCAGAACACCATATTCCCGCGGGGGCGATGGCCGGGCAGCACTTGGACCAATGCTGCGTGAATACATCATCAGCGAAGCAATGCATGCGCTCGGTATTCCTACAACCCGAAGTTTGGCAGTAGTTACGACCGGGGAGCCAGTTATCCGCGAAACCGAGCTGCCAGGTGCTATTCTGACCCGTGTGGCTGCCAGCCATCTGCGCGTCGGCACCTTTCAATACGCTGCAAAATTTGGGACAGAAGAGGAACTCAAGGCACTTGCTGACTATACGCTAAAGCGCCACTATCCAGAAGTGGAAGAAAATGATGATCGATATCTTTCGCTGCTTCAAGAAGTGATCAAGAAACAGGCCGCGCTTATTGCGAAGTGGCAGCTGGTTGGCTTTATCCACGGTGTGATGAATACCGACAATATGACCATTAGCGGAGAAACCATCGATTATGGTCCTTGCGCTTTTATGGATACGTATGAACCGGCAACCGTATTCAGTTCTATTGATCTTCATGGCCGTTATGCCTATGGCAACCAGCCGCAAATTGGCGGCTGGAATCTCGCGCGATTTGCTGAAACCTTATTGCCGTTATTACACGATGATGAGGAGCAGGCTGTTGAACTGGCCCAGGAGGCGATTTCAGCATTTCCCGAGTTGTATCAGCAAAATTGGCTCGCGGGAATGAGAGCAAAATTGGGGATATTTAACGAAGAAGAACAGGACAAATCCCTTGTAGAAAGCCTTCTCAGTATGATGCAGAAGCAACGTGCGGACTATACGAATACTTTCCGCGCATTAACGTTTAATCAACTAGAGGGTATAGCCTTGTTTGAGACACCTGAATTTGCAGAGTGGCAAACACTCTGGCAGGATAGACTAAGCAGACAGGAGGAATCGAAAGCTTCCTCGCAACAGTTAATGCAAAACAGCAATCCTGCAGTAATTCCACGGAACCATCGGGTAGAAGAGGCGCTGGAAGCAGCGGTGAAACAAGGAGACTACAGTGTGATGGAACGCCTTCTTGCTGTTCTTTCAAGCCCGTATGCGCATTCCTCCGAACAGGCTGATTACACAACACCTCCTGCGCCATCAACTGTTCCTTACCGAACTTTTTGCGGCACCTGATGGTTTTAGGGATCGTTTTCTGCTTTTCTTCGTACAAAAATGCTGCCCCTCGCAACGGGCAGCATTCCCTGTGAATTCACAGGGGAAGTTTGCTTGCTCACAACGATTATGTAGTCTGCTTAGCCCTCAAGGAAAATACTAACGATCATCTATTTATGATGATTGCTCACCAATAAACATCGCCTCACTTAAAAGCTGGATATCAATCTGAATTTGCTCTTTAATATTTGTATCGGTACATCTATAGTAGTCGTCTATTAATCGACCTAATTCATTAGATAGAATATATGTCCATTCGCCCAATAAAATACCCCCCTTTAGGTAATTTATCTTGTTACTAATGATATATATACCTTATAAAATAAAAATTAAACAGTGTTTCTACAAAAGTTCTAAAAAAACGTGGAAAAATAGCAAAAAATAATCCATTATGACAAAGACTATCTGTATGTAAACAGGGCAAAACGAAAAATAAGTAATTTAAGACATTAACGGTGAAATATCAATTAAGCGGCTTCTCCAGCAGAAGATTCACCTGAAATTATTACAGCTACTGTTGTGGATATTTAGTATGTTTTTACTACTCATTGGAATATCCAAGAAAAAGTAATTATTTATAAAGATAAAGATCTTGCTGCAAGATCAGCTCTTTATCAGGCTTGATATACATTGGTTTCTCAAACACGTCTAGTTTAAAAGCAGGCTGGATTTTGTTGTCATACACTTCTTGTTTCCATCAATGAAATTATCATAAATTTATTTTTTTAAAGGGTATTCTATAAGATAAAAGCCATCAATTCTTGTTTTTTGTTTAATAAATAGGGAGATGGGTACTATTTTTATACGAAGAGTAAAACGTTTAGAGGAGGAAAAAACATGAGGAAAGATGAATATCATAATTTGAATGACGGCTTGAAAAAAGAAGTATATACACCCGAGGAATTTATAGAAGAAAGTGAAAGACTCAATCAAAGCGAGTTTTATGGGACAAATAGTGAAAAGTATGGCAGGGTACCAAACGAACCGAAAATATCAAAATAAGTGTAAATAAGCAGTAGAACCGGTACTTTTTGAAAAAACGAAGATCGTTACAGTACAGAGTCTTCGGCGGCAAATGAGCGGGTTAATAAGAAACAAAAGGCAATGTAAAAGATCACTTCTCGGGAGTGATCTTATTTGTTTTTATCAAACTTTTACAAAATAAAGCCAGAAATAACATCCAAATCCCATCGTCGAAATAGGGGTTTTATTTAAGTATTTTTATAAAGAAAGTAAGAAACCAGGACCATTAATGATCCTGGTTTTAATATATTTATTTCCTCTTTACTACTATCGTACCTGCCATCTTATCGTGTAAAGATTGCTTTTTACTGCTAAACCCAGCCATGATATAGCCCATGTAAAGTATAATTCCTGAAAAAAAGGTAGAAATATATCGCCATACTCCTCTAAAAAAGGAAATTCGTCTTCCAGATAAATCCATAACCTTTATGCCAACTATACGTTTGCCAAATGTTGCTTGCCATTTTGAAGCGTGCATTCCAGCAAAGTAGAACAGACCAATGAAAGCCCCGATAAGATAGAATATCCCTTCAAATGATTCCGACAGAAACATCGCTTCATCATAACTCATCATATAAGGATCCATCATAAAACTAAAGCCTAACACCAAACCTATTGCGGCGAGTATGAAAACCGGGATGGATATAATAATAGAATCTATTAGAGCAGCAACAAATCGAATCCAAAAACCAGCATAGGGATTTTGATTCTGTACATTTAGAAGACTGCCGCAATCCACACACATTTCTTGATGTGATTTTGTGCTAATTCCGCAAGTTTGGCAGTATTTATGACTGTTGAGTGGACGAAAGCCGCAGCTTGTACAAAATTCTGCCTTTTTACTTACTTGAGTTCCACATTCTCTGCAATGCATATTATTCCTCCATTAAAAAAAGTCCCAATCTCCGACTTCTTTTCCTTCTTTCTTTTTCTTGGCTATTAAATATGCATCAATAATTGCTAGAGGAGTTGTAAGAAGTGCTGAAACACCAAGAGTAAACATTCCTAAAATGATACTGCCAATTAAAATTGCTGCACCTTTCTTCCCTTGACCCATAATGATTTGACCCAATCCTGTGAGTAAAAAGGATAATAAAGCCATGAGCCACGGTTCTTGAGTATTATTGTTTCCACGAGTTGAATTTCTGGTTAACGAAACACCGCACTCTACACATATTTCTTGATTTTCATTTACTTTTTTTCCGCAATTATGGCAGTAATTCTTTATGCGAAACGGGTTAACCCCACACTTTGGACATATTTCAGCTTTATCTGAGATATGTTCACTGCAATTTGAACAATACATACAGTTTCTCCTTCGTTAAATAAATGTTAATAAATATTTCATTAATTGTTGACCGTGACTAAAACCTGATGCGAGTATGCCATATAATAAAAAATCAGTTCCAACCCCAGCTGAAATTCCGGTAATGAATCATCTTCCATTTGTACTTTTCCATTTTCCTATAAATTGAAATCCACCGTCTAACAAAAGGGGGACTAATAATAAAAAAGAAGGGAATAAGGGGATCTTTCCAAATATAAAAGCATAAACGATTCCAATAAAATATCCGATTAAAATACCTGTACAACGCGCACAAATAGGAAATTGATGACCTTTATAAAAAAATGATCTTTCCGGTAACCGATGACAAGCAAACAACATGTTAAGAGATTTTTCCATTCCATCAAACCTACGATACTAGATTAGTAATAATACATTGATTCAGATAAAGCGCCGATAAGCATTCCGGCAATATATAAAACGATGCCTAATACGAATCCGACAATTGCCCATTTACATACTGATTTAGCGGATTTTGGTTTATCTTCCCGCCAAATAAAATAAAGAATTAAACCGAGTAAAGGAAAACAACAAACTGCTAAATTTAGTAATCCTGATGGATGATCTTGTCCAGAAGATACACTGCTATTAAGTCTTACTCCACAACTAGTACACATTTCTTGTTCGCTTTTTGTAGAATAACCACATGATTGACAATAATTCTTTCCATTGAGTGGTCTTACTCCACAAGATGTACAAATTTCAGCTTTTCCATTTACCTGGCTGCCGCATTCTCTACAGTACATTTTCTTCCCACCTTTTAAATTTATTGATAAGATATTTTAAAATACCTACATTCTGAATCTTTTATCCCGTTAAATATAATATAAGTATTATATAATTTCTATAGATTCGACAAAATAAGACAAATATGATCGGTCTATTACAAATAATCAGGTCAAAAGATGTAAAAATTTAGTATGTAAACATCCTTTAATTTAATATTTATGTATTTTACTATTAATGAAAAAAGATTTTAAAAATATTTTCAAATAATATTTTCGCTTATGGAAAGCACTCTCTCAAAGATGCTAATTGTGTCTCGACAATCCTTTATCTGATAATTTAAAATTAAGACAATAGATAACAATTGCGGGTGATGACGTTGATCCATTTACTTCCGTTAATGCTTGAGCGGGTTGGCATTATTGTGATTATCGCTTTTTTGCTTTCGCAAATAAAATCATTCCGCCAGATCATCCAGACTGACCGTGGAGTAAAGGGAAAATGGCTGCTTGTGGCGATCTTCGGTGCGTTTGGCATCGTTAGTAATTATACAGGGATCGAAATCAAGCAAAACGCTCTCTTTGACAACACGTGGCTAATGGATGTGGACCCGGATAATGCGATTGCGAGCACGAGAAACTTGGGTGTAGGAATCGGCGGACTGCTCGGAGGCCCATTCGTCGGATTTGGAGTGGGGATGATTGCTGGCATCCATCGCTATACGCTTGGCGGATTTACAGCTGGCGCTTGTGCTGTTTCCTCGATTCTGACTGGCATCGTGGCCGGTTATATAGGAAAACGATATAAAAAAAGGCATGGAATTACTCCCTGGTTTGCAGTCGGAGTGGGAATGGCGATGGAAACAGTTCAAATGCTTATTATCCTAGCTTTTACAAAACCGTTTGAAAAAGCCTGGACACTTGTTGAAATTATTGGCGTTCCGATGGTCATTATGAATGGTCTTGGAATCTTGATTTTTATGTATATTATTCAATCGATTCTCCGAGAGGAAGAACGTACTCGTGCATTGCAGACGCATAATGCTTTTATGATTGCCGACCGCACACTTCCGTTTTTCCGCAGAGGGTTAAACAAAGATTCCTGCATGGAAGTAGCGAACATTATGCTTCAGCTGACGGAAGCCGACGCTGTAGCCATTACAAATGATCACCGCGTACTGGCGCATATTGGAGCCGCTTCTGATCATCATATTCCCGGTAAGGCGTTTGTAACCGGTCTTACAAAGGATGTGTTGAATAAAGGGACGGTTATGACGACCAGAAAGAAGGAGGAGATTTTTTGTTTTCATGACGACTGTCCATTACAGGCTGCGGTTGTTCTCCCGTTAAAGGTTCACGAGAAAACAGCCGGTACATTAAAGATGTATTTTACAAACCCTGAGAAACTGGACAGAGTAGAGCAGGAATTGGCGGAAGGACTGGCCAGATTGTTCTCGACCCAGCTTGAGCTGGCGGAAGCGGAACTTCAAAGCGAGTTGTTGAAAAATGCTGAAATTAAAGCGCTTCAAGCACAAGTTCATCCGCATTTTTTGTTCAACTCGATCAACACGATTTCGGCTTTGTGCCGCACCGATATAGAAAAAGCGAGAAAGCTTCTCGTCGAGCTCGGCATCTTTTTTCGAAGCAATTTACAGGGAGCCCGGCAATTTATCATACCTCTTGAGAAAGAGCTCGAATATGTTAGAGCCTATTTATCGCTGGAGCAGGCACGTTTCCCGCATAAATATCACGTTTCGTTTCGTATTGAACCGGGAGTGGAGAAGGCGCTTATTCCTCCTTTTACCATTCAGCCGTTAGTGGAAAATGCAGTTCTTCATGCTTTTTCAAAGATAAAAGAAGGCGGAGTTGTAGATATTCATGTATGTACAGTTGGCGAAGGCATTCATATCACGGTCGAAGATAATGGAAAAGGGATGACACGTGGGGAATTAGAACCGCTTGGAAAAAAAACAGTGAAATCCTCCAAAGGAACCGGAACAGCTATTTACAATATCAGTAAGAGGCTGGAAGGCATATATAATATGAAAGCAGCCATGCACATTCACAGCAAAGTGAATGCTGGAACGAAGATTGAAATGATTGTGCCTTTAAAAAGGAGCAGATGAAAAGAATGTTAAAAGCCTTTATAGTAGATGACGAACCTCTGGCAAGAGATGAGCTTCAGTTCCTTTTAATCCGAAGTAAACAAGTGGAGATCGTGGGAGAAGCGGATTGTATGGAGGAAGCGATGAAAAGCATTCCTGAAACAAATCCTGATATTGTTTTTTTAGATATAGAATTGGGAGGACACAGCGGGCTGCAGCTGGCGGAACAATTATTGGCCGTCGATCCTGTGCCGACCCTTATTTTCGCTACCGCATATGATGAATATGCGCTCCAGGCGTTTGACTTGGAAGCATTCGACTACATTCTAAAACCGTTTGATGAAGGACGCATTCAGCAAACATTAAGAAAAATAAGCCGCATGCGGGCCATTGGCGAGAATGTAGAGGAGTCGGTTTCGATTTCAAAACCGGTCGAGCAAACAGGAAAACTAGCCATTCTTGTGGAAGAAAAAGTGTTATTAATCAATATTTCAGCGATTCTGTTTGTTTGTTCACATGAAGGAAAAGTCGTCGTCAAAACGATGGAGAAAGAATTCAAAACGGGGGACTCATTAGTCGCAGTGGAAAAAAAGCTGAGCAATACTTCGTTTATCCGGGTACACCGCAGCTATATTGTCAACATCCATTATATTGCAGAAATCCAGCCATGGTTCAACTCCACATATAACCTCATCATGACGGATCTTTCAAAGGTGCCAGTCAGCCGGACGTATGTAAAAGATTTAAAACAGCTTTTTGGTTTATAAACGATAGATGCAATTCATCCGTCTATTTTGCAACTCATCCTCTTTATTCTGCATTTTACCTTGAAACTGTTCTGCAGATGCGTTCAAGTAGTAAGATAATCTTACAGAATATTTCGACATAAGGAGGTATACAAAAATGAATGCGATTACAATTGTTATTGCTTCAATGTGTATTTTAATGATTGCTTATCGTTTATACGGTACATTTATGGCCGTAAAAGTGCTAAAACTTGATGATTCGAAGCCGACGCCTGCTCATGTACTGCAAGATGGAAAAGATTATGTCCCGACAAATCGCTGGGTGACGTTTGGTCATCACTTTGCGGCGATTGCGGCGGCCGGACCGCTTGTTGGGCCTATTTTGGCAGCGCAGTTCGGTTATTTACCAGGCTTGCTCTGGCTGTTAATCGGTGCTGTTATTGGTGGAGCCGTACATGATGCTGTTGTCTTATTTGCTTCCATGCGAAAAAACGGACAATCTCTTTCTGAAGTGGCGAAGCAAGAGCTCGGACCAGTCGCCGGCTTCTGCACAGGATTGGCGATGCTATTCATTATCACGATCACGATGGCAGGCTTATCGATGGTTGTTCTGCATGCGCTGGAGAAAAATCCATGGGGGACATTCGCGGTTGGCATGACCATTCCGATTGCCATGGCCGTCGGTCTATACCATAAAAAAACAGGCAACTTAAAAGCTGCCTCGACCGTTGGGTTTACGTTAATTATGGTCGCTGTTTTCAGCGGTCCTTATATCCAAAATACAGCGTTGGGCGACTTTCTGACACTTGATATTAAAACGCTGGCATTTGCATTGCCGATGTACGCTTTTTTCGCGGCCGCTTTGCCGGTATGGCTCTTGCTGGCGCCGCGTGATTACTTGAGCAGCTTTATGAAAATCGGGGTGTTTATTGCACTTATTATAGGTGTTTTTATTATTAATCCGGCAATCCCATTTCCAGCCGTAACTGAATTTGTTCATGGCGGAGGCCCGATTTTAGCAGGACCGGTATGGCCGTTCATTTCTATTACAATCGCATGCGGGGCGATTTCCGGTTTTCATGCATTCGTAGGCTCCGGTACCACGCCAAAAATGCTGGATCGCTGGAGTGACATTAAAGTGGTCGGATTCGGTGCGATGCTTGTAGAATGTTTGGTCGGTGTCATGGCATTGATCGCCGCCACTGCTCTCCATCCAGGTGACTATTTTGCCATTAACTCCACACCGGAAGTATTCCGTACACTCGGGATGGATGTAGTAAATCTTCCGCAGCTTAGCCAGGAAATCGGGATTAACCTGGAAGGGAGAACAGGAGGGGCAGTTACACTCGCTGTCGGAATGACTTACATTTTTACAGAAATTCCATGGTTCAGCAATATGGCTTCTTATTTTTTCCAATTCGTCATTATGTTTGAAGCGGTGTTTATTTTAACGGCAATCGATGCCGGGACGCGTGTAGCACGGTACTTGATCCAGGACTTCTTCGGGGAGTTTTACAAACCTTTGAAAAAAGTGGATTGGCTTCCAGGTTCCATTTTTGCCAGCCTGCTCGCCTGCTTTATGTGGGGCTACCTCCTCGTATCCGGAGATATCGGTTCAATATGGGCACTGTTTGGTGTATCCAATCAATTGATGGCTTCGATCGGTCTGATCGTCGGAGCTACCGTTATTTTAAAAATAGCGGACAAACGCTGGTATATGCTTACTTGCTTAGTTCCACTAGCTTACCTGTATGTGACAGTAAACTATGCCGGCTACTGGATGGTCAAAAACGTGTACTTAAATCCAGAAGCGGCAGGTTATAGCGTGTTAAACAGTGCCTTATCGATCATCATGCTTGTTCTTGGCTTAATTATTCTCGTAACAGCCATAAAAAAATGGCGGGAGCTTCTGGAAGCTCCGCCATCCGATTTACGAATCGACGCAGGATAACGGCATAAGGGGATGTCTCAATGGTTTGTTTATGAGGCATCCTCTTTCTTATATAACGACGGCCGGATTTACGGATTTTAAGCCGGTTTTTCATATTTTTGGGCCGGATTTTTGGGAATTCGGCCAAACCAGAGTATATTTCGGCCTTAATTGAAATAATTCGGCCAAACCAGAGTATATTCCGGCCTTTATTGAAATAATTCGGCCAAAATGGTGCAGATTCAGAACTTTCCTCTTAAGCGAAGAGATACATACTTAATTTGCTTGCTCATTTATGATTAAAACCACCACTCTTCACGAAATGAAAGTGGTGGTTTCTTTACTTATTAAGACATTTCTTTCAGATCGGAAATACTCACCTGTGTACGTTCTTCGCCGGGTCCACGCAAATGAACCGTTGCTGTTTTGCCATCTTCATGTACTTTATCAATCCAGATGGAAACGCCGTTAAATTGTACTTCTACATCGGATGAAGGAGTCGACACAATTTGTTTTGCTCGTTGTAAATCCATGCGATCACCTCACAATTTCGCTCTGCTTATTTTTTTGATTCGTCATTCGGATAAATTCGTTCGCGATTTGGTTCCATGTTATCGAGTTCAGACAGTTCACGCGAAAACTCTTCATTCACTCCTCCTGGAGGTATCTTTAAATTTTTTGGTGTTTGCGGCAAAGAACCTGCATTACGAGTGCCTGTTTTATTATCGTCTCTCCCCATAGAAAAACCTCCTATCCGCTACTCGGTTCTTTCCGTTGATGCTTTCATTCGTTCTTGAGGATGTGTGTTAATAGATCCATCTGCCCGTTTGGAAGCATATTCTGCCTTAGCCCGTGCTTTTCCGGCTTCCCCTTTCATCGATGTAATCGAGAAATCCTTCGCTTTGTTCCTCATTGTATCCCCTCCAATTGAAATGGATGCATTGCGTTTCCGCGTATATAGTATGGGGAAATGAAACAAATTTATCATTGGCAGCTCCATGAAAATTATGGATAAATAACTTCTATGTATGTTTCGAACCTTTCTGGCTACATTAAAAATTACTATTAAGAGCAAGGAGGTCAGATCAATGAAACAAGAAAGCACACATGATTTTGTTGAAAAATTAAATGAGACAAAGAAAAAAGATGAGGAAAACAAGAAGAGACAAGGGAATGGTCATCCTGAGAAGAAATTACCTAATCATCAGCACTGAAATGCTGGAAGTCGTCCTCCTGTAGACACCGCCTTGTAAATGAATTCTTGAATTAAATGGAAAGACCACTTTTGGGCAGTGGTCTTTCTATACTGCTTATAAGTGAATTTTATTTAAAATGGCTCCGTGAATTGCCTTTTTTTCTAAATGCGCGTAAATATCCCATAGAAGCAGCAAAAGCAGCGGTTCTTGGGGGAACACCTTTTTTCATGAGTACGTCCACTGTATCTTGGATCTTCTGGCCAGCATCTTCATTCGCCTGGTTCAACATAAACGCCTCCTTTTTTAAAACGCCTTGTCATTATTTTGCCGGTGAAGGTTGAGATTATACAGGTCCAAATTTTGTTGAATGGTCAATTAATTTTACTGGTTGACGGATACCGAATGGGAGAAAGCGGTTCGGTATTTAGTTCCGGAAAGAGGGAGCAAATTATCGTTTGAAAACCTTGTCCCATTTTCGAAAGGTGGGAGCTTTACTAAGGAAAGTTATTCCAGCGTGCTCCTCGTGTAATTCCAGTAAAAATGATATGGACTTTTATGTCTGGTTTCGTGAGCAATCGTTTGAAATGAGAGAGCAACGGGTCACAGCGTACATTTCCCAAATGAAACAACCTGCGGAATTTGAACAGATAATTCTTTTCCAAAATGGAGAATTTTTATGCAACTCGCCACTCGATTTTCATAAGCTAACAGGGATGGCATATGAAAAGGAGGTGGTCAGATGGCAATCAAACCGGCTTCTCTGCAGCGGGGAGATACGGTTGGGATTGTAACGCTTGGCAGTCCCCTTGATGCGGTGACAATAAACGAACGCATTGCATTTTTACAAGGAATGGGGCTTCAAGTTGTTTTGGGGAATTACGTATATTCACAAAACGGATTTCTGGCTGGTACGGATGAACAGCGCGCAGAGGACTTGATGAGAATGTTCACGGATACGCGCGTGAAAATGATACTGCCTACAAGGGGCGGTGTAGGTGTGGGAGGCATATTGCCCCATCTCGATTATAGCCTGATCAGCCGAAACCCGAAAATCATTAGCGGTTATAGTGACATCTCTATATTGCTGAATGTTTTGTATCAGTTTTCTGATATGGTTACATTACACAGTTTACTCCTTGTTGACTTTCGTGCAGATACACCGCCTTATAACTTTGAACAGTTTTTCACCGCGACTTCTTCTACTGTTTCACCTCGTCCAATACTGAATCCACCGGGTATTCCGCTTGTCGGCAGAGTGGGTGGGAATGTGAGCGGGCCGATCGTTGGCGGGAATTTAACATCGATCGTCGGCAGTATTGGTACACCGTTCGAAATCGATACTGCTGGAAAAATTATCTTCATTGAAGAAACGCACGAGCCGATTAACACGGTTTATCGTTATCTCGAACACATGATGCTTGCCGGGAAATTTGATGATTGTATCGGAATCGTGATGGGTGAATGCACAGAATGTCCAAATGCATATGGAAAGTCTTACGACGATTTGATTAATGAATTTATCGTACCAATAGGCAAACCATTAATAACAAATCTTGCGTCAGGACATGGGTATTATAAAGCCGCTATTCCAATCGGCTGCAGGGTGAACTTAAACAGCTTTAATAACACGATTACGTTGCTGGAACCAGCTGTGCGTTAATCAAGTTATCTTATCCCCTGAAAATTTGCTGAAAAGAGCAGGGAGCCTATTCATTGGTTCTCTTTTTTGTACTTTAAAAGCAAAGAGAGGAAATAGTGTAATTTTCTTGGATTCAAATAAGTTTATCCCTAAATTGGGGCGTTTATCTGGAACGAAATCAGGATCTGTCCTTCGGAGGGATTCAACAGAAACATTCTGGTTTCAGCAGGTGATGATGAAAGTTCAGGGGCTTTATTGCGGAAACTTTTCACGATAACAGCAGAGAAATCAATCAAGGTCAAGCAGCCCGGAGAGGGAGCAAATGCCAGTCAACAGAACTCTGCGACGAGTCAAGAACAGCTTGCTTTGAAGAGGTTTCTTCCTCTGAGCAGTCTTTATCTCAATTAGCTGAAGAAATGCAAGTGACATTAGCAAAAATCAAATGTAAACCGCCACATCATCGGGAGTGGCGGTTTTTACTGTCAAATATCGATTGTCATTTAAATGAGGTACCAGGTCCTCTTATATTAAAAACATTGCAACAATAGTGGTTGCAACTAAACCTATTGTTACAGGTTTAAGGTTTCTTCTTGCGAGTTCAAATGGGTCAACACCGCAGATTGCTGCAGCAGGTATTAACGCCCAAGGCACCAATGTTCCCCCACCAACCCAAATGGCGGCAATTTGGCCTAGTGCAGTAAGGGTCGCCGCGCCTGCTCCGATGGCTGTACCAAATAAATTGGCGATTGAACCGACTAGAGAGATACCTGAAAAGCCGGAACCATCGAGTCCCGTTATTGTTCCGACAACCGTTATCGTGAGAGCGCCAATTTCCTTGCTCAACGGGACAACTGATGCAAGGGCTATACCGAGGTCGTTAACAATTCCGTGTGAGTTCTTCGGAAGAAGGTCGCCAAGAATGGCAGTAAAGCCTGCATCTCCTAAATAAAAGAAAGCGGCAATCGGAATGACGGGACCAAATACTTTAAAACCAAATTGGAATCCCTCGATCAAGTAACTTGTTGTTTTTTCAAGACCTTTATTTTTATAGCTGACCATCGTAATGACAAGTAGAATGAAGACAGATGTACCTCCAATTAAGGCAGTTGCATCGCCGCCAGTCAGATCAAGGATGAACATGGCCGCCACATCGAGTGCAAAAAGTATGGGAATGAAAAAGGCGAAGAAACGCTTTTGGGTGGTGGAGAGAAGATTTATGTGCTGCTCTGCAGGTTCAATGGTTAGTGCAGCAGATAATCCGGTTGAATTCGTTACTTTACCAGACCGCAAATCACGTTTTAAAAAGTAAAAAGCGGTAACAGTTGTGACAATTCCCATGACCAAAACAAGCGGTACACTCGCATTGATGACTTCACTGACTGAAAGTCCGGCTGCATCTGCCGTCAATTTTGGAGCACCTTGAATGATAAAATCACCTGATAACGCAAGACCATGCCCGAATAGATTCATGGCTATGGCCACTCCGAGCGCCGGAAGACCTGCCCGGATAGCGACAGGAAGCAGGACAGCGCCGATTAAGGCAACAGCCGGGGATGGCCAGAAAAACCAGGATATAAACATCATCAGAATCCCGATTGTCCAATAAGCAAGTGCCGGAGTTCTTATAAGCTTCGAAAATGGGGAAATCATTACATCATTAATACCAGTTGTAGTTAATGTTTTGCTCATGGCCACAATGATGGAAATCACAAGAATGGTGGGGAGCAGCTCTGTTATGGCAAAAATAAAGCTTGAAAAGATGCTGCTGATGGAGGCACTCAAAGAGCCGGTAGCTGTGAGGGCAATTAAAAAAACACCCGTAATACTGATTAAAGTTGTATCACGCCGCATCACCATAAAACCGATAATTAATACGATAAAAATGACATAAATCCAATGAAGGGCTGCAAGTTCAACGCCCATCTATGTTCCTCTCCCTTCTTTTATCCTTATTAATACATAAATCTTCCAAGGTTGTAATACAGAATATGTATGGAATGAAGAGTGGTGAGAAGAACATTTGAAATAATAAATATAGCTCTGATTGGAATGAACAGAAAAAAAGCCTAAAGAATAGAATATAAATGCATTAAAAATAAATAAAAAAGGGGGTAGCAACATGGTGGACGATACAAATGAACTTCTAGAGGAGACAGTGCTTCGGGGTCCGCAAGGCCCAGCAGGCTCGCAAGGACCGAGAGGGGAAACCGGTCCACAAGGCCCAACGGGAGCGGACGGAGCAGTAGGCCCGCCGGGACCTCCGGGAGCAGATGGAGCAGCAGGACCTGCAGGTCCGCAAGGTCCTCAGGGCTCTCAGGGCCCGCAAGGCCCAGCAGGCCCTCAAGGTCCGAGAGGAGCAGATGGAGCAGTAGGCCCTCAAGGTCCAGCGGGAGCAGACGGAGCGGCAGGTCCGCAAGGTCCTGTGGGAGATACAGGTCCGCGAGGTCCTGCGGGAGAACCGGGTGGTCCGCAAGGTCCGAAAGGGGACACAGGCCCGCAAGGTCCTATGGGGGAAACGGGTCCACAGGGCTCGCCGGGCCCAATAGGCCCGCAAGGACCAAAAGGGGATCAAGGTCCGCAAGGCCCGGTTGGAGAAACGGGTCCACCAGGTCCGATGGGAGCAGCAGGCCCGCAAGGGCCGAAGGGAGAAACAGGTCCGGGTGGAGCTGCAAGCACATTAGACGGACTGAATTCTACCCAATTTCTTCGCTCGGATCAGTCAGACATTTTAAAAGGGGAGTTAACAGTAACAGAAAATTTAACGGTAGAAGGGAATTTTATTCGTTTTCCTTTAAGCCCCGTGCCTCCGGCTTCTCCTGTCAAAGGGATGGTTTACTACAATACAAGTATTAATAAGCTGCAAATATTTACGGGTTCGATTTGGAAAAGTATCTTTACTTCGTAAATTTAAAAAAGAATCATGTAAATTTTATTTAGATTTACCCAATGGGTGAGTCTTTTTTATTTGTTTTTTTTGTTTAGGAGTCGATTGTTTTGTGAAAAGCTGCAAACATGTTTACACCCGGAAAAAATTTTTCCGGGTGTTTTAATGAATATCCTCCTCTTTTACAGGATGAATGAATAACGAATTCATATGTTGAATAACGATTCGTTTGAGTTTCTCCTTCGATAGACGGTTCGGTTCGAGCATTGCATGCAGGGCAAGGCCGTCCACAATAGCATACAATCTTTCGGCCTCAAATTCTCTATCCAGTCCATATTTTAACAGGCTTCTTCGCTCAGGAGATGACAGAATATGGATAATTCCATCCGGAATACCGTCTTCCTGCCTTGCAAGTGTTCTTTGTAATTCGCATTTGCCATGAAGTGAAACCATATGGACATTTCTGTCATGCTTTCTTCATATGCTGGAATGAGTATTCATTCTGCTCCCTATTTTGAAATCACTTCAAAAAATTTTCGTTCCGATACAAGCTTTACGCCATATCCTGCCTGCTGCCATTCTTTCGCTTTCTGGATCTTCTTTGCCACCATTCCGTTTCGGTACTTTCTTGCGTCCGATTCTCCTACGATGAGATAGTCCGTGTCTTTTTTCAGTGTTGTGTGGACGCTCGCACCTATGTTTGTGACGAGTTCGATGGCGTTGGAACGTTTCATGGAGGTAAGTGTGCCGGTGAAGCAGAGTGATTTATTGTAAAAAGGATGTTGTTTGTCTGTTTTCAAGGGTAACTGCGTCTTTTTGCGGGTAGTATTGTTTTTCCTAAAAGCGCCCCCTTTCAAGTAGCCGAATGAGTAATCGATCTCGTTTAGCAAGCTGTGAATCGTTTCGTGATCTTTTGTCATATTCATGACGATCGTCGCGCAGGCAATGGCATCTTCCAGTGCGTTATGGTGCTCAAACTGAAAATTGAAATGACTGGCGACAATGTTTAGTTTATTAGAAGGCAGATTCAGTAATTTTTTCGCAAGCATGCAAGAACAAAAATAGGGATTGTCCGGCAGCTGCAGTTTATATTTTTGTGCCGTTCCACGCAGCACGTTAATGTCAAATTGGGCGAAGTGGGCAACGATCGGATCATCCCCGATAAAGTGGAATACGTCTTCAAAAATATCTTGAAATGAAGGCGCATCTCTCACATCGTTTGGATGAATGCCATGGACCGCGATGTTTCGGCTGTCAAATCGTTCGCCAGGATTAACGAGCGAATAATAGGTATCTATCATTTTATTATCTACAACTTTTGCCAGACCAATGGAACAAACACTGCTCCGGCTGGCATTTGCAGTTTCAAAATCTAGTGCCACAAAATTCATCATGAGATCGTTCTCCTTAATGAGGAATTGGTAGAATAAGTGTACTGCTTTTTTTATGGAATCACAATAAATCAATTTTGAATCGAACAAGCGTGTCAGAATTTGTCGAACGATTTTATGCATGGAAAAATAAATTATATCTTATAATAATATAAGCCCAATATTTCGGGTATCGAACAATATTATATTCCTTAAAATCCTGTAAAGGGTGGCGTCAGGGATATCCTGAAATAAAGTCGTCATGACGTGGAACGATCCCACCGGCTTTATTGACCTAATCATTTAGTGTTTAGCGAGACCTTTGCCATTTGTGGCGAGGGTCTCTTTATTTTTGTATAAGAAGAAGGAGGAGGAAGTATGGAATTTTTATCAGGGGAGTTTTTAACCGCACTTTTTGCCATTATTATGATTGACCTGGTTCTTGCCGGGGATAACGCTATACTAATTGGGCTAGCCGCCCGGAAACTTCCGAAAGAGCAACAGAAAAAAGTAATCCTATGGGGAGCAGTTGGAGCAATCGTCATTAGGATCATTGCTACGCTGCTAGTCGTTTATCTTCTGCGTATCCCTGGACTTCATTTAGTCGGAGGATTGTTGCTCGTATGGATTGCGTACAAGCTGCTTCTTGAAGAAGAGGAACATGAAGTGAAAGCGGCAGATTCTATGTGGGCAGCCATTAAAACCGTTATCATAGCCGACGCTCTAATGGGACTAGATAATGTGTTGGCGGTTGCCGGCGCAGCTCATGGGAATTTCCTTCTGGTCGTGCTGGGGTTGCTCGTTTCAATTCCAGTCGTGATGTATGGAAGCACGTTGATCCTTAAACTAATCGAACGTTATCCATTCATTATTATGGTGGGATCCGCAATCCTCGGATGGACAGCGGCCAAGATGATTGTCGGAGAGCCTTTCATGCATGATTATTTTACGAACCCATTTGTGAAATATGGATTTGAAGCATTAGTCGTTGCCTTGATTTTGCTGGCAGGCAATATAAAACAGAAGAAAGTAGAACGCGAAAAAAATAAAATCGCTTAAAAGAAAAATTGCGAAGAACGTCTTCCCACTTAGCTTAAAAACTCATCCTTTGATTTATAAGATCATCGATTTGATACGTGATATTCTCTTCTCAATAAAACTTGCTGTCATTAAATGTTAGGCGATTATAGAATAAGTTGATGAAAAGTGTTGCAGATGATTTAGAGAAACAGTGAGTAGATTTAAAGCAAAGAGTAATTAAAAGACGTTTTTTATTGTATAATAGACAAAAACCGACAGAAGGTGTCATTATGCAAAAGTTAGGATGGGGATTAACGATTATCGGGTTTGCCGCGATATTAGGCGGTATTTTGTACCCGCTTGAAGTAATCAGTAAAACGACATTTTTTTCACTGCTCATAGGCGGTGCGTGTGTCATGTTTATTGGCTCGATGGTGAGAAGTTTCTCCATGCTTAGAAAATAAAGATTCGCTGCTTCTTATGGAGCAGCGTTTTTCTTTTACTAAATAACCTGATCAGAAATGAATAAATATTCCTGGTTTATATTTTTTGAAAATGGGTATATGAATACTAAAAAAGCAAAGAGGGAGACAGCATGAGGGAACAGAGGGATACTTATGATCACAATTTGTTTTGTAAAAAGCTTATCCAGTTGTTAATTGATTACGAGATGTGTACGGATGAGGAAGTGAAAAAGAATATACATAAAGATATAGAGCTGATTGAAGAGGCGATTTATCAGCTTTATTGATTCGAAGAAAATATACTTATAATTTTATTAAAGAGCGAGGGTCTTAAGCCTCGCCACGAAGCATTCATTTATCTGAAGATATCTTATAATGAGTGACGTTTATGTCACAACTGGATAATCATTGAAAACTGCCTGGTACGCGCCGGGCAGTTTTTTTATAGGCGCCCTGGGCTAATGCATAAAAAGGAACAAGCAGATTGCTTTTCAAGATGTTAACAGATATGGTGTGAGAGGAAAAACTCTTTTAAAGGATGGATATAAATTGGATCAGTATAAAGAAATATCGGAGTTTGTCTACACTTACATATGCAGCGAAGAAGAACGCTCGTTATGCCGTCTTGAGATGCGCTCTCTTTTTGGCGGTGAGTCTTGTTCGAATATCTTCAGGAGTTCCGTTAAAATCGATCCAAGCAGAAGTCCGTTTATAAAGGAACGGATCGATGTGATGTTTGAAGGGGATGACATTCGGGATATTTTGAAGCAAGTCGAACAGCTTCGATTAATGGATGGTACGTTCAAAGTTCTTTTTGTAAAAATAAATGATCTGGATAAATCCAAAAAAATAGAATATCAAGAGCGGCTTAAGATTGAGCGGGAAATCGGCTCGCGGATCCGAGGGAAAGCAGATATTCATCGTCCAGATTTTCTGTTTGGCATAGGGACTGTTGACGGGAGATGGTTTTTCGGACCATACCATAAAAACGAAGCAATCTGGTTTCTTCATATGAAGAAACCTCGCGAATACTCTACTGCGCTTAGCACCCGTGCAGCCCGGGCCATCGTAAACATCGCCGTCCCAAATCCAGAAGGTGTAAAAGTCATTGACCCGTGCTGTGGGATCGGGACAGTATTGGTGGAGGCACTTTCAATGGGGATTGATATTGTAGGACGCGACATTAATCCTATAGTTGCAGCTGGATCAAGGGAAAACATCGCTCACTTCGGGCTCGTAGGAGACGTGACGCTCGGACCGATATCAGAAGTCATAGAAAAATATGATACAGCGATAATCGATTTACCGTACAATCACTGTTTGCGTGCAACGCCGGAAGATCAGCTTTCCATCCTGAAACATGCCCGCCGTTTCGCAAAAAAAGTGGTTGTGGTCACCGTTAAAACGATTGATCATATGATTGAAGAAGCTGGATTTGAAGTAATAGACCGCTGTGAAGCGAAAAAAGGGTTGGCAGGCACATTTTCCAGGCAAATCATTGTGTGCGTGTAAGAAACAAAACATTTCCTGAAACAGGAAAATAAAGGTTGTTGCAATTATAGTTAATTTTTCACATTCTTATCTATATATTTGTACATTTGGTGAAATGTTGGGTATATATGCTTGTTAATTATTGTCGAATTTTATCATAATGTGTATAATACTCCTATTGCCTGTCTATAAAACATCCTGGGTCTAATTATAATTATCTATATTTAGGATGCAAAAGAATGTGTTTATTAACTCAACAATGATTTTCTTGCGCTAAAAGCATGAAAACTTTGGTTAGTCCTTTTTTGAAAAGGGCTTTTTTCGTTCGAAGAGTGAAAAAATACTTACAAATGATATTGGAGGTGAAAAAGTCAGGAAGCGATCAGTTTAGCAAATGAACTTGTTTGGATTAAAAAATGGATAAGACCTTGAAGTTGAGATCTTAATAATAAAAGAGGGGTTAACGAATGAACATAAGTAAAAAGTTATTTAGTGGTTTTTTTGCCGTATTAATTTTATTAGGTTTTATTGCATCCTTTAGTGTGTATCAGCTTACATCTATTACATCTACATACAATTTCTTGGCTGGCGAGCAAGCAACAAAAGCGTTAAATGCCAAGGAAATCAAATATTTATCTGCAGAACAAGCGAAAAGTGTACGGGGATACTTAGTAACGGGCAAAGATTCAACCCTTCAAAATTTTGAGGAAGCACAAAAACAGTACAACACAGTATCAAAGCAATTGGAAGCTGTTCTGTTTACAGCTGGGGGAAAAAAGGTTATTCAGGAGCTAAATCAGATTCAAGCAGAATACGTTCAAACTGCTGAGCAAGTGATTCAATACAAGCAGCAAAATAACGTAAAGGCCTATACAGAACTTCTTAATGAGGAATTAACGCCATTAACAAATGAGATTTCTGAAAAGGCACAAGAGCTTGAGAAAATGTGCCTGGATTTATTGAATTCAGAAAATGAAAAGACGAAAAAGCAAGCAGCTCATGTGAAAACAATCTTATTAGTAGTCTCAATTCTTGCATTAATTATCGGTATTGCGATTGCCCTGTACATTAGCCGGTTGATTTCGAAACCTGTTACAGAGGTAGCAAAAGCGGCTGAACAAATCGCTGAAGGAAATCTTGCTATAGAAGACATTCAAGTGAAAAACAGAGACGAAATTGGCACCATGGCTGATTCTTTCAATCAAATGAAACAAAATTTGCGCGATTTAATCCGCAAGGTGAGTGATAGTTCTGACCAAGTCGCTGCTTCCTCAGAAGAACTGTCAGCAGCTGCCGAGCAATCTGCCCAATCTGCCAATCAAGTAGCCGGGGCTGTACAAGAGATTTCTACTGCAGCGGATGGGCAAATAATTAGCATGGAAGAGAATAAAAGAGCGATGAATGAAAGCGCACTTGGCCTTCAAAACATTGCGGAATCAGCTTCTGTTGTTTCAGCCTCAACGAAAGAAGTATTGCACGAAGCGGAGCAAGGAAACCAGGTAATCGTTCAAACGATTCAGCAAATGGAAGGTATTGCTCAATCTGTAAAAGGTGCAGCTAATGTAATAGAAGAATTAGGTGATCATTCAAAACAGATTGGCCAGATTGTTCAAGTCATCAGTGATATTGCAAACCAAACGAATCTATTGGCACTTAACGCAGCAATCGAAGCGGCCCGTGCTGGTGAACAAGGAAAAGGATTTGCCGTTGTGGCAGACGAAGTAAGAAAGCTTGCGGAGCAATCTCAGCAATCATCTGAACAGATCGCGTCCTTAATTAAAAACATACAGGAAAGCACGAGTCATGCGGTAACTGTAATGCATAAGGGGACAGAAGAAGTGCAGTCTGGAACCGTGATCGTGAATCAAGCGGGAGAGGCTTTTATCCACATTTTAAGTTCCATTAAAAACGTTACCGATCAAGTACAAGAAGTATCAGCAGCAACAAAAGAGATATCCGCAAGTACAGAACAATTAGCTGTTTCAGTCGACCAGCTTACACGTACATCAGCCGACATCTCAACCAATACACAGGGTGTCGCTGCAGCTTCACAAGAACAGCTTGCTTCAATGGAAGAAATTACAGCTTCTGCTGATTCCTTAAGTAAGCTCGGACAGGATTTACAGCATGAAATAAGCAAATTTAAAATATAATTCAAAGCCCCGTATTCATTCATTTGAGTGCGGGCTTTTCTCGTTTAAAATAATGATTTTGATAAGAAGGGCATCGTGTTTATATTTAGCGGGTTGTGGGAATGATGGAAACATGTAGATCATTTTTACAGGAGGTATTTCTAATGGCGGAAGACAAAGCGGTACATCATAACGACTCAATTGAACAGCAGAACAAGAAAGAAAAAGGACAGGATATAGAGCCGCAGCGCGCGCAAGATAAAAAGAGACCCGGGCAAGAAGATAAAAATCCCGATGATTTTGAATAACTGAATATAAAGAAAGACGAACTTTATACGGTTCGTCTTTCTTCCTTTATATTCTATTCAAGAGGCAAAGGCCGTAACAGTACCTTGATGGATGGGGGCATTTTAAGGTCTACTTGTGCTTGTTTTAAATAATGGTACATTGCTTTTCCCCCGGTTGAGTTCGCCGAGTGTATGGTAATTCGGTCCGCAAACAACTGATGTTTCACCATTAATTGGACAAGAAGAAATCCATTTCTTGTTTTACATACTAAATCATGATCCAGTGACAAATGATCAATATGATAATGCTTTAATAAATCAAAACAATCGTCAATCGTTTTAACAAGCGTGTGGCCTGGAGGACAAGTTCGGTAATCATCAAGAAAAACATTGATACTCATTTTACCAATCCTCAGTTTTCGACATATTATTAGTGTAACATAAATTAAAAATATTCAGAACAATATGCAGTACTTTCGCTTGTAGGTTAGAAATGATATAGTCTTATATATCGAAATGAGAAAAGAGGAAAGAACATGATTGATCATATTGTACTGGTGAAATTTGCTGAAACAACAACGGAAGAACAATTGCAGGAAGTGGTAGACCGCTTTAAAGCATTGAAAAACCATCTTACTGGGGTCGTGGATATTCAAGCGGGTATCAATTTCTCAGAAAAAACAAAAAGTCAGGGCTATCAAGTTGTATTGAAAACTCGTTTTGAGGATCATGCAGCTCTTGAAGCATATGGACCAAATCCGGAACATCAAGCGGTTGCTGCTTATATTCGTGAAGTGGGAAGACTGGATAGTATTGTAGTTGACATCGAAATTTAAGTGCTGTAAGGCCTAATAGATGTCACTTATAAGAAGGAAAAGGACATTCTTGAAACGGAGTGTCCTTTTTGTGTATTTCAATTTATTTCCCCTTACATGCAAAAGCCACAATAACAGGCGTAACATTATGTGGAAAATAGACCTTTTTTAGGATAAGTGGTATAATAAATTTACATTTTTTAAATATTCCCCTCTTAAAAACTTCTCAAAAATGCGTTTTTCACTTATACCCTACCTTTATATGGAACGACAAAAGACTAGCGGCCACACATTAATTGGGTGAAGAAATCTGAATTTCTCTCTTGATCCATAATGAAGTAATGAAGAAGCGCTATAAAAGTACATTTTTTAAAACAATTTATACGTGATTATATTGCGCTTTTTTTTTCGAAAAGAAATGGGTTGATATGAAACATCAAAAAAATTAGTATCTGGAGACACTATTATCTGTTAATAACAGAATAGTGTACTGAAAACTGGGAGGGAAAATGTGTAATGATGAGGTCAATTATTCGCTTTAGTATGAAAAATGCGGTTGCCTTATGTTTAGCGATGCTTCTTATTGTCGCTGGAGGAATCTATTCTTTGAGGGAAATTAACATTGAGAAATATCCGAATGTAGATATCCCGTATATAACGGTTGTTATGCCGTATCCGGGGGCTTCTCCTGAGCAGTCAATGAAGGATCTTGGAGAGCCGGCCGAGAAAGAACTCATGAATATTGAAGGAGTAGAAAATGTTTATACAGACGGTGTGGCCAATGCTGCTTATGTAACGCTGGAATTTGACATGTCCGTTAATATGGACGATGCCGAACAGCTTGTCAGGTCTTCAGTAGATAAAGTGTCCCTTCCTGAAACGGCTAAAAATCCAGAAATTATTTTACAGGGTCCGGAACCTGATCCAACTGTTTTCTCAATGGGGATATACTCAAAAAACGAGCAATCAGACATTCAGAAATTTGTTGATGATGAGATCACACCAAAACTTGAAGGAATTGACGGCGTTTCGAAAGTGGAAATAGGCGGAGACGAGGAAAAGACTGTGAACATTCGTCTTCTTCCTGAGAAACTGAAAGAGAATGGGATTACGCTTGATGACGTAAAGACAGCCATCAATTCGAACAACATAGCCATTCCTACAGGGGATTTGTCCCTATCAGATGAAGTTTTGCCAGTACGGGTTAGAAAAGAATTAACATCTATTGATGATGTGAAAAATATTCGTCTCTTTAAGCAAGGAACTGTACAGGGGGGAATACCCGGACTTGAGAATTTAAAACTAAGTGAAATTGCTGAGGTTGCTTATGAAAGTGAAAATGTGAGCAATTTCACCCGCATTAATGGAGAGCCTGGCGTGCGCTTTGGGATTATTGCGGAAGGTGGAGCGAATGTCGTTGCGATCGTAGAGGAAGCGAAGGAAGAAATGGGAAAAATTCAGCTTCCAGAAGGATTTGAAATGAAAACGCTCCGTGACCAATCGATTGAAATTGAGGAATCGGTGAATGCGATGCTGCGAGAAGCCTTGCTTGGAGCAGTTATGGCTGTTGTTGTGACGATGCTGTTTTTACGCAATATTCGATCCACCATTATTGCTGTCATATCCATTCCACTATCCATTCTTGCTTCATTTACTGTTCTTAACATGCTTGGTTATACGTTAAATATTATGACGCTCGCAGGAATTGCCGTGGCTGTGGGACGTGTCGTGGATGACTCGATTGTTGTCATTGAAAATGTCTTTAGAAGAGTCAGAGCCGCGGAAGAACGGAGCGAAAAACTTGTGGAGCAGGCGACAAGGGAAGTGGCTTCTGCCATTACATCTTCCACCATTACGACTGTGGCGGTCTTTTTACCGATGGCTTTCGTGCCGGGAATTGTCGGGAAATTTTTTGCGCCCCTTGCCTGGACTGTCGTAATTTCATTACTATTTTCACTTATTGTCGCTGTTACCGTCGTACCGCTTATGTCGAGAATATTCCTTTTGAATATTTCACCGAAAGAACATAAGGAAACGTCCCTGCAAAAAGGATATCGCAAAAGCCTGCAATGGGTGCTGCGAAATAGAATGGGGACGCTCATAATAGCTGTTGTGCTTCTTGCTGCTTCTATTGGTTTTATTGCGCCAAGGCTTGGCACAACATTCCTGCCTCAAGAAAAAGTGAGCAATTACGATGTAAATGTCACGATGAAGAAAGGAACAGCTCCCGAGAATACAAGTGAAACAGCAAGCAAAGTCGAAGATATTTTGTTAAATAAAGAAGAAATAGAGCTTGTCAGTACAAGTGTTGACGGACAAAATGAGCAAGCGTCCATCACGTTTGTCGTCAAAGAATCTGTTGAAGACGTAGATGGACTTATAGAAGAACTTCGTGATGGATTTGCGGATGTAAAAGAAGCGGAAGAAATCTCTGTAGCCGGTGTCGGAAACTTTGCAGGGGGCGCACAGTCGCAATACGTACTTGTTGTAAACGGGTCGAATCTAGAAGAGATTAAAACGGCCAGCCAGGATATCCAAAGCAAGCTAAAAGGAATTGATGGAATGGCCGATGTTAGCTCATCACTTGATGGCGATGAACCGGAAATTGAAATCGATCTTAACGAAGAAAAACTTGCTGAAAATGGGCTCATGCCGGCAATGGTGGGACAGAGTCTTCGCGCTCTTATAAATGGTGATGTTGTTACAACCATGACACTTGAAGGGGAAACAACTGACGTCAAGTTAAGTGTAAAAGGGAATGAAATGACCTCTCTTAACGAACTGGGTGAACAGGAAATTAATAACGTCATGGGTTTGCCTGTTGCGCTGAAAGAAGTGGGAGAGTTAAAACGGGCCAATAACAGAATGGCCATCACACGGTTGAATTCAAATGAATATGTGATGGTTACTGGACAAATTACAAGCCCGAAAACAGGGGAAGTGACGAAAAGAGCAGACGAAGCAATTGCTGATCTAGATCTTCCTGAAAGTGTAAGTTACTACAAGGAAGGGGCTTCCGCAGCCATGGAGGATGGCTTTACAAACATGGCGATAGCCATCGCTGTTAGTATCCTTCTTGTGTATATCGTAATGGTTATTGCTTTTGGAGAAGGAAAAGCCCCGTTTGTTATTCTATTTGCCATTCCATTTTCAGTGATTGGTGCATTGCTCGGACTTTTTATTGTCAAACAGCCGATTGGGATGCCTGCTATGATCGGTCTGCTCATGCTGAACGGAATTGTTGTAACAAATGCCATAGTATTGATTGACAAAGTGAAGCAGAATGAACGGAGCGGCATGGATAAGAACGAATCCATAATCGAAGCGGGAGTGGTTCGAATTCGGCCAATCCTCATGATAGCAATTGCTACAGTTGGCGCGCTAATTCCGATGGCGATATCGAGTCATGCGGGAATAGTATCCGCATCACTCGCCGTTGTCGTCATTGGGGGACTGACAACATCTACTCTTCTGACACTTTATATTGTGCCGGTAATGTATAGCTTTTTTAATCCGAGAAAAAAAGTAAAAAGAATAAAACCGGAAATGAATACGAAGGCTGTATAAAAGGATATATTGTCCGGTAAATTCAATAGAAAAAGATCATATGATTCAGGCAGCTTGTGTACCCTATCATTAGGGCACAAACTGCCTATTTTATTCGTTGAGACTGAATTTTGCTATCCTCTAAATAATATCGAGTAGATACTTTTCCGGGTTACTTTTGAGTTTAAAGATTATTATTGTTCATATCCATTCTTATGGAAAAACAAACATGACACTTGTCATACTCTAGGCGTGACGGGTGCTACTGCACAAGTGAAATTCTCTTCGATATAATAAGAATCATCAACTAGCGGAGGGAATTGCAATATGAGTAAAGAGAACTCGAAAATCTTGAGAAAACAAGTTGCCCCTTATGAAAAATCAAATACAAAAAAGAGTATATTTCAGCTTATAAATACGATCGGTCCTTTTGTTTTAATCTGGTACCTCGCGTATCAAAGCCTGTCTGTTTCTTATTTCTTGACGTTAGGACTCGCGGTTATCGGTGCAGGATTTATCACGCGGATCTTTATTATTTTTCATGACTGCTGCCACCACTCGTTCTTTAAAAATCGGAAATTGAACCGTGTTGTCGGAACAATTACCGGCGTTTTAACGTTTTTCCCGTACGATCAATGGGGTCACAGCCATAATGTGCATCACGCCACGAGCAGTAATTTAGACAAACGCGGCACAGGCGATATGTGGATGATGACAGTCGAAGAATATTATAATGCACCATTAAAAACGAGAATTGCGTACCGCTTATACCGAAATCCTTTCATCATGTTCGTGATTGGTCCAATTTGGGTGTTCCTCATTATGAATCGTTTTAACGTAAAAGGAGCCCGAAAGAAAGAACGCATGAATACGTATTTAACGAACATCTTGATTTTTGCTGGTGCGGCACTGCTTTGTTGGGCGATTGGCTGGCAATCGTTCCTGCTTGTACATGGTCCAATGTTCTGGATTGCGGGTTCAATCGGGGTATGGCTCTTTTATGTACAGCATACTTTTGAAGATTCTTACTTCGAAGAAGATGAAAACTGGAGCTATGTAAAAGCGGCGGTAGAAGGAAGTTCATTTTACAAACTACCGAAACCACTGCAATGGATCACTGGAAATATCGGTTTCCACCATGTGCATCATTTAAGCCCGAGAGTTCCAAACTATCAACTAGAAGCGGCGCATTATAACGCTGAGCCATTGCAAAATGTACCAACAATCACGCTCTGGACGAGTATTAAATCCGTGCAATTCCGTTTATGGGATGAGAAAAAAGACAAATTTGTCACGTTTAAAGAAGCAAAACAGCATGTAATGGAGCGACAATACCGCTCAGTATAATAGCAATTGACCGTGTTTCCGCTTTTTCGGAAGCATGGTTTTTTTGTGTTTCGTTTGTGTTAAAATGAGAAGGAAGAATATGTTTAAAGAAGGTAGAGTATGAAAAAAAGATGGACGATGTTCCAAAAAAGTTCGGGGCTTTCTCCGTACGTATGGATTATATTAAGCTTTTTGCCCTTTTATTTTATTTTCCAGTCCTCGTCGACGAAAGAAATTGTCGTTGGGATTACGCTGACCATTCTCTTTTTTATCAGCTATCGATTTGCTTTTTTGTCTAAAAACTGGACTGTGTATGTATGGATTTGTATTTTAGTTGGCATTTCCATCACGATGACAATCCTTTTTCAATTTATTTACTTCGCTTTTTATATTGCGTACTATAACGGCAATATGAGAAACCGTGCCGCGTTTATTACCTCGTATATCATTCATTTAGTCGGCACAACTTTTTCGATTAATTACAATCTCGTTTTACAGGATCCATTATTTATTCAGCAGCTCCCAATCATCGTCATCGTATTTATCAGTGTAATTTTGCTTCCTTTTAATCTATATAACCGGAAAAAGCAGGAGAAGCTTGAAGAGGAACTCAAGACGGCGAACAACCGTATTTCTGAATTGGTTAAACAAGAGGAGAGACAGCGAATTGCCCGGGATCTTCATGATACGCTTGGACAAAAACTATCTCTTATCGGTTTAAAGAGCGACTTGGCAAGGAAACTTATTGATAAAGATCAGGAGAAAGCAAAGGACGAGCTGATCGACGTGCAGCAAACCGCGCGAACAGCATTGAATGAAGTTCGTAATTTAGTATCATCGATGCGCGGCACTCGGTTAAATGAAGAAATAATTCTTGTCAATCAAATATTAAAAGCGGCACAAATCGAATATACTGGCGAGCAGGAGTTTAAGCTGTCCAACGTTTCTCTGTTCGTGGAAAATATTTTAAGCATGTGCATGAAAGAGGCAGTGACCAATGTAGTGAAGCATAGCCAGGCATTTTCCTGCCATATTACCATCGAGCAGTCAGAAGAAGGGATTCAAGTGACGGTGAAGGATGACGGGGTCGGAATTGACCGCCAGGATCTCGGAAAAGGGAGCGGGCTTCTTGGCATGAGAGAAAGGCTCGAATTTGTGAATGGGAGCCTGGATATTCAGTCAGGCAACGGCACGACAGTGATCATGAATTTGCCAAAAGACGTTAAACAGCGTGATGAGGAGGAATATGTATGATTCGAATAGTCATTGCGGAAGACCAGCGGATGCTGCTCGGTGCACTTGGTTCGCTTCTCAGTCTGGAAGAGGATATGGAAGTGATTGGGCAGGCTGCGAACGGGGAAGAAGCGATATCGCTCGTTCGCACCTTGCAGCCTGACGTATGTATTATGGACATTGAAATGCCGTTAAAAACGGGTCTCGATGCAGCGGAGGAATTAATGAACTGTGACTGCAAAGTTATTATTTTAACGACATTTGCCCGGACAGGTTATTTCCAGCGGGCGTTAAAAGCGAAAGTGAGCGGATACCTGTTAAAAGACAGTCCTAGTGAAGAGCTGGCTAGCTCCATCCGCAGTATTATGGCGGGCAGACGGGTATATGCCCCTGAATTAATGGATGACTTCTATAGTGAAGAGAATCCGCTCACTGTACGGGAAAAAGATGTGTTAGCGCTTGTGGCAGATGGAAAAAATACAAAAGAAATTGCAAATGAACTTAATATAAAAACCGGTACAGTCCGAAACTATATTTCCACTATTTTCGAGAAGCTGGAAGTAAAGAATAGAATCGAAGCCATTTCCCAGTCAAAAGAAAAGGGATGGTTTAAATAAATAACAAAAGCTGTCTGCGCGGCCGCAGGCGGTTTTTTTATTTTGCGAAACGTAATACCCCAAAACCAGGATATTTTGAAAATCAGATGAATGCATCACTGGTGAATACATATACATAATGGACAAGCATTATTTTAATACATACTGAAAAGGGGGCAAAAATGGATTTTTTTTAGGTATAGGTGTTGCAGTGGCCGGTTATTTTATTGGGGATGGACTGAAAAATTTTAAACATCCAAGTGATAAAAGTTTGCTGGATTATTTCAAAAAAAATGATCATCGTGAATTGATAAAAGAAAGTGACGTCCATCATGTGTTAGGAATAGCAAAAGAAGATGCAAGAAAATTAGTTCATGAATATCCGGATATTCCTCATTTAACGCTGAATGGGCGGGTGTATTTTCCAAAAACAAAATTGCGTCAATGGTTAAAAAAATAAATTGACATTTTTATAAACGTATCTTATGATTGATTCAAATAGTTGAATCGTCCTCCTAAAGGGGAGTAGCTTTTACAACAAAGTCGTCATTTCGGAGTTTATTCACTCTCGGCTTTGTTGGCAGCGTAATGTTGTTAGCGAGACCTTTACCTCGGGTAAAGGTCTTTATTTTTGAAAAAACCTTTACCGATACTGGTAAAGGTTTTTTATGTTTTTAATACAAATGCGAGGAATGGAGAACGAGAACTATATAAATTTTATATGTAAGCAGGAGGTGTGTTCAGTGATACTAAGAAAATATTTGTCACTGTTAGGAATAGGATCCGCGAGGGTAGATCTTATTTTACCTAAGGAAACGTATAAGCCTGGTGAACAAATTAAAGGACATTTCTTAATCGAAGGAGGAACGATTGAACAGCGTATTAAACGGATTGAATGCGACTTAGTCCTGATTGACGAGACAGCCGGTACAGAAAAAGTGGTTGATTCAACTACCATTTTAACATCAAAGATGATTCTCTCAGAAGAAATGAATCATATACCGTTTACATTTAGGCTGCCGAAATCTGTTCCGGCTTTTATGAAAGAAAAATCTTACCGATTTAACACAAAGCTCACGTTTGAAAAAGGAATTGAAAGCAAGGATCAGGATATTATCCAAATTGTTTCGTAATTGTACATAGGTACAGTAAAAAAGGAGGATTTGAAATGGAGTTAACGATTTTATTAGAATACGCTTGGGTGCTGCTGCTTTTAATAGCGTTAGAAGGTCTTTTAGCAGCTGATAATGCACTCGTTTTAGCGATTATGGTGAAGCACCTGCCAGAAGAAGAACGTAAGAAAGCATTATTTTATGGACTAGCTGGGGCATTTGTTTTCCGTTTTGCATCATTGTTTGCGATTTCGTTCCTAGTTAACGTATGGCAGGTACAAGCGATTGGGGCTCTTTATCTTCTGTTTATTGCCATCAATCACATTGTTAGAAAACTTCTGATTCATAAAGGAAGAGAAAAAAATCAAGAAGCAGAAGAAAAGAAGAAATCAGGATTTTGGGGAACAGTTCTCAAAATTGAACTGGCTGATATTGCTTTTGCGGTTGACTCTATTTTGGCGGCTGTCGTATTAGCGGTTACGCTTCCAGAAACAAACCTGCCGAAAATCGGTGGTATGGACGGCGGACATTTTCTCGTCATTTTTGCTGGCGGTATGATCGGATTAATTATCATGCGCTTTGCTGCTCATTTCTTTGTAAGACTGCTTCAAAAGAAACCTGGTCTCGAAATTGCGGCATTTTTAATCGTTGGATGGGTAGGAGTCAAATTAGCAGTCTTTACGTTATCACATCCGGAGGTTTCATTATTGCCTTACGGATTTGCAAAATCACCTGAGTGGAAAATCACGTTCTATGCTGTTCTCATCCTCATTGCTTTAGGAGGGTGGTTCTTGTCAAAAGAGAAGAATGAACTCCCTTCTAAAGAAGAATCAGAAGACCGTAGTTGAATACGAAAATCGATAAAAGGAATCAACTGATCAACAGTTGTTCCTTTTTCCTTTATTTAAGAATTATAGGACTGTCACCAGCAATAAACTCTTGCATATAATGCTTTGTTAAGAATAAATGTAAGTGAGGTGTGCGGTGTGAAGCGAGCGGTGACGGAGTATGTTTGTGTATTGAAAGAGTTTTTGCCTAAAGGAGCGGAGGTTTTAGAACTGCAGTATCCAGAAAAACGTCCTGCGATTTTACTTGCTGACCTGGACGGTGATCAGCTTATGGAATTAGTGGGGGTTTATAAAGAACACGGAGAAATTTATTTTGTTATTTTAAAAAATTATCATAATGTATGGTATCAGGTGGCTCATACGAAAGGAAAAGGGTATAACATTACTGATTTATTGGCGGCCCCAATTGTAGACAGTAAAATCAATACTCTGCTCATCGGCTGGCAAATTGCAGGCATCTGGTCGGAGCTTGAAATGCTGCAATGGACACCAAAAGGATTTCAGCATGTGACGCCAAATAAAAAGATCTATAGCAAATTGGAAGTGGAAGATATGAATCCCGGTCCGGATAAAGAGGGGAAATGTGAGATTGCCCTCTGGACCCATGACACGGGTAATGCTTATCAAGTAGATGTTTTACGCTGGGAAACAAATGAGTTTATTGAAGCAACTGACGTATATCCTTACTATTTTGAGAAAGTAGCTGATTATTACCGGACATTACTCCAAGAGATGGATTCACCTGTATATTGGTACTATTTAGCTGATGCGCAAATAAAAGCCGGATTAGTAGAACAGGCAATCACAACACTTCATAAGGCGCTTTCTTCATCCACTCCTTACCCATCTAAAGAAAAACTGCTTGAGATGAAGCGCCATCTGCAGGCAGAACATAATACTGTCGTTGATGTAAAGCGCGGTGACGTCACCGGAGATGCGGCCATTGATACCGTCTATCTTACAGCGGATAAAACACCCGACACCCCTTTCTTGCAAAATATTACCCTTGTGATCCGGAATGGCCGAACCAATCAGTATGAAAAAATTCACCTAAAAGAAAATGCAGGATATAACCCGACCATTTTTCTTGGCGATTTTACCGGCAAAAAGGCGGAGGATATTTTAATTGTTATAAATACAGGCGGGAGCGGGGGGATTATTAATGCGTATGTGTTTTCATTCATGAACGGGAAGTTTCATCAAATTTTTGATTCAGCATTATTTAATGAGAAATACAAGTATGATGTGGCATACAAAAATTATTGGAAAGCAGATGTGACAAGCTTTCACCAAAAAAAGAAGTATTCACTTGACCTGCATTATAAAGGGGAACAATATTTAGCGGAAATATATGAGGATGGTATCCTCAAAGAGCCAATCAAAGGATGGGTTGCCCCCCTGTCAGGTGTCTATCCAGTTGATTTTGAAAGGGACGGTATATACGAACTTCACACGTTTCAAAACATTGCCGGCAAATACAGTGCAGATAGACTTGGCTACATGGAAAATGTATTAAAATGGAACGGAAAAGAATTTGCGTCTGACCGGCAAAGTGTGGCGATTTTTGGGGAGGATATCCATTCTGTATAAAAATTATGCACACCATATGAAATTAAACGTTTAGAAGAAGAAACTTTGTGATAAACAAAAAGAAATGATCCCGGGATATTTGAAAAAGGAGATGGCACATTGTCAAACGCTAAATTTAAACTTTATTATGTAAATGGTGAAAATGAGGAATTGGAATCTCAATATGAATGCAATGATGAAGCAAGAAGCTTTTTGTCGAAAAGACTGGACAGCAATCGCACATGGATTTATTTATGCCGAAAACATATTAATTTAAAAAATGTCGTTCATATAGAAGTAATCGGAGAGAAATAATTTTGGAAGGGAGCCCTGTCTTTATTGACAGTGCTCTTTTTATTCTTCTTTCGTTAGTGCCGATAGATCCTGTTTTTTTCCGATCACAATTAAAATATCTCCTTTATGAATAGTTTGGGTAGAGGAGGGAGAGATAAGAATATCCCCATGACTCATGACAGCAATTACACTCACATTGTAATTTGCTCGGATATCAAGTTCCCGCAGACTTTTTCCCACCATGTTTTCAGGAATGTTTATTTCTTCTATACTGTATTCTTTGGAGAGTTCAATAAAATTAATAACGTTCGGTGACAGCAGCTGATGAGCGACTCGTTCACCCATATCTTTATCAGGATAAACGATCCAATCAGCTCCTACTTTCTCTAACACTTGTCCATGCTGTTCATTTAGTGCCTTTGCAATGACCTTTTTAATTCCTATTTCTTTTAATAGCAATACCGTCAAGATACTTGCCTGCATATTGCTGCCAATTGCCACAATAACGCAATCAACGTTACGAATCCCCAGCGATTTTAATGTGGCTTTTACAGTCGTATCCGCCACGGCTCCATGTGTAATAAATAATTCAGCATCTTCCACTTGTTTTTCTTCAATATCAATCCCCATGACTTCCTGGCCAGCATCATATAATTGTTTCGCTACACTCGATCCAAACCGGCCCATTCCAATCACTGCATACTGTTGTCTAGTCATTCTGTTTGCCGCCCTCCTTACCCAATCATCATTTTTCCTTTCGGATAACGGAACGTATTCGCTTCTTGTTTTGTCGCAATCGCATACGCAATCGTCAGCGGTCCCACTCTCCCTGCAAACATGGCAATGATAACAAGAATTCTGCCAATGGGGGATAAATCAGGGGTCAGCCCCATGGACAACCCTACATTAGAGGAAGCAGAAACAGCTTCAAATAATATCATTAAAAAATCTTGGTTGTTTTCCGTAATTGTCAGCAGCATGGTCAAGACGACAGCGAGAAACAGTCCACTTACTGTCACGGTCAGGGCTTTATAAATGGTGTTAAACGGGATACATTGCCGAAAGAAAACAACATCCTCTTTTCCTTTAATTTGTGACCATACAGCACCTAGTAACGTAGCGAATGTCGTTGTTTTAATCCCGCCGCCAGCAGAACCCGGAGAAGCTCCGATGAACATAAGGAACATTATGAGGAACAAAGACGACTGTGTTAAGTCTGCCATATTCAAAGTGCTGGAACCCGCCGATCTTGGCGCGACAGATTGAAATAGTGCTGCTAACAATTTACCGTCGTGTGATAACGTCTGCAGCGTTTTAGGGTTCCCAAACTCCAACAATAATATCAGAATCGTTCCACCAAAGGTTAAAACGAAACTTGTTGCTAACACTACTTTGGTATGTAACGATACCCGGCGGGTTATTCTGTACTCGTAAAGTTCATTCAAGACTATAAAACCGATGCCCCCTAAAGTGATAAGGGCACAAACTGTCAGGGTCATAATAGAATCGTCTACGTAATGTGTTAAACTTTTGAATTCCCCCGTTAAATCGAAACCGGCATTGTTAAAATTAGAAATAGAATGAAAAATGCCGAAAAAGATTGCTTTTCCTGTTGGGATGTCGGCTGCAAAACGAAAGGATAAGATGATCGCTCCAATTATTTCAATAAGGACTGTAAAGAAAATGATTCTTTTTGATAATTTGACAATTCCTTCTATGGATGAGCTATTCATGGATTCACGAAGAACTAATCGTTCTTTTAAAGAAATTCTTTTTCCTAATAAAACAGCAAAAAAAGTGGCAAATGTCATAAATCCTAATCCGCCTATCTGGATAAGCGATAAAATAACCAATATCCCGAACGTCGAAAAGGTGCTTCCTGTGTCAACGACAACAAGACCATTTACACAAGCAGCAGATGTCGCTGTAAACAGGGCATTTAAAAATGAAAGTCCGTCCCCATTGATCGTGGCATAAGGAAGAGTTAACAGAAATGTTCCAATCAAAATAATTGTTAAAAATCCGAGGACAAGAACTTTTGGGGGATCTAAAAACTCTCTCAATTTTTTCATTTTTCTCTTCCTAACTGTTGGATAATGGAATGCTTAATGGACATTAGCAAAAAAGGTTTAAGTGATTTTATAGTGCCCTGATCGCGGATGACCATTCATGATGGGAAAACAAAAAAGGAGCCAGCGGCTCCTTTTTTATTTATTCTATATCTTTTTTTACCTCTGTAATCGGGTAATGCAATACAAAGTCAATCCGTTCAATTAAACGAGGATGAGAGCCTAGGAGGAGATGAATGATATCCGGCTCGTAACCGGTCGTTTTAGAGTCTTCTGTGAGCTTTTGAAAACTCGAGATGGCAGCTTCTTTATCACCGGTAATGTTTAGAGCATATTCATCAGCTTGGATTTCCATATATCTTGAATGTAAATTCTCCAAAGGCGATATAGGGAAACTGACAATTGCCACTGACAGCAGCAAAAGTGGTAGAGCAGCGAAATCATGGGCATCCGTGACACCAATACGTGAACCGAATTTCCTGATGAGAAAGTAGTAAACATGATACGTACCGAATGCAACAAAGAATGTGATGATCACACTTAAGAAAAGACCGTGGTATATATGTTTTAACTTATAATGACCGATTTCATGTGCCATGACAAAACGAATTTCTTCTGTCGTTAATTTTTCAAGCGCTGTATCTCCTAATACAATCTGCATATTGGAGCCGATCCCTGTAACATACGCGTTCATCTGGTTCGATTGTTTAGACATATTCATCTCTAAAATCTTTGCATCCGGTATTCCGGCTTCCTCTGCAAGCTGTTCGATTTCAGCCCGAATCTGTTTGTCTTCAAGCGGTTTATATTCATTAAATAGTGGATCGATGATTTGTGGGAATAAAAACATCATAAAAAGGGTAATTGGCAGGGATAATCCCCACATACTAATCCACCATTTTTTTGGCTGTTTTCTAATGAGCCAGAACGCCCCGAACAACAGCGGGGTCATAATGACAAAATCTACTCCGAGCCCTATAAGAAAATCTTTTGTCCAAGAGAGGACGCTTTGATCGGTCAAATCATACTGATGGCCAAGGCGGTAAAAGAATATGTCCAACGGAAGGTAAATCGCTGTTAACACAAGAGAAACTGCGAAATAGTAATAAGAGAATTGCCAAAAGGAACGTTTAGCAATTTTTTTTGCGTGATGACGAACTCGTTTTGAAAACGTAAGAATGGCAATCAATACAATCACATCAAGCGGTATTTGAAGGAAGTAAGTAAAATAACTAATTAAATCCAGCTGATGGGATTCCTCGATTTGATTTTCCGTTAAAAAGGTTTTGGGGTCAGCTTCTGTTCCATTATACTCATCCGGTATGTCACCCGGTGTAAGGCTGAACAAATATGTACTAATGCCCCCTGCGTAAACCAAATATAGTAAGAAAAAGAAAGTATAAAGCTTTTTCATTGACCATGTTTTTTTCATAGACCGTTCATCACTCCACTAGTTGAAATTTTACACTGGAAAAATATTTCCAGGACAAGAACTTTTGGAACAGGTAAAAAGGCTGATTAAACCTTCACCATTGCAACTGGAAATTTAACAAATACAAGAGCTACTTCATTTTTATTCTTTATATCACTTGTTTATGAAAAGCAGTTTGAGGAAATTTTTAATCCGATTAATATATTAGTTATCAAGTCTTTCTATAACAACATTTTTTTAGGTATAAATTGAAAATGTGACAAAATTGTAGAATATTGTAGAAAATTGTTGATATTTGGTGAAGCATTGATATACTCGTCTTTATACGTGTAGGGTACTTTTGTACTAATACTAAATGATTATTAGGAGCGTGACGATGAACGATAAATTTTTATTGTTTGATATAAAAAAAAGCATGTATGGGATGGGCATACAAAACGTAGTTTCAATCGAGAAGGTGACAGAAGCTTCTCCTTTTCCTAATATGCCTGAGTATGTTGTTGGCATGGTGCAGATTAGAGGGCAAATTATCGTAGTGATTGATATGTCTTCATTGCTTTATAACAATTCCAGCCAAATAGACAATGATACCCGTTTTATTCTCGTTGAAAGAAATGAAACCGTGATTGCCTTAATGGTGGAGAGAGCAAATGAAATTATTAATATAGAGGAGAATGAAATAAAACCGGTTCATTCAATTGAGACTGGCACGGAGACTTTTATTATAGGGGCTGCTTTAGAAGAAAATCGGATCATCACGATCCTTGATATTGAAAAACTGTTAACATCTCTGCAAGATATTGACGCAATTAGAAGAGAAATAGCTGAACAAAACAATGAATACATAAACGAAAAATGAGGTGTCGATTTTGAAATGGTTTTATAACTTGAGAACGTCAGTGAAATTAATTTCTGCGTTTGTTTTAATGGCAACTGTATTAGGATTTGTCGGATTCTTTGGTTTGAATAATATGAGTAAAATTAATACGGAACTAGACTTTATGTATAAAGAGAGAGTCATTCCGATTGACTATATTTCTAGTTCACAAGTGTTGTATCAACAAATGAGAGTGAATATCCGGGATATGAATTTTACCGCGGATACTCCAGGCAAAAAAGCTGAGCTGGAGCAAAGTATTGATGAGTTAAGAAAAGAAGTAGATAAAGAGATTGATAATTATAAAAGTACGTACGTAATTAAAGAAGAACAAGAATTACTGGACAGGTTTGAACCTGCATGGCATGAGTACAATCAATTGATGGATCAGGCGATTCAATACGCTCATGACGACAATGATGAAGCCTATAACAGACTTGCTCCTGAATTTAGGGAAACAGGAGATGAAGTGGAAGGCGTTTTGCAGGAGTTAATTGACTACAATTCAGAACTGGCAAAAAAATCAAGTGAAGACGCAAATGCATTATTTAAAAGTTCCCAAACGATTACGATTATCGTTATTATTGTTTCATTAATTCTTAGTATCGGAATGGGCTACTTTATTGCACAAGTCATTTCACGCCCATTAAATCGAGTTGTAGGAGTAGTTGGTAAAGTGTCTTCCGGTGATTTAACGGAAACAATGGAGATTGATACAAAAGACGAAATCGGACAGCTGGCAAAATCAGTCGATAACATGGTATTAAGTTTAAGAACGACAGTAGGAGAAATCCTGGGTTCGGCTGAAAATGTATCAGCAGCGGCTCAAGAAATTTCTGCCTCTACTGAAGAAATTGCTAACGGAAGTACAAGCCAGGCGAATGAAGCGCAGGTCATGAATGAGTTATTCCGTGAATTATCGACGGCGATTAATTCAGTGGCTGCAACTGCGGAACAAACGTCTGAGTTAACAAATGAAACAATGGGTATAGCCAAACACGGAGGCAACGTAATTAGCTCCTCGATAGAAAGTATGAATCTGGTAAATGAACAAATGTCTTTACTCGAAAAAGATTCAAATAAAATTGGTGAAATCATTTCAGTCATTGATGATATCTCCAGCCAGACGAATCTTCTTGCCTTAAATGCAACGATTGAAGCAGCGCGTGCTGGCGAACAAGGGCGTGGATTTGCGGTCGTTGCAGATGAAGTGCGCAAATTAGCTGAACGAAGCGGTGAAGCGACAAAAGAAATTACGGATATTATTAATGGAATGCAGCAAAATACACAGCAAAGCGTAAAAGCAGTCGCAGAAGGGGTTGTCACCTCTGTACAAACCGGAGAAGCGTTTGAAAATATCTTGAATATGGTCAACCAATCAGCAGCGAGAGTGACAGAAATTGCGGCAGCAAGTGAAGAGCAAGCTGCACAAACAGCTGAAGTACTGAATTCAATCGAAAGCATTTCAGCTGCTACAGAAGAAGCGGCAGCGGGCAGTGAACAAACAGCGAGTACAGCTCAATCTCTTGCCAATCTTGCAGAAGGCCTGAATCAATCTGTGGCCATTTTCAAACTTAAATAAACCCGTATACTAAAAAGGCTGGCTACAATTTTGTAGCCAGCCTTTCATTTTTATTACGGTCATGGAAAGTCTTAATAAATGATTTTATTATATTTTTCTGATAAAATATACAATATTTGAAAGAAACTATTTTTTATTATAAAAGTATAAATTGTCGATCTTTTGACAATGCTTTGATGTATTTATATGAAGAAGGAGGAAGAGGGCAAGGAAGATGAAGTTCTTTGCATATATACTTGGTCTGTTGGCAGCAGTCGTGTTAGGTGTGTGTATTTGGATTTATTATCCACAATATCAAATTAACCAAATGAAAAAAGAATCTGTGTCCGATTCGCCTGCATGGGCAAGTGAACATGAAGTTACATATATGGAGTATTATCGATCGATTGATAAACCAACCATTCAGCATCTGGCAATTGGTGATTCTATTATAAAAGGCTATGGTGCAAACCCGAATGAGAATCTGGTCGAGTCTTTTTCTGTAGAACTTGAAGAGGACATAAAAAAAGACGTTTTTTATCAGAACGAGGGAATTAACGAGATGACAAGCTCCGAATTAAACGAATTAGTTCAACAAGGAACATATGATGAACAGATTAAAACGGCAGATATTATCACCATAAATATTGGCGGCAATGACATACTGCGTCTCGGATTTGAGAAGGGTTTTTATGAAGCAATTCGTTCGTTTGATACACTTCAGAAGACTTTTGACAATAACTTATCGAGCATTACGAATCGGATTAAAACACTCAATCCGGATGCGACACTACTTTTACTGGAGCTATACAACCCATTAGAACAAAATAATGAATTTTATGATGTAGCTGATAAAGTGCTGCCTAAATGGAATTTAAAACTTTATCAACTTGCATCGAAATTGGATAACGCAGTTGTCATTGAAACGACGGCTGTCATTAATAGCGAGAAACCGCAGAATCTTGCTTATGACGGTGTACATCCGAATGCACTGGGGTATAATGCGATTTCAGAACAGATGCTGATTCAATTTAGAAAGGATACGAGAGAACCGGAGGAACAGCCGTAAACACCTTCAACACGTTTAATGTGATTTTGCGCTATTTTTTCGACATATTTATCTTTTCCCCTTTCACTTTTATTATGTCTTCCGATAAATGAAAGTGATGAAGACATTATGAATAGTAAAGACGCATACTTATTTGGCAGGCTCTACAACTATGTCCGTGGTTTTCTGAATTTCATATATCTTTCCTTAATAGGAGGAGTTAAAGTGATGAAACTGTTTAAAGGTGAAAAAGTTGATTTAACAAAGCAATCCCCTGCATTGACATCGATTCGTCTTGGTCTTGGATGGAACATAAGCGGGGAATCGTTAGCGCGTTTTGATTTAGACGCTGTCGCTTTACTAGTAGACGAAGCCGGGCTTGTCCTTTCGCATGAACATATCGTGTTTTACAATCAATTAACCGCTGCAAATGGGGCGGTGGTTTTATCAAACGATAACCAAACTGGTGCCGGAACAGGCGATGATGAGGAAATATTCATTCAATTATCACATATGCCTCCTGCTGTCGATAAAGTGGTGGTGGCGATTTTTGTGCATGAAGGGGAAGAGCGTGGCCATTCTTTCGGTCAAGTAAATGAACCGTTTGTGCGCGTTGTAAATGACGCTACAAAAAAAGAAATGTACCGATATAAGCTGGGATTGGACTTTTCCGACGAAAAGGCGCTGATCGTTGGTGAAGTGTGCCGAAAGGGAAGCGGATGGACATTTGAGGTATCCGGCAAAGGAGTTGGCGGCGGTCTTGCATCCCTGTGCCAGAAATTCGGGATGAACGAACTGCCTGCCTCCTTTTTTAAGAAAAAGAAAACGATGACCAAATTGTCACCGCTGCACTCGAAAAAACCACTTTTTTAAGAGTGGTTTTTTAAGTATGCTCAGTTGCTTCTTTTCTATTTTTTGAGTACGGTTAATTCAGAGATATATAAGCAGTACTACAAAGATGGCAATGTATCCAATGTGTTAAGGCGGTTTGTCGTCGTGTTTGATAAAAGGAGGACGGAATGTGACAAGTGTTTATGAATTTAAAGTGAAGAAACCGAATGGAGAGATAATCTCATTAAAAGAGTATGAAGGTAAGCCTTTGGTCATTGTCAACACAGCAAGCAAATGCGGGTTAACACCCCAGTTTGAAGGACTGCAGTCTTTATATGAAAAATATAAGGATGACGGATTAGTGGTACTTGGGTTTCCATGCGATCAGTTTAATAATCAAGAATTTGATGATATCGATAAAACAACGGAATTTTGCCGCTTGAATTACGGTGTTTCATTTCCGATGTTTGCGAAAATAGATGTAAATGGCGACAATGCAGATCCACTTTATAAACATTTGACAACAGAGAAAAAAGGGATATTGTCAAAAAAAATCAAGTGGAATTTTACGAAGTTCTTGGTGGATCGAAGCGGGCAGGTTGTCGAACGGTATGCACCGACTACTGCTCCTGAAAAAATAGAAGAAGAATTGAAGAACATATTAATATGACTGTATTTAGTGATTAAATGCAAATACTTTTCTACTCCAAGCTCCGGGCGTAAATGCCGACGGAGTTTTTTCGTTGTCATGACAGCGCTGCCACCTGAATACATTAATGCAGGAAAGGATGATGTGTATGTGTGGAATAACCGGCTGGGTAGATTTTAAACGAGATTTGACGAATGAACAAGAAATGGCAGAAAGCATGGCGGCCACCCTAAAAAAGCGCGGCCCTGATGACTTCCGCGTGTGGACTTCTCGTCATGCTGCTTTCGGTCATACTCGTCTTGTTGTCGTGGATCCGGCAGGAGGCGCTCAGCCGATGACCCGGGAACAATACACGATTGTCTACAATGGTGAGCTGTATAACACAGAAGAAATTAGGAAAGAGCTTCTAAGAAAAGGATACGCGTTTCAGGGACATTCCGATACAGAAGTGTTATTAAAGGCGTTTATTGAATGGCAGGACCAATGTGTCGATTATTTAAACGGTATTTTTGCTTTCGCTGTATGGAATGAAACGAAACAAGAGCTGTTTATGGCCAGGGATCGGTTAGGGGTAAAGCCGCTTTTTTTTAAAGAATCGAATGAGTCCTTATTATTTGGCTCGGAGTTAAAATCAATACTCGCGCATCGGGATATAAAAGTGGAAGTTGATCGTACGGGATTGATGGAAATCTTTGCGCTCGGTCCGGGGAGAACACCGGGACACGGTGTATTTAAAGATTTGAAAGAATTGCGGGCTGCTCATGCGCTAACGTATAACGAAAACGGATTGAAAATTTGGAGGTACTGGAATGTAAAAAGCGATAAACATGTCCATTCCCTTAATGAAACAGCAGAGCACGTTCGTTATTTGCTTAAAGATGCCGTAGAACGTCAGCTGACGGCAGATGTGCCGGTTTGCACATTTTTGTCGGGAGGGGTTGATTCGAGTGCAATCAGCGCATTTGCGGCACATTATTTTCAAGAACACGGGAGAGGTCCACTCTATACGTATTCAATTGAATACGAAGAAAACAGCCGTTTTTTTCAAAAAAATTTGTTTCAGCCAGGAGAAGATCGTCCGTGGATAGACAAAATGCAAAAATATACGGGATCCATCCACCATACATCAATCATTGGTCAAAGCGAGCTTGCTGAAAAATTAAAAGAAGCGATGATTGCCCGGGATTTGCCAGGAATGGCGGATATTGATTCCTCATTACTGTGGTTTTGTGAGGAAATTAAGCGCGATTTCACTGTTGGTTTATCGGGTGAATGTGCCGACGAAATTTTTGGCGGGTACCCGTGGTTTCATCGGGAAGAATTATTAACTGGGAATGCGTTTCCTTGGATGAAGTCGCTGCCAGAAAAGAAAAGGGTGTTGAACGAAAAATGGCGAAAAGTCCTGCCACTGGAGGAATATGTGCATGACCGGTACAATGAGATGGTTTCCGAAACACCAAAAATGGATGGTGAGAACGGAATTGAACGGAAGCGCAGAGAGATGTTTTATGTAAATATGGTGTCGTTTATGGCGGCTCTTCTTGAGCGGAAAGATCGAATGAGTATGGGAGCCGGGCTTGAAGTGCGGGTGCCATTTGCGGATCATCGTCTTGTTGAGTATGTTTGGAATATTCCGTGGGAGATGAAAATGGCAGATGGACGAGAAAAAGGAATTTTACGAAAAGCACTTGAAGGGGTATTGCCTGGCGAAGTATTGTACCGGAAGAAAAGTCCGTATCCGAAAACGCATCATCCAGACTACACAGCGGAAGTAAGCAAAATGCTTGGTGATATTCTGAGAAAGGACTCGCCATTGCTTGAATTTTTCTCACACGCAGCCTTGAAGGAACTTGTTGATTCTGGCGGCTCTTCGTTTCGAGCACCATGGTTTGGCCAGCTCATGACGGGTCCCCAGTTAATAGCATATTTTGTTCAGTTGAATATGTGGTTTGAAGAATATAATGTAAGATTTTGTGACAAGTAAGATGTTTTCGTTTGCTGAATAAGGGAATATATTATCAACAAGGAAGGAGTGCTGACAATGAAAAAGAACAAAATGAAATGTTTGTATCGAAGTGGATATGGCGAGTGGCAGCAAAGTGAATTGTTCGAGGAAGATTTTAAAATCGGCGAAGGCACTCACTTTCATATTAAATGCGGCGAGTCTTCAGCATTTTACGAAATGGTATCCGATCGCTATTTTACAGATAGAAAAGACCGGATAAAGACGTATTATAAATTTGAAACGCCTGATGTTGATAGAATCGACAACCGCTTTTACAGTGTTGCGAGTATTGACCATCGGAATCAAGATATCACATTCGATATACACAGTGAGTAATATATTATTTGTTTGTAAGAGACCGCTTCTTTAGAAGGGGTCTCTTTTAACGTTTACTTTCATTTTTCATATGTTATAGAGAGGTGATGTTATGACGGCATTCCCAATTTCTCTTTTCGTTTATATGGACATTTGCATGTGTATTGGATTTTATATTTATGTGTTTCGAAAAAAGAAACTAATCGGGTTTCAGTTAGGCATGAATATTAGCAATGTAATGGGCGGGATGACTGCGTTGCTGTCAGGCATAGTCCTCATCTGGCAATTCCCGTTTCACTTTACGGCAATTACCATCCTCTCCGCTTTAACGGGCGCATTGACCGGGGCGTTATTTGGCTTGCTTTTTGATTATCAAACATTTATTACGGGGTTAACGAATGGGTTAATGATTGGGATCATGTCACCAATGCTTGGAGCGGTATTAGAAGTACCATTCCTTTTTCTATTGTTTCTTCATGGACTGTTTTTCGCTACGCTTGTTACGATTTTGATTTCTATTCAGAGGTCGTGATGGTATTGCTGTTTATAATTATATGCTGCGTATGGAATATAATCGGGGTTCATTTAGTATACCGGCTTTTTAAAAAGAAGCATATGTTATTTGATGATCGTTTCACGATGACGATGTGTATGACCGCAGCTATGATCCATTCATTTTCCGTGGCTTTGCACCTAGAATTAGTTGTTGCTTCTTTGAACAAATTCCTTTTTCTTTGTCCGATTCTAATCGGGATTTGGATTGGCTGGAAATTTGGGTCTATTTTAAAAAATCCCGCCCGCCTCACCGGGATTTACAATGGGTCTATAGGCGGGTTGATGGGAACGATGCTGGGTGCAGTGATACAAAATCCTTCTCTTTGCAGTATCCCAGTTGTATCGGATGGGGTGATTGCGCTGAACATGTATATATTGTCTATTTTTTTCACTATAGTTCATTTTAAGATAGCCGTCTTCATTCGTTATTCATTTACTATATAGAGGAGGGGTGCAAGATGTTTCTAGACGTTTAGCTGTAAAAATTTTTGTTTTATCTGAAAAATTTTTATGGTAAATTATCTGATAAATGAGGAGGTTAAAAAAATGACACAACTGAATAATGTAGGCATTATCAAAAAGGCAAATATTTATTTTAATGGAAAAGTAACAAGCAGAACGGTTTTATTTCCAGATGGAACAAAAAAAACGCTGGGTATTATGCTTCCAGGAGAATATGAATTCTCTACGGACTTGAAAGAAGAAATGGAAATCATATCAGGGAAGCTGGAATACAAGTTGTCAGGACATGACTGGGTAACGATCGATGGAAGCGGCATCTTTTATGTGCCTGCTAATGAGTCGTTCCAATTAAAAGTGCATACAGTTGCTGATTACTGCTGTTCTTATTTGAATGAGTAATACATAAAAAGGAGCCAGATATCTGGCTCCATTGTTAGGAATGCTGCAAATCTGCAACAATTTCAAACGAATGAAGGCGCGCTTCATGATCATAGATTTGAGCGTTAACCATGATTTCGTCTGCTTCCGTTTCATGTATGAACGCACTCAGTTTTCGTTTAACGGTTTCAGGACTGCCGATGATGGATGAGCCGATTTGCTGCTGAAGTGTCGCTTTTTCATATTCAGTCCATAATTCATCCATGTTGTCCACAGGCGGGTGAAGCGGTGCCGGTTTATTACGAATAAGATTTAAAAATTGCTGCTGCATAGACGTAGCGAGCCGTTGTGCCTCTTCATCTGTGTCGGCTGCAATGATATTAACGCCCAGCATCGCATATGGTTTATCAAGCACATCAGATGGCTGGAAATAACGTCGGTATAAAGAGAGTGCCGGCAATGTATTATTAGGAGAAAAGTGACTAGCGAAAGAGAAAGGCAAACCGAGTTGTCCGGCAAGCTGGGCGCTAAAACCACTGGAGCCTAGTAACCAGATTGGTATGTTCAATCCTTCCCCTGGGATTGCTCTAACAGGCTTATTTCCAGGCTGGAAATAAGCGCGAAGTTCAGCTAACTGGTCTGGAAAATCATGTCCGTCACTTCGGCTGTCACGTCGAAGTGCACGCATGGTCACTTGATCTGTGCCTGGCGCTCGTCCTAGACCGAGATCAATACGGCCGGGAAACAATGATTCAAGGGTCCCAAATTGTTCAGCAATGACGAGCGGTGAATGATTTGGCAGCATGATGCCTCCAGAACCGACACGGATTGTTTTTGTTGACGCAGCAACGTGTCCAATTACGACTGCGGTTGCAGAACTCGCAATACCAGGCATATTATGGTGTTCGGCGAGCCAATATCGATTATATCCCCATTTTTCCGCCTGACGGGCCAAATCTGCTGTATTTCGGAAAGAATCGGTCGGTGTTCCGCCGGTCGTGATGGGAGAAAGGTCCAATACTGAGTATTTGATAGACATAGTGAGACACTTCTTTCTATTATTTGTGTGTATTAGTGTAGCAGGAATCTTTCGTTAGGCAAAATAAAGGGACTCACATATCAAAGGGAATTAGGGATTTTTTACTGTTGAAATGTGAAGAAATATGAAGTAATATACTAATACAGCTGCGTTGTACGTAATGAATAATTAAGTTTTAACCTTTAAGCTGTAAAAGGGAGTTTAAAATTAAAATGAGAATGACATGCCTCTTTTCATAACGGGAGGACACGCATGAACATTTTTGCAAACACCCACTTTGAGGAGTGGTGGTTTAAAACTTTCTTATATAATGAAATACGGCAAAGGCGGCTCATATTTAAAATGCTCTAAAATCAGTTCCGCATGGGACTGATTTTTTTATAAAGACATGGAAATAGATGAAATTGACACGACGGAGTATACCTGTCGTGTTTTTTTGTTGTATAATGACGAATTTTCGAATAATTTCTTTTTTTTAGGCAAAAAGAACTATTAACTCATAGAATTAAAGATGGATTTAATGTATGATAATAGAAAAATAGGAAGTTTAAAAAATAGGAGGATAATTTATGAAATTACATTCATTAAAAAACAAATTAATTATTTTATGTTTGTTTATTTTGCTGATTCCTACAACGATTATAGGGATAAGTACATATGGGATGTCGAAAAACGAATTAGAAAAGTCCGGTGAAACACAACTTAAAAATAATGTAAAAATGACGATTGGGATGATTAACCTTTTAAATGAAGAAGTTGAAGCAGGAAACCTGACGCTAGAAGAAGCGCAGGAAAAACTTCGTCAAGAATTGTTAAGTGAAAAAAACGCGGATAATGAACGGTCGATCAAAAAGGAGTATACAGTCGGGGAAACTGGTTATACATGGGCGGTAAATGAAAATGCTGTATCGGTCATGAACCCTGGAAATGAAGGACAGGACTTAACAGATGTACAATCTGAAGACGGTGTGATGATCGGGGAAGAATTTGTTGAAATCGGATCGAATGGCGGAGGGTTTGTCACCTATAAATGGGAAGATCCAAGTACAGGTAAAGTGGAAACAAAAGTTTCTTATGTTGAATTGGATCCGCACTGGGGATGGATTGTCGGATCAGGAGCATATTTAACAGAGTTTAATCAAGCATCTAATAAAGTGTTATATTTAGTTTCAGCGATTGGTGCGGTCTCGTTAATTGCCGGCATGATTCTAGTAAACTATTTCTCTAATCGTATAACAAAGCCGATTAAGGTTATTGGAAAAGAATTGAACCTAGCTGCAGAAGGTGACTTTTCTACTGAGGAAGTAATTGTTAAAACAAAAGATGAAGTCGGGCAGCTGGCGAAAGATTTTAATAACATGACACGAAATATGAGGGAGTTAATTAGTGAGGTTAAAACGTCTTCTGAACTGTTGGCTGCTTCATCTCAGCAACTGACAGCGAGTGCGGAGCAGACAAGCAGGGCAACGGAAGAAATCACGGAGTCTGTTCAGCACATTGCAGGTGGTGCGGAAAATACAACATCAAGTTTGGAAGAAAGTGCAAAATCGTTAGAAGAAGTCACATTTGCTGTCGGCAACATTGCTGAAAACTCTAACACGATTGCGGAAACGGGCTCAAAAACAGCGGAACAGGCTAAGCAAGGCGGAGAATTTGTCGAAAAAACAGCTCTTCAAATTGAGGCAATTGATCGTTCGGTTAACGAAAGCGGTGAAGCGATCAAGCTGTTGGACAGACGATCACAGGAAATTGGCGAAATTTCAAAAGTCATAACCGATATTGCTAATCAAACGAATTTGTTAGCACTAAATGCAGCGATCGAAGCAGCACGGGCGGGAGAGCATGGAAAAGGTTTTGCGGTAGTAGCGGATGAAGTTCGTAAACTCGCAGAGCAATCGCAGCAGTCCTCTACGCAAATTTCAGAACTGATTAAAGAAATACAAGTAAATATGAGCCGCTCAAATGACTCTATTAATCAAGTGAAATCCGAGGTAAAAGAAGGTCTTGAGATCGTGGAAGAAACAGAAAAAAGCTTTGCTGACATTTTACGATCAATGGAGCACATGGGTACACAAATTGATGATATGGCAGCAACAGCTGAGCAAATGTCTGCAAGTGCACAAGAAGTTTCAGCAACGGTGACGAACATCACAACCGTTTCAAAAGATGCATCAATGCATTCTCAAAGTGTAGCGGCTTCAACAGAAGAGCAGCTGGCTTCAATGGAAGAAATATCCTCATCATCTAGCACGTTATCAAAAATGGCATATGACTTACAAGAACTTGTAAGCAAATTTAAAGTATAGTATGTATTATCCTTGGAAAAGCTTGTATACTTTAAGAGGTATACGAGCTTTTTTGTCGAGTTAAGTCAGGCAAGGTTTCAGAAGGGGGATTTAAAATGGGGAAAAAATTAAAATTAGGAGCAAAGATCAATCTGATTGTTCTAGGGATTGTTTTGTTTCTATCCGTTATTGTAGGAGCTGTGGTCATTCAGCAGGTAGGTGCGGGAATCAAGCAATTTGCTATTGAAAAGGCAAAAGGTGATCTTGGTTTAGCATACCGATATATTGATAATAAATATCCTGGTGAATGGGCGATAAAAGGTGACAAGCTCTATAAAGGCGATACAGCCATGAATGAGAATTTTGAGCCTGTGGATAAGATAGGAGAAGACACAGGGGATACAGTCACTATTTTTCAAGGGAATACACGCATAGCGACAAATGTGATGACGGACGGAGAACGGGCTGTAGGAACAACAGTATCCCCAGAGGTGGAAAATGTGGTGCTGGAAAATGGTGAAAACTATTATGGAGAAGCAGAAGTTGCAGGAAACCGGTATCAAACAGCGTACATGCCGCTAAAAAATAGCTCTGGAGAGGAAATTGGGATTTTTTATGTAGGTGCATCACAGCAAATTATCGATCAAACCATTTCAGGCTTTCTAAAAATTTTCTTAATTGTGTTAGCAGTCATTATTTTACTTTCATCTCTCGTTATATTCTGGTTCACACGCGGATTAAAGAAACGATTAACAGCTATTTCCACAGCGTTGGAAAATGCGGGGAATGGGGATTTTACAACAGAGGTGCATGATCACGCAGGAGATGAACTGACCGACCTTGCAAATAGCTACAATGCTACGAGGGAAAGCTTACGGTCAATGATTATTGATGTGGTTCAAACATCCGAGCAGGTTGCTGCTTCATCTGAGGAATTAACAGCCAGCGCTGAGCAGACAAGCAAAGCGACAGAAGAGATAACCATGTCGATTCAACATGTTGCAGACGGATCGGAAGAAACAACTTCCAGCCTAGAAGGAAGTGCAAAATCGTTAGAAGAAGTAACGATTGCAGTTGGCAACATTGCAGAAAGTTCAAGTGTAATTGCGGAAGCTGGATCAAAAACGGCCGAGCAGGCAAAGCAAGGCGGGGAATTTGTTGAGAAAACTGCTTTGCAGATTCAGTCAATTGATCATTCGGTTAATGAAAGCAGTGAAGCGATAAAGTTGTTGGATAGACGATCGCAGGAAATTGGCGAAATTTCAAAAGTGATTACCAGTATTGCCAACCAAACGAATTTATTGGCACTCAATGCAGCGATCGAAGCTGCACGGGCAGGAGAACATGGAAAAGGGTTTGCGGTAGTGGCGGATGAGGTTCGCAAATTAGCTGAACAATCACAGGAGTCATCTACACAAATTTCTGAGCTTATTAAGGAAATCCAAGTGAATATGGGACGGTCCAATAACTCGATTAATCAAGTCAAAATAGAAGTAAAAGAAGGGCTTGATATCGTCGGAAAAACAGAAAAAAGTTTTGCGGAGATTTTACGTTCAATGGAGCACATGGGTACACAAATTGATGATATGGCAGCAACAGCCGAGCAAATGTCCGCAAGTGCACAGGAAGTTTCAGCAACGGTGACAAACATCACAACCGTTTCAAAAGATGCTTCGATGCATTCTCAAACTGTAGCAGCTTCAACAGAAGAGCAAATGGCATCGATGGAAGAAATATCTTCTGCGTCTAATGTATTGTCGGAAATGGCGATGAACTTACAAGAACTTGTAAGCAAATTTAAAGTTTAACAGACTATTACTCTTTCTTGTGTATTACGTTATGTTAGCAAATAAGAGACAGATAGAGAATTTGATCCTTCGTTCTTATTCTTAAACAATTATGATAGTCTCTAAAAAAAGTAATTCCCGTTCGCTATGAACGGGAATTTTCTTTTTTATGAAAAAAATTTTCATTCCGTATCTTACATGTAATGTTATTAAAATTTACTTTGAAATTGATACTGATTCATTAACTTGTCAAGCCTTTGGCTATGTTGAAGGGTCTCAATATGGTCAAGCCCTTTCATGGTACCAGTCGTAATCATTAATTTGCGAACAGTTTTAATTTGAACCATTAATTCATCAAAGCTTTCATGATTATTCATGAATATGAACCTCCAAAAAATAGTTTCGTAATAAAAAACAGAACAGGATATAGTATAAAAAATTTTTAAAGAGGAAGAAATAGATTCGACAAAACTTCTGATAACCTTACATGATTGTCGAGATTTTGCGATCGAAAAGACTGGATTTTTCTTTTTTTATTAGGTAAAATATTACATTAATACGTATGAAAAGGGAATGACATTGAAAAAAACAGGACGTGTCTATTTTTGCTTTTATTCTTTCTGATTACCAGCAGCTTTCGACAAGGCATAATGAAAAAGTTTATAGGTATTATGTTGTGCGAATTTGATCGGGTTAACCTTATTGTCAATGAACTCTTAGGTCTGTCAAAACCGATCGATGTTGTCTTTAAAGAGCAGGATATCCAGCCGTTGCTGCAAGATGTCGTTGCACTCATGAATTCCCAGGCAATGATGGGAAATGGTCTCATCCAGGTAGATATTGAAGAGGAGGCACCACCCATCTTTTGTGAGCAAAGCAGTTAAAACAGGTCTTTATTTATGTGTTAAAAAATACGATAGAAGCGATGCCGGACGGCGGTGTTAATCTTGTGCGAATGAGCTGCAAAGAGGGGATTGCGGCTTTGGTTAATGACTTGCTGCAAAATTATTGAAAACCAAAGCAGCGAATTGAATATTTTCAGAAGGGACAACTGTAGAAGTCATGTTTCCGGCACAAAAAAACCCGGTTCTTAATGACCCGGGCTTAAAGATTATGAATTGAAAAACACTTTTTCCGTATTATATTTCGCTTGAAACGTATTAATTATAAATGTTTCATAAATGTCGCGTTCCACCGGGCTGTCCACAATACAAACTACAATTTTATGCACATCATCACGGTGGTTTTTAATATCAGAAACGTTGTCTTCAAAATGTTTGCGGATCCGCATGCGCAGTTTGCGAGCCTTTCCGACATATAGCAAGTTGTCGTCCGCATCATAAAACATAAAAACACCCGCTTTATCGCGTGGAATTTTATGATAATCTGTAAATCCATATTCTCTTGCAATGGGTGCTTCACTCGTATCTTCGGGATTTCGTTTTCTCGTTAAAATGAAGTCCGCTTTCGGCATTTCGATGTTAATCAAATAAATCACTTCCTATTCTTCACTTAATGGTACAATGCTATCATAACAAAGTAGAGGTGGTTGTGGATGTCTATTTTAGTATGGACCGGTATTATTTTATTATTTATCATTAGTTTTATCGGATTTATTTTTCCGATTGTTCCTTCTGTGGTGGTTTTATGGGCGGGATTTGCACTTTACTATTTTGGAATCAGCAAAGAAGAGCTGTCTATTATCTTCTGGATTGCTATGGTCATCTTTACAGTACTGATTTTTGTCGCCGATTTTCTAGCCAACAGTTACTTTGTGAAGAAATATGGCGGCTCGAAGTGGGGAGAGTGGACAGCTGTTGCTGCTATCATCGCCGGTTCATTCATTATCCCCCCATTTGGCATTTTGATTGTGCCTTTTGCGGCGGTTCTCCTCATTGAATTGATCATTCAAAAAAATGCCAAGACGGCTATTCTTGCAGCCTATGCTACATTGGTCGGTTTTTTAAGCGGTACACTGGCAAAAATCGTGATTCATCTTCTCATGTTACTATGGTTTTTCGTTGAAGTATTCATTTAATGTGACACATTTAAAGCAGAAAAAGCGGATTCCCAGGAAGGGAATCACGCTTTTTTTTGTTCGGCATCAGCCGGTTTACGAAAAGTATTGTTTTGTAAAGAATTCGTGAAGCGGGTTCCGTTTTGCATGTCACTTCCACAAAATGGGCACGACGGCGAATTATCATCTGAAAAGTTCTTTCTCATCCAGCCAATACAGTCGTCCGACGTACATTCCCACGTCTCAATATCGACGTTTGGCAATGGTTCGGTGCGATTTTTGCTGTAATAAGACATAACGTCACCCCCGGGTTAAATTTGTCATTCGTTCCTATTATCTCACGTTTTGGGTGTGAATGATACATGAATTCATCATTTTATTAGGAAAAGCGAAGATTATTATGAAAATGAATTGCCTTTTTGATTGTAATCGGTTACAATAACTTCTGAAAGTGATGCATAAGTATATACAAGTTCATTTTCAATTAGAACAAAAATTCAAACTTTTTTTATTTAAGTGTTGATATTCCGGATGTAATCGATTACAATCACATTACAAACGAAATATTAATAAGAAATGAGAGAGCCTTTATGGTGAGCATAAAAGACGTGGCACAGAAAGCAAATGTTTCGACTGCAACAGTATCTAGAGTGATCAGCAAACCAGAGGCTGTCAAAGAAGAAACATCAAAAAAAGTTTTGAAAGCGATTCAAGAATTAAACTATCAGCCGAACGTATTAGCACGCCAGCTCAGAAGGCTGGAAACAAAAACGATCCTTGTGATTGTACCAGATATTACGAATACGTTCTTTTCAAAAGTGTTAAGAGGAATTGAATCTGTCGCGGTTTCAAATGGATATAAAGTAATTCTTGGAGACGCGGGCAATGATGTGGAGCGGGAAGAAGAATACTTAAATGTCTTACGCCAGAAGCAGGCGGATGGAATCGTTATGCTGACGGCAAGAATGGAAACAGGCGTAATTGAAAAATTCTCGGTGGATTATCCGCTCGTTCTTGCTTGTGAGTATATCGAAGGTTCTACTATTCCGACTGTGTCGATTGATAATGTAAGCAGTGCGAGAAAAGCAACAGAATATTTAATTGCACTTGGACATGAAAAAATCGGTACGATCACGGGTCCATTAAATGTAGTTCTCGGGAAGGATCGCCTTAAAGGGTATACACAAGCAATGGCAAGACATAATCTTTCGGTGGAGCCCTTTTTAGTTCAGGAAGGAACCTTCACTTTTGACAGCGGCTACAATATGATGATGAAGTTTTTAGCTTTAAGCAATCCGCCGACTGCTGTGTTTGCTGCAAATGATGAAATGGCGTTCGGCGCTGTGAAAGCGGTTAAAAGCAGAGGGCTGCGAGTTCCTGAAGATGTCTCAGTGATCGGATTTGACGACATTGAGTTTTCGGCCATATTTGAACCGCCATTAACAACCATATCTCAACCTACCTTTGAAATTGGAACTAAGGCAATGGAACTGCTGTTGAAATTAATGAACGAAGATGAAATAACCAGAAATCAATATATACTCGAAGATAGTCTTATTGAACGGGATTCGTGCACAAGGAACAATGCTTGAGCCACCCCGAGTTTAAAAAATCAGGAGTATTTTTTTGATTCAATGTAATCGATTACATGAACTGGGTCATCATTCGCCCGTATTATTTGAGGGGGTGATGGGTTTCCATCAGAAACAAACCGCCGATTACAATTACATTTATGATTTCGAAATCGAATGGAGGAAATATAACAATGAAACTTGGATATCAAACAAATACATGGGGCGGAGTAGTTGGTCACCCTGCAGGCGTCACATCAATTAAAGATCTATACTACCTTGCGAATGGTTCAACTGAAGAAGCCTTGAAAGAAATCTCTGAAGCAGGTTATAAAGGGTTTGAAATTTTCGATGGGAATCTAATGCAGTATAAAGACAAAAAAGAGGAGTTCACATCTTTATTAAAACAATATTCATTAGAATTTATTGGAGTATATACCGGAGGGAATTTTATCTACCCGGATATTTTAAAAGAAGAACTGGCTAAAATTGAAGAAGTGGCAGCACTTGCATCTGAATTAGGGGCCCGTCACTTAGTGATCGGCGGGGGTGCTGTTCGTTCAACTGGTATCGTTGAAAGCGATTATAAAGAGTTGGGTGATGCCCTGAATCAAGTAATGGTAATTGCAGAGAAGCATAATTTGATTCCAAGCTATCATCCACACTTAGGCACAACCGTCCAGGCGCCTGATCAGTTGGACAAGCTTATGCCGCTCACAGATATTTACCTTTGCCCGGATACAGCACACATTGAAGCGGGCGGCGGGGATCCTGTCGAAGTCGTTAGAAAATATGCGGATCGCATTAAATACATCCACTTCAAAGATTATCAAAATGGTGAATTCCTTCCTTTAGGAGAAGGTCATCAAAAATTTGATGAGATGATCCGTCTTCTTGATGAAGCTGGATACGATGACTGGATTACGGTTGAACTGGACAGTTACGATGTTCCGAAAAAAGGAGCAGAAATCAGCCGCCGCTATTTAAAAGGTTTTGAAAACAGAAAATAAATTTGACGGACAATGAACAAGGGGGATCTTTTATGAAAAGAAAATCTTCATTATTCACGGCTATGTTATTGAGCGGCAGCCTTGTGCTGGCGGCTTGTGGCGGACAAAGTGGTTCAACTGAAAAAGAATCAGCTAACAAACCCGTAGAGGTACCGGATACCGGTTCTTTAACAATTAATCCTAAAATAGAAGATAAAGAGATTTTAGGAAAAGGGCCTTTTGGTGAAGCGGCAGTTTCAGCTAAAACATTAGAATTAACGGAAGACGATATTTCGAAAATTAAAAAAGGCAATTTTACCGCTGCACTTGTTATGCATTACTCTGGAACTGACTACATGACCGCGCAAACAGATGCATTAAAAGCGAGTTTTAAGCGGATGGGCATCGAAGTTATCGCAGTAACTGACGCCCAGTTTAAAGCGGAAAAACAAGTTTCAGATATTGAAACAGTCACAGCCAAGAATCCTGATGTTATTGTAAGTGTTCCAGTAGATCCCGTGTCAACAGCAGGTGCTTATAAAAAAGCTGCTGAAGCGGGAATCAAATTGGTCTTCATGGATGGGACAGCTCAAGGGTTAAAACCAGGAAAAGACTTCGTCAGCATTGTTTCCGGGGACAACTATGGGAATGGTGTGGAAGCAGCAGAAGTTATGGCTAAAGAACTTGACGGAAAAGGGAAAATTGGAGTGGTTTTCCATGATGCGGATTTCTTCGTGACAAAACAGCGTCAAACAGCTTTTGAAGAAACGATCAAAAAGAAATACCCGGATATTGAAATTGTGGCTCATGGCGGAATTACAAGCCCGAATGATGGAGAAAAAGTTGCATCTGCTATGTTAACGAAGCACCGTGATCTCGATGGAATCTTCGCAATTTGGGATGTTCCAGGAGAAGGTGTTGTTTCAGCAGCTCGTACAGCTGGAAGGGATGATCTAGTTATTACGACGACAGACCTCGGTACAAACGTTGGATTGGAAATGGCTTCTGGCGGCACAGTAAAAGGACTTGGTGCACAACTTCCTTATGATCAAGGAATAGCGGAAGCCATTTTAGCTGGATATGCACTTCTTGGAAAAGAAGCTCCGTCATATGTGACAACACCTGCTGTACAAGTAACAAAAGATAATTTAGAAGATTCTTGGGAACTTGTATATCGACAAGAAGTTCCAGATTTAATTCAAAGCGCAATAAAGTAAAAAATATAATAATTGGAGGAAAATATAATGAAAAAGTTAAACGTAGGAATGATTGGCGGAGGATTCATGGG
>NZ_MSFI01000011.1:109167-131425 GCF_001975785.1 Domibacillus epiphyticus | reverse complement strand
AGTTGGGGGTTTCCCCCTGTGAGAGCAGGACGCCGCCAGGCAATGAGAAGAGCAGCGAAAGCTCTTCTTTTTTTTATACTTAAAGGGGAGCTAGACTGAATTGGCGCAATGCATGCAAGTTATCTTCATGCTAACCGGAGACACGAATGTAAAGGTCCAGGATAAAAGTCAATAGACTAGGAGGAGAAGTGGATCATTGAAACGGTTCAGCAGGCAGCAAAGACTACATTCAAACAAAGAAGAATGGCTATGTATCCGCTTTTTGCTTGGTCAAAACACAAAAAAGCAACTGCCATTTTGACAATTGCTCTATATTTTTCTATTCGATGGACGAGAAGGCTCTTATTGTGCGTTATTTGGGGTATAGTTCAGTTTTAGACACTCTTTTATATTTTCATATGTCATCTTTTCTATGGAATACAGTGTCTAAAAATTAGTCTAAATTTATCTATAAAGTAACAATGATATAGATAACCACATAGTAAAATGGATATAACTATTAAAGAGACTTTCTTTCTATCAGAAAACAGGTCGATAAATACCTTCATTCTCCAAAATGGAAAGGGCTATCTTGGCAGCAGAGCTTCCGCCTGCCTGCTTTTCACCACGAATATGAACGGCAAAGAAAAAAGTATTATCTACAGTTTCTACATACCCTACAAACCATCCATCACTATTTTCCCCGTTTATAACGACTGTTCCTGTTTTTCCAGATAACAGACTTCCGTTTGATTCTTCTAAAAGTAAGGAGTCTTTCACCGTTTGGATATTAGTTTGTTCAAAAGCGAATTCATTATCATAAAACTTTTTCAAAATATCTATCTGTTCAACAGGAGAAATTTTTAGAGAGGATCCCAGCCAATAATCATTTATATTGCCTGATAAATCTTTATTTCCATAATTTATCCGTTCGTAGTAATTCTGTAATTTCCGTTTGCCCAGCTGTTGATCAAGATTTTGAAAATACCAAGTGGAGGATCTTTCCATAGCAGAAAATAAATCTTGATCTTGATTCCATTCTTCATAAGGATATATGGTTCCATCCCAATTCAGCTGGGAATGGTCCCTTTTTATAATCCCGGATTCTAGCGCAAACAGTGCGCTGAATACTTTATAAGTGGACCCGGGTGGGAATCTAGTAGTGCTTTCTTTCTTATTGTGTATAGTATACTGTTTCAATTTGGAATCATACAGTACAGCACTTCCTGAAAGTTCATCAAAAAGGTCACTGTAGTCTTTGTACACTACATTGGTATAAGAAAGCGGATGTGTTTCTTTGTTTCCAGCTGCCAATGCAGAAATAGAAGGAATACTAATCATAATGATCGAAAGAACAATGATGAAAACTAAAGAACTTTTCATCTTTAGCAGACGTGAGTCTTCTTGAAAATTTCCGATTGAAACAACACGCCTTTTTACTTGTTTAAATGAACTGCTGATTTCCGAAACTGCTAACAAAGATGATGTTCGTTGCGAGAGAGATGCAAATTTTAAAATAACCTCACCATATTTGAGGTGTGATTCCTTATCTAGGGTTTTTAATACTGCATAATCGCAGGAAATCTCCATCTCTGTTTTCATTTCTTTTAAGAAATACAATACGAGGGGATTAAACCAATAAATAGTTCTAGAGAGACACATGAAATAGTTTGCCAGCATATCTCTGCGTTTGCAATGATACAACTCGTGAAGAAATACATATTTCATCTCGTCAGTAGAAAGCATTGAAACATCTTTTGGCATGACGATATATGGATTGATAAACCCAAAGGTAATAGGTGATTTTATTAATGAAGAGTATCCTAAAACAACCTTTTTATGAAAATGCATTTCATCTTTACATGTATAAAAAAGCATCAACAGTTCTTTGTTTTCAACTACTTGTATGCTTTTTTTTATTTTACCGATTCCCAGATTGCTATATAAAGTAGCCATAAGCATAACAATCATTCCTAATATCCAAACTATGAAAAAGACGGAATCCATCATTTTGAATGAAGATTGCTCTATGGTCATCGAAAAGTCTTGCAGCCAATTTGTATTTGGGACAAATGATTCTGTCGTTTTACCAGTATAATGGATTTCAGGCAATGTTAAATTACTTGCTCCCAAGTTTGTCAACCAGTGAAAAAAAGAATTTAATTTTACAGAATGAAAAGGAATAAAAGGAGCAATCAATGTCAAAAGAGAAAGCAAACTGATATAGTATTGGGTGTTTACAGTTATTTGGTCTTTTAAAATCTTTTTTATGAATATAATGGTGCAAAAAATCGCAGACAAAACGATATTACTGAAGAAAAAGAGAGTAAAGAAAGAGCTGCCCATGTTAGTCCTTCTTTCTGTTCTTACGTTCTTCTAAAATTTGATACAACTCATTAATTTCATCATCTGAGAGCTTATCTTGTTCCAAAAAGTTTAATACCATAGCCTTAAGAGCCCCATTATAAAAACGATTTAGGAAGCTGCGACTCTCAATTTCCACATAGTCACTTTCAGCTACATTTGGTGTATAAACAAATACACGGCCTTCCTTATAATGATTCAGTGCTCCTTTTTTTATTAGCCGCAGCAACATTGTTTGAATTGTTTTAGGACTCCATTTACTCGTTTTAGACAACTTTTCAATAACATCATTTGTATTGATATTAGGGTGTTTCCAGATTATTTTCATTACTTCCAATTCAGCTTCTGAAATTTGAGGCAACTTTTTCATATAAACCATCCTTAAACTTACAATTGTAATATTTTTATTATATTGTTCGCCATTTAAGAAGTCAAAGAAATAAGAAGAAAAAGCAGTCACTTTAAATATTACGTTTGTAATATTATGTCTTGACTTCAAATCTTACGTGTGTAATACTTTCAAAAACTACAACTGTAATATTTAGAAGTGAACAATGTTGATAATTGTATTGCTCATTTTCTTGTTATCAACCGTTATCGGAACAAGATTTTGATAGGTTTTGAAAAATGTAAATCAGGTCTAGTTAAGGAAGAAGGATGAATATGAAGAAAGTATCCATATTGATAATGGTTTTAGGATTAGCTAGCGGGAGCCTGCTTCTGTGGCATTTTCTTAAACTGAATCAAGCATCTCCAGAAGAAGTTTTTAATGATTACGTCAGACAATTTTCTGAACAGAACTACGACGAAATGCTGCAGCTCATTTCAGAAGGTGAATTGGAAGCCTACGGCTACACGAAAAAGAGTTTTACGGATAAATATGCTGCAGTTTTTTCTGGCATCGAGGCTTCTTCAATCGACGTTCTTTCCAAGGAGCTGCTTTACGATGAGGATCATGAAAGATATGAAGGGCGTTTTAAAGTAAAAATATATACATTTCTGGGAGAAGTAACAGCGTCCTATCAAACTTTTTTTATAGAAGAAAAGACGGATGATGGGAAGGTATGGAAAGTGAAATGGAATCCGTCTTTGATCTTCGCCGGGATGGAAAAAGGAGATAAAGTCAGCACGCAGACCTATTTGCCGCGGCGGGGTACAATCTTTGACCGTAATGGAACCCCGCTCGCCCTAGAGAAAGATGTGTACGAAATGGGAATCATCCCAGGAAAGCTTGGAGAATTCAACGAAGCTGGCATAAAGAAGCTAAGCACTTATTTCAACATTCCGGAAGAAACCTTTCAAAAGGCGCTGGATCAAAAATGGGTGACCAAAAATACTTTTGTCCCGATTGCGGTCATGCCTGTAAACTTTCACCCAGAAAGCATCGATGAGGATCTCCCAGGTGTTCTTTTCCAAACGAAAAGGATAAGGTATTACCCTGAAAACGAAAGCAGTGCTCATCTGATTGGCTATGTAAAACAAGTAACGAGTGAAGACATCGAAAAGAACGCCGGCCATGAATATACGTCAGGCGATTACATTGGAAAGACCGGGCTGGAACAAGTGTATGAGAAGCAGTTGAGGGGAAAGAAGGGCGGCATTATTCAAATAAAGGACGAGGAAGGCAAGCTGAAAAACACTCTTAAAGAAGTGGAAGCTATCAATGGCAGAAACATACATCTGACGATCGATGCTGCACTGCAAAGTAACATATATGAAACGATGAAGCATGATGCCGGCGCGGTGTCAGCGATACATCCGGTAACCGGGGAAATGTTAGCGCTCGTCAGCTATCCATCCTTCGATCCGAATTTAATGGTGAGCGGTATGACAGAGGAGCAGTGGAAAGCATACAGTAAAAATCCAAAGCTTCCATTCTTGAGCCGTTTCTCCAGTCTGTATGCACCAGGATCTACGTTCAAGGCAATTACCGCTGCCTCCGGGCTCGCCAGCGGAACGACATTCCCGGAGAAAAAGCGAGAAATATCCGGCCTGCAGTGGAAGAAAGACAACAGTTGGGGAGGTTATTTTGTCACCCGCGTAAAGGAGGCAAATCCGGTGGACATGGTGGATGCGCTGGCTTATTCCGATAATATCTATTTTGCCCAGGAAGCCCTGGAAATGGGAGCGGACAAGTTTGAGCAGAATGCATTGGCATTTGGGTTCCAAGAGGATTTCCAGCTGCCGATTTATTTGAAAAAGAGCCAGCTGTCCAATGATGGTATCGACAATGAAGTCTTGCTCGCTGATTCTGCTTATGGGCAGGGTGAAGTTCTGATGTCAATTGTCCATCTAGGGACTGCGTTCACACCGTTTGTAAATGGCGGAAATATGGTGATGCCTGTTTTAGTTACTGATGAAAATGAGTCTGTCCGAAAATCCGTCATTTCCAGTGAAATTGCTTCAACTGTCCAAAATGCCTTAATTCAGGTAGTCGAGCGCAACAGCGGGACTGCCCATAACCTCAACACAGCAAAAGAGGTACTCGCTGCAAAGACGGGAACCGCTGAGCTGAAGAGCAAGAAGGGCGAAGACGGGAAGGAGAATGGCTTTGTCGTCGTGTTTGATACAAAGAGTCCATCCATCTTACTGACAGCTATTGTGGAGGATGTGAAAAATCGCGGAGGAAGCCACTATGTGACTAAGAAAATAAAACCTGTATTAGATAGGTATTTGACTGAGAATGAATAAAAGGATCCTTCGGTCATTGAGATTTTTCTTGGATTTGCTATGAGCTGGTTCTAATGAAAAGGAGTTGTACAACGTGATTAAGTGGAGAGACAGAAGGAGCACGATCAGTGTTATGCCGGTGATTGTGAGCAGTTTGATATACAGTATTTTTCCGCAGCCTCTTACACTCAGTTTATTCTGCATTGTCGGTGCTGCTAGTGTCAGGATGGCCATGCGAAACTAAAAAATCTCGGAAAGAAGCGGGGGACAGGAAGGTGGTAGAGTGCGTAAGTCTAAAAAGATAAAACGAATGGCAGCGAGCCGACTGAATATTCTTCTGACAGTTGTGTTTGTATTGTTTGACGTTCTGATTTTCAGACTGGCCTATGTGCAGCTCTTTGAAGGGGAAATGTACGAGAAAAGAGTGAATGGCATCAATGTGAAGAAAGTGAGATATCCCCTTCCAAGAGGAAAAATATACGATAGGAACAATCAAGTGATTGTCGATAATGAAGCGTCAAACACCATTGTTTATATTAAAACGGAAAATGACTCGGACAAGGACATGCTGGAAGTGGCGAAGAAACTCTCCATGCATATATCGATTAAGACAGACAAAGTTACAGAACGGGACATGAAGGATTACTGGATCTCAACACGTCCGAAGAAAGCGCGGATGAAGCTGACAGACGAGGAACAGCAGAGCCAAGCGCTGACAGATAAGGAGCGTTATCAAATGCAGCTGGACCGGATTGATCCATCCGACTTAAAAGAAATCGGAAATGACGAAAAGAAGGTTCTCGCCATTTTTAGAGAAATGAAGAAAGGCTCTGCCTATACTCCTCAACCAATCAAAGATGAACATGTAACAAATGAGGAAATAGCGCGAGTGAGTGAGGCTTTGAATGAAATTCCTGGAGTGGATATTTTGACCGATTGGGATAGGAGTTACCCGTATGGGAAAACCTTCCTTTCTGTATTAGGAAGCACTTCATCGCGGGAGGAAGGTATTCCGAAGGAGAATTTAGACTATTACTTATCAAAGGGGTACAGCAGAAATGACCGGGTAGGAAAAAGCCAGTTGGAATACCAATATGAAGATCTCCTCAGAAGCTCGAAATCCGTGACGGAAATTCAAACAAACGGAAATGGTGATGTTATCAGAACCTACAAGACTTCTGCCGGTGAGCTGGGTAAGAACCTTATTCTGACCATTGATATAGATCTACAGAAGAAGGTGGAAGAAATCCTTACCGCTGAATTGATCGATGCCAAGATGCACGGCGGGGGAGAATTCCTGGAAAAGGCCTTTGTCGTTATGATGAATCCCGTAACGGGAGAAGTACTGGCTATGGCCGGAAAACAGATTGAAGAAGTCAACGGAAAGTGGAAAGCGGCCGATTATGCCCTTGGCACTGTCAACTCGTCTTTTGAAATGGGATCAGCCGTTAAGGGGGCGACAGTGCTTACCGGGTATGAGACGGGTGCCATCCAGCCAGGCCAGTCTTTTCTGGATGAGCCGATCTATCTGATGGGCACTCCAGTCAAGAAGTCAGTATGGACGATGGGAATGGTTAATGACCAGACGGCATTAAAGCAATCATCCAATGTATATATGTTCAAGACGGCTATGAGCATAATTGGAAATACCTACCATAGAAACATGAAGCTGCCGTTTAATTCGAAAGCTTTGGAAACATTTCGCTTTTATTTCAATCAATTTGGTCTGGGAATTAAGACAGGAATCGATCTTCCGAATGAAGCGGGCGGATATATTGGTAAAGGTGAATCACCAGGCTATTTGCTCGATTTCACGATAGGCCAATATGATACGTACACGCCCATGCAATTGACTCAATACGTATCAACAATTGCAAATGGAGGATACAGGGTGCAGCCCCGCCTTCTGAAGGAAATTCGTGAACCAGGGTTAGAAAATCAAGATCGGGCCGTTATCCAAAGCGTTCAACCAGTTTATCTGAATCGCATCGACATGGATAAAGAAATGGTTGAACGCGTGCAGGAAGGATTCCGCAAGGTGTTTCATGAAAAAGGCGGAACCGCTTCCTTCTATTTCAATAAACCGCCATACAAAAGCTACAAAATAGCCGGTAAAACGGGAACAGCAGAATCCTTTTACTATGACCCTGAATTACGGAAGACGTATACAGATAAACCGACGAACAATTTAACACTGGTTGGATATGCTCCCTACGACAATCCTGAAGTCGCTTTTTCAGTAGTCGTGCCAAATGCCAGAACAAACTCCCACCCAATCAGCCAGAAGATTGGACAAGGTATTATGAAAGCATATTTTGAAGGTGATCAAGCGGACTGATAAGTATATAAAAAAGCGGGCTGAGGCGGCAGTGCCTTTTATGTCTTTCTATTACTTAAATTTACAGATTTTTCATTTTAGCGAGGGGAATTGAATATGAGACAACGAAAATATTTTGCGATTTTTTTATCATTGATTGGTGGAGCTCTTTTGTTAATTGCAAATGTCGAACCAACAAGTGAAGCGAATGCTGCCAAAAGCAAACTGAATGTTAAAAACCTCGAAGTTGATGAATTCTTTAAGAACCATGACGGCACATTCGTATTGCGTGATATGAAAAATGAAAAAACATTCGTCTATAACAATGAACGCGCCAATCAACAGTTTGCACCGCAATCAACGTTTAAAGTGCCTAATTCACTTATTGGGTTACAGGTAGGAGCTGTAAAAGATGAATACCACATTAAATATTGGGATGGTGTTGAAAGAGAACTTGCGGTCTGGAACCAAGATCACACGCTTGGGTCAGCTATGAGGAACTCTGTCGTTTGGTATTATCAAGCTATGGCCCGCGACATTGGAGGGAATCGAATGGAGAAATGGGTTCAAGATATTTCGTATGGCAACGAAGATATTAGTGGAGGGATTGATCAGTTTTGGTTAAGCAGTTCACTCAAAATTTCTCCAAAAGAACAAGCAGAATTTATGGAAACACTGTATAAAGAGAACTTGCCATTTGACAAGGATATTATGAAAACCGTTAAACGGATAATGATACAGAAGGAAGGGGATCACTATACCCTTTACGGAAAAACAGGGCAAGGTTCAGGCTTAGGCTGGTATGTCGGCTTTATAGAAACGGAAAATCAGGCCTATAGTTTTGCTGCGAATATTGCTGGAACAAGTACAGACGCTAAAAACATTACTATGGGCATTTTAAAGAAATATTATTTAATGACAGAGTGAGGGAAGAGATGAATTATAAACATAAAATATTAGACAGGATATAACAGTATACCTCAAAAAAGCGTTACACCTTGTTATGAAAAGGTGTAACGCTCTTTTATTTTGTACCGATACTCCTAACATATCATCAGATGTATATGGTCGTTAACGTAATAGCAGAGATCCATAATAAAATCTCACACTCTGGTAGCAACTTATCGGATTGTCTTGAAGACAAGCTTTCCTTAGATTTTTTTGGAACGATTTGATATTTACCTGTTGAATTCGGCTTATCGGTACCAACCTTGCCAATATGGATATTTCAGCTTTTTTTTATTCACCACTAGTGATTTGTATGATTCGTTATAAAATAATGATCATAGTTAATAGCGTGCAAAATTCAAAAATTTTTTTAAAAAAAGTTTACGTAAATAAGAAATTTAGTCCTATTTACACATAACTGGCTAAAGCATTTATGAGTGGAGAGTTAGTTATATTTTCACTCTCACTGAAAATATTGAACGATCTGTCCCGGTTTTATCTTAAATAGTAACAAAAAGAGCGATATCCAATAGCGGACTCACTCTTTTACCACTAGACAGATCTAATGAAAAAGATTCCTTTCACTCACGAGAAAATGGACTTAATCAACATATTTCTTCCCTAGCAGCATTAATTATTCTTTTTTTTTGTTACGCATCCAATAAAATTGGTTTATTACAATAAATCCTATCATGATGGCAACAAACCATTCAATCGCTTGGACTAGACCCACCGATTGTCCAATAAAGCCAAGAATAAGGACAGGAATACTAATGCCTAAATAGGTCACAACAAAAAAGGAGGAAATGATACCCGTACGCTCTTCATCTGATGCTGCCTGGTTGATAAAAACTAAACTGCCTGCATAACCTGGCCCGTTTCCTAATCCAATGAAAACTGTCGTCAAAACAAGAAAAAATAACGAGTTAGTAAATAAGGTAATGAGCATACCGAGTAAACCGAGAATCAAAAAAATATTTCCGATTGTAACCATTCGAAACGCAGGTTGACGCTGCAATATAATTTGATGTATTGTCGATAACCCCAAAACTAAAGCAACCATTGTTCCCGATAGACTAAGACTCGATGTATTGACAAAAAGATTGAGGTAAGCAGGCATTACCGACAACATTAAACTCATTATTGCCCAGGACAGGAAGGATGTTGAAGCCGATAAAGTAAAAGGTTCCCGTAGATGATTAGGGATAGTTGGCAGCTGAAGTGAAAACGGGCGATCCGGTGCAGATTTCTTATCAAAAATAAAACATAAACCAACCATTCCAGCCATTGCAAGTGAGATATGCGTTATATAAGAAAGCTGCATTGGATATGGTGCATATTCTCCAAGATAACCAGAAATAAGAGGGGCTAATGCATTTCCAAACGTTCCGGCGATCGCAGCAGTAAATGCACTTTTCACTTTATCTTGCTGGTCATGATATCTTGTCATTGCATCAACGGCTACCCCATTTAAAATCCCGACGGACAAGCCTTGCAAAAGACGAGACATAAGCAGTTCATACACGCCATCAGAGAAAGCAAAGCCCAATGATCCTAAAATTGAGCAGAAAACACCTATAAGAAGCATTTTTTTTCTTCCAATTAACTTGGTTAGTTGACCTACTGTGATAATTGTAGGAATGACAACCAATGCATAGAGGGCATACATCAATGTCATCATACCTGAAGTTAATTGCCATTCTGCACGGTATATGGCGTAAAGAGGGGCAGGAAGGTTGGTTCCAAGTAACGTAATAAACAAACAGTAAGCAACGAGCCAGAACGAAAAACGCCGTTGAACGTTCGCATCAACGCCTATCACAGGGGACAAACTCTTCACCTGTCCCAATACACTTTCCAGCTGTTCTTCTCCAATGGTCGCCGCAATTTTAATTTTGGTGAAGTCCGAGCTTTTATAACTTTTAGCCTTTATTTTTTCGATATTATAGCCTGGCCCGCCAAATAAATTAGATAATTGAGCTAAAACACCGGGCTGGTTTTTTACAATGACAGATATAATATGCGTTGACACGCTTCTCATTCCTTTCTGTTGCAAAGTATCAGTACTTTAGCATTCCGGTTATTTGTTGTCCTTACTATTACGGCAGTATGAGAATTCCTTTTATGAAAAACAAAAATGAGGGTTTTGTTTATTGAAAACGTTTACCTGTAACGACATAAAATAAATCTGGATTATTTCTCCAGAGTGATTCTGCTTTTTTGTCCCCGACTTCCTTTGTTAGTTCTCCAAACGCAATATCGTGCCTGATATATTCCATTGCTACCAGAACGAGTGCTGGATCTTTTGTTTTGACTGCCCATGCAGAAGTATTTGGGGCAAAATTTGCAATTAACACTTCTTCCTGGTCGCGAACGAGAATGGTTAAACGTCCACCCATTCTTTTTTCTGAAATCTCCGGGGTCATGTAATCATGGTGGTACGTTATGCCGATTTGAATATTTGGCTCAGAAAAAAGCATGGAAAACACCTGTACACCATCATTGACGCGCTTATCAATTACTTCTTTAATAAATGGAACCTGTGGTTTCCAAATCGACAGCCATAGTTCTTCTTCTGCTCTTTCAATCAAATTCACGACTTCTGATATAACCTGTTCATCACTATTTACACGATAAATCACATCTGTTTCCTGCTCGTTTTCTAATGACGATAAATGTTTCTCAAGAAAAGAAAAGGAATCCTCAAAACTCTTCCGCAATCGGTGAATTAATTCTTTAGCAGGAAGTGGTGAATACTTGATCGGGTTTGATGGTACTGTAAAGATTGCTCCCTTGTCCAATAACTTTCCTAATACTTCATAAATCATGGAACGGGGGACGCCTGAACGCTTGCTCACTTCGTATCCTGTTACAGGTGAATTTTTCAACAGGCCCATATATGCTTTACATTCATATTGTGAAAACCCCAGTTTTTGAAGTTCTTTTAAAACCTCCTCCATTTAATCTCTCTCCTTTAGTAGTTAGTATAATACTTACTATAAATCAGAATTAATTTCTGTCAACCAAAAACACCAATTATTGTATAATTTTCAAGAAGAGGCGATGATGCTTTGTTGGTGAAAATGAAGAGAATAGTGCTCGATTCACTGGAGGATGGAATGCCTATTTTATAGCATGGTCGGAAATCAAAGTCGGGCTGCGGTATTTGGAGCAGAGGACTTACTGCAAATTCTGGGGGAATTGGATCGGATTCTGATAGCAAGGAATCATCCGAGAAATTTTGACCAGTTTGATGTTTCTTTTCCTGACACTGAGAATGATTCAGATCTTCTTTCTAGCGCAAGTCCGCTGAACACTGCCCTTCATGAAATCTCTCCGGCTTTTTTAAAAAAAGATCGGTGAGTATATCAAAAACAAGCCGAACGAATTTATCCAGTTCGATCATTAAATGCCAATTCTAAGACAATTCCACAAAATTTTTTATAACGTAAATGGCTTTTAATATGTATTGGTATTTATCAATAAAGAATTCGGGATGAAAGGATAGGAGAAGCATATTGCATCGCTTAACTTAAAATAAAATGAAATAAATGGTATATTAATGTGGAACATTAAATGGACGGGGGAGAAACGTATGAGGAAAATTCAGTATTCTATTGTAGATGTTTTTTCACAGGGAAAATATACGGGAAATCAACTGGCAGTTTTTAAAGATGCTGGAAACATTTCTGAGAGTGAAATGCAGCAAATAGCCAAAGAAATAAACTTTTCCGAAACTACTTTTATTTTATCGAATACAAAAAAAGATGGTGGTTTTGACGTTCGTATTTTTACACCTAACGAAGAAGTTCCTTTTGCAGGACACCCGGCCTTGGGAACTGCATATGTTATTCAGAACGAATTATTGGAAAAACCATTGGATCATCTTATTTTAAATTTTAAAGCGGGACAAACACCCGTTTCGTTCGATACAGTAGAAAATACTCTATGGATGAAACAAAATGAACCAGCTTTTGGTCAAATGTTTGATAAAACGAACGTATGTGATGTGTTAAGTATTGATCAAGAATACATAGATGATCGGTTTCCTATTCAGGAAGTTTCAACAGGTCTTCCAGTGATTATTGTACCTTTGAAATCGTTAGAAGCTGTGAAGGCAGTAAAAATAAATAAAGAAAAATACTTTAAGATTATTGAACATACAGATGCAAAAGCAATAATGGTTTTTTCTCCAGAAGCATATCATTCTGAAAATGATGTAAATGTTCGAGACTTTGCGGACTATTATGGCGTTCCTGAAGACGCCGCTACCGGAAGTGCAAATGGCTGTTTAGCCTCTTACTTAGTGAAATTCCGATATTTTGGAAAAAGTGAAATTAACATTCGTGTTGAACAAGGTTATGAGATTAAAAGACCTTCTTTATTATTTTTAAAAGCTAGTGATGATCATGGGAAAATCAGTGTAAATGTAGGAGGCAGGGTAGAAAAGATTGCTCAGGGTGAATGGTTTCTTTAAATTTAGATCCATGATTGGTACATTTAAAACTAGATGAATAGGTGATGACTAAAAAAGTATACGGTTTTTAAAATTAGTATAGGAGCAGGATTATTAGTTTCTCTTGCAATTCTTATGGTTCCCGACTTTATACAGGGATTTATAAATTTTTGATGGATTTACTGTAGGCTGGAAATAGTAAATATAGAGTTGCGGGAATATCTAAATTCTAAGTATAACGATTGGATTCCTAACTGTAACCGGGAAGAAATTGAACAACGTTTCGAATATGTGCCTGTTAAAGATGGGCGGGATTAAATGTAACGGACTTGGTGGGATTTGAACCCACAAGATACACAATAGTTCATCATACAGGGGCTATTGGCTGCTCTGATCATTGAGCTACAAGTCCGTTGTTTTTATTATAACCTGTTGAAAAAATAATATACAAAAGGTCAGATTTTTTTTATTGAAAACACTACTCAGACTTTGTCTTCACAGCAATTTCTAAGTTCTATACTGCATACCCCGGTTTCCGGCAATTCAAGTTCCACATTACGTGCAGCATCCTGCAAGAGCGGGTGTAATCGATCTAACTTCGTAGCCTGTAAGCCAATAGCAATATAAAATCTATTTCAGGCTGTCTCAATTCTTTCTCTCCATTTAGGACGGACGGTACCGCAACTTTGAATATTGGGATCAATGACCACAAAGTAATTGTTTTGCCACTTTGCCAATGTTGTCTTTCCAGGAGAAAACACTTTTACGTGGCCCCTTTTTAAATATTAGCTCCCACACTTGCCAGCTTCAAAGATCACGATTGATAGAACATGATTAATAAGGTGTGCCGCACCAGAAAGTCCAACAGGGTCAGCACCCAGGATAGCGACAGGCAGCCTTGAATGTTCTGTTCCTTGTGAAATCACTTTTTCAACTTCACAATCACAGCTTTTGATTCATTGATTATTTCTTTTATCATATTTTCTTTGCTCATTAGTTCAACCGAAGAAAAAGGACGAAAAAAATTTATTTATTATTTAAAGTCGTTGATTACAGGAACATATTCGCTTAACTTCAAAATCCAAACCATTGACCATAGAATCAAATTCGAAGAAATTAAACGAAATGAAGGAAGTTAAGCGGACCGAAGATTAACCCCTGCATTAGGGTCAATACACATATGAGAAGATTAAAAAGAAACCGATTAAAGATAGAAATAAGAATAGATTTGTGCAAGAACAAATATAGTATAAGTATACAGCACTTCGATTGGAAATGATGGAAGTAATCAAAAGGCTTGATGCAATTAAAGGAATGAAATTAAAACAGAAGGGTGAAAGCGTTTACTTTGTTAGGGAGGAATAATCTTATGGTTAGAAATGGGGATTGGATTCGCGCTAAAATTGAAAACTACTATGTGATCGGTTTCGTTGAAAATATTTCTTTTGAGCGGAATAAGGTATTTATCACAAAAGTAGCTGAATTTATTGGAGATAAAACATACTGGGTGAAACCGACACCGAAACTTTTTACCGTAGATCGCGTTGAAAAGCTGGAAGTGGAACTTATAAAAGACGATTGGGATTGCTTAATTGACCTTGCTATTCAGACAAGTGATGAAAAATGGTTTGAGCAGCTGTCTGAAAGAATGCTGCTGGATGCGTAATTATAAAAAGTTACTTCTTCGATGGGGAGAAGTAGCTTTCTTTTTAATTGCAATGTCTACAGTATCGACTTCCGAGATTAATAGCGAATGTAAATTGATACATAATTTTAAAAAAAGAACTGATTTTCTCTTTCGTTTTATAATAAATAAGTTTTGCAAAATTGAGAAAATTATGTTTATTATGTTATTATGACGGTTGTTAAAAAAAGATGATATTAAAGGATGGGAGAGATGAAAAATGAAATTAAAGGCACTCAGAAAAGAACTGATTGACGTAGCACAAGGGCGCCGGCACGCTGATCTGTTTATAAAAGGGGGAACAGTGATCAATGTCTATTCCGGTGAATTCTTGCAGCAAAATGTAGCTGTGTATCAGGATTCTATTGCTTATGTTGGAGAAAGTGAAGCATCCATTGGTGCAAACACGAATGTCATTGATGCGAGTGGGAAATACGTATCACCCGGTTTTATAGAAGCTCATGCCCATCCATGGGTGTTTTATAATCCGGTAAGTATAACAGAGAAGGTACTGCCGCTTGGCACCACCACAACAGTGAATGACAATTTATTTTTCTATTTACACATGGGAGCGGCTGGATTTAAAGAAATGCTGGCTGATTTAAGACAGCTCCCGGGAAATTTTCTCTGGCTGGTTCGTTTAGTGTCGCAAGCAGATTATCCAGGAGAAAGAGATTGGTTTAATCAAGAAGATGTACAGGATCTATTAAAAATTGATGATGTAGTGGGAACGGCAGAAGTCACTCGGTGGCCTCTATTATATAAAGGGGATCCTTTTTTAATCGACACTATGGACGTTGTGAAAGAAATCGGGAAAGTAGCAGATGGACATACGGCAGGGTGTTCGTATGAAAAGTTGAACTCAATTGTGGCCGCCGGGGTTAGTGCATGTCATGAAGCCATTACATCGCAAGAAGCATTGGATCGTCTTCGATTAGGAATGTGGACAACACTTCGGAACAGCTCTCTTCGACCAGATTTAGCTGAAATAAGCAAGCTCATAACTGAAGGTCATGTCAATACAAGCAGAATTCTTATGACGACTGACGGGCCGCACCCATCCTTTATTGAAAAGGAAGGATTTGTAGATGGACTCATCAGACAGGCTGTGGAGCTAGGGGTACCTGTCATGACAGCGATACAAATGGTCACCATTAATGCTGCGGCTTATTTGCGTCTGGATGATTATATCGGCGGGATTTCACCTGGACGCTGCGCAGACATTCTCATCTTGCCTGATCTCATTCATTTTCAGCCGGATGTTGTGATATCTGCGGGGAAAATTGCAGCCGAGCAAGGAAAACTGAAAGTGTCACTGCCTGATATTAATTGGGGAAAATATGCGGCAAGAGAGCCATTTGCCTTCTCGAAAGATGTACTAGAAGACCCTGATCTTTATCGGTATCCCCATCCATTAGAGGATCAGCCTATTCCAGTTGTATATTTTCGCAGCAATGTCATTACACAAAGAAAAGATACCGAACTTCCAAGTGTAAATGGATTTGCGGATCTATCAAGGCATGAAGGATTAGTGCAGGCTGCGTTAATTGACCGAAATGGGGAATGGATGGCCAAAGGAATATTAGAGAGGTTTGCGGTTGATTTAGATGGGATGGCGTCCACGTATAATACGACGACTGAATTGCTCGTTGTCGGAAGAAATCCAGAAGCGATGGCAAAAGCAGCAACAAGAGCCCATGAAATAGGCGGGGGTATCGTAATTGTTGATGGAGACGAGATTGTATTGGAGATTCCGCTGCCATTGACAGGAATGATGACTACTGATCCATCTTTTAATGCAGCTGCAGCGTTTCATGATCAGTTGCTTTCCGCTGTTCAGGAACGTGGCTTCCCATTTCATGATATTTTATATACGCTTTTATTTTTAACGTGTGACTTTTTGCCGGGGCTCCGCTTAGTTCCGTATGGTTTATATGACGTGAAAAAAGATGCAATACTGCTCGAACCAACGGCGATATCAAAAATGACCGCAAGATGAAAAAGACAAACTGTAAAAAAAACATCCTGTGAAGCCCATTTCACAGGATGTTCAATGCGATTATTCAAATTTATTTGGATTTCCTTCGAATGGTTCTTCCGATACTCGAATGGAATCAGTAGGACATCCCTCGAAAGCATCCATTAGATCATCTTCAAGATCTGCTGTTATTGCAATAATTCCCATGTTTCCATCTAATATGGCAGAAGCAATCCCTTCATCATCATAGTCAAAAATATTAGGAGCAGCAGATCCACATGCCCCGCACGCAATACATGTATCTTTTTCCACAATCGTATAACTGGCCATTTAAACACTCCTCCATATATTTTATTGAACAATTATGTTTTGAAAAATTTCGTCGTATTAACGTAATGATAATATGATGAAAATATCGTTGTCAATCCATTTGTTGAAATATAAATAAACTCATATATATCTATCTATATACAAATTAGTTTGAAAATTTAGATTCCTCTTGACATTAAAAATGAGACGAATTAATATTATGTTATAACTACGGTTAATAAAAAAACGTATTACTTTTTGTTGGATAGTGGAGGGAGTGATCCTGATGGTAAAGGAACAAGATAAAGCACATTGTCCGTTTTGCGATTCAGAAGATGTTGCTCTAATGTCTTCATTTGGATCAGCGCAGCTTGTTCGCCAGTTTTATTGTCATGAATGCAGCAGTGCATTTGAATTCATTAAGTGGAGAGAAACGGATCTAAAAGAAGGTGAGGTGTGAAATGAAGAAAGACATAAGTATAGGTGTTATCGGTTCAGGTACAATGGGCTCCGGCATTGCTCAAATCACAGCAAAACATCAACTGAATGTACTTTTATTTGATGTTGAAAAAGATGTACTCTCTTCAAATATAAAGCGCATACATAGCCGGTTTGATCGGTTAGTTGAAAAAGGGAAGATGTCGGAAGATGAATGCGAAGATGCCAAAAAAAATATCCTTCCCACAACAAAACTAGAAGAGATGGCGGACTGCGCTTTTGTCATTGAAGCGGCCCCTGAAAAAATCGATGTAAAAAAAGAGATTTTTAAGAAATTGGATGAAGTTTGTGGTGAACATACCATTCTAGCGACGAATACCTCTTCTTTTTCTGTTACAGAAATTGGGAGTATTACGAATCGTCCGGACCGGGTAGCAGGTATGCATTTTTTTAACCCGGTCCCTCTTATGCCCCTTGTTGAAATTGTGAAAGGCGAGAAAACAAGCCAACAAACGATTGATCTATTGGTTGATCTGGGGGAACTGGTAAACAAACTTCCTGTCACTTGTAAAGATACACCTGGCTTTATTGTGAACCGAGTGGCGAGGCCATATTACAATGAAGCCTTAAAAATTTCTAATGAGAGACTGGCATCCATAGAACAAATTGATAAAATCATGAAGGTTTCTGGAGGATTTAAGATGGGTCCCTTTGAATTACAGGACTTAATCGGCATTGATATTAATTACACTACGACAGAATCAGTATATGGTGGATTTTTCGGTGACAGCAGATTTCGACCAAGTTATGACCAGCAGAGAAAGGTTCAAGCAGGCACTCTTGGAAAGAAATCAGGCGGGGGGTTTTATAATTATGAAGCCTAGCACCGATCAAAAGACATTGTACGTTGTCGGTTCAGAAATGATCGCCGGTTCGATCATGAAGGACATAGAGAAAAAGGGGTTTCGATTGGCTACGAAGGAGGAGCTGGAGCGAGAGCGTCAGAACGTTGATCTTGTCATTGAAACCACATGTCTGGATCTAGAAAAAAAGAAGGCGAATTTGCAAATGATTGAAGCGGCAGTAGAAGAGAGTACCCTTATTCTTTCTTCTGTATTAAGTATATCTGCCACTGAAAGCGCTTCTTTTTTGAATAACCCATCTAGATTGGTTGGATTCGGCATTTTAGGATCATGGGAAGAAGCCGCTTTAGTGGAGGTTGCTCCCGCGCTTCAAACGGATGAAGAATACCTCGATCAAGTGAGTAATTTATTAAGCGAATTCGATAAGGAAATGGAAGTTGTTCAAGATGAAGCGGGATTGGTTTTTCCTAGAATTTTATCCCTCATTATTAATGAAGCTGCCTTTGCATTAAATGAAGGTATTGCAAGTGCTAGTGAAATTGACATCGCCATGATGAAAGGAACAAATTATCCAATGGGTCCTCTCGCATGGGCAGATAAAGTTGGGATTGATAACGTGTACTCTGTGCTTATGGGGCTTCATAGAAGCTTAGGTGAAGAGCGTTATCGCCCAGCCCCGCTGATCAGAAAAATGGTTCACGCGGGTTGGCTCGGTGAACAAACCGGTAAAGGTTTTTATGAAACATAAAAAAATGATGCGTCATGGGAGAGGAGGATTGATCTAATGAAAGAAGCTGTCATAATCGACGGGGTACGCACACCCATTGGGAAGTTTAACGGATCGTTGAAAAGTGTGCGTCCGGATGATCTAGCCGCGCACGTCATTAGACAATTACTGAATAGACAGGATCTTGATCCGTCGCTGGTTGAAGACGTTGTGTTCGGCTGTACAAACCAGGCAGGGGAAGATAATCGGAATGTAGCAAGAATGGCGCTCTTGCTGGCAGGTCTTCCAGAAACGGTCCCTGGTATCACGGTTAATCGTCTTTGTGCTTCTGGACTGGCAGCGGTCAGTATGGCGGCGTCTAATATAAAGGCAGGGATTGGAGATGTGTTTATCGCGGGAGGAACTGAAAGTATGACGCGCGCTCCTTATGTCATGCCTAAGCCGCAGCTTGGACCATCACGTGGAAATGTAACGATGCACGATACGACAATCGGCTGGAGGCTGGTGAATGAAAAAATGGGGGAACGCTTCCCCCCGGTCAGTTTAGGTGAAACAGCGGAGAATGTGGCTGAGAAGTACGGCATTTCACGTGAGGAACAAGATCAATTTGCGTTGAATAGCCAGATGAAAGCGCAACAAGCGATCATGAAAGGCCGTTTTCAGGATGAGATTGTCCCGATCGATATTCCTCAGCGAAAAGGTGGTTCAATTCCGTTTTCTCAAGACGAACACCCCCGTTTTGACACCACCTTTGGGGAGTTGAGCAGTTTAAAACCAGCTTTTAAAGAAGGCGGCTCAGTTACTGCAGGCAATTCATCAGGAATAAATGATGGAGCTAGCGCCCTGTTAATCATGGAACGAGAAACAGCGGAGTCACTTGGCTTAAAACCGATGGCTAGAATCATATCGTCATCTGTTGCTGGGGTTAACCCTCTCTATATGGGGCTGGGACCAATACCAGCGACACAAAAAGCATTGGCACGAGCCGGATTAACGATTGGGGACATCGACTTGGTCGAATTAAATGAAGCATTTGCTTCACAGTCTGTTGCTTGTATAAAAGAACTAGGATTGAAGGAAGAGATAGTGAATGTAAATGGAGGTGCCATAGCACTCGGCCATCCACTCGGTTGCAGTGGGGCGCGGATCGTCACGACACTTTTTCATGAAATGAAGCGAACGGATTGCCGGTATGGCTTAGCGGCAATGTGTATCGGTGTAGGGCAAGGAGAGGCGCTTATTATTGAAAAACTTTAAGGGGGAATTATGATGACAGTAACAATGACGGTAAAACAAGAATATAAGTTATTTATTAATGGTGAGTATGTAGACAGCAGCAGTGGAGAATATTTTGAAACACATAACCCGGCAACAGGAGAAGTGATTGCCAGAGTTGCAAAAGCGACAAAAGAAGACTTGGATAAAACGGTTGAGGCGGCAAGAGCAGCTTTTGAAACTGGGAAATGGCCTCGTTTTACCGCGGCGAAAAGAGCTCAATTGTTAAACAAAATCGCCAGTATTATGAAAAGCCGTTTTAATGAGCTGGTCGAAGCGGAGGTATTGAATAGCGGAAAAACTGTAGGAGCGGCAAAGGGGCAAATTGGCCAGGCAATTGAAGACTTTGAATTTTACGCTGCTGCTGCTCTGACGTTAAAAGGAGATGTAAACCCGGTTCCGAACGGTTTTTTTAACTATACGCTTAAAGAACCTGTTGGTGTGTGCGGACAAATTATCCCTTGGAATTACCCTTTCATGATGGCGGCATGGAAAGTAGCTCCTGCATTGGCTGCGGGATGCACAGTGATTTTAAAGCCGGCAAGCTACACACCCATTACCGCTTTTATGCTGGCGGAAATTTGTCATGAAGCAGGGGTGCCGGCTGGGGTTGTAAATGTATTAACTGGCAGCGGCACTGAGATTGGTCCTCTTATGACAGAGCACCCTGGCATCGATAAAATTGCGTTTACAGGTGAAACAGATACAGGGAAAGATATTATGGCGCGTGCCTCTGGTACTTTGAAGCGAATCACATTGGAGCTTGGCGGGAAATCCCCGAGCATTGTATTCGACGATTGTGATATTGAAGGGGCAGTAAATGGATCATTGTACGGGATCTTCTACAATACAGGACAGTCTTGTGAAGCACGTTCCCGTCTGTTTGTGCATGAAAATATTTACGACGAGTTTGTAGAAAAATTTGTGGAAAAAGCAGACAAACTTCGTGTAGGCGACCCCTTTGCTGAGGGGACGCATGTGGGCGCTGTCATTTCGGAAGGGCACGAAAAAGTGATCGATGGCTATGTTCAAATAGCCAAAGAAGAAGGGGCGGAAGTATTATACGGCGGCATGCGCCCTCAAGGTCGTGAGTTTGAAAATGGACATTGGTATATGCCGACGATTCTCGGAAATGTGACAAACGAAATGAGAATCGCACAGGAAGAAGTGTTTGGGCCGGTCGTTGTCATCATCAAATTTTCTGATGAAAAAGATGTCATTCGCCAGGCAAACGACACCATTTTCGGTTTGGGCTCAGCTGTTTGGACGAAAGATCATGGGAAAGCACATCGGATTGCTGCGGCGATCCGTGCAGGAATTGTCATGGTAAATTCACCTATTTCTGCATTTCCTGGTACACCATTCGGTGGGTATAAACAATCTGGCTTTGGCAGGGAGCTGGCTGTTGAAACATTAAATCTCTATACAGAAACAAAAAGTGTCGTTTCGTATGTTGGTGAAAAACCGTTGAATTTATTCGGTATTTAATTCAAATGAAAATATATTATCTTTTTTTAAACATCGTCAAATAAACGCTTGATTTTTTATTCACTCTGTATTATATTACGTATTATGAACAATAGTTATAAAAACATAATATAAAATGATCTGACAGGAGGAACAATCTATGAGTCAAGCAATTGAAACGAAAAAAGAAAACTTATCCGTCGTGAAAAAAGGTGCTATTGCGGAAATCCATCTTCATGTAAATAAAGCAAACTCTTACACGCTTGATTACTACAGAGAACTGAATGAAGCCATTGACGAGATCCGATTTGACTCAGAAATTAAAGTAGTGGTCATGGTCAGCGACATGCCAAAATTCTTCTCCGCTGGGGCTGATATTAATTTCCTAAAAGCGGCAGAACCGCGCTTTAAAACACAGTTCTGCCTGTTCTGCAACGAAACACTAGATAAAATTGCGCGTTCGCCGCAGATCTACATTGCGTGCCTGGAAGGCCACACAGTTGGCGGCGGTCTTGAAATGGCGCTTGCCTGCGACCTCCGTTTCATGGGAGATGAATCAGGCAACATCGGACTTCCGGAAATCTCACTCGGTGTTCTTGCAGGAACTGGCGGCACACAGAGACTTGCACGTCTCGTCGGATTCTCACAAGCACTTGACATGAACATAACAGGAGCGTTATACACGCCGCAGGAAGCGTTGGATATGGGGCTTGTCAACCGTGTGTTCCCGCAGGCAGAAACGAGAGCAAAAACAATGGAATACGCAGAGCGCGTAGCGAGCAC
>NZ_MSFI01000011.1:0-109069 GCF_001975785.1 Domibacillus epiphyticus | reverse complement strand
GATGCAAAAGAAGGACTTAGCGCGTTCCTTGAAAAACGCAGCCCTGACTGGAAAGGGATGTAATCACTACTGAAACTATTCGCAAATGGTGTTTAAGAACCTACACTATATTCGCCCATTTTCAAACCAGTATGCCTATTCGGTTTATACTGGTTTTTCTTTTATTGGGAAAAGACCAGGAATCATGCGTTGCTTGTAAAGTGAAAAATGATAATAGATAATAGGTAGGTGAAGTTATCATTTGAACAGGATTGGTGAGCTATGAAACCGAGATCATTAATGTTTACGTTTTTTGGTGAATATATTAAGCACTACGGCGGGGAAGTTTGGATGGGCAGCTTGATTAAAATGATGGCTCATTTCAATATATCGGAATCTTCTCTAAGGGGAGCAGTCCTTCGCATGGTGCAGCAGGATTATTTAAAAGTAAGAAAGATAGGAAATAAAAGTTATGCGTCTTTAACGGAAAAAGGCAGAAGGAGAATGGAAGATGGACTTGCGAGAGTTTATTCCGTACGCAATTCGCAGTGGGATGGCCACTGGCGGGTCATCATTTATTCTATTCCGGAAAATAGACGGGAACTTCGAAATCAAATCCGTAAAGAGTTAGGCTGGACAGGGTTCGGCATGATTTCCAACAGTACATGGGCTAGTCCAAATCCGCTGGAAGATCAGGTTTTGGAAATGGCAAAAACATACGACCTGGAAGATCATATCCTTTTATTTAAAACAAGTTCGATCCTTTCACATACCAATGAAGAAGTAATTCATAAAGGTTGGGATTTAGAGGAAATATCCGCTGAATATGCGACTTTCATAAGCAACTACGAAGGAAAATTTGAAGAGTTAAAAGAAAAAACGTGGAACGGTTCATTGTCTGAAGAAGATTGTTTTGTCATGAGGACGATTCTTGTTCATGAATATCGAAAATTTCTATTTGTCGATCCCGCCCTCCCAACAGATCTTCTTCCGGAAGGATGGAATGGGTTAAAAGCGAGGGAGCTCTTTTTTAATTTACATCAAATCCTGTCAGTACCGTCAACAAAGCACTTTGAAACAATCTTTAAACACGCGCCAGATCAAGAGCCTGTCCTTAATCGGGATAAGGCTGTCAATCCATTTATGGGGGTATAATCGTTAAGGATGTGTGGTCAATGAAAAATAGGGTTTTGGAAGTATTGGGCATCTCCTATCCTATTATAGAAGGCGGGATGGCCTTCATAGGCGATGGGAAATTGGCAGCAGCTGTATCAAATTCCGGTGGTTTTGGCCAGGTGGCGGCTGCTGGCCACGGGGCGAAGGAGTTTGAGCGCCAAATAGAGGTTGCTGCTTCTTTGACGGACAAACCTTTTGGCGTCAATATACCAATTGGCAGGATGACAATCGACCATCCATACTTTCACATAATCAAAGCACATAAAAGGAAAATTAAAGCGGTCAGCCTTGGAGCAGGTGATCCAAGACCATTCATTTCTGCATTAAAAGAATGGGGTCTAAAAGTCATGACTGTCGGCGGGACTGTGAAACATGCGATTCATGCAGAGAGATACGGCGCTGATCTCTTTATTTGTGAAGGATTTGAAGCAGGAGGAAGAAATAGTCCGTATGAGTTAACTTTATTCAGCCTGCTTCCTCAAGTTGCGAAAGCTGTTCAGCTTCCGATAGCAGCAGCAGGAGGAATTTCCAACGCTCAAGGTGTATTGGCTGCGCTTGCACTTGGTGCAGAAGGTGTACAAATTGGGACACGTTTTATCGCTTCGCATGAAAGTCCTGCCCATATGGAATATAAAACAAAATTAGTTGAAGCGAAAGATATGGATACAATAGTCCTAGAAAGAAGCATCGGACGGGTCAACAGGGTCATTCGAACAAACATTGCGGATGAAATTCTGGAACTGGAAAAGGAGACGCCTTCATTTGAACAATTATATCCTCATATTAACGGACTGCGTAATAAAGCGGCTGCCATCGATGGCAATCTAAATGAAGGTTGGCTGCACTCTGGACAATCGGCGGGATTAATCGATTCTGTGGAGAGTGTACAGGACATTATCGAGGATATTGTAAACGGGCTGACAATAAACGAACAAAAAGTAAGCGCATTCATTAGTGAGCTTGAAAATGTAATTGAATGAAGTGAAGGAAGGAGAAATGCACAGAATGGCTAAATCATACCGTACTATTCGTTTTTTTGTAGAAGATCACGTCGCTTTTATCGTTTTAAATCATCCTCCGGTCAATATTATGAATATGAAGATGATGGAAGAACTTTGTGATGCGCTGGATGCTGTTTCGAAAAATCAGGATCTGTTTGCTTTAGTGATCAAAGCGGAAGGAAGAGTCTTTTCTGGAGGAGTGTCCGTAGAAGATCATATGGGAGATTTAGCAGAACCGATGCTGCATCTTTTTCATAAAATCTTTCACATTATGTCAGGACCGCTCTGTCCAACTATTGCGGTAATTGAAGGAGCTGCAATTGGAGGAGGGTGTGAGTTGGCCACATTTTGTGATATTGTATATGCGACTGATCAAGCAAAGATTGGGCAGCCGGAAATTAACTTAGGGTTATTTCCTCCTGTTTCTGCTGTCTCATTCCCGCAGATAACCGGCTTTAATCGAACAATGGAATTAATGCTGACAGGGGACATAATATCCGCAGAAAAGGCATATGAATATGGTTTCATCAATAAAGTTGTGGCAAAAGAAGAAATCGATCAAGAAGTACGGAATCTTTTGGACAATTTAAGGAAAAAAAGCCCGCTTGCTCTCCGCCTTTCAAGGAAAGCTGTCCGTGAAGCGATGGCAGCTAGTTTCTCCGCGTCAATCGGGAAAGTAGAACAAATTTATTTTAGAGAATTAATCGTTTCCGATGATGCACAGGAAGGGCTGCAATCTTTTGTAGAAAAGAGGGAGCCTGTTTGGAAAAATTCATAGTGGATAAGAGCGGGGAAATCATGACGATTCAGCAAATTGATGAGACGATGTACAGAGTCGCTATCCCTGTTCCTTTTCCAATGAAGTATGTCTATTGCTATGTATTCAAAGAACCAGATGGATGGAGTATCGTGGATACGGGGTTGAATAATAATGAAGCGGCAAAAGCTTGGGAAGATGTGTTTTTTTCATTAGGTATTGAAGAAGATCGGGTCAATGCGATTGTGATTACCCATTTTCACCCTGATCATTTTGGCCTCAGCGGCTGGCTTCAAGAAAAAACCGGGGCGCCAGTGTATATAAGTAATACAGATGAACAAATGGTTCATCGTGTTTGGGGGGAAGGCAGCAGGCAAGCCGAAAAAGTAGGAGAGATGTGCAGAGAGCACGGGGCTCCTCCCGAATTAGCAAAATCTATTGAGCATAATATGAAAAGATTATCAAAGTTTGTTCACCCGCTGCCGAAGTTAACCGTACTGCCAGAAAATAAAATAACTCTGGGCGGAAACGTGTGGGAAATTATCGAAACGCCAGGGCATAGTGATGGGTTAATATGTCTATATCAGAGGGAAAAGCATTATTTACTTGCAGCGGATCACGTACTGGATAAAATTACGCCGAATATAAGTTTATGGCCTGATTGCGATAAAAATCCGTTACAGAACTACTTTGAATCTTTGAAAAAAGTACAAAACTTAAATGTGGATATCACATTAACCGCACATGGAAACATTGTCAATCATCTTGCTGTACGGGTGGAAGAAATATTCGTTCATCATGAAAAAAGGCTTGAACAAATCGAAATGTTAGTAAACGATGGCTGGACAGCCTACGAAGTGGCTTCCTATCTATTTGAGAATAGAAAATTGACCACTCACCAATGGCGGTTTGCGATAGCTGAGATTGTTGCCCATCTGGAATACCTTGTTTTTGAAAAGCGTGTTGTAAAAGAAGTAAAAGAAAACAAGTATGTGTATATGCAGAAAAAAGCCAGTTAGAACAGAAACTTTATGTTTTTTTTAAATCCGTAACCAATACAGATGATGAAAGAGTGTTTTTTAAAAATGGAGCTATCTGAAAAATTTTTTTCAGATAGCTTTTTTGTGTTGAATATACTGAATTTAGTAAAAAAACTGAAAATTATCACTTTTAAGACTTGACTTTATTTTATAATATTTTTATTATGTTATTAATACGATTGTTAAAAAAACGTAATTAAAAAGAGGTGGAAAAAGTGGGGACGAACCTTCTAAAAGATAAAGTAAATAATGGATTTATTGTTGAACGAGCAGAAGATATGAATGAAGAATATTTAAAAGCCATAAAACAAACGCTTTTGATTGTGGGAGACACGGAATTATTAAGTGTTCCGCCGCTGCTTACCGTCTACGATCAGGCACCGACGCTAAATCATAAGATCACGGCGCTGGCGATTATGCAGGATGAAATTGGGCATGCTCATATTGCTTATCGTCTTCTTAAAGAATTAGGAGAAGATGTAGATGAACTTTTATATAAACGTGAACCAAATCAGTGGAAGAACCCGTATGCATTTGATTTTGAATTGTCAAATTGGGTTGAACTGGGGGTGTTTAACGCTTATTTTGACCGTGCAGGTTATACCCTGTTAGGAGATGCGTTCGAACATACATCTTATGGTCCATGGAAACGGGCATTGGTAAAAGTCGATAAGGAAGAACTGTTTCATTTGCGTAACGGCGAGATCATTATGAAATCTGCTATGAAAGATCCTGAATTAAAAGAACAGGTTCAAAAAGCAAGTGATTGGATGTTCCTGATGGCTCTTGAATTTTTCGGGGTCGCAGATGATTTAAAAAGCCGTTCAGCACAGCTTGATTATAAACTCAAAGGAAAAACAAATGATCAGCTTCGTCAAAAGTGGCTTTCAACAGCCGTTCCATTCTGCGAATCGATCGGCGTTAAAGTCCCTGCGCATTATGATGAGACAAGCGGGAAATATGTACTGGACGTCCCATTTCCATGTAAGTTTGATGCAGAAAAGAAGCAGTGGCTGACGGATCAGCCGGATACATGGGAAAACGTAATTAAACGTTTTAAAAACCGTGGACCAAGAAATTCAGAATTTGTAGAGCGCTTACAAAAAGGTGCGAATGAACTGGAAAACATGCGGAAAGAGGTGAGCTAACGTGGCGGTGCATGTACAAAATGAACAAAAGTATTGGGATGCGCTTAAGGAAGTGATGGATCCTGAGTTTCCAATAAGTGTAGTGGATATGGGGCTTATATACGGAATAAAAGAAGACAGCGGAACAGTGAAGGTCACAATGACGTTTACAGCTGTAGGCTGTGCGTGTACAGAATGGATTAAAGGTGACATTGAAAAACGGCTGCTGGATGAACCGGAAATACGTTCAGTGGACATTCATGTTGTATGGGATCCGCCATGGACAGTGGATCGCCTCACGGAGGAAGGGAAGCAAAAAATGAAAAATTGGGGGGTCAGTTCCCGATGAACACAAAAAAGAAAAGCCTGTGTGTCTATGATGTATTTACACGTATCAAGCGGGGTGACGACCTTGTTCATATCGGCTCAGTTGAAGCTGAAACGGAAGAACTGGCGAAAGTATACGCGTCTTTTACGTATGACGAGGAAAAATGGGTTGAGATGCTTGTTGTAAAAAGAGATCAGATTTATTGGATACGGAAGCCAGAAGCATTGCTTGAAAAAGAGGAGGCATGAGGGATATGGCAGAACAAGATAAAGGGTTGCAAGCCCTTACTTCAATACTTGAAACGATCGCAGACAATAAATATTTATTAGGAGACCGGCTTGTTGAAGTAGGTATTAGCGGCCCAAGACTGGAATCAACACTTTCTGCTGTCGCTATGGCACAAGGTGAACTTGGACACGCACGGCTCCTTTACAATTGGTCGTTAGATCTTAAGGGTTTCAAAGGAAGCAAGCCCGAAATTGAAAAACAAACAGGAAAAGCATTTCCGTTTGTTGAACGTGTTAATGACTGGTTGTCATTAATCGCGGCTTTATACGCTGTAAATTTGAGTGTGGATATTGTATTAAGAGCTATTTTAGAAGCGGATGAGAAAGAAGTGGCTTCCCGAATTCACAAATTAGTGAGAGAACAAAAAGAGCATATTGTCTATACCGAAGGATGGGTCCAGCAGCTATTGGAAGACAGTGCACCCATTCAGGAGAAGTTTCAGGGTTATTTAGATTCATTTATTCTTGAAGCAGTCAGCTGGCTAAAATCGATAGAAGGAAAAAAAGAATTAGCTGATGGAAACTACATCCTTCCAAACGCACAGCTGGCAGAGGAATTTGATCGAAGAGTACAAAAAATGGCAGTGCCCAATTAAACAATAGGGGGGTGAATTACTAGTATGACCCAAAGCGGCGTTCTGTTCGAAGTGAGAAACAATATCGGGTTTGTTCACCTTCACAACCCAAAAAAAGCGAATGCACTCAGTGAATTTTTAGTGAAAGATTTACAGGAACAAGTGAGAAAGCTGTCCACTGATCAAAGACTGCGAGCAATTATATTTACAGGTGGAGAAAGTAAGTCGTTTTGTGCAGGGGCTGACCTAAAAGAACGCCAAGAAATGAATGAGGGAGAAATTCGCTCATACGTTTCATTGTTAAGACAGACATTTAATGAAATAGCTGATCTGCCAATGCCGACAATTGCCTCCATAAAAGGTTTGGCTTTAGGGGGCGGCTGTGAGTTGGTGCTGGCATGCGACATGCGTGTAATGGAAGAGGATGCGGTAATTGGACTGACTGAAGTTTCCTGGGGAATTATTCCGGGGGCGGGCGGGACACAACGGCTTTCACAGCTAGTCGGAATTGGCATGGCGAAAAAACTCATTTTCACTGCGGCAAAGTTACCTGCAGAGCAGGCTGTTTCGCTAGGGCTGGTTGAAGAAATGTGCCCTTCTGGCGAAGCAGAAATGAAAGCGCTTAAAATAGCGGAGGGAATAGCGGCAAATTCCAATCATTCTGTTCAATTAGCAAAAAAGGCGATTAATTATCAATTTAAAGCGCAAGTAAATGAAGGTCTTTTAGAAGAATGGGCCTGTTATCAAGAGACCATTCCTCACCCTGATCGTTTGGAAGGACTGGCAGCTTTTAAAGAAAAGCGTCTCCCGGATTATAAACAAAGCGCAGCTGAAGTATAAGAGTAATTTATAAAAAAATTTCTTTTCATAAATAAGGAGGAATTACAATGACACTAGTAACAGAAACGAAAAAAGAAAATTTATCCGTCGTGAAAAAAGGATCTATTGCGGAAATCCATCTTCATGTAAATAAAGCAAACTCTTACACGCTTGATTACTACAGAGAACTGAATGAAGCCATTGACGAGATCCGATTTGACTCAGATATTAAAGTAGTCGTCATGGTCAGCGACATGCCAAAATTCTTCTCCGCTGGGGCTGATATTAATTTCCTAAAAGCGGCAGAACCGCGCTTTAAAACACAGTTCTGCCTGTTCTGCAACGAAACACTTGACAAAATTGCACGTTCGCCGCAGATCTACATTGCGTGCCTGGAAGGCCACACAGTCGGCGGCGGTCTTGAAATGGCGCTTGCCTGCGACCTCCGTTTCATGGGAGATAAATCAGGCAACATCGGACTTCCGGAAATCTCTCTCGGTGTTCTTGCAGGAACTGGCGGAACACAGAGACTTGCACGTCTCGTCGGATTCTCACAAGCACTTGACATGAACATAACAGGAGCGTTATACACGCCGCAGGAAGCGCTGGATATGGGGCTTGTCAACCGTGTGTTCCCGCAGGCAGAGACGAGAGCAAAAACAATGGAATACGCAGAGCGCGTAGCGAGCACTGCTCCATATGCCGCATCAAACATTAAACTGTCGATCATGAACGGGAAAGAAATGCCATTAAATGCGGCAATCCGCTATGAAGGAGAGCTGCAAAACCTGTTGTTCCGTTCGGAAGATGCAAAAGAAGGACTTAGCGCGTTCCTTGAAAAACGCAGCCCCGACTGGAAAGGGCTATAAGGATCTCATTGCTTAACATAAAAATGCAAGGACAGAAATATCTCTTCATCCCTAAAGAGGTGTTCCTGTCCTGTCCTTTGCATGGAAACCATTTGTTTCAGCGTGTTTTGTTTTGCTGCATGTGATGATACGAATACGATTATTCCTCCTAGACACTTTACCCTTACGTTTTTGGAAATGAAATAAATTGATTAAATGACAGGGGAGAAGAAAATGGATGTAAAGGGCATCGGGATACCTTATAATGCTGCCACAAAATTTATTGATGAAAAAATTAGTTTTGGTTTAGGTGAAAAAACCGCTATTTATTACCGTGATGAGCAAATCACCTATATCGAATTACAAAAATGTGTAAATAAGGTAGGCTATGCTTTAAAAGAATTAGGGATTGAAGCTGAAAATAGAGTGCTGCTAGTCTGTTATGATTCACCAGAATTTATCACTTCGTTTTATGGCTCCATCAAAATTGGCGCCGTTCCGATTCCGGTTAATACGATGATGAAACCAGGAGATTACGAATACTACCTTAATAAAAGCAGAGCAAAAGCATTAATCATCCATGAAGATTTATGGGAGAACATAAGCGCTTTTCGAGATAAGTTTCTTTATCTTCAGCATGTGATTATTATATCGGATGACCGGGAGAAGCTATCAGGCCGTGATTATCAGTATTGGGAACTAATCAAAAGTGCGCCGGATAACGTAAAAACAAGTTATACGTGCGGGGATGATGCTGCTTTTTGGCTTTTTAGTTCTGGCAGCACAGGTGAAGCCAAGGGTGTCATTCACTTGCAGCATGATATGGAATATGCGTTAAACACCTATGCGCAGGAAGTGTTGCAAATCACTGAAGATGATATTTGCTTTTCCGCTTCAAAACTATTTTTTGCATACGGGCTCGGCGGCGGGATGTATTTTCCGTTAGGAGCAGGGGCGTCCACTGTCCTGCTTTCAGAACGGCCTCTTCCAGAGAAAGTATTAAGTATAATCGAAACATACAAACCGACCATCTTCTTTGGTGTGCCAACACTTTATGGCTCGATTATGGATTATGTTGAACGAAGTGGAAACCAATATGATTTGTCATCATTAAGAATTTGTACGTCGGCTGGAGAAGCATTGCCTGAGGCATTTTTAAAGAGATGGAAGGAACTTTTTGGCATTGATATTTTAGATGGTATTGGCTCGACTGAGGCACTTCATATATACATTTCCAATCGCATCCATGATATCCGGCCGGGCACTTCCGGAAAGGTTGTTCCAGGCTACGAAGCGAAAGTAGTGGATGAGGATGGGAATGAAGTAGGGCCAAACACGGTTGGAGATTTACTCATTAAAGGAGATAGTCTCACCCCTGGCTATTGGAATCTTCATACTTTGAACAAGGAAAAAATAATCGGTGAATGGTTCGCTACCGGCGACAAGTATTACAAGGACGAAGACGGATACTATACGTATTATGGAAGAGCAGATGATATGTTAAAGATTGGCGGGATTTGGGTTTCGCCGGTCGAAGTAGAGAATTGCTTAGTGGAACATCAAGCAGTCCTCGAAATAGCCGTTGTCGGGGAAACAACAGAAGAAGGATTAACCTTATTAAAAGCGTATGTTGTATTAAAAGATGGTTATTCACCGTGTGATGAGTTGACAAATGAGTTAGTGAACTACGCTAAATCAAAACTGGCAAGGTATAAATTCCCGCGTGTGATTGAATATATTGATGAACTTCCAAAAACAAGTTCTGGAAAGATTCAGCGTTTCCGATTACGGGTGTAGGGAGGAACGTATGCGAAAAAATGAAATACAAGTACTCGTCAATTGGGGAGATACGGATGTCGCAGGAATTGTTTATTATCCGAATTTTTTTAAATGGTTTGATATTGCAGGGCACCACTTTTTTAGAAATGCCGGTTTGTCACCATTGAAGCTGTCAGAGGAACAACAGATCATTCTCCCGATACTGGATACGAGATGTACGTTTAAACATGCTCTTTATTATGATGATATTTTGACGATTAAGACGGCAGCATCGGAAATAAACAATAAAACCATCAAATTGAACCATGAAATATTTCGGAATGATACAATGGCTGGAAGTGGATATGAGCTGCGGGGATGGGTGAAAAAACAGAAGGACGGTTCCATTTCAGCAGTCCGTATTCCTGATCATGTCCGCCAGGTTTTAATGGATGAGCCGGAAACAGAAACGGTTGAACAAAAGCCGATGTTTAATGCATGATCATCTCATAAGGGTGATAGGAGGGAAGAAAAATAACACTTATAACCGATAATAAAGTGTATGATATAACCGTTATCGGTGGAGGACCTACGGGATTTTTCACCGCATTTTACGGTGGGATGCGCCAGTGCAGTGTAAAAATTATTGAAAGTATGCCGCAATTGGGCGGACAGCTGGCTGCACTTTATCCGGAAAAATATATTTATGATGTAGCAGGTTTCCCGCCAATACGCGCACAGGAATTGGTGAACAATCTAACATCGCAAATTGAACAATTTCATCCGACAATTTCATTGGAAGAATGTGTGTTAAATGTCGAGAAGCAAGCTGATGATTCATTCCGTATCACAACTGATAAAGCTATTCATTATTCAAAGGCTATTATTATTACGGCAGGTGCAGGCGCTTTTGAACCAAGACGGCTTGAACATGAAATGGCCGCCAAGTATGAAGGACAAAACCTTCATTATTTCATCAGTGATGTAAACAGCTTCAAAAATAAAAAGGTGGTTGTCATTGGCGGCGGAGATTCAGCAGTCGATTGGTCAATGATGCTTGAACCGATCGCAAAAGAAGTACACCTTGTTCACCGGCGGGATAAATTTCGCGCGCATGAGAGTAGTGTAGAAAACCTCAAAAATTCCCGAGTTACTATGCATACACCCTATACAGTAAAGGACTTAATCGGGGAAGAAAAGTTGAACCGTATTGTCCTGGAACATGTAAAAACAAAGGAAGAAAAAATGGCTGATATCGATGAATTGATCGTGAACTTTGGTTTTGTCTCCTCTCTAGGCCCAATTAAAGAATGGGGACTACATTTGGAAAAAGGATCAATTGTTGTTAATACGAAAATGGAGACCAATATTCCGGGTATTTACGCTGCAGGGGATATTACTGCGTATCCTGGGAAAGTAAAGCTGATTGCCGTCGGGTTTGGAGAAGGCCCGACTGCAGTGAATAATGCAAAAGGGTATATTGATCCGGGCGCAAAACTGCAGCCAGGTCACAGCAGTTCAATGGATTTTTCGAAAGATGAAAAGGAAAGATCACAGAATACACTTGTATAAAATCGCTTTTAGTCCCTTTAATGAATTGTAAATGGGAAGGAAGAAGTGTTCTAGAACCTCTCACATTATTAAAGTGAAAAGGGTATGTTTTAAGGATCTTGTTGAAAGCGTTTGCAATAGGGTGAAAATAACTATGATGGGGTGAAAGATATTGAATAAAAACGTTCTAATCACGCTGATCACGGCATGTTTATTGTTTCTGGGTGCTTGTGGAAATAGTGCCATTCAATCGACATCGGGTACGAATGAGAAGACTGAATCAAGCAGTGGTGGAAATGAATCGATCAAAATCGGCGCTCTATTACCAAACTCGGGAGTATATGCTTCCCTTGGCAAGAACTTAAATCGGGGCATGGAGCTTTATTTTGAAGAGATTAATTGGGAAGTAGAAGGAAAGAAAATTGAAATCATTAATGAAGATTCAGAAGCAGATCCACAAGTATCTCTTCGAAAAACAAGAAAACTAATAGAACAAGATAATATTGATATTTTAACAGGGACTGTCAGTACAGCTGTTGCATATGCCATTCGAGATGAAGTCGACAGCAAAAGGATGCCATTTCTTGTATCACATGCGGGTGGGAATGACTTAACGAGAAGCAAACGCAGCGATTATATTTGGCGCTCGTCTTTCAGTTCCTGGCAAATTGGAAACTCTATGGGTGAATGGGCGTATGAAAATGTAGGGAAGAAAATCTATTTGACAGCGGCAGATTATGCCTTTGGAAAAGAAGTGTCGGCTGCGTTTAAAGAAGCGTACACCGCTGCTGGTGGAAAGATTGCAGGAGAAGTATATCCTCCGCTTGAAAATAATGACTATTCTTCCTACTTAACAACGATTAGCGGCTCTGATGCGGATGCTGTTTATGCCTTTTTTGCAGGAAGTGATGCCGTACGGTTTGTTCAACAATATGAACAATATGGCGTGAAAGAAAAAATGCCATTAATCGGTTCAGGATGGCTTGTTTCTGAAGATCTCCGGGCGTCTCAAGGAAATGCATCAGAGGGAACTCTTGCAGCCACATTCTGGGATTATAACTTGCAAACTGACGAAAATAAAAAGTTTGTTACAGCTTATGAAAAAAAATATGGCGAGCGCCCAACACTTGAATCACTAGAGGGATATGATGCAGCACGCATTATTGCCGAAGCAGTTAAAAGCTTAAAAGGCGATGTATCGGATTCGAAGAAAGTCGTGGACGCTTTCTCGGAAGTTAACTTTCAAAGTCCGCGCGGCGAGTTCAAATTTGACAAAGAAACACATCACGTCATTCAAGATATGTACATTACAAAGGCAAAACTTGTTGACGGGAAATCGGAAAACGAAGTGATTGGTACAGTAAAACAGGTAAAAGATCCAGGAAAATAACTAGCAATGGAGGTGCATTAATGGACATCATTGGTGCTCAATTAGTGAATGGAGTCTCCTATGGACTTTTGCTTTTCGTTATTACATGCGGTCTGGCCCTTGTGTTTGGTATTCTTGGCGTTTTAAACCTTGCACATGGATCCCTTTATATGATTGGTGCATATATCGCTTATTCGGTGACGGTAAACTCAACAGAGAATTTCTGGATTGCCCTGATCATCGCTCCAATTGCCGTCGCTTTGTTATCATTGTTAATAGAAACCACATTGCTAAGATTGACTTACCATCTTGGCCATCTGTCGCAAGTCCTGCTTACATTTGGCTTAGCATACGTATTCCATGATCTTGCCTCGATGGTTTGGGGATCGAACGTTTTGACAGTTGCGCTGCCTCCTAGTTTATCGGGAACGACAACCCTTTTTAACCAGAACTTTCCAACGTATCGCTTAGTTGTAATAGGAATAGGCTTGGTGCTGGCAGCCGCTTTGTGGTTTATTCAAGAAAAAACACGGTGGGGTGCGATTATTCGAGCGGGTCTTTGTGATAAAGAAATGATCAGCGCTCTTGGCATAAATATTAAACTAGTTTTAACCATTGTTTTTATAATAGGCGGCTTTCTTGCTGGTTTTGGCGGGGTCATTGCAGCTCCCATACTTGGGCTTTATCCGAGTATGGAGTTCCAAACTCTGATCCTTGCCTTGGTTGTGCTCGTCATTGGAGGATTAGGATCCATCGCGGGAACATTTGCAGCCAGTATTTTAATTGGATTAGTCGAAACATTCAGTAAATATTTAATGCCGGAACTTAGTTTATTTCTCGTATTCGGTCTTATGGCGGTGATCCTGGTCGTAAAACCAAATGGATTGCTCGGAAAGAAGGTGGCCTAATGAAAGGGAATCACTCAATAAAATTTCTATTCATTTTTCTTTTAATGGCACTCTCACCATTTTTTCTTTCTCTGTTCCACTTGAATTTATTAATTGAGATATTAATTTTGGGGATTTTTGCTTTAAGTTTAAATCTTCTGGTAGGTTACACAGGTCTTGTTTCGCTCGGGCACGCTGCGTTTTTTGGAATAGGGGCATATGCATCCGGTATTGTCGCAAAAGAATTGTCTCCTAATTTGATTGCGACATTACCTGTTTCGTTGCTGGTTTCGATCCTTGTCTCCTCCATCATAGGGATGTTTTGCATGAAAGTAAGCGGGTTTTACTTTTTAATGTTAACCCTTGCTTTTTCACAAATGATTTATTCGTTCATTCATCAATCTACAGATTTGACCGGAGGAACGAATGGATTATCAGGAATTCCATCTCCACAATTGGGAGGAGTGGATTTTTCAAATCCGGTTTTTCTTTATTATCTTATTCTTCTCATCTTCGCGGCTGTCTTTACTGGCTTAAGCGTTCTAGTTCGGTCTCCGTTTGGCCAGGTGCTGATTGGCATTCGTGAAAATGAAACGAGAATGAAATCCATGGGCTACAACACAACGCTATACAAATATTCTTCGTTTATTATCGCTGGAGCCCTCGGCGGTGTAGCTGGAAGCTTATATACGAATTTTAACGGGTTTATTTCTCCAAGTGACGTCTATTGGACGATGTCCGGCTCTGTTTTGATTATGGTCATTATTGGTGGTGCCGGTACAATGGCAGGTCCCGTGCTAGGTGCGGGTTTAATCGTAATCCTTGAAACAATTGTCAGCTCTTACACGAACATGTGGATGCTCATTATCGGGGTCATCTTTATTCTCTTTGTTGTTTTCTTCCCGAAAGGAATTGTGGGAATAGGAAACTCACTCGTTAACAATTTAGCAAAAAGCAAGCCCCTTTACAATGAAAGTAAACCGGAAGCGGTCTATAAAAAAGACGCGTAAAATGGAGGCTGCGGAATGAATAGAGAATCCATCTTAAAAGTAGAAGGTGTTGGCAAGAGCTTTGGCGGACTCGAAATCTTGAGGAATATTACATTTGATGTTAAAAAAGGGGAGCGAATTGGCATTATCGGGCCGAATGGTGCCGGTAAAACCACTTTTTATAATTTGCTTGCCGGCGACCTAGACCCGAGTAAAGGAACGATCTACTACTGCGGACAAAACATTACGAACCTTCCCAATTATAAGAGAGCGAACATAGGTATTGTTCGAACGTTTCAAAAAAACAATTTATTAACTGATTTGACGGTTCTGGACAATTTGCTGCTCGTTCTTCAAAGAAAAGAGGGGCTTGGAAATGTTTGGTTTAAACCGCGTGTTGAAAAGCATTATTCGATATTATTTGAAAAAGCGAGAGAACTTCTCAGTAAGTGGGGATTAGAAAAACAAACACATAAAATCGTGAAGAGTCTATCTTACGGTGAGCAGAGGCAGATTGAAATTCTTCTCGGCATTGCAACTGATCCAAAAGTATTGTTACTAGATGAGCCGACAGCGGGGATGTCACAGGCAGAAACAAATTATATCGTCAATTTACTTCATACTCTGCCAAAAGAGTTAACCCTCATGATTATTGAACATGATCTTGAAGTTGTCTTTGGATTATCTGACCGGATGATTGTGTTATATAACGGTGGGATTTTAGTGGATGGGGATCCACAAATAGTGAGAAATGATAAGCGCGTCAATGACATCTACATTGGTCAGGGGGAGAGTCTTAGTGCTTCAAGTTAAAGAACTAAATACGTTTTATGGAGAAAGTCATATTCTTCACGATGTTTCCCTCACCGTCAAAAAAGGAAGAGTCACTGTGTTATTGGGGAGAAATGGAATGGGGAAAACGACAACCATCCATTCGATTATGGGAATGGTGCCTCCGAAAAAAGGAGAAATTCTTTTGCAAAATAAAGAAGTTCAAATGAAGCCGAGCTTTCAAGTGTCCAAATCAGGAGTAGCTCTTGTTCCTCAGGGGAGAAGAATTTTTTCAAATTTAACAGTGAAAGAAAATCTACTTACGACGCATAGACAGAAAAAAGGCGGGTGGACCCTTGAAAAGATATATGACATGTTTCCAAGGTTAAAAGAACGAGAAACATCGATGGGTGGAAACTTGAGCGGAGGAGAACAGCAAATGCTTTCCATTGGAAGAGCATTGCTTACCAATCCAAGTGTATTGCTGCTTGATGAGCCTTCAGAAGGACTGTCTCCATTAATGGTAAATGAAGTCATTGCCATTATAAAACGATTGAAAGAAGAAGGGCTAACCATGCTACTCGTAGAACAAAATCTTTCGATGGCTCTTGAACTTGCCGACCATATTTATATTTTAAACAAAGGAACTGTGGTGTTTACCGGCTCTAAAGAAGAGATGACCAATGAAATAAAAAATAAATATTTAGCATTAAGTACATGATGAAGAATGTTGAGTAAGTGTGAGGGGGGGGATCCTAAACATGGCCGTACAAGTAAAAAATTTAAAAGATGAATCTTATTCAGCAAACAAAGGTGATGAAATCTCTCCAGAAGATTGCAAGAAATTTATTGAAGACGCAATGAAGCACTTTGTTCGTTCAGGCTATGAGACATTAAATTGGGCACAAAATATGTAAAGAGCTGGGTACGCATTGCAAAAAAATCTGTAAACATTGTCTACTGGGACGTTGTTTTCAAAAGGCTGTCTATTAATTAGACAGCCTTTTCGCGTTATGATTTTTTTGATTGGTTCATTTTATCATGTGATAATACGGGACAGTTATTACCTCTTAAAAAAATTTAGTAAAAAGTGTGTAAGAAAACCTCACTAAACACGAGAAGAAAAAGTTTAAATTGTTATACTTAGTTTATAAAAATTAAATCTCTCAAGTTCTAAGAAGCAAAAATCTGAATAAATTATAAAACAAAACCCAAACGAGGTATTTTCATCTTTGAACATGAATGTATTCAAAAGGGGATAGGTGTTGCTGGATTGAAATTTAATGATTCAGGAGAGATGGAAGCGCTGTCTAGAACCTAACAACTAAAACAGGCAGGTATTAACAATGACTATAGACGACAAAATATTAAAAGAAGCAATTGATTTAATGGCGTTGAAAGGCTATAAAGGGGCAACTACAAAAACAATTGCTGAAAATGCCCAAGTTAGTGAAATGACCCTTTTCAGACATTTTGGAAACAAAAAGAAAATACTTGAAGCGGCAATCGATAGATATTATTACAGTTTTCAAATGAAAGAACTTTTTGAACAAAAAATTCAATGGCAATTAGGCAAAGACTTACTCTTAATTGCACAAACGTATCACATCATAATGAAAAAAAATAAAAATGTCATTAAGATCGCTATTCAAGAGGGGAAGAATGTTAAAGGATTATTGGATCATGTAAATAAGCATCCACGTCAGTTAAAAGAATTATTAGTAAAGTATTTTGAAGAAATGAGAAAAAAGAACCTTATTATTGAATCGAACTATGAACTTCAAGCAATGAATTTTTTATATATGTGCTATGGTCATTTTATATCGCGGTCTTTTGTTTCGGGGGACATCATTACGAAGACTCCAGAAGATGAAATCATTAAAGGCAGTGTGATGATTTTTGTGGAGTATTTAACACCTGAATAATTTTGCGTACGTGTTAGTTAGTACTAACTATCGGTAGTTCTCTAAAGGAGAATTGTGGAATGTTTTCCAAGGGAAGAAGAGAATGTCTATGATATAACAAAATTGGTGCAGTCCAGCTGGCATTTTCTCCGGATTTTTGAAGGGATAAGGGGGAAGGTGAAAGTAATTGAAAGCCTTGGACAACTCGGAGGACAGTTAGCTGCCTATACACGGAAAAATATTTTGATAATGCAGATGTTTCAAAAAAACCACAAGCTCTCTTTAATCAGTTAAAAGAGCAAGACAATCAATAGGATATAGCTGTTGGAAAGACAAATTAAAGAGTTCCAAAAAGAGAAAGAAAGCGTATTCATAAAAACATTTCTCCAAATCAATCATCATTACGGCAGGTCAAGCTGCCTTCACTCCACGAAAACTAGAAAGTAAAAAAACTCTTCAACACGAACATTCAAATATTCATTATTTAGTTGAACTAATCACAATTAAAAATAAAAGGTGGTGATTTACGGGAGATGGGATTCGGCATAAAGCTTTAATGTCAAAACCAATCACCATTGACCATCGCAGAGATAATTAAAATTACAGCCGGGACTCAGAATAAAGAATATGGGAGATGACAAGCAAGAACCTTATAGGGATAATATAAAAATTCAAGGGGTGGTAAAAAATGAAACTATTAATTCACTTAACACACGGACCTGAAGCACCTACACAAGCTGATCGTGCTTTTTTAATCGCAAAAACAGCCATAAAGGACGGGCATGAGGTTTCCATGTTTTTAGCGGGAAGCTCTGTTCAATTAATAAAAGATGAATACCTTGATTCTGTATTAGGAGTCGGCGTAACAGCAACAGAAATAAGAAACTCCTTTAATGAAATTATTGAGGGGGGAGGACGGATTGTATTATCACAGGTATCGTGTGGTGCAAGAGGTATTACGGATAAAGAGTTAGAAGGAAAAAAGGTTGAGCTTGGCTCGCCAAGTGTTTTAGTACAGTTGACTGCGGACAATGATAAAGTCATCACTTACGGATAAGGAGGGAAGAGGATGACTAACGTATGGGAAAAATATTTGGATGAAAAAGATGCCGAGATTTATTCAAGCGCAGGTTTGGGAATAAATTACGGCTTAGGAACACGTCCCGCTTTGGTTATTGTAGATGTGCAATATGGGTTTACAGGTGATGGACCTTTGGCAATTGAGGAATCTATTAAAAAATATCCTACAAGCTGTGGTCCAGCCAGCTGGAAGGCGATTCCCCATATTCAACGATTGCTTCATAAAGCGCGTGAGAAAAAAATACCTGTATTTTTCACCATAATAGAAGGAAGCAAAACGTCTGATAATGACCGTGTAGCGATTAAAGGCAGTATTTTTAACCACCAGGAACTGCTGGAAGGTGAAAAAGGAACAAGGGTAGTAGAAGAGCTAAAACCGATCGAAGGAGAAGTCGTTCTTTCAAAGAAAAAGCCAAGTGCCTTTTTCGGAACCCCGCTTGTAACATATTTAACTGGAAAAGGGGTTGATAGTTTAATCGTGACCGGCTGCACAACGAGCGGATGTGTCCGTGCTACTGTAATTGATGCTTTTTCCTTTCAATACAAAGTCATTGTACCCGAGGAATGTGTATTTGACAGAGGGATTACCTCGCATGCGATTAATTTATTTGATATGCAGCAAAAATACGCAGATGTAATGAGTAATGATGAAGTAATAAAAGAACTAAACCAATTAACCTTTAAGGAGGATCTGGTAAAATGATCATTTCGAAACAAGGGGGACAATTAGTATTAGTTAGACAGGATGAGCATGGAAAACAAGCAGCTGATGTTGCCCGCAGATGGGGGAATGATCAATTCCAAAAACTGGTTAATCATGAAAATGTCAGCTATGGAATCGAAAAACATGATGCAGGATGGAAGAAACCGGATGATCAAGTGCTGTTTAATAAGGCCACGAAAAGACCGCTAAACTTTATGGATATTAACCTTCCTAAGCATGTTGAATTCTACGAAAATGGCTACAGGGAAACGCTGCAAGAAGATCCTTACGCGGGGATGCTGCTAGGAATGCACTGGATTGGCCTTTACACGAGCCGATTTGGCTATGATCCTGCATTTACGTATAACGTTTCGGATGATTTGATTGATTTTATGGATAGCACCATTGTCAAGATCCAAAAAGAATGGGTGAATATTAAACAGCAATTCTGGAATAAAAAGGAGCAAAGAAGTGAATTTGAAGATCATATTTGGATGCAGTACGAATTTTTTCAAGTAATGGATCGTTTATCTTTGTTTATGTCTTTAAATGATCCAATGAAAGAAAATAACGTAACATTAGGACCTGTCCGAATGTCGCGTAAAAGTGATTTTGTTCATTTACATGTAGAGACCGCGGGAGATGGGACTCTCACACTTGATCCTTTCCCATTTGATTCTGGATTTAAAACAGTCATCCCGGCAAGGAAAATAGAAGACCGCGATTATGAAAATCATCGGGAAGCAAAAGAAATAGTAGAAAAAACTGAAAAAGAGAATATAGAATGGCATGTTATTCCGAAATAAACCTTCCATTCAAAAGTAGGTGAAAAATATAAATGGACAATGAATTCATTACATTAAAAAGTGAATTTGCCCATGTCAAAGTAAAAAAAGACACATCTGCAAATGGGACAAGACTATTAATTGAAGATGTTCGAACTGGGAAAATAAATTTTTTTGACCCTCTGGAGCTGGAATGTTTAGCATGGACAGAACATAAAGAACTAAATGATTTATTGAATCCATCCTTAACAAGATGGAGGCCGATTGAAGGTTTATCACAGGGGAGGAATGAAAAAATATATGGCGAAAATGGCTAAAGCAGCAGTTTTAACAAAAAAAGAAACGATTGAAATAATGGAGTTCCCTATTCCTGAAACGGGAAACAATGACGGGCTTTTGCGTGTAGAATCTTGTGGTGTTTGCGGGTTTGACAGTGAGGCGTATTTATTTGGCGGAAATGGCGTTTTTCAGCTTCCATGTGTGATTGGCCATGAGATTGTAGGGAGGATTGAAGAAATAGGTGAAGAAGCCGGAAAGCGATGGGGTGTTAAAGTTGGAGACCGAATTGCGGTTGAAGAATATATCCCATGCGGACATTGCGACAATTGCCTGACAGGTCATTATCACCAATGCTTCGAATTGCGTTATGGCGCCATGTCCATCGACCATTCCACAACCGCACTTTGGGGGGGATTTGCCGAATATATGTATCTCCATCCAAACTCAATTGTTCATAAAGTTAATTCAGATGTATCACCGGAATTGCTTCAGTTATTTATCCCGATTTCAAATGGAATCCACTGGGTGCAGGAAGTTGGGAATTGCCGGTCAGGTGATACAGTTGTTATTCAAGGACCTGGTCCAATGGGTCTGGGAGCAGTCATAGGCGCTAAGGAAGCGGGAGCAGGAAAGATTATTGTGACGGGGCTTTCGAAAGATGAGAAAAGATTGAATATTGCGAAAAAATTTGGAGCGGATCATATCTTTTATGCCGACACGCAGGATCTTGTGAATGAGATTGAGAATGTAACGGACGGCAAAATGGCTCATACGGTTATAAACGCTGCCACTGCTCCCCAACAGCTGGCCGTGTCATTGGATCTTGCAGGGCTGCGAGGTACGATTGTACATTCAGGTACGGACGACCGTCTGACGAAAGAAGTCATGGGCAGTAAAATAACATGGAAGTTATTAACGGTAAAAGGAGTATTGGGACGGCCAAAAAAAGCGGTTGGCACTGCCTTGCGTGTCATAGAGTCAGGGAAATACCCTTTGGAAAAAATGATCTCTCATTCTTTTTCTATAGATGAAGTTGGTCAAGCAATGGATATACATGCAAATGGCAAAGATGGATGTATTCATGTTGCCGTTGTGAATGAATAACGATGTGTTAATTTATAAATGGAAAGGATGGCGTATCTTGGATGAATATTAATGTAGATGAACTCGTGAGCCGAGATGGTGTTAGTGGGAAAATTTACACGAATCCAGCAGTTTTTGATTTAGAACTTAAACAGATCTTTGAGAAAACATGGGTGTACGTTGCTCATGAAAGCGAAATATCAAATCCAGGTGACTATAAAACGACAGATGTCGGGAAACATCCCGTCATCGTTACGAGAGGCTCAGATGACGGTCAATTTCATGTCATGTTAAACCGCTGCCGGCACAAAGCAGCTAGTGTCTGTCAAAGTGAGTGCGGCAATGCGAACTTTTTTCGCTGCGCATATCATGGATGGACATATTCTAACAATGGAGAATTAATTGGAATGCCGTTTCAAGACGGATATGATAAAGAATTTGATAAACAACATAACGGGTTAATAAAGCTTCCGCGAGTTGATAGCTATAACGGGTTTATTTTCGCAAGTTTTAACGAAGAGGTTTGTTCACTAAACGACCATCTCGGATACGCAAAAGAGTACATTGATCATATTGTCAATTCAGGGCCGGAAGGGATTGAATTAAGTGCTGGCGCTCATAAATATTCGTATAATGCCAATTGGAAGCTTCAAGTAGAAAATACGATTGATCCTTATCATTTAAGTGTAACGCATCGAAGCTTTTTTAATATTTTATCAAAGAAAACTGGAAAAAAATTTAACTTCAACAAAATTCATAATAATGAAAAAATTTCTGATCTTGGCAACGGCCATTCGTTATATGAATTAGATGGCGATTTAGGCATCGGAGCATTGCCATTTAATCTTATCATCTTTCCAAACTTAAGCTTTGTTGGTTCTCATGTAAGGGTTGTACACCCTGTTTCAACAGACAAAACAAATGTTAAACTTTACCCGTTTTTATTAAAAGGCAAGTCAGATGAAGTCAACGCTGAGCGAATTAGAAAACATGAAGGCTTTTACGGTCCTGCTGCATTTGGGACAGCTGATGATATAGAAGTTGGGTTTGATCGGGTAAGGGAAGGATTAAACGCAGATATAAAAAATGACTGGCTTCTAATGAGCCGTGGGATTGACAGGGAGACAGTGGATGAAAGAGGTGTAATAACAGCAACGTCTAGTGATGAAGTATCTGCAAGAGCGCTTTACAAGCAATGGAAGAAGTTGATGACAGTAGAAACGAGGTAAGGGAGGAAGGGAAATGGAATATGTCAAGACAAAAAGACAACAAATAGAGAAATTTCTTATCAAAGAAGCAGCGTTACTTGACCAAGATCTTTTAAACGACTGGCTTGATTTATTTACAGATGAATTAATCTATTGGATTCCTTCCGGCAGTAGTGATATCAATCCAATGAAACACGTATCTATTATTTATGATGATCGAATAAGGTTAGAGGAAAGAGTAAAGAGACTTCAAAGTGGTTTAGCATACGGTCAAGAACCAAAGTCCAAAACGTGTCATTTAATCACTAACATAGAGGTCGATACAGATGAAAATGAAAAAATAGTCGTCTTTTCCAATTTTCTGATTGTAGAATTAAGACGGAGCATCCAAACCATTTATTCGGGGAGAAATGAGCATCATTTAGTGCACATAGGTGATGATTTGAAAATTCAGTATAAAAAAATAGATTTATTAAATAAAAATGAGTATATCGGGAATTTAAGTTTTATCTTATAAAATGGTGTTTATGAAAAAGATGTTAACAAACCTGACAAAAATGAACGATAACTCTTGATTTTAGAGTATAAATAAAAATAGTGAAAAGTGTGTTATTGAAACTAAATGTTAAGCGATCAGCTGCACCGAAAATAAATTATTTACAAAATGGAGGAAATGATGAAATTAAATGGGGCTGCTAAGTTTAATGTAGATGTTAATAAGATTTGGGACTCACTTCATGATGAGGAAATCCTGCAAAAAGTTATACCAGGCTGTCAACAATTAACTTTAAATGAGAATGGTGAATATGACGTTATTTTAAAGCTTGGGGTAGCCGCAGTAAAAGGGGAGTATATCGGAAAAGTACGCTTAGAAGACATTGATAAGCCAAACTATTATATTTTACATGTGGAAGGAAGCGGAAATCCCGGTCATGTCGCTGCAAAGATGGACTGTCATTTATCCCAAATTGATAGTGGGTGCTCACTAAAGTGGCAATGTGATGCCGTGGTGGGAGGAACGATTGCAAGTGTCGGAAACCGGGTTTTATCTGGAGTAGCAAAATTTTTAGCAGACAAGTTTTTTAAGGACATTCAGAAAACGATTAAAACCTCCGTATAAAAGAGAAACTACGTTAATTATATAAATTTTATACTCAAAAAAGATTGAATATTCAATCAAATTATATAGTAGCAGCACTAGTGCTCAGCCGTGCTGGTGCTGAATTCAACAGTTCGCCGTATACAAAAAAGACTTTTAATATAAATCAGTTATTGGAGGTATAGGATGAAGCCGCCTAAATTTTCATATCATCGCCCCGGCAATTATGCTGAAGCTCTGGACTTACTGGATCAATACGGAGAAGACGCCAAGATCATGTCGGGCGGCCAAAGCTTGATCCCCATTTTAAATATGAGGCTGTCTACACCTAAACACATTATCGATTTAAGTAGAATAGACGATCTTAAAGGAATCAGGCAAGAAGGAAACATGATTGTAATAGGTGGAATGACTCGTCATGTTGAAGTGGAAAATTCAGATTTGATCAAGAAAAAGTGTCCGTTGCTTTTTGAAGCAATCCGGTGGGTAGGTCATACTCAAATTAGAAACAGAGGAACGGTTGGTGGAAGTATCGCCCATGCAGATCCTTCAGCAGAATTGCCATGTGTGCTGACAGCGTTGCGCGGTGAAATTGTCATTGTCTCGAAAGAAGAGGAAATAACGGTATCTCCGGAAGAATTTTTTCTCAGTTTCTTATTAACGTCATTGGAACCCGATCAACTGATAAAAGAAGTTCGTTTTCCAATTATACATGAAAGCTGCGGGTATGCATTTGAAGAGGTTGCCAGACGTCATGGTGATTTTGCACTCGTCGAAGCAGCAGCCGTTATTGATGTTGATGAGACTGGAAGGATATCAGAAGCCTTAATCGCCTTGGGCGGAGCAAATGCTGTCCCTTTTATCCCGGAGGAAGTTGAACGTTTTCTAATTGGAAAAAAACCAGATGAAACGATCCTGAAAGAGGCTGCGGTTATGCAGCTGGATGACCTTGATCCGGAAGGGGATATTCATGGTTCAGGGGAGTATCGAAGACATTTATCAGGGATATTGTTGGAGAAGGCGTTGTGCCGAGCCGCAGATCGTGCAATGGAAGGAGTGGAAATATGAGCGTATTTTCTATTGGAATGAATGTAAATGCCGATCGAATTGAACAACAAAATGTGGTTTCTGTTGCATTAAATGTAAACGGGGAGAAAATGGAGCGGCAAATAGAACCCAGGCTATTATTATCAGATTTCCTGAGAGATGATCTAGGATTAACAGGAACACATGTAGGATGTGAACACGGAGTTTGTGGTGCCTGTACCATTTTAGTAAATGGAGAGTCAGTCCGTTCTTGTTTAATGTTAGCAGTTCAAGCAGACGGCTGTGAAATTAAGACAGTAGAATCCCTTAGTTCGAAAGATGGTTCTTTGAATACGATTCAGCAAGCATTCGCTAACAATCATGCACTTCAGTGCGGATTTTGTACACCTGGGTTTTTAATGTCGATAGAAAGCTATATGAAAAACAATTCTAAACAGCCATCTGATGAAGAAATTAAGGAGTGCATATCAGGGAATTTATGCCGATGCACGGGATACAGCAATATCATAAGTGCAATAAAAGAAGCATACTCTTCCAAAAATTCTCAATAAGGAGGCTCGGATATGTCAAAGTATGTTGGACAGAATGTGAAAAGAAAAGAAGACTACCGACTTCTAACAGGTACAGGAATATTTGTAGCGGATATACGCTTAGATAACATGGCGGAAGCGGCTATATTACGAAGTACTTATGCTCACGCAAAAATCAAAAATATTGATATATCAAAGGCAAAAGAATATGAAGGGGTAATAGACGTTGTGATTGCTTCTGATTTAGAAGGAAAAGTAAAGCCATTTACAGAATTTGTCGAATTTACATTACCTTCTAATCTAGAACAAGAAATTAAACCAACCATTAAGAGAAATCCTGAACCAATGCTTGCCAAAGACAAAGTAACATTTGTTGGACAAGCAATTGCCATTGTCGTAGCAAATAACCGCTATCTTGCTGAAGATGCCGTTGCGTTAATTAAAGTAGAATATGAACCGCTGCCCGTTCTCACAGATCCTTATGAAGCAAAAAAAGAAGCTGCGCCAGTTATCCATGCGGAGTTAAACAATAACATCCAATCTCACTTTGAAGTAAAAGTCGGCAACATAGAAAGTGCATTTCGACAAGCAGATTATACGATAAAAACACAATTAAAAACGCCGAGAGTATCGGGAAATCCGCTCGAGACTAGAGGAGTAGTAGCGGAATATGAGGAACGGAGCAGCCAATTACAAGTTTGGTCTTCTACTCAAGTTCCTTACATGGTTCGCTCTTACATTTCTAAACTCGTTAATTTAGTCGAAGATAATATCCGTGTGGTTGCACCGGATGTCGGGGGAGGATTCGGTCCAAAATGTGCTGTTTATCCTGAGGAGATTGTGATTCCTTACCTTGCTATGAAACACAAAAGGCCAGTGAAGTGGATCGAGGATCGGCTGGAGCATATGCAAAGTACAAGACATTCTCGTGATCAAGTTCATGATGTTGAAGTAGCTTTTAAAAGTGATGGAACGATATTGGCGTTAAAGGATCATTTTTTGCTGGATAATGGAGCTCACAATTCTTTTGCTTTATGCTGTGCCTATAACAGTGCCGCACATCTTAGAGGAATGTACAAAATACCAAATTATAATATTGTGGGAGAAATTGTTTTAACAAACAAAACACCAAATGTGCCGTATCGCGGAGCGGGAAGGCCGGAAGCTGTATTTGTTATGGACCGATTAATTTATATGATAGCAGACAAGTTAAATGTGGATCCTATAGAAGTTTCAAGAAAAAACTTCATACAGCCCGAAGAAATGCCTTATGAAACGGATTTATTTTATCGGGATGGGACACACATGGTTTTGGAAAATGGTGATTATCCAGAAGGGTTAAAGCAGGCGCTGAATATTGTGGGATACGAACAATTTCGCCAAGAACAAATCGAGGAAAGAACAAAAGGGAGGTATATTGGAATTGGGGTCTCCTCATATATTGAGGGAACAGGAATTGGTCCCCACGAGGGTGCGGTCGTTAGAGTTGATTCGTCAGGACATATTTTAGCCTATGTAGGCTCCAGTCCACATGGTCAAAGTCATGAAACAACACTTTCCCAAATATGTGCGGATGAATTTGGCGTAAGTCCGGATCAAGTAACAGTGAAAGCCGGGGATACCAGCTTGCTGCCTTATGGTGTAGGAACATTTGCAAGCAGAGGTGCTGTAACGGCCGGTTCAGCTGTTCAAGTAGCATCAAAACGATTGCGTGAGAAATTTCTTGCTATAGCGGGTGAAATGTTAGAAGTAGCACCAAACGATTTGGAAATGAAAGAAGGGAAAGTGTATCCGAAAGCGCTTCCATCAAAATTTGTCACTTTGCGGGAAATTGCATTGGCTGCTAAACCAGGCCCGCGAAGTAAAGTACCGGAAGGAATGGAGCCTGGAGCAAGTGTAACCCATTATTTTATCCCGCCATCCGTTACATTTTCATCAGGATTCCATGTGGCAATTGTTGAAGTAGATAAACAAACAGGATTTGTTACGATTTTAAAATATGTTGTTATTCACGATTGCGGGCGCGTATTAAACCCGATGGTTGTTGACGGCCAAATACAGGGTGGAGTTGCGCAGGGAATTGGCGGTGCTTTATATGAAGAGATCATATATGACGAAAACGGCCAGTTAGTGACCGGAACTTATATGGATTATTTAATCCCGACAGCAATGGAAGTGCCCGTTGTTGAGATGGGCCATCAAGAATTTCTTTCACCGAGAAACCCTATTGGTGTGAAGGGCGTGGGAGAAGGAGGAGCCATTTGTCCGCCAGCATCCATTGCCAATGCTGTTTGTGATGCAATGAAGCCGCTGAATATCAAAATTAATTCTGTTCCAATTAGCCCAAACAGACTGAGAGATTTAATCCAATTGGCGGAAGCACAATAAAAAAATGGGGTTTGATGAATGTGAATGAAAAAATTGAAGCGTTACAGCAACAATTAAAAGAACAAGGGTATATTGCTGATCCTTCCTTGCTCATGGCAATCTATATTTCAGAAATTCTGGAACAGCCCCTATTCTTAGAGGGAGACCCGGGTGTGGGAAAAACGGAAGTAGCGAAAGTAATGGCTAAGAGAATAAATGGGAATTTAATTCGACTTCAATGCTTCCCAGGCATTGAAAGCAATGAAGTGCTTTACGAGTGGAATTATTTAAAACAAATTTTAAACATTAGAATGCGGGAACATCATCTTCTAAAGACAGAGAGCTTGAATGGGCAGTTTTTAGAAGAGGAAGACCTTTTTCATAAAGATTTTTTAATAGCCCGCCCTCTATTGGCAGCACTCCAATCAAGACAGCCTGTCGTATTGCTAATCGACGAAATCGATCGTTCGGATGAAAGGTTTGAAGCGTTCTTGCTAGAGTTTTTATCTGATTTTCAAATTAGTATTCCCGAAGTTGGTACGATTAAAACATTCCATAAACCGAGAGTTATTTTAACGTCCAATCGAACACGGGATGTACATGATGCTTTGAGAAGAAGGTGTATTTATCAATGGATTGATTATCCATCTCTTGATAAAGAGATGGAGATTATTCGCAGCAAAACGTCAGGATTATCAGAAATTCTCCTAAACCAAATTTGTTCCTTCCTATCTGTGCTAAGAAAATATCCTTTAGATAAAAAACCTGGATTATCGGAAAGCCTTGATTGGGCGAGAACCATTTCGAGCTTAGGGTTAGATAACATATGGGATAAAAATATTCTAAAAAACACGGCAGGCTGCCTGGTTAAAACAAAAGAAGATACGGATATGGTCATAAAGTCTTTGGATGACGCTCTAAAAGACAGCAAAAATATTTTAAATAGGCTGATTGGATAAATGGATACGTTTCATCTTAATGAAACCATTGTCAGATTTGCCCGCCGTCTAAAAGATGATGGTTTAAGGATTAACCAGAGTCATTCTTTAAAGGCTATAGAAGCATTAAAAGAGATCAATGTGCTGCAAAAAGAAAAATTTTATTATGGGCTTCGCTGTATCTTCTGTACCAGTCATGAAGATTATAAAGTTTACGATCGTGTGTTTCGAGGATTTTGGGAAGATGCGGTACCTTACGCGGGGAAAGAAATCGAATCCGAAGAAGAAACAGGCGATCAAGAAATGAATGATGCTCAAAAGAAAGCAGATGTGGAAGAATTGGATGTAAATCTGTCTTCTTCAGATGCGAGCATGAATGAATTGGATGATGACATGTTAGTAAAAGAAGATTTTCAACAAGATTTAGAACAGGCCGGCAAAATGTACACCTATTCGCCTGATGAAAGACTCATGCTGAAAGAATTTACATCAGTGCCTATTCAAGATTTATCCAAATCGAAAGAATATAAGCAGCTTTTGACAATACTTACGAATTCAATGCAAAAGGATAGTCTTATTCAAGGCAATAATGATTTCTTTCTAAAGAAAACATTGCGTAAAAATATAAAACACGGTGCTATGGAATTTTTAGAATTGTATAAAAAAGGAAAAAGCAAAACGGATAAACAGATACTATTAACACTTATCGATATTAGTGGATCAATGGAAATATATATAAAAATGTATTTGCCTCTTTTTTATCAACTACATCGCTCTGTCGGGAGAGCGGACACCTTTTTCTTTAGCACATCGATCTATCCAGTTTCTAAATTTTTCAACCGTCAGTACGGACAAACGATGGAACTGCTAAATGAACGGCTCCGTATTTCCTCTAATGGTACTAATCTTGGCCAATGTTTAAGAGATTTTCGTAAATATCATTCATCCAGACTGTCTCCTCAACTCACGACAATCTTAATTTTCAGTGATGGCTGGGACCGGGGAGATATGGAACAATTAAATACCCAAATGAAAAAATTAAATCAAGAAGTTTTCCAAATTATTTGGATTAATCCATTACTGGGAAGTGAAGGATATTTTCCTGAAACAGAGGCTTTTCGTACGGTGGCCCCTTACCTCACCCATTTGATTTCTTTAAAAGATATAAAATTGTTCAAAGATACAGATCAGGCGAAATGGAGAGTGAAGTAAAGTGTCTTTCTTAAAAGAAATAAAAGATATTTCTTTGCAATTAAACAAGGTATGGAAGCGGGATGAAAAGGCAGCGATGCTTATGATCACAGAGGTGAAAGGGTCTTCTTATAGAAAACCCGGAACGAAAATCCTGATTTCGAGCGATGGACAAATATCCGGAAGCCTGAGTGGAGGATGCTTGGAAAGTGATTTAGCAGAATGGACGAAAATCGCCATTGAACAAAATAAGGCAATGACAAAGTCTTACAATTTGAGTGAAAATGACCTCTGGGGTTTAGGCATTGGCTGCAAAGGTTCTTTAGAGGTATTGATACTTCCGATAGAAAGAGAATCTCTTTTTTGGAACAGGATAAACGAAGAAGCGTGCAAAAATCAAATCATCCGTCTTGTATTTGACACTTTCTCTGGAGAAGGATGGCTGCTAAACGCTCAAAATGAGGTATTAGCGCAAAACGGTGAAAATATACCTATTGATCTATTAAATGGTATTTCTAAACACGATAAAAAGTTTGCGCACGTTATCCAAACAGGAAGCAAGCGTTTTGTCATCGATACAAACTTTCCTCTTGAAAAAATCGTTGTCTGTGGTGCTGGGCATGATGCAGTCCCTGTTGTTGACCTGGCTTTGAAAGCAAACTTTGATGTGACCGTATTAGATCCAAGAACGCAATTTAATCACGAGTCCCGGTTTCCAGGAGTGAATCATATGATTGCTGAGTCTGACATGATGGATGGTTTACCTGAGCTGCATGACTCATATTGGATCATCATGAACCACCATATGGAAAGAGATCGGGAAGCTCTCCAATTAGCCCTCCAGTGCAATCCAAAATATGTCGGGCTGCTGGGCCCTATTAAACGGTCAGATGAATTGCTTGGATCAGTTGGATATGTGTATTCAGACAAAATGATATATTCTCCTGTAGGACTTGATTTGGGAGCTGAAACAATTGAAGAGGTCGCGATAAGCATTATTTCTGAGCTCCTTGCCGTACGAAATGAAAAAACCTCGGGACACCTGAAAGGGAAAAAGAAAATTCATGCTTAGATCATGAAAGGGAGGGACAGAGATGGATTATATTGTATTTGGGATTGTAACAGGGTGTATTTTAATTATTGCTTCAATCGGTTTTTCAATGGTATGGAAAACAGAAAATTTTTTAAATATCGCCCATGGCCAACTATTACTTATTGGCGCTTATTTTGCTTATCTTTTCAAAGAAGTGCTAAACATTCCATTTGGTCTATCTTTAGTGTCCTCTGTTATATTGACAGCATTTGTTGGCTTGTTATTAGCAAAAATTTTTTATTTTCCAGTACGAAAAAGCGGGATTTTAGTTTTGCTTTTTACGTCAATCGGCCTTTCCTGGGTCATCTATGGAATTATTCAAGCGATAGTTGGTCCAGACATTCGCACGTATGGACTGGAAACAAGCCGTATGATTGAATTGCTCGGCAAACAAATTATTTCCTATCAAGAACTGTTTATTATCATTTTGTCGCTATCATGCGTAATGGCCCTCCATTTTATTTTAACGAAGACGAAAAATGGAAAAGGGTTTAGGGCAATGGCGGAGAATCGTGATCTTGCCCAGATTAGAGGGATTAATTCAAAAAAATTATCCGATTATGTTTGGTTAATTTCATCTGGTCTTGCTGGATTGGCAGGGATTTTGCTGGCCATGACAGGCACTCTTAATATGGAGCTGGGATGGCAGCAAATATTAATTATTATGTCGGTTGCCATCGTTGGAGGAATGGGGAATCTTTATGGAACGATGCTTGCGGCACTTATTATTGGCTTAAGCATGGATATTAGCACAATCATCGTACCAACATCTTATCGGACCGCCATTGCCTTTATTTTCGTTATCCTTGTATTGTTAATAAGACCTCAAGGACTTTCAAAAGGAGGTACAGCCTAATGGAAGCACTTGTTTTTATCTCTGGCCTTGTCGCTTTAGGCGGAATATATGCAATGCTGGCTATTTCATTGAATGTCAATGGAGGAATGCTGGGATTGTGGGATCTTGGGGTCGTTGGTTATTTTGCTTTAGGCGCCTATTCTTATACACTGATTTCAACTGATGCACCATACGGGCTTGGATTGCCCATGGTGATCGGAGTAATCGCATCAGCAGTTATTACAGGTTTGCTCAGTTTGTTTATAGGATTTACCGCTCTTCGTTTAAGAAGCGAATACTTATTAATTACCACTTTTGCATTTGCTGAGATTATCCGGATTGTCGCGACAAATGAAGATTGGCTGACAAACGGAAATGTCGGAATATTCGGACTAGAAAAACCTTTTCAGGAGGTTATTCCAGGTTCCATTTATATGGTGTTTTTTGCAGGATTGGTATTGGCTGCATTAGGAGGCTATTATTTCTTTGCACAAAGATTAGCTGATTCACCAATGGGCAGGTATATGAGGGCAATTCGAGAAAACGAACAGGTGACTCAATCAATTGGGAAGGAAATTTTTAAAACAAAATTAAAAGTATTTGTTTTAAGCAGTTCAATGGTCGGTGTAGTAGGCTGTTTTTATGTTTGGTACATGTCGATTATTGCACCTAATATGTTTTACTCAACCGTTACATTCACCGTGTGGACGGCCCTTGTTTTAGGGGGGATTGGCAACAACAAAGGAGCAATAATAGGAGCATTTGTTTTAATTTTCGTTCAAGAAGCAACAAGATTTATCCCTGTGCCAACGGAATACAGTACATTACTGGCTGGAATAAGGCAATTGATTTCAGGTATGCTGCTAATCCTAGTATTGAGATTTCTCCCTCAAGGCTTCATAGCAGAAAAATTTAAATCAGTAGAAAGGTTGTTTAATTTAGAGCTGAAAAATTCCATAGTAAATGAACCGGATGGAGGGAGAAGAAATGTTGCTGGTTAATGACATAAGTAAAAGTTTTGGTGGGATTCAAGCTGTAAAAGATGTAAATCTTGAAGTGAAAAAGGGAGAAATTGTTGGGTTAATCGGACCAAATGGCGCTGGAAAAACAACGTTATTTAATATGATCAGTCTTTTTCTCTCTTCCAGTAAAGGAGGGGTTCAGTTTTTAGGTGAAAATATTTCCAGGGAGACTCCGGAAAGGGTTGTTGAAAAAGGGTTATTACGCACTTTTCAAACACCTGTTGGTTTTCCAAAATTAACAGTTTTAGAAAATTTAATGGTCGTTCCAAAGCAAAAAGGTGAAGGGATTTTCAGCACCTTTTTAAAAAGAAAATCAATTGTTCAACACGAAAGGGAGAATTATTATAAGGTTTGCGCTTTGTTAGAACAGTTTAATTTGTTCCAAAAACGGAATGAACTTGCAGAAAATTTGAGTGCGGCAGAATTGAAATTGCTAGAACTGTGCCGGCAGCTGATGGCAAATCCTAAAATCATGCTGTTAGATGAGCCTGCTTCAGGGGTGAATCCTGTAATGCTCGACAAAATGGTTGAACATATTCTTCGTCTCAGGGAGGAAGGAATGACTTTCCTTGTTATTGACCATAACCTCGGATTTATTTATCGGATTTGCGATCGGATCTACTGTTTGGCAAACGGTGAATTAATTGCATCGGGCACGCCGGAAGAAATATCGAATAATGAACGAGTCAAATCCGTGTATTTAGGAGTGAATGAAAATGAGTCTGCTTGAAGTGAATGAGCTGGTTTCAGGATACGGAAAGATTCCTATTTTACATGAGGTGAACCTTGAAGTAAATGAGGGGGAAATGGTTGCGATTATAGGTTCTAATGGCGCGGGGAAATCGACCTTGATGCATACAATTAGCGGGCTGCTGCCGGCATTGAAGGGCTCTATTTATTTCCAGGGAAAACGAATCGATAATAAAGCGCCTAGTGAGATCACCCGGCTGGGGTTGGGATATGTTCCACAGCGAAAAAATGTATTTGCGGAATTAACTGTACAGGAAAACCTGGAAATGGGGGCCTATACACTAAAAAATCCAAAAGCACGTATCGATGAAATGCTGGATATGTTTCCACGCTTGAAAGAAAGGCTTGGGCAAAAGGCCGGCACATTAAGCGGAGGAGAACGGCAAATGTTAGCATTATCCAGTGCTCTCATCGTAAACCCTACATTTCTATTGTTAGATGAACCGATAACAGGGTTGGCTCCGCAAATAATCAAAGGGTTAATCGATATGATTGTAGCAACTTGCAGCCAAGGAACAACCATTGTCTGGGTTGTAGAGGAAAATCCAAAAGATGTGCTGAAACATGCCGATCGTGTTTATTTAATGGACTCTGGCATTATCAAAATGGTACGTACAGGAAGAGAGTTTCTGGAAGAAGAGAATTTTGAACAATTATTTTTAGGCCATTAAAAGGGGGAAATTAAATGAAGAAAAATGTTACAGCTTTTTTGTCAGCATCTTTAATTTTTTCAATGTTAACAGCCTGTTCATCCTCCAATGGAGGAGGTGCGGCCGGTAGCGGGAGTACAGGCGACAGCATAAATGTTGGATTTTTATCCGGCTTGACCGGCTGGCTTGGTTCTTTTACGAAGGAAAATGTTAATTCCATGATTCTTGCCCAGGAAGAAATTAATGATGCTGGGGGAATACTTGACGGTAAAACAATAAACGTGATCGATGTGGATACGGCTTCCACTGTCGAAGGATCCATTAAAGGGTATCAAAAATTAGTAAATGCTGATGGTGCGGTTGCTGCAATAGGTCCGGAAACTGAATCAATGCTCGCATTGTTAAATGAAGCACCAAAAGCGAAAGTGCCTATTATGTCTGCATTTGCGGGTTCTACTGAGTTAGATGAAGTAGGAGGGGATTTTGCCTTTCGTACAGCTGCATCAGACTCTCTTATTGGAGAAGTCCGCGCAAAGATATTAATTGATAATGGGATTAAGGAAGTAGCTGTTATGGTTGGCAACTATGAAGGAGCACAAAGTGACGTTGAAAGGTTTAGGGAGACTTTCGAAGAGTTAGGCGGCAAAATTTTAAAGGAAGTAACCTTTAATATCGGTCAAAATACGTATAATGGAGAGTTAAAACAAATTGCTTCAGTGAATCCTAAGCTCGTTTACTATTCTGGCGGTATTGATACGGCACCGATTATTTTCAAAGCGGCAGAGCAGCGCGGCTATGATTGGGAATGGTATGTAACGCCGGACGTGGCTGTTCAAGAATTCATTGATGTCGTTGGAAAAGGTGTGGCGGAAGGTGTTAAAACAGTTATTCCAATGGAAGATGAAAACAACGCCGCCTTTAAACGTTTCAACGAAAATTATGAGAAACGATTCAACGCTGTTCCATCTGGCGGTTATTATAATGCGAATACGTATGATCTTCTTATTGCGTCAGCACTCGCAATGGAAGCTGGAGGAGAAGCGAGCGGGTCCGCTATTAATGAAAAGATACGAGAGGTGACGAACCCTCCTGGCAAAGAAGTTGATACATTCGAAGAAGGATTGAAAGAATTAAAGGCTGGTCAGGATATCAATTATCAAGGAGCTTCCGGACCAATTGACTTTGATGACCATGGAAATGTTATCGCTTCTTACTCTTTAATGGAAGTTAAAGACGGGAAATGGAAGCAAGCAGAGTTTTATGCGGCTGATTATCTAAAATAATTTATTTGAGTATTCAGAAAAAACGTCGAAAAGGGGGGATTACTTTGCGATTAAATTACACAGTAATGGTTGTATTAGTTGTCATATCTCTATTCGTGCTCACTGCATGTGGAAGAGACAGTTTAACAAGTGTCCAAGCTGAAAAAGAACCGATGGTGATCAAATTGGCAACGTCGACACCTTTAATGACATCACAGACAAAAGGGGCTTTTAAATTTAAAGAACTGGTTGAAGAAAAAACAAACGGGGAAGTGTTAGTTGATATTTACCCGACATCCCAGCTCGGTTCATTAAGGGAGCAAGTGGAAGCTACGCAAATGGGCACCATTGAAATGTCAATTTCACTCATTTCGACACTTTCAACGTTCGATGAAAATTTAAAAGTATTTGAATATCCATATTTATGGCCAACAAATGAGGGATCACTTTGGAAAGCGGTTGATGGTGAAGTTGAATCAAAAGCGCTTGAGTCACTTTCAAATAACGGATTAACGGGACTAGGGTTCTGGGCAGGCGGATACAAGGCAATTACAAGCAATAACGAGCCTGTATTATCCCCTGAAAACCTCGATGGAGTAAATGTTAGAGTTATCCCTTCCCAGACTTTATTGAAACAGTACAAAAGCTGGGGAGGGAACCCTGTTCCGATTGATTTTTCGGAACTTTATAGTGCTCTCCAGCAAGGTACTGTCGATGCACAGGAAAACCCACTAGAAACCATTTACACCCAAAAGTACTACGAAGTTCAAAAATACTTGACGTTATCTAATCATGGTTACCAATTTTATATTTTTACTGTTAACCAAAACTGGTTTGATCAGCTTCCTTCTAATATCCAAAACGTGCTGAAAGAAGCAGAAAACGAAGCTGGTGAATATGCAGTTGAACTGAATATAAAGCAAAACAAGGAATATTTGCAGGAACTTAAAAAAACAAACATTGAAGTATTTGAGTTAACAGACGAACAAAAACAAACGTTTATTGAGACCTCAACACCATTGCATGATGAGCTAAGTGACAATAAAGAGAAGAAAGAATTGCTGGAATTAATAAGAAGTCAATTATAAGTGTGCAATAGTGGAGAGGACGGGAGGTATACATTTTCGTCCTCCTGTATTTCTTGTAAAGATGGGGGGAAGATCAGTGAAGATTTTAAATAAAATAGAAGAAATATCTATTTCAGCTGCGATATTAGTTTCAGCATTATTGGTACTATTTAATGTTTTTTTGCGCCTTACAGGGAATGGATCGATTTGGGCTGAAGAATTAATTCGATATTTATTAATCTGGGTTACATTTATTGGTCTTAGTTACTGTGTAAGGAAAAATGATCATATGTTCATTGACTTTCTGCCTGGATTGCTAAAAGGAAACGCTAAAAAAAGTTTGGTTTTAATCAATTATTCAATCGGCTTGCTTTTTGCTCTTGTTTTTTCATGGTTTAGTTTCGAATTCATCAATTTTAGTATGAATACAAGTCAATTTTCACCTGCACTAAATGTGCCGATGTACATCATTTATATAGTGATTCCATTTTCGGGTTTATTAATGGCCATTCGATATTCTCAAAAGATTATCGAAGTCCTTTTTAGAAAAGTGGAAGATATTCGATAATTTATTAAAGGATTAGGGGTGGTCATATGGTATTAACATTGATTCTATTAATGTTTGTTTTGTTATTTTTAGGAGTTCCCATTTTTGTAGCGTTATTGTTGTCTTCCATAACGAGCCTATGGTTCTTTACAGATCTTTCTCCAATGATCATTATGCAAAGAGTGTTTGGGGGGATTGATAAATTTGTTCTAATGTCTCTTCCTTTCTTTATTTTGGTTGCAAATGCTATGGATGTTGGCGGGCTTTCCACTCGAATCATTCGCTGGTGCAGGACGCTTGTAGGTCATTTTAGTGGTGGACTGGCCATGACGACTCAGACAGCTGCGTCATTTTTTGGCGCTTTATCAGGTTCAAGCCCTGCTACAGTAATCGCTGTTGGTAAGGTGCTGTATCCGGAACTATTAAAAAATGGGTACACGAAAAGTTTTTCAAGCGGTTTAATTATCCAATCTGGTTCTGTCTCATTATTGATTCCTCCAAGTATTACACTAATCCTATATGCGACCTCCACTAATACATCCGTTGGCGCCCTCTTTATGGCAGGATTAGGGGCAGGACTTCTTTATTCTATTGTCGTTTTAGGATACACCTACTTTTATTCCAAAAAAAATAATCTTCAAAAAGAGCCCAAAGCGACGAAATATGAGTTTTGGAAAGCAACAAAAGAGGCTTCTTGGTCCATTCTTGTTCCTGTTATTATTATGGGCGGAATTTTCCTCGGGGTATTTACACCAACAGAATCTGCCGGGATAGCCGCGCTTTATTCTATTTTTGTCGGAATGGCTGTCTATAAAGAAATTACGATGAAAAAGCTTTATGATCTATGTTTATCAACCGCAGGCACTACAGCTCAAATTATGATTTTAATCGGGGCTGCTTCTGCATTTGGATGGGTTCTGACCATTGCTAAAGTTCCGCTTGAGATGTCTAATTATTTAGCGGAACAATTTGTTGCAGATTGGTCATTTCTGTTATTTTTAAATTTGATTTTATTACTTATTGGAATGTTTTTAGATTCGACAATAGCTTTGGTGATTATTGCTCCTTTAATTTTGCCGGCGGCTCTCTCATTTGGAATTGACCCAGTTCATTTAGGCATCATTATGGTGTTAAATTTAGCAATTGGCACATTTACACCGCCGTTTGGTTTGAACATTTTTGTAGCAAACAGTATTACGAAAATGAGCCTTGTGGAAATGATTCCAGGGCTAGTAAGGTTTATTGTTGTCGCACTTGTTATCTTAATCGTCGTAACATTTGTCCCTTCCATCTCAATGGTTTTGCCGGATCTCATTTACAGCTAAGTCCAGGAGGGAGGATAAAATGAATTTAGAAATGGAGCAGAAAAGAAAAAGCAGGTCTCTTAAGGATATAAATACTAAGAATATCTCAGCAGGAGTAGTATCTGGCTTATTAGCAGCAACAGGCCCTCCGGTTATTATTTTGCAGGCAGCTTCTAATGGGAATTTTTCAAATGAACAGACGATTTTTTGGATGTTTTCAGTTTATGTATTTGGAGGATTATTCAGTATATTTCTTCCCCTTTATTATAGAATTCCGATTGTAGGCGCTCACTCGATTAGTGGAGTAGCTTTTCTTGCAACAGTTGCTCCACACTTTACATACAGTGAATTAATCGGGAGCTATTTCATGTCAAGCGTCATTATTTTTCTTATTGGGATATTAGGCTTGTTTTCAAGGTTATTAAAATATATCCCAAAGGAAATCATTGCAGCGATGTTAGCTGGTTTAATTACAAACTATGTTGTTCGATTTATCATCGGATTGCACCACCTTCCTTTAATTGGTGGTGTTGCTCTTTTCGTTTATTTCGTATTCTCCAAATGGAACTTGCGAATACCACCCGTATTGGCAGCAATTTTTACAAGTTTTCTCTTGTTGTTTCTTACACAAGATTTCCAACAATACGATAAAGAATTAACGTTTGTTTTGCCATATATTCAATATCCCGATTTCAACTGGTTATCTATACTTACTGTCTCATTTCCACTTGCTTTATTAATTTTAAGCAATGATGCCGCACCGGGTATTGGCGCACTTGAACAAAATGATTATAAGCCTCCGACAAATCGGATTGTGACATTAAGCGGTGTTTTTTCTATGGCAGCCGGGTTATTTGGAGGACAATCGGCAAATGTAGCAGGTATGATGTCTGCTATTTGTTCAAGTCATGAAGCTGGAGAAAAAGATAAACGATATATTGCTGCAATTGTATCAGGAATTCTGATTTTATTATTCGGGGTTTTTGCTTGGATGATCGTGCCATTTATAAATTCGCTGCCAAACGATTTTGTCTCGCTTCTGGCAGGATTTGCCCTATTAGGAGTTCTGGGATCGAGTTTAAATCTAAGTTTTTCCAAACAAAAAATGACGATGAGTGTTACATTTACCTTTGTTATAGCTTTATCAAATATTATTGTTTTTTATATTAGCGCTCCAGTATGGGCTTTAACGATTGGAGCCATAATCGCTAATTTAGTTGAAAAAGAAAAAATGTAAAAGTGCAGCATGAAAGTGGAATTCCTGCGGATGGCCGAGTATTGCTTTATATAGAATTAGGAAATGTGAGGTTAGTAAATGAAAGACAACATTCCGATAATGGCTGTCGTTTTATCAGCGGGGAAGTCTTCAAGGATGGGGCAGTTAAAACAGTTATTACCGATTCAAGGTGTCGCAATGGCAGAGCTCATCTTAACAAAAGTACTATCATTTCCATTTTCAAAAATCATTTCAGTAGTAGGGTTTAAAAAAGAAGAAATAAAGAATTCAGTCATCATTAAGGACACACGGTTTAAATGGGTGTCAAATGATCACTTTCACGAAGGTTTAAGCAGTTCCATCAAAGAAGCAATATTACATGCCGATACAGACATAATAGGGGTGATGGTCTTTTTAGGAGATCAGCCGTTATTTAAGGAAAAGACCATATTACAATTATTTGATAAAATCATGAACCTGGAAACCTCTTCAACATGTATCATTCAGCCAACTTATAACGGTCAAACGGGACACCCTGTTTTTATTCCCTCCGGACTGTTTCCCTATGTTGGAGAATTGTCAGGTGACCAAGGCGCGAAAAGGATATTTAAGTTTGCGGAGAAACATATTTTCGTACCTGTTGATGATAGGGGCGTGATCTTCGATGTTGATACACCAAAGGATTATGAGGATGCAGTAAAAGCGTATTGAATATAAAAAAACCTGTAAACATCGTCTTCTAAGCTAAGACTTTGTCTACAGGTTTTGCCGTCTTTTACGCTGGCTTTTTTATTACCCGATTAAAATGCGTTCTTTTGGATAATGGTACGAATCTTTTATTTCTTTCCCGCGAATGAGGAATAGGAGTGAGAATAATCCGACTCGTCCGATAAACATGAGAACGATTAAAATCATTTTTGCCGGCGTGCTTAAATGAGGGGTGATACCCAGTGATGAGCCGGTTGTACCAAATGCAGAAGAAACTTCATAAAAGATAGGCAGCAATCCAATTTCCGGTTCTAAATAGGACATGAAAATAATCGCCATTCCCCAGATGAATGTCCCTGTGACCATGACGACGTATGACCGGTGCATATCAATTGGATGAACTTCACGATTAAATACCTTAATCGTATTTTTACCGCGCGCAAATGTGTAAACACCCAAAACTGCGATCGCTACCGTTGTCGTCCGGAGGCCTCCTCCAACGCTGGAAGGAGATGCACCAATGAACATCAAGATCGAAAGTAAAAGAAGAGTCGGAGAAGAGAACTCATTCAAATCCATTGTTGTTAAACCGCCGCTTCTAGAGGCGACCGATTGAAACGTTGCATAAAAGAAGGATTCATGCCAGTTTTTATCTGCAAAGAAATGATGCCGGTCAAAAAAATAAATCCCCACTATGCCGATCACCACTAAAATCACATACATTGTTACAGTTAGCTTCGTAAATAAGCTGAACTCATATTTCCGCGTTCCACGGTACGTAATAAAATCTTTCAGTTCAATAAGTACAGGAAAACCGATCGCGCCGAGAATAATTAAAATCATATTAACAAACTGAACGAAATAATCATCCGCAAATGGAATGAGTGATGCCCCTGTAATATCAAATCCGCCGTTTGTTGTCGCGCTGATCGAAGCAAAAAGCCCGTGAAGGAAAGCTTCCGATAAGGTTGGATAATACTGGGTAAAATAAATACCGAGTATTAACGCTCCAGCGGCTTCAATGGCTAAAATAAGTAAAAAGATTTCCCTCATTAGCTTCACTAGGCCGTTTAAGTCTGTCCTGTTCTGGTCAGCCATAATGAGCTGGCGTTCGCGCATGCCGATTCTTTTTCCAAAGAAAAGCCACACCATCGAACTGAATGTCATGATGCCAACTCCGCCAACCTGTAATATAAGCATAATAAAGAAGTAGCCGGTTGTACTAAACGTATCAATCGTGCTGACGGATGTTAACCCGGTGACGCTCAGGGCGCTGACTGCCGTAAATACCGCGTCAATAAATGTAATGTCAGCGTTCGGTTTATGAGCCACCGGAAGGAGAAGCAGGATGCTCGAAAAAACGGCTCCGGTGAAATATAAAAGAACGATTAACTGAAAAGGAGAAAGCTTTAACGCTTTTTTTACTTTTAAAGGTTTTATCATGAACCTGCTCCATTGATCAAATAGTTGGAATGATTTTTTTCAGGCGTTCCACTGCAAGTGTAAGGACATTTGAAGGCTGGACGAGTGCAATTCGTACAAATCCAATACCCCCTGTCCCAAAGGCGCTGCCCGGAATCATGACGACACCCGAACGGTCAATCGCTTCAAAAACAAACGAACGGTCATCTGTTCCTGCTGGTATTTTTGCCCATAAAAACATGCCGCCGTCCGGTTTTGAAACAGACCAGCCGATATCGTTTAAACCATTCACAAGAATATCACGTCTGTGGATAAATTCCTTGCGCAAGCGGCCGGTTATTTCTTCTGCATTGTCCAATGCTGTCGCTGCTGCTTCCTGTACAGGAGCGAAGACACCATAATCCAGGTTGGACTTTAACTGTTTTAACACCGCGATCATACTGGCATTTCCTGCAATATAAGCAATCCGTGCGCCGGCCAGGCTAAAACTTTTAGAGAGCGAATTGATCTCAATTCCTACATCCTTCGCTCCTGGAACAGATAAAAAACTGAATGGTTTTGTACCGGTAAAATAAAATTCAGAATAAGCGGCATCGTGGAGAACCACAATATTATATTGTTTACTAAAGGCTATTACTTTTTCAAAAAAAGCGTCATCGGGCATTGCCGGCACCGGATTTCCCGGTAAATTAAAAATGATCAGCTTTGCTTTTTTTGCGACTTCCTCTGGAATCGCCTCGATATCCGGTAAAAAGCCGTTTTCTTCAATCAGCGGCATATAATAAGGAATTGCGCCTGCTAGTGTTATACCCGCTTCGTACGCCACATATGCCGGATTCGTTGTGATAACGATATCTCCTGGATTGCAGAAGGCAAGAGGCAAATGAACAAGGCCTTCCTGCGACCCCATCGTCTGTAAAATTTCAGTCTCCGGATCAAGCTGTACACCTGAACGGCGGGCATAATAATGGGAAACAGATTCGTTAAAACGTTTTGTGCCGCCAAGTGTATAGCCATACGAAGAACTTTTAGCACTTTCCTCGGCAATCACGTTTCTAATTTTTTCATCCGGCGGCAAATCCGGGCTTCCTAAACTAAGGTCAATTAACTCGGCTCCTTCATTTCGTTTTCTTTCAGTGTATTGTTTTAAATCACTGAAAATTGATGGCTGAAATGCCGTCATTTTGGCTGAAGGTTCAATCATTAAAAAAGCACTCCCTATAAATAGATATACATGGGCTATATTTTAACACACGGACTATCAATTGTGGGCGCATGAATGAAAAGCTTAATTGTTAACTATTATAATATTAGGTTGACAATGAAAAAGCATCTCGATTACACTGTAAAAAACAATATAATGGAGGCATACATCATGAAAACAATACATTGGATACAAGCTGCGATGTTTGCTGCGATCATGGGGGTTCTGGGCTTTTTGCCGCCTATTCCACTCTCATTCACACCGGTGCCAATATCCTTTCAAACAATCGGGGTCATGATTGCGGGAGGCATTCTCGGTTCAAGACTGGGCGCTGTCAGCCAAATTTTATTTTTACTTGTTGTCGCAGCGGGTGCACCACTTCTAGCAGGCGGCCGCGGAGGTCTTGCCGTTTTTGCTGGTCCGAGCGCCGGTTTCTTAATCTCTTGGATTGCGGGGGCTTTCGTAATCGGCTTGTTGACGGAGCGTGCAGCGAAATTAACCGTCCGCCGCACATTTACAGCTAATTTAATCGGCGGCGTCGCTGTTTTATATGCAATTGGGATTCCGGTTCAATCGTTCGTAACGGGAGTAGGCATTCGTGAAGTAGCCATTGCAAGCATGGCGTTTATTCCTGGTGACATAATTAAATCAGCTGCTGCTGCTGTTCTCGTTCCTAAATTACGGGAGGCTCTGCAGGCAGTCCCGTCATTTCGCAGGGCTGCGTGAATTTTGATATACTCATGTGGGGGGATTATCGTTGAATATTACATCCACATTTTCTCTCCGGGCACAAACGTGCCCGGATTCTTTGTTTGTTGAGACAGAAACAAAGAGATTTACATATGCTGAATGGGAAGAGCTAACAAAAAAAGCGGCAAGCTGGTTATTATCCCATGGAAAGCCCGGAGATACCGCTGCCGTTACGTCAATAAACAGGTGGGAAACACTTGTTATTTTTTGTGGTGCAGCGCGTGCGGGATGGACCTTTATGCCGCTGGATCCGCGCATGAAAGGGAAAGAACGGGAAGAGCGATTACAAATGGCTTCTCCACGGCTTTTTATCGGGAAAGATGATCTTGAAAAAGCAGGACAAACCATTATGGAAACAGTACCCTCTGACTATTGCTGCGAAGACGGAGAAGCGATCTTTTACTCCGGATTTACGTCCGGCTCCAGCGGGAAACCGAAGCAATTTGGACGGCATCATCAGTCGTGGATCAAAAGTTTTGAGGCGGGGCTAGCTGATTTTCCATTAACGGGACAGGAGTCAGCTATCATAGCCGGACCGATTCATCATTCTCTATTTTTATACGGTGCCGCATTTGCATTTTTTACGGGGCAGAAGATCATTCTTCTTGAAAAATTTTTGCCCCATCAAACAGTAAATACGATCAAAAACGCATCATCGTTTGCTTTTTATGCTGTCCCGACCATGCTGGAATCACTGTTAAAATACGATTTGAATCTGAAAGGAAAAGGAATCGTATTTTTGTCAGGAGCCGGATGGCCGGCTGAACGGAAGCAAGAATGGCTGAAACAGAACCCGGATGCTGAACTGTATGAGTTTTACGGTGCTTCAGAGCTTAGTTTTGTCTCTTATATGACGCCTGATGATTATATGAGAAAACCAGATTCATCCGGCCGTCCAAGTACCGGTGTCACGATTTCGATTCGTGACGGAGATCGAATACTGACAACAGGAGAAAAGGGTAAGGTATTTGTAAAAAGCCCAATGCTGTTTAGTGGGTACGCGATTAATGGTTCCTATCAGGCGGATATAGGAGAAGACGGATTTTATACAGTCGGGGATGCAGGGTACATAGACGAAGAAGGCTATTTATTTATCGTCGGGCGCGAGCAGTTTATGATCATTACCGGCGGTGTGAATGTATATCCGGAAGAAGTTGAAAGGGTGATAACAACGCACCCTCTCATACAAGAAGCCGCTGTCACATCGATCCCGGATGTGCATTTAGGTGAGCGTATCGTATGTCTATATACAGGTGATATTGAGCCGATTGATCTTCAATTTTTTGCAAAATCACTTCTCTCGATTGAAAAAATACCGCGCAAGTGGGTGAAAGCCGAATCGCTGCCCCATACGACAAATGGAAAAATCGCCCGCAGCGAGCTTAAAAAAATGGCACTAGAGGTGTTTAAATGAGTGTTTACATCACAGGAGCGTACCGGACACCGGTGGGCATAAAAAACGGCATGTTTAAAGAGATTGGCGCGGCAGAACTTGCTGCACCGGTTATCAAAACATTGTACGCTAATCTAGACTCACCACCTGATGAAGTCATTTTAGGCAACGTTACAGGACCAGGAGGGAACATTGCAAGACTTTCCGCCTTGCTTGCGGGACTTCCAGACACCGTCCCGGGACTTACGGTAGACCGTCAATGTTCATCCGGCTTAGAAGCGATTCGTATTGGTGCATCACTTATTCATTCAGGGCAGGCAGACTTGATTATTGCGGGTGGATGTGAAAGTTCCAGCACGTCGCCACGTCCCGAAAAAGCCATTTTTTCACCAGATTATATTGGCGATCCGGAAATGGGGATTGCTGCTGAGTGGCTGGCGGCACGGGAACACATTTCCCGGAAAGAACAGGATGATTTCGCGATTCGCAGTTACAAGCGCTACTATGAATCGTATGATCAAGGTTTTTTTCAAAACGAAGTGATTCCGGTACACGGAATAAAAGCAGATGAATCAGCTGTGAAAAAAAGGCCCATTGAAAAAATGGCAGGCCGCGCAAAAGCAGCATTTCAAACAGGCGGAACGGTAACTGCGATCAACTCATCAGCTCATAATGATGCTGCATGCGCCGTCACGATAACGTCAAAAGCGAACCGTGGATTAAAAATTATCGGAAGTGCCGCAGCCGGTGCAGATCCGAATTTCCCGGCGGCCACACCTGTTCCGGCGATCAAAAAATTATTGCAGCAAACCTGTTTAACACCTTCAGATATTGATTTATGGGAAATAAATGAAGCATTTGCAGTCAAAATTTTATACACGGCCCGTGAACTCACTATTCCGCTTGAAAAAATCAATGTATTCGGCGGTGGAATCGCACTCGGTCATCCGTACGGCGCATCCGGTGCCATGCTTGCGCTTCGCCTTTTTTATGGCATGCCGCATAAATTGGCAAAGTACGGTGTAGCAGCTGTTGGAAGTGCTGGCGGTATTGGTGTCGCGATGTTGTTTGAATATGTAAATTAATATTGATTATCCGGTTTATCTCTCTTACGCATCGGGGTATGGTACAAGAAGCAAAAAGAGAGGATGAGACCGGGTTTGAATAAAAGAGAGAATAAATTGGCAAAGTGGCGGATGACCGCCATTCTTTTTTTGTCTATATATATTGTAGTTATGCTGTATAACGTTTATAAACCTCTTCCTGAAAACATTTCATATGAAAGCAAAGAATATCTTGTATCGGATGGGGACATCGATTTTTTTTACAATGTAACTGGCGAACGAAACGGCAGGAAGTTTTTTAAAGAGGAGATTTTCACACGCACGTTGGAAATCATTGATGAAGCAGACAAATTCATTGTCATCGATTATTTTTTATTTAACTCGTATCACGAGAAAGATAAAGAATACCCGGGAAATGTTAAAAATATAACCGATGCGTTATTGGTGAAAAAAAGAGAGAACCCAGAGATGCCGATCATCTTTATTTCTGATGAAGTGAACTCATCCTACAATTCACACAACGTTCCAGAATTTGAACAAATGAAAGAAGCAGGAATTGATGTTGTTATGACGAACATGGATCCGTTAAGAGACTCGACCCCTGTATACAGCGGCATATACCGTATGTTGTTTACATGGTTTGGCGACAGCCATAATGGCTGGCTGTCGAACGCGTTTGTTGAAACAGCGCCAGATATGACGATCCGATCCTATTTGACTTTGTTTAATGTGAAAGCAAATCATCGCAAAACTCTTACTACGGAAAAAACAACACTCATTAGTTCAGCGAATCCACATGATGCTAGTGCATACTTTGCAAACGCAGCGTTTGAAGTCAAAGGAGCGCTTGTGAATGATATGTTGAAAAGTGAAAAAGCGGCAGCGGATACACGGCGTGATACATCTTTTCCGAAATCTGTTCCAGAGCATCAAGATCGAGGCAGCATCCGAGTACAACTTGTAACCGAAGGAAAAGTGCAGGAAGCAATAAGGAATGAAATCGCCAAGACAGTAAAAGGAGACGAAATTTGGCTTGCAATGTTTTATTTAGCTGACCGGACAGTTGTTGAAGGATTGACTGATGCAGCGAACAGGGGTGTGGAAGTTAAACTGATTCTCGATACGAATAAAAATTCTTTTGGGCGTAAAAAGACGGGTCTGCCAAACGTTCCAATGGCTTCAGAATTGATTGAAGATACCGATGGGAAAGTGAAGGTCCGATGGTTTGTACACTACCCTGAGCAGTTTCATCCAAAAATGATGTATGTGAAACAGAAAAAAGAGTCTGTCATCATCAGCGGATCAGCCAATCATACGTCGAGAAATTTAAACAACTTTAATTTGGAAACTGACGTGAAAATTTCATCCGCGAATGACAGCAAAATCATGACAGAAGTGAACAACTACTTTCATATGTTATGGGGAAATGAAGGAGCGGTCTATACAGCTGACTATCATAAACATGCTGAAGACATAGCTATAACGAAAAGGATCATTTATACAATCCAAAAACTCCTTCATTTCACTACATTTTAAACAAAAAATGGCTCAGGCCATTTTTTTTTGAATAAAAAATAGGGGCTGGACCAATTCTAGTAAGAAAAGGATGATTCAACCATGGCCTGGATTTTTAAGACAAAACCTGTCATCAAAGCTGCATCCGCCGTTGGAGGGCCGTTTGAAGCGAAAGGTCCGCTAGCCTCTTCATTTGATCAATTTTTTGATAAGCTAGACGGGGGAGAAGGCAGCTTTGAAAAAGCACAGAGACGGTTAATGGAAGATGCTTCCGTTCATGCAATGAAAAAAGCGGAATTAAAAAATGCGGAAGTTGACGTTTTTTTAGCAGGCGATTTAATTAACCAAATGACGCCGACAAACTTTGCGGCACGTACGCTGTCAATTCCCTTTATTGGTTTGTACAATGCCTGTGCGACATCGATGGCGGGTTTTATGACCGGAGCGGCACTCATTGATGGCGGCTACGCGAAACATGTGCTGACTGCAGCAGCAAGCCATCACTCCGCCGTTGAAAAACAGTTTCGCTACCCAACCGAATATGGAGGTCAAAAGCCGCCTGTTTCTCAGTGGACGGCAACTGCATGTGGAGCAGCGATTCTGTCTTTAAGCGGTGAGGGGCCTTACATCCATTCAGCGTCACCAGGCCGGGTGATCGACTACGGAATAAAAGACCCGTATAACATGGGAAGCGCCATGGCACCTGCTGCAGCAGACACAATTATCCGTCATGTGCAGGAACCGCATGAATATGATTGTATTATTACCGGGGATTTAGGCAGAATTGGAAAACAAATTGCGATCAAATTGTTAAAAGAAAGCGGGATGAATTTGTCCCAAACATCTGTTTTGGATTGTGGTGAATTACTATATGGTTCTGAACCGCAAGTTTTTTCCGGCGGTTCTGGGGCAGGATGTTCCGCAGCCGTTACATGCGGGCACATCTATCAAAAAATGAAGGCCGGCGAATGGTCACGAGTTTTAATAGCGGCTACTGGCGCTCTCCTCTCCCCATTATCAGTTTTGCAGAAAGACTCTATTCCTTGCATTGCACACGCAGTTGAATTAAGAAGATTTTAACATAATAAATTATGTGCAAAATTCAAATTTTCTAAAAACAAAAGAAGTCTATAATTCAATGTGTTAAAATAAAGAAAACATTATAGACTGGACGTGAATGTATGCCAAGAGGAGAAGGGAAATTCTTAATTAAACAGCGTGCTTTCTTAAAGTTATATATGATTCGGTTTGTAGAAGAACATAAAATGTATGGGATGCAGGCAATGGATGAATTAAAAGCCTCTTTTAAACCATTTGGTTATGAGCCAAACCATTCAGAAATATACCGGTCGCTGCACGAACTAATTGATGATGGCATCCTTAAGCGTCAAAAAAAAGTGCAGGAGGGGGCAAAGTATAAAGAAATTGTCATTTATCAATTTGCGGATTATGAAAAAGCGAAACTTTATAAAAAACAGGTCAAAACCGACCTTGACCGCAGTATGTCATTATTAAGAAAAGCCCTGGAAGACGTCTATTAAATTCGATATAATTCAAGTATTCATTGCTTCTGCTTAGCAGAAGCTTTTTTAAATATTTCGATTGTCTAAATAATGAAAGGAGGACACATTTTTGAGTAAAATAAACACGCAATATACAACGTATGGAGTTTTATTTGCGATCAGCGGCGGCCATTTTATTAATGACTCCATTCAATCAGTTGTACCGGCTATGTTTCCGATTCTGGAAAAGTCACTGGACTTATCTTATTCTCAACTTGGCTGGATCGCGTTTATGTTAAACATGACTTCATCGATTATGCAGCCTGTTTTTGGCGCGGCTGCAGATGTAAAACCCCGGCCGTATTTTTTGCCGTTTGCCATGGTGCTGTCAACTGCTGGTGTGATTGGCTATGCTCTTGCGCCAAACTTTCTTCTCGTTTTGCTAGCTGCTTTATTTATTGGATTAGGTTCAGCTGTCTTTCACCCTGAAGGATCACGTGTTGCCTTTATGGCTGCCGGTTCTAAAAGAGGTTTGGCACAATCCATTTATCAGATGGGAGGAAACGGAGGTCAATCACTAGCCCCTGTTTTTACAGCACTTTTATTCGTACCGTTTGGTCAAATAGGTGCCTTGTTATTTACAGCAGTAACGTTAGCAGGTATTTTTTTACTTTATAACGTATCAATTTGGTACAAGAAACAAATGATAAATACGGGTACGTCTCATAATAAATCGGGGAAAGATTCATCTCTCTCTATACCAAATGCAATGAAACTAGCGATCTTGTTGCTGATTCTATTTGTTTTCGCACGTTCCTGGTACTCAGCTGCCATCACAAATTTTTATCAGTTTTATTTAATAGAAGGGTACGGATTTTCGATCCAAAAAGCGCAGTTTTATTTGTTTGCTTTTTTAGGCGCAGGTGTTGCGGGCACATTTTTTGGCGGACCGCTTGCCGATCGGTTCGGCAGGAAAAATGTTCTTCTCTTTTCCATGATTGGAGCGGTTCCGTTTACACTGATGCTTCCGCACCTGCCAGAGTTTGCGGTCTTGCCTGTTTTAATCATTACAGGATTCATTATTTTATCGAGTTTCAGCGTTGCGGTGGTGTATGCACAGGAGCTATTGCCGGGAAAAGTAGGGATGGCATCAGGTCTTATTGTCGGACTTGCATTCGGAATGGGTGCTCTTGGCGCTGTTTTGTTTGGAATGATGGCAGATTCATTTGGAATCAGAAGTGTCATGTTGTTAGCCGGGGCTCTGCCGCTGTTAGGAGTAATCGCCGTCTTTTTACCGTCTGATGCAAAGTTACGGAGTCAACAATTATAATAGATTTTATTTTATCTTGTTTGAAAGCGTTTAATTTGCTGTGGGATTTAGATGAATAGAAGGCGTACAAATGTAAAGGATAAACAATATAAAAACCATTCCCGAATTTCGGGAATGGTTTTTAGGCGTCCGGAAGCAAACCAAGAACAGCAAAGAAATGAAAAATACTGCCGGCAAGCACAAAAAGATGCCAAATCATATGATGATACTTAAATCCCCGCCACACATAAAAGATGGCGCCGACTGTATAAAAAATGCCGCCTATAACGAGAAAGGATAAAGTGGAGGGGGATAGCGCATCAACGAGCCGATCCCAGGCAAACACGATAAGCCAGCCCATTATGACATAAACAACAGTCGACATAACAACGAACCTTTTAACAAAGAAACATTTAAAGATCGTTCCGCCCAGTGCCAGTCCCCAAACTGCACCAAACAGCCACCAGCCGAGCGCGCCTTTTACTGCAATTAATAGAAATGGTGTATAGGTGCCGGCGATAAAAAGGTAAATGGACGAGTGATCAAAAATCTCAAACAAGTCCTTCACCCTGCCTTGAGGAAAACTATGAACGAGTGTCGACGACATATATAGTAAAACCATCGTAATACCGAATACCATAAAACCCGCTAAATGCCATCCGTTCCCGTGCAGTGCAGAGAAGACAATGAGCAATACGAGCGCAGCGACGCTGAGCAATGCGCCGATGCCATGTGTAATCGAATTGGCGATTTCTTCTCCTTTTGAAAAAATGTGTGTTGTCGAGCGGTCTTTCAAGTGACGACAACTCCTTTCCGACTTTCAAATTGTGTTTATATTGTACCATAATTATCTTTGAATATTCTTGTCCAGAAATTCATAATGGGTTTAAGGATTTATATAGATATGGGTATAATACCATCATAAAACAATGAGAAAGGAGTTTTTAAAGTGGAAACAATTCATCATAAAGAGGGTATGTTTTATATAGAAAAAGAGGGACGCCGCGTAGCTGAAATCACGTACGTTCCAGCCGGAGAAGGGAAAATTAATGCGAATCATACGTATGTATCCGAGGAATTGCGCGGCGGCGGAACAGCAGGTCAGCTGCTGGATGCTCTTGTTGGATATGCGCGCGAAAATGACTTGAAGATTGTTCCGACATGTTCCTATGTAGTAGCCAAGTTCGACCGTGGCCGTGAGTATGACGATGTATCGGTAGTGAAATAATGAGATACGTCATCATTGGCGGGGATGCAGCCGGAATGAGTGCGGCGATGCAAATTGTTCGCAACGACGATCAGGCAGAAATCACGGTGCTCGAGAAAGGAAGCATCTACTCATACGGTCAATGCGGACTGCCGTATGTTGTCGGCGGCTTAATTGAATCGACTGAGAAATTGATCGCTAGAAAGGTTGAAACATTCCGCTCTAAATATGGCATTGATGCCCGTATCTTGCATGAGGCAACATCGGTTAACCCTCAGGAGAGAATCGTCACCGGTACGAATCATGAAAACGGGCAGCCATTTGAGGTTCCGTATGATAAATTACTTATTGCCACAGGCGGGAGCCCTCTTTTACCATTGTGGAAAGGCGTTACTGCAGAAAATATTCATGTTGTAAAAACCATTCCGGATACGGTAAGGCTCTTGAACGATTTACGCGATGACGTCGAGGAAGTCGTGATTATCGGTGCCGGCTATATAGGCCTTGAACTCGCTGAAAACATCCATCGGTTGAAAAAAAAGATCCGAATCATTCAACGAGGCAGCCAAATTGCCTCCATGTTTGATCCTGATATGGCTGAGCTTCTTCAGTTAGAAGCTGAACGTAATGGCGTAATAGTAACATTAAATGAAGAGGTGCAAGCCATTGAAGACGGACAGGTTAAAACAAACGGCAATACGTATAAAGCGGATCTCATCATTGTATCTGTCGGTATCCGCCCGAATACTGCTTTTTTAAAACAGACTGGCATCCGTATGCTCGAAAACGGAGCCATTGTCGTCAATGACAAACTGGAAACATCCATACCCGGTATTTATGCGGCGGGCGACTGTGCAACCCATTTTCACATCGTCAAACAAAAACCTGATTACATTCCGCTCGGGACGACAGCGAATAAGCAGGGACGTATTGCAGGATTAAACATGGCTGGTAAATTACGAACGTTTAAAGGGGTTGCCGGTACTTCCGTTATCAAGTTTTTTGACTTGATCGCCGCATCCACAGGATTAACTGAAACACAGCTCAACAAAAGCGGCATCCCGTATAAAACATCAAGCATTCAAACTACCAATAAAGCTGGTTATTATCCGGATGCAGAGCCGCTTCATCTCAAGCTTTTATACCATCGGGATACTGGCCGTCTGCTTGGCGGACAGGCAATCGGAAAAAGTGGTGCTGAAAAACGGATCGACGTGCTCGCTGCAGCTCTTTTTAATCGAATGACGATCGAAGAGTTAGAAGACCTGGATTTAAGCTATTCCCCTCCTGTTAATGGTGTATGGGATCCGCTGCAGCAAGCAGCCCGCCGCGCGAAATAGAACGCAGCTGTAACAGTGCGGTTATGATGATGTCTAAATAAAAAGACGACTCCTTTCAAAGGGAGCCGTCTTTTTTATTAAGATGCATACATTTGTTTTACTTTTTTCTGAAGTTCCGGATCATCTAAGTATTCGTCGTATGTCATTTGCTTATCAATCACGCCTTTTGGTGTAATATCAATAATCCGGTTCGCAGTTGACTGGACAAATTGGTGGTCATGTGATGCAAAGATCATCGAGCCTTTAAAGTTGATAAGTCCGTTGTTAAGTGCTGTAATCGATTCAAGATCGAGATGGTTCGTCGGCTCATCAAGAAGCAGGATGTTTGCACCGGAGAGCATCATTTTCGAAAGCATGCAGCGTACTTTTTCTCCTCCTGACAGAACACTTGCCTTTTTCAACGCCTCTTCACCTGAGAAGAGCATGCGTCCAAGGAACCCGCGCAGGAAGCTTTCACTTTCATCTGCCGGAGAGAATTGACGGAGCCATTCCACGAGCGTCAACTCTGAACCCTCAAAGTATTCGGAGTTATCTTTCGGGAAATATGCTTGAGTCGTTGTTATGCCCCATTTGTAAGAGCCTTCGTCCGGCTCCATTTCACCGGCTAAAATTTTAAATAAAGCTGTTTTCGCCGCTTCGTTCGTTCCGACAAATGCGATTTTATCATCTTTGTTCATAATAAAGCTGACGTTATCAAGTACTTTAACACCGTCAATTGTTTTCGAAATACTTTCTACCCGAAGAACATCATTTCCAATTTCACGTTCAGGCTGAAATTGAACGTATGGGTAGCGGCGTGAGGATGGCTTAATATCATCAAGTGTAATTTTGTCGAGTGACTTTTTCCGTGACGTCGCCTGTTTTGATTTCGATGCGTTCGCACTAAAGCGGGCAATAAACGCCTGGAGCTCTTTAATTTTTTCTTCTTTTTTCTTATTTGCATCTGACTGTAGCTTTTGAGCAAGCTGGCTTGATTCGTACCAGAAATCGTAGTTACCAGCGTAAATTTGAATTTTGCCGAAATCAAGATCCGCTGTGTGCGTACACACTTTATTTAAGAAATGACGGTCATGGGATACGACAATAACAGTATTTTCAAAGTTGATTAAAAATTCTTCCAGCCAGCGGATCGCTTCAATGTCCAGATGGTTCGTCGGCTCATCGAGAAGCAGCACGTCCGGCTTCCCGAATAATGCCTGTGCGAGCAATACTTTCACTTTATCTGAACCGTCCAGGTCGGACATCTGCTTATCATGAAGAGACTCTGGAATACCCAGGCCGGACAATAAAATCGCCGCTTCTGATTCCGCTTCCCAGCCGTTCATTTCAGCAAATTCTCCTTCAAGTTCCGCTGCACGCATCCCGTCTTCATCTGTGAAATCTGCTTTCATATAAATCGCATCTTTTTCTTTCATGACTTCATAAAGCCGGGCGTGGCCCATCATAACGGTTTCCAGCACACCAAACTCTTCATATTCAAAGTGATTCTGTTTTAATACAGCAAGCCGTGCATCTTTTGGCATGGATACATGACCTGTCTGCGGTTCAAGTTCACCGGACAAAATTCTGACAAATGTGGACTTTCCTGCACCATTCGCGCCAATCAATCCGTAGCAGTTACCCGGTGTGAATTTTAAATTAATATCTTCAAACAATTTCTTATCGCCAAAGCGAAGACTGACATCTTGTACAGTAATCAAATTTTTTATCCTCCCAAAATAAATTCATCGGTTCTGATTATATCATCACCTTTATGAAAATAGAACATATACAAAAGAAAACACATATAAAGAGAAAAAAAGACATTTTTTAATTCCGAGTAAAGAAATAGGATTGACTTTACACTATTTTCTGATAAACTAAATTCAAAATAGAGACATATTGAGTGAGGTGGAGCAAATGATAACGTTTGAATCATGGAACGACGCACAGGCGCAAATTCCAGATTTTCCGGCTGATTCGGAAACAAAAGGAGCACTTGAAACGCTCCGATGGGCTTATGAGACGTATGGAGATAAACTCGTTTACGCTTGCAGCTTCGGCATTGAAGGGATTGTCCTTATCGATTTGATCGCACAGGTTAAGCCAGACGCTGAAATTGTTTTTCTCGACACAAACTATCATTTTAAAGAAACGTACGAAACAATTGAGAAAGTAAAAGCACGGTATCCGGAGTTAAACATTCGTATCCAGCAGCCGGATTTAACGATTGAAGAACAGGCCGCTCAGTTCGGAACGGACTTGTTTAAAACAAACCCGAATAAATGCTGTGAAATCCGCAAGATCATTCCGCTTCAAAAAGCACTTGCACCTTCAACAGCTTGGATTTCAGGACTCCGCCGCGAACAGTCTGAATCAAGAGCCAATACAAACTTTTTAAATTTAGATAAACGGTTTGAAAAAATTAAAGTGTGCCCGCTTATTCACTGGACATGGAAGGAAGTATGGCGCTATGTGACAAAGCATGAGCTTGATTACAATATTCTTCATGATCAGGGGTATCCAAGCATTGGCTGTGCACCATGCACTCAGCCGGCATTTTCAATTGACGACATTCGTTCTGGACGCTGGAGCGGTTCAGGTAAAACAGAATGCGGTCTTCATACTACGTAATTTTTTTTTGATTCTAAAACCAAGTATATATATATGATTTAAACAATATCGGAGGGTTTATTACACATGACAAACATTGCTGCCCACGGAGGCCATCTTATTAACCAATATCAGCCGGATCTAGATTTAACCGGCATCACCAAAGAAGTGGAACTTGATGCAACAGCATTAAGTGACTTGGAACTAATTGCGACTGGCGCATTCAGCCCACTAACAGGCTTTTTAACTGAAACGGATTATCACAGCGTAGTAAAAAACATGCGCCTTGCAAACGGCACTGTTTGGAGTCTGCCGATTACACTTCCTGTGAAAGATGCATCTAATTATGCAGCGGGCGATACAGTTCTATTAAAACAAAACGGTGTTGTTTACGGTGTTTTGAATATTACGGATATTTATGAGCCAGATCAGCAGGTGGAAGCTCTAAATGTGTATAAAACAACAGAAGAAGCACATCCAGGCGTGAAAAAAGTATATGAACGCGGTCATATTTACCTTGGTGGCCCAGTAACACTCGTTAAACGTATTGAACGCAAGCAATTTGCAGAGTTCTATTTTGATCCAGCGGAAACACGCCGCATCTTTAAAGAAAATGGCTGGAAAAGCATTGTTGGCTTCCAGACACGCAACCCGGTTCACCGCGCACATGAATACATTCAAAAATCCGCTTTGGAAATCGTTGATGCATTATTGCTAAACCCTCTTGTAGGTGAAACAAAATCAGACGACATAGCAGCGGATATCCGGATGGAAAGCTATCAAGTTCTGCTTCGTGACTATTACCCAGCAGACCGTGTGAAACTGGCTGTATTTCCTGCCGCAATGCGCTATGCTGGACCGCGAGAAGCGATTTTCCATGCAATTGTCCGTAAAAACTATGGATGCACGCATTTCATCGTCGGACGCGACCATGCTGGTGTCGGTGATTATTATGGCACATATGAAGCACAGGAAATCTTTTCAAACTTTACTGCTGAAGAAATTGGCATTACACTCCTTTTCTTTGAACACAGCTTCTTCTGCAAAAAATGCGGCAACATGGCTTCATCTAAAACATGCCCTCATGGAAAAGAGGATCATGTGATTCTTTCCGGTACGAAAGTGCGTGAAATGCTGCGTTCAGGCCAAATTCCACCGTCAGAATTCAGCCGCAAAGAAGTGGTGGAAGTATTGATCCGCGGAATGAAAGAAACGGCAAACAGCTAAAAAGGGGTATAGAATAATGACAAACAAAAATATCGTCTGGCATGATCAGTCACTAACAAAAGAAGAACGCCGTAAAAAAAATGGACACCACAGCTCAGTTCTCTGGTTCACCGGGCTGTCTGGTTCCGGCAAATCAACGGTCGCTAATGCAGCTGCGCACCGTTTGTTTGATCTGGGTGTCAACACGTATGTATTAGATGGCGACAATGTTCGCCACGGCTTGAATAAAGACCTTGGCTTCTCTGATGAAGCGCGGAAGGAAAACATCCGCCGCATTGGCGAAGTAGCAAAGTTATTTGTTGACAGCGGTCAGCTGGTCTTTACTGCGTTTATCTCTCCATTCCGCGAAGACCGTGATACTGTTCGTGCTCTTCTTGAAGAAGGCGAATTCATCGAAGTGTTTGTTGAATGCCCAATTGAAAAATGTGAAGAGCGCGACCCGAAAGGTTTGTATAAAAAAGCTCGAGCTGGTGAGATTCCTGAGTTTACAGGTATTTCATCTCCATATGAAGCCCCGGACAAGCCGGAACTAGTATTAAATACAGATCAGTATTCTGTCGATGAATGTGTCGATCAGCTTGTTGATTATTTAAAGAAAAATAACTGGCTGTAATTGGGGAAGTGGGAGGATTATCATGGCTTACGAAAAAGTATGGGCGAATAACGAAAAACTAAGCAAACAGGAACTTCAAAAAATTGAACGTGACTGGCTTGAAATTTTTAATGATATAAAAGGCTACTCTCAAGGTGGATTTGATTCTATTCCAAAGGATCAATGGGATGGTTTCAAATGGGCAGGCCTATACTTGCAGCGTCCAAAAGAAGACGGCTACTTTATGATGCGTGTGAAAGTACCATCAGGCATCATGTCAAATGAGCAGCTTGAAGCTCTCGGCGGCATTGCACGCGACTATGGACGCGGAGTGTTCGATATTACAACCCGCCAGGCCATTCAGTTCCACTGGCTGACAATTGAACAAATCCCGGATATTTTCGATCGTTTGGACAGTGTTGGACTTACGTCTGCCTTTGCCTGCGGCGACGTACCGCGTAACGTCATTGGCAACCCGCTTGCTGGTATAGATCCAAATGAGACAATTGATACAACTGAAATTGTAAAAGAAGTTGAAGCTGCATTCTTCAAAAATCCGGATTTTTCGAACTTGCCGCGGAAGTTTAAAATTTCCGTAAATGCGAACATTTATAATGCAGGGAATGCAGAAATTAATGATGTGGCATTTATTCCTGCTGAAAAGGAAATCGACGGTGAAGTAAAACAAGGCTTCCACTTGAAAGTGGGCGGCGGTTTATCATCCGCACCGAAACTTGCAAAATTACTTGATTTGTTTGTTTTACCTGAGCAGGTGGTAGATGTAGCAAAAGCGGTTGCGACTATTTTCCGCGATCATGGGTATCGTGAGAAAAGACACCGTGCACGCCTGAAATTTCTTGTGGAGGACTGGGGTCCTGAGAAGTTCCTTGAAACGTTGCTTCTGATTACAGGTCCAATGCCTACTGCAGGTACGGATTTAACAAAAGGGTGGAACGGCAGTTATTTCTACGGCGTTCATCCGCAAAAACAGGATGGCCTTTCATATGTAGGCGTCAACGTTCCGGTTGGCCGGCTTGATGACAAAGAAGTTTTTGAAATTGCCCGTCTTGCACGCGAATATGGTAACGGTGAGGTACGAACAGTTGGTACACAAAACTTAATTTTTCCTAACGTGCCAACAGAAAAAGCAGAAGCACTTTTATCTGAATCGATTTTTAACCGCCTGAAAGTAAACGCTCCGAAATTTACTGCATACTCTGTATCATGCACAGGGATTGAGTATTGCAACCTGGCACTCACAGAAACAAAAGAACGAATGAAACGGGTTGCTGCCTACCTTGACGAGAACGTGGACATTGATGTTCCTGTACGTATTCATATGGTCGGCTGCCCGAACTCTTGCGGACAGCGTCAAATCGCTGATATCGGTTTGCAAGGTGTGATGATGCGGGATAAGGATAAAAAAATGATTGAGGCATTCGAAATTAACGTCGGTGGCACTCTCCTTGATGGCGGGGCATTCAACGAAAAGCTAAAAGGTAAAATTGACGGTGAAGTATTGCCGGAAGTTCTCCGTGAGTTCCTTCTTTACTTCAAAGAAACGAAACAGCCAGGCGAAACATTCCGTGAATATTTCCTTCGTGTTGGTCTTGATCAGCTTCAATCACGCCTTGATGAGCTTGTTTCAGAGAAAGCAGCTGTCTAAGGATGTATTTATACCGGTTTGATATTGTCTTCACAAGCGGAGAAATAGTGCAGGCTGTTATTCTCGCAGAAGACGATCAAAAGGCATTTAACCAGGTGGATGACGAACTCGAAAAGTTTTATGTCTCCGTTCCTGATTACGAGGAAATGACACTTTATGAAAAAAAACGAGTCCATGGCGGTGCAGGATATATTCTCCCTTTCCCGGAATGGACCCTAGGTAGAGATAGAGAGAAACGCGCAATGAACGGAGGTGGCACGATGGGCAAAATATGGCTTGTCGGTGCAGGACCGGGTGATCCGGATTTAATTACGGTAAAAGGGCTAAAGGCCATCAAGCAGGCGGATGTTATTTTATATGATCGCTTAATCAGTATGGAATTGCTGGAATATGCAAAAGAAGGCACTGAACTGATTTTTTGCGGCAAGCTTCCAGACCGTCACTTTGTTCAGCAGGAGAATATAAACGAAATCCTTGTTGAACATGCGAAAGAAGGCAAACAGGTTGTCCGTTTAAAAGGCGGCGATCCATACGTCTTCGGCCGTGGTGGTGAAGAAGCTGCATTCGCCGTGAAACATGGAATCGAATTCGAAGTGATTCCAGGCATTACTTCTGGCATTGCGGCTCCTGCTTATGCCGGTATTCCGGTTACACACCGTGACCTTGGTGCCTCGTTTGCCATTGTGACTGGCCATCGTAAAGAAGGTGCGGATGAAGAAATGAAATGGGCGTCCCTAGCAAAAGGAATCGATACGATTGCTATTTACATGGGCGTGAAAAATCTACCCTACATCCAAGAGCAGCTCGTGAAGCATGGAAAACCTCCTGAAACACCAGCGGCACTCATTCACTGGGGTACGACAGCGAAGCAGCAGACAGTCACGGGTACCTTATCAAATATATATGATGTAGCCCAGAAAGAAGGCATCACGAATCCAAGCATGATTATTGTCGGCGAGGTCGTGAAAATGCGGGATCAGCTAAAATGGTTTGGAGAACAAAACGGGATTGTCAATACGGCTGGTGTGGAGAAATGAAAGCAGTCCTCTATATCTGTCACGGCAGCCGGATAAAAGAAGGAGCTAAACAAGCGGCAGCGTTTATTGATGCAACGATGCCGCTTGTCGATGCACCAATACAGGAAATCTGCTATTTGGAACTTGCAAAACCGTCTATTGAAGAAGGTATTGCAAGCTGCGTGAAAAAAGGTGCTACAGAAATTGTTGCCGTACCTTTCCTGTTGTTAACAGCTGGGCATGCGAAAGAGGATATTCCTGAAGAACTTTTCAAAGCGGCGGAATTGTATCCAGATTTGACGATTCGTTATGGACGTCCTCTCGGTGTTCACGAACATATTATTGATGTGCTGATTGACCGGATGAAAGAAGCGTCGCCTATCCAGACAGATGCGAGTGTACTGCTTGTTGGACGTGGAAGCAGTGATCCCGAAACGAAACAGGATTTTAACCAGATCTGCCGCCTTTTTAAAGAAAAAACCAAGTTATCCGATATACATATCGGTTATTTGGCAGCCTGTGAACCATCATTTGACGACGCTTTGAATCATTTAATTGCTTCAAGACCGAAACAATTATTTATTGTCCCGTATATACTGTTTACAGGCATTTTAACGAAAGCAATGGAGCGGACAGTGAAGAAGCTTGAAACAGACGCAGAGGTGCATTTATGCCGTCATCTCGACTATGATCCGGTAATCGGTGAGATATTGGCAGAACGGGTGAAAGAAGCGTCGCTGGAGGAACCGATATGTTTCCCGTCATGATTGACGTCACGAATCAAAAGATCGTCATTGCAGGAGGCGGACAGATCGCTTTTCACAAAACGGAAAACCTGCTTCGTTTCGGAATTTGTGCTCATATCATCAGCCCCGACTTTCATCCAGGATTCGAAAAGCTGGCAGCTGAAGGAAACGTGATTTTACACCGGAAAAAAGTGGAATGGGACGACGTAAAAGATGCATTTCTGATTATGCTTGTGACCGACGACGCTGTAGCAAATTCACGTATCGCATCGCTAGCAAAAAAACACGGAAAGCTAGTTGTCCATGCGGAACAAACTGACCTTGGCAATGCACAAATTCCTGCTGTTCTTATTCGCGGGAAACTAATGATCAGCGTTTCGACATGCGGTGCTAGTCCAACCTTATCAAAAGAGATTCGGGATCAATTGGAAGACCAATTTGATGAACGGTACGATGAATACCTTGAGTTCTTATACAACACACGACAGTATATCAAAAAGCACATTGACAGCCGCCCGGAACGTCGGAAGTGGCTGAAAAAAGCGGCACAATCATTTTATCTCGATCACCCGGAAGAGAGGGAGCGGTATATGGCAGAATTAACATCTGTTTACCCCGCTTTGTAGACAACAGGAGGAACAGTTATGGAACGTTTTTTAATTCTTGCACTCGTCGGACTTGCCGCCCAGCTTGTTGACGGGTCGCTTGGAATGGGCTACGGCCTCACATCAACCACATTATTGCTCACAGCAGGCGTTGCACCGGCTGTTGCATCAGCTTCTGTCCATATGGCGGAAGTTGTCACAACTGCTGCGTCTGGCATGAGCCATAGACGTTTTGGAAACGTTGATAAACGGATGCTGAAAAAATTAATAATCCCTGGCGCAGTCGGTTCATTTGCTGGTGCCACCTTTTTGAGTAATTTGACCGGAGATAACGTGCGGCTTTACGTTTCATCTTTCCTTCTCTGTTTGGGACTCTACATTCTGGCACGGTTTTTATTTTTGAAGGATGCGAGAAAGCAAAACCCTAAACCGCCGACGAACCGCTTCTATATTCCACTTGGATTTGTTGGAGGATTTTTCGATGCAAGCGGTGGTGGAGGATGGGGTCCTATTGCTACACCAGCTCTTTTATCTCAGAAAGGGATGCAGCCGAGAATAGTAATCGGGACCGTCGCAGCAAGTGAATTCGCCGTCGCATTGGCAGCTACAATCGGTTTTATGATCTCGCTCGGCCCTGACAAAATTAACTGGCTTTGGGCGGGAGCCATCATGCTTGGCGGGATTATTGCCGCGCCAATTGCAGCATGGATCGTTAAAAGCCTGCCGACACGCGTATTAGCTGTTATTGTCAGTGGTATGCTCATCATGACGAACTTGCAAGCGGTATTAAGCTATACAAGCATTTCAGCAACAATAGAGCAATTTATTTATATTGTGCTTATCATCATCTGGGTTCCGCTTACAGCGTATATGATTCAAAAAGAGCGGAAATTATCTAATAGCAAACGTATGAATGTAAATGCAGCGGAGAAAACATCCTAATGGGTGTTTTCTTTTTTATGGAATTGAATAAAAGAAAAGGGTTTCAGAAGAGAATTTAAGAAAATACATGGTTTATACAATGGTATCGATTAAGATGAACAATAATCAAAATGCGCAAAATAATTACTTGAGATTAGGTAAATGACAATTAAACGGTTCAGTTTTGAGCTAGTGAATTATATTGCTTATTAGCTCAAGAATTTGTAAAGGTTTAATAAGTAACTTAAAAGCATTAAGATCAAGACTGAACTCGAGAAGAACAATAGTTAGAAAAGAAAAATCAACATAATTATATAAATCTGGCTCAATTTATACGCATTAAAATTCATTATGAAAAATTTTATTTTTTCTCAATATTACAAGTTTACTTTTGATATGAGATATTTCTTTATTACTTCCGATAATAAATATTATGTTAACTTATAATAAAATTCCGTTTAAGTTTTTCATTTCTGCCCCTTTCCTTATTCTCGACCGATTTCAATTCATTCTTGGTAATAGAAAAATATAACCACCTCCGCTAACGCTCAAATAAGCAAGGTGGTTTTTTTATCACTAATTGTGCAGAATAAAAACGTGCAAACAAATCAAAGTACGTTATTTTCTACAATAAGCTTATGCTGTTAGTTTGCTCATTATTGCGCGTCTAGCCGTTGTAATACGCTCAGAATTTTCATTTTATTAGAATGTCCAACTAAATTGCCATATTTAAAATCCTTTGCGGCCCGCAGCTCAAATTCAGCAATCCAATCTCTTTTGCCATTTTCATTTGCCGCTGTTTCGTACATACTAAAATTAGATGAAACAGACCCATTCGCATTTTTTCTTATACTTTGTGCTGCTCTTTCATAATCAAATGTTAAAACGGCAACTTCTCTTAAAGAAATTTCTCCAGCTTTATACAAAGAATTAGCAACATCAGTGATTTCTTCAAATGTTGCATTCCGCACATCATATTTTGTTGCAAGGCTGTGATAAAGATGATCTGGAAACTGTTTGATCCCACCCTCACGTACCCTGGTATTCTTTAATACTTCTTCAAATTGATTATTATTTTTTGGAGCGGTTAAATACATAGCAGTCGAAACATTTCCTGACGAATTAATTTTCATGCACTCACCTTCCCTTAATTTGTATATAGGATATATCGGAAATTTTGGGATCTTTTACACTATTTCTTCACTTTAAAAGGAACTTTCTCAGTAACCGTTTATTGTGATTTTAACTTAATGAAGCGAATCAATTTGGCATGTTTATCGCTGCCAGCGACAACAGCTGTCTTGGGGATCATTGCTCTTTTTACAGTAGAGAAAAAATAACCACCCTCAGCTAACCTGACCTGTATGCAGGGTGGTTATTTTTGTATCAAAACACTTTTCAACTGATCAACCGATCCAAGCGGTATGTTACGCTTATTGAAGTACCATGCTGTTTATATCTGATGCGAGCTTTTTAATCGATATAATATCTAATTATTCAATTATTTGTTCTGATGTAGATCCTTTAAACAAATATCCTTTTAGATGTTTGGATAATAGTATCTTTTAATTCATTTGGCAAGTCAGAATGTAAATATAAATAAATGGGCGTTGACGGAAGCGATTTTGTTAACTCGACTTTTTTCAATTTCCCGCTCTTTAGTTCTTCTTTTACGACGATTTCCTGCAGGAAAGCAATTCCTAACCCTTTTCGTACCATCATCTTTAACCAGCCAACATTGTTGATTTCAACTTCTTTATATTCTTTCAGCTGATTTTTTTCCAGGAACCGCTCGATAATTTTTGTCGTCACGAATTCCCGATTGTAAATGATAATTCGCTCATTCTCTAAATCAGACGGGACGACTTTATTAAATGTGGTAAATGGATGTTCAGGTGAACATACAAGGAGGTTTTGTTCGTCAGCAACCTTTATGACTGAAAGATTCGGGTGTTTCTCTTCAGATTGAACGTATGCAAATCCTATATCAATATCCCCCCCCTTTATTTCTTCAACGATTTGTTCAGCTGATCGAATTTCTAATGGAAATTCAAAGCCGGGAAAACGATCATATAAAATCCTTAATATTTCCGGCATAATTTCGACTCCCATATGATTCATGCACGTAATTTTTATTTTTTGGGGCTGAATTGGCTCTTCTTTTAAAATATTTTGCCCTTTTTCGATAAATTGAATTGCTTCATGAAAGTATGGATAGACTTTTAGTCCTGAAGAAGTCAGTTTTGTTTTCTTCCCATTTTCCCGTTCAAACAGCGTACAGTTTAAACCGCTTTCAAGCTGCTGGATTCGAACACTGATTGTAGGCTGGCTGATATAGAGAGCTTCTGCCGCTGCAGAAAAACTTCCCTTTTCCACTACCATTAAAAAAGCTTCTATATTTTTTAATTCCATCTCCTTTGCCCCCTCATTTCTAAGAATTATTTACCTATTAATAATCTTAATCCAGAATATATAAATTATCAATTTGAGTTTTTGGTTCGTTAATACTAATGTTAAGGATAATATCAAATAATTTAAACTTTCAAAAAAAGATAGGAGGAACAAGTTTGAAAAAAAGGCTCTTTCTGTATTTAAATCTGATTGTAAGCGTTGTCATAATGTCCGCATGCAGTCAAACCTCTGGTCAAGAACCGGACACTCATACGTTTAAATTGACCACCATTGTGCAGCCTACTCATGTGTGGGCTAAAACGGCAGAAAAGTTTAATGAAGAGCTTCAAGCCCGCTCAGATGGACGAATGAAAGTAGATATTTATCCTTCGAGCCAGCTGGGTCAAGAAAAAGATATGATTCAACAAATGGAATCTGGTGTAGTGGATTTTGGGTTTATTACAAATGCTTATATGTCTACAAGAGCCCCTTATTTTGATGCTTGGTTCCTCCCTTTTTTGTTTGACAGTACGGAAGAAGTTATTCAGATGAGAGATTCAAAAACCGCTCAAAAAATGTTGGATAGGCTTAGAGAGCAGCGAATTATCGGCATGGATTATCTATTTACAGGAAACCATCACTTTCTCATGACAGAAGGAAAGATAGATTCTCCTGAAGATTTACAAGGGGTAAAAATGCGTACAACGGGTGCTGCTATTATAAATGAAACGTTAGAACAGTTTGGGGCAACCGCAACATCAATCCCGATAAATGAAATTTATACCTCTCTCCAAACAGGAGTAGTTGGAGGAATTCATGCCAGTGTCGATGGCATTGTCACACAAAGATTTCAAGAAGTAGCTGCAGATTATTCTATGCTTTCCGCATTCGCTTTTCCTGCTGTCGTTGTTGCCAGCGAGGAAACAATGAACAACCTTTCTCCTGAAGACCAAAAGATAGTATACGAAGCGATGAAAGCAGCTGTTGACTGGGGTGTAAAGGAAGCGATTACAGTTGATAATAGAGACTTGGCTATCCTTAAAAAAGAAGGTCTTACCGTTCACAATATAGAAAACAAAAAAGAATTCAGATCAGCAGTTCAGAACATATATGAGAAGTATGCAGAGAAGGACCCGCTAGTAGAACATTTTATCAATGAAGTGCAGGAACAATAAAGGGGGAAAATAAAGTTGAAACTTCTAAACACGTTGAGTGATGGTGTATTTAAAGTCGAAAAGGCGATTGTTATTGTCTTAGTCGGTGTGATGTTTATTTCCCTGACAATTGGAGTCGTCTTTCGTTATTTTTTAAAAATGCCCCTGCATTGGGCAGATGAGACCGCGATCTTTAGCCTTGTTTGGTTAACATTTGTAGGCGGAAGCATGAGTCTTAAGCAGGGTCAGATAGCGGCTGTTACGATGTTTATTGATTTGTTAAAAGGACGGCTGCGGCACATTTTACTTTGCTTTTCTACAATTTTAGTTTTCGGTTTTGGGCTGCTTCTTCTATTTGCAAGCATACATTGGATCACACAGCCGACCATCGTTTTTCAGAGATCCTCTATTATGCAAATCCCTATGTTATATCCATATTTAAGCGTACCAGTTGGACTTTTCTTTTTTTGCATTCATTCACTTAATTTGTGTGTTCAAACGATTCGGGGTGTTGAGAACAGCGCGGGACACCTTGAGACGATAGTTGACACTGTGCCAGATAACAAGCCGCTTAAGTCGTTAAAAAATGAGGTGATATAAATGGCTATTACGATGAGCTCTTTTGCTTTATTGCTGATGATCGGTGTGCCAATTTCTATTGTCTTAGGATTAGCGAGTGTCGTCTATGTAGCAGTCAGCGGAGATTTAGCTCTTTTAGAAACAATGCCGCAAAGATTATACTCTGGAATAGAAACGCACGGCTTGCTTGCGATCCCATTATTTATGCTGGCAGGGGAGTTAATGAACCTGGGGGGAATCACGAGTCGGTTAATTCAATTTTCTCAAACACTGTTTGGCCACTTTAAAGGCGGCCTAGCCTATGTAAATATTATTGCGAACATGTTTTTATCATCAATTTTAGGTTCGTCCTTGGCACAAACAGCCATGATGAGCCGTGTAATGGTCCCTGCAATGCAAAAAGAAGGATATACGAAAGAATTTAGTGCAGCCACTACAGCAGCTGCGGCCATGCTGGGTCCAATCATTCCGCCAAGCATGCTTTTCATTCTTTACAGCGTTGGCGCAGGTACTTCCGTCAGTAAAATGTTTTTGGCGGGTATACTGCCTGGCATTATTTTAACGATTGGATTTTCATTGCTTATCGCTTACTTGGGCTATAAAAATAATTTTCCTAAATCCGAAAAACGTCCAGTAAAAGAAATGTGGAGTGCAACAATTCAAGTTATACCAGCATTGCTTGTTCCTGCTATTATCATTTTGGGCATAACGTTAGGGATTTTCACTGCCACAGAATCAGCAGCCATAGCTTGTGCGCTTGCATTTGTAGTGGGCATCTTATTATATCGGGAATTAAAGTGGGCGGATATTCCGACGGTCTTTCTTAATACGGCAAGATCTACCGCTACAGTTACACTTTTATTGGCTATGGCAAATTTATTTGGTCTTGTTCTTACCTTTGAACGGGTACCGCAAGTTCTTGCGGCATGGATGGGTTCCATTACAGAGAATCCTCTTATATTTTTATTAATATTAAACATTTTTTTGCTTCTTGTTGGCATGATTATGGATGGGATTGCTTCCATTGTTATTCTCGTTCCGATTTTAGTTCCGATCGCCAAATTGTTTGAAATTGATCTTGTTCACCTTGGTGTTATTATTTGTATTAACACTGTGATTGGGAGTTTAACGCCTCCAGTAGGGGCTGGCTTATTTGTTGCCTCCAGTGTAGGAGAGGTAAAACTCGAACCTTTAATAAGGCAAATATGGCCTTTCTTAGGTGTATCAGTAGTTGTTCTGTTCATTTTAACCTATCTGCCAACACTCGTTTTGTGGATACCTAGTCTATTTTCTTAAGTCATCGTTTAATATATATAAAAAAGTCTCAATAGTTCATGCTAGACTATTGAGACTTTTTTCATTTCTTATCGTTGACATAAGATAGTAACTATAGAATTTTAAATAAAAAGAAACCCATTTCAAACTATTGAAATGGGTTTGTCTTTTGTTGATAATGTCTTTTTTACAACTTTATTGCCACGGTGAAACGGTAACGAGTAAACGGGATGGATCCATTTCACCTGCAGCCGTTCTTAATGCCAGATCTGTTTCATGCAGCGAATAATTATGTGAATTCATTTTAGCGAGCGGGAATTTACCTGAAGAAATGAATTCTACAGCCATCTGTACGGACTTATAACTGTGCCCTCGCACTCCTTTAATTGTTAAACTCTTGTTATAAATGATATCGAGGTCAAAGTCATCAAATCGTTTTCCTTTTAAAGCGCCTAACAAAACGAGACCACCGGTTTTTGCGGATTCTAATGAAGATACAACGGGATCCGTTCCACCACTCGTGACATCAATGACCAGGTCAGCCATTTTTCCATTCGTTATGTCTTTCACACGTTCGACCAAGTTTTCTGAACTCACATTTACTGTATAATCGGCACCTAATTCAAGAGCAAGGTTCAACCTTTCCAAACTGCTTTGACGGCCAGTCATAATGACCGTTTCCGCACCAGCGGCTTTCGCTGCTAAAGCACAGGCAAGACCTTGCTGTCCAGGACCTTGTATGACGACGGTGTCTCCAGGGCCAACTCCCCCAATAATTCTCATCCATTCAAAGCCATTTGAAAGCGGTAATGCCAGGGCAGCTTCCACAGCCGGTACATGGTCTGGCAATATGTGAATGACCGCATTCGGATGGAGATACATATATTGACTAAAACCACCATATAGGGACGGTTCAGTGTCAAGTGGAGTGGCTCCGTATCTAATTCCATCCATCTTTGGATTTGTGTCCGGACATAAACGATAGAAACCTGTTCTGCACAGCTCGCATTGGCCGCATGGGATGTACTCCTCCATTACAATGCGATCTCCTTCTTTGACACCCCAGCGTTTGGATGCGGCATCACCAATTTTATGAATATGACCAACTACATGATGTCCTAAAATCATCGGTGCTTTTAACTGATTGTAATAAGAAACATCGGTTCCGCAGACACCGACAATTTCCACTTTTAAAATGCCGGCTGTTGAATCTGTATCAGGTAAAGAGACTTCTTTAATCTCTGTTTGTTTCGTTTCTGTTGCAACAGCCGCTAATGTCGTTTCAATCATCATTATCCAGCCACCTTTCTCTTTTATTTAAACGGCCTCGAAATCTTTTTCCGTTAGTGCCAGCGCTTCTTTCGCGCCTTCTTGGAAAGGAACGCCTTTTGGAAGTAAAACGGAAGCAGAACGAATTCGATGTGTATCTGGATCTAAAGCCGGCAGCCTTTTTCCTTCCTCAAGGAATTTCGCAGCCTTCAGCAGGCATTGACGAGCTTTGATAATGGCTGTATCACTTGTTCCTAACTTTTCCTGAGATCGATCTACAATAGCGCCAGCACTTACTTGAACAGCATGATCTTCCATTCCGACACCGAATATACCCGCAAATGATTCCCCTCTTTTTTGCATGTCCCGGTCAATCAAGAAGTCGTTATCTTTGTTCGCAACGGTCCGGAACGAACCTGGAATCAACGATGGGTGTATGCCTGCCCCTGTTTTCATTTGTTTAATTTCATCTTCCGTTAAGTCACGATCTGGTGTCCAGCTCCAGCTCCATACCCAACAATGTTCATCGTCGATTGGCACCCATGCATGACCGCCGCGTGGAGCGCCGCCAAATGGAGGAATCATTGTATACCAAGGCATTAAGAATTGAGTAATTCTCCAGTAAAAGTGATCCTCATCCGCTTCTCTTCTGGCTCCGATTAACAGTCCATAATCTGTATCGACCACTTCAAAACGAGGGGCTGTATCTCTTGCTAATAATGACGTACTGCTGCTTTTTTTCGATACACCTAATGCACCAACTGAACCGGAATGGAGAATCGATACATGACTGGAATCAATCCCGCCTTCTAACGCCTGGAAGTAGTTGCATTCCTGAATTTTTTTTGATAGATGGCGCTGTTTATCTGTCACCATCATCCATTCTTGTTCGGGAAGTTCAGGTTTTGATTCTGGCGGTCCCATGTACGTCCAGATCACTCCTCCGCGCTCTTCACATGGATATGATTTAATTTTCACTTTGTTTTTAAATTTGCTTTCCGCTGGTTCTGAAGGGAGGTCTACGCAGTTTCCTTCAGTATCGAATTTCCATCCATGGTAGGCGCATCTAAGTCCGCATTCTTCATTGCGGCCGTAAAAGAGAGATACTTTACGATGAGGGCAAAATTCATCGAGTAAACCGATCTCTCCATTCGTGTCACGATAACCGATTAATTCTTCACCTAACAGTTTTACTCTAACAGGTGGACAATCAGGATGAGGAAGTTCCTCAGATAAAAATGCTGGAATCCAATATTGTCTTAATACATTTCCCATTGCGGTTCCAGGTCCTGTTTTTGTTAAAAGTTCATTATCGTTCATCGAAAGCATATATGTTCCTCCCCCTTTAAATAAACTTCTCTATACCATTTTCATATAACAATAAAGCGTTTTCAAATTGATTCTTTTTATCTGGGCTATAGAAGAAGATAATAGCTTTAGGGAAAAAAGACTATTAAGCAATTTAATAGGTGTGATTAAAAGCATCAATTTGTTTTTGTGAAAAGACGCATGTAAAATTTAAAGAAACTAACTATTAAAAGATTCGATAGTACATTATAGAAAGAAGGCAGGAAAATGAATGATAAAGAATTTGAACAAATGATTATTAACTGCTATAGGAATAAGACTATCGCAATTCTTGGCTACCAAGATAATGGGGGTCAGCAGCGGGCGCAGTTTCTTAGAAATCACGGAATTGATGTTGTGATAGGACTTCGAATAGGTGATGAAAATTGGGAGACTGCGAAAAATGATGGATTTACTGTTTTACCTGTGTGGGAGGCCGCTCAAGCAGCACAAGTAGCACAGGTTTGGTAATGAGAGCTGCTCTTTGGTTATGTGGAATACAAATTAGAAAAAGCGATCTTGGTATCCATTCGGAATATCCAAGATCGCTTACAGTTGTTTCAGTTAACCATTTATTCGCTAATTACGCCGCATGCAATGCGGGCGCCCGCATTGCCGGAAGGCTGTGATTGATTGTCGTCCGCTTTTTCATGAATCACAAATGCCGTACCAGCAGACCCGAACAACGAATTATTTTTTCCGCCCTCTAACGTAACATGCTCTGCTGTTACTTCTTCTTGAACCCTGCCATCCTCAGCTACTTCAATGTTAGGTAGATCTCCTGCATGAGGCCCTTCTTCGTGATTGAATCCGTGGCTTGCATCTGTTGGATTAAAATGTCCGCCAGCTGATTCAAAATCTGGCGCCTCACATTTGCCGGTTTCATGAATGTGAAAACCATGTGTACCTGGCGTCAGATCTGATGCTTGTAAACGAATGAGAACCCCTTTGTCCGTTTGCTGCAATTCGGCCGTTCCAATTTTTTCGCCTGAACCGTTCGTTAATTCAGCAGTAGCTGTTTCGCCAACAGATTGTTGGCCGTCTGTACTCTCAGTACTTTCCTCTAATGCATTCGTTGTCGTATTGGCATCCGCGTCCTCAGTTGAAATTTCAGTTTCTTCTGCATCACTACAAGCACCCAATAGCAGGATTATAGCGAACACAAAAAGAAAAAAAGGCCAGCGTTTCATGTTTTCTCCCCTTCCTGACATAATGATTCCATTAAACACTTTTCACAGTTTTGGGGACTATAAAACATAAAACCTGAAAAATTGAACTTTTTTCCTATAATGTTATGTATAAAAAACCCTAACAGTATTGCCTAAAAAAGGTGAACAACGTTAGAGTTATTAGATGATTTAATTAATTGCCTGCTCCTCTGTACTTTGTAACGCCCACGTTCCATACAAAGACCGAAACAGCAAAAAACACAATGCCCATTACAGGGGTCATAAAAGCATAGCTATACCACTCTTCTCTCCCTAAAAAATAGGCAGATGGATACACTCCTACAAAGGCAAAAGGCAAGATCCATGTCAGGATAAAACGGATGACATTGTTATAGATGTCAACAGGATAACGGCCATAGTTCCCGATATTGTACATCATCGGCATAATGCTTGTCGGGCTGTCGGACCAAAAACTGATGCTCGCGATGAGGACAAAAATAGCCGCATATACGAACGCTCCCCCTAATGCTAAGGTGATAAAGATAAACGGATCGTACCATGAAAAGCTTATATCCAGCTGGCGTCCTGCATAGAACATGACGAATATACCCGTTATCATTCCAAAAAGGGATTCAAGCTCCATGCGTTCTAAAATAATTTGAAACAGGCTATGAATGGGACGAGTTAAAATTCGATCCATTTCTCCTTTCATGATGTAGCGCTCATTAAAGTCCCAGATGTTAAAAAAAGCGCCAAATATGGCAAACGGCACGAGGAAAAAACCGTAAATAAAAATGATTTCTTCACGCGTCCAGCCGTTCAAAAATGATGTGTGGTCAAAGACCACCAAAATAAAAACTAAATTGACTGCTTGAAAAAGCAAATCAGAAACAATTTCAACGACCATATCCGTCCGGTACGTTAAGCGGGATTTTAAATATTGAGCGATATATTGAAAAAAGACCGTTGCATATTTCATATTTCAACCTCCCTGAACAACAAGCTGTTTTTTTGCGATAAGCCACAGTACTTGAATTGGCGCGATTAAAATCAATGCCCAGAGGATTTGGAAGAAGATCGCGTTCACTATTTCCGTACCAGTAAAACTTTCCGTGAAAATCATGCTCGGTATATAGCTGATCGCTTGAAAAGGCAGGTAGCCCATCACATGCTGGGCCCATCCGGGATAGAAACTGATCGGCAAAAGCAGTCCAGAAAAAAGATCAATAATGACCCGCTTTGCTCGAATTAAACCCGCGTTGTTGAAAAAGAAAAAGGTTAAAATACCCGTCAGTAAATTGATTTGCATGTTAATTGTGAAACTAAAGATGAGTGACAGTGCAAACAGAAGCCAGACGGCTGGTTCCGCAGAGAATGTAATTGGAAAAACCAGCGCCACAATGATCATTCCCGGAATTGAAAAAAAAGATAAGCGGAAGATCCCTTCACCAAGGCCCTGCATCATTTTCATAAATAAATAATTATAAGGACGGATGAATTCAACCGCTACCTTGCCTTCTTTAATTTCCTGTGCAATTTCCCTGTCTATATTGTTATAATAAAACGCTCTAGCCATCCAGGCGATTGCGACATAGGAGGTCATCTGGATAGCAGTCATTCCTTCAATGGCCCCTTTATCCCCGTAAATGGCATTCCAAAGAAAGTAGTAGGCACCAATGTTAATGCTGTAAATTAGAATACCGCTGTAATAGTTTGTCCGGTATGCGAGCATCATGAGAAAACGAATACGAATCATCTCAATATATTTAGCCATTGATGATTCCCTCTTCATAAATATTTCGGATGATATCTTCAATCGAGATTTCATGTACTTTTAAATCCGTTATTTTATTCGAAGCGACCACTCGGCCGATCACTTCAGAAATGATGTGTTCATCATTACGTACGTTTGCGATCCACACATTTTTTTGATTTCCTGGTGTCCATGCCGCGTCAAGATCAGCTAGAAGCGGATCTAAAGTTTCTTTTTTTACGTGAATGTCCGCAAACTGAAATTCAATTTGTTTTCCTTCTCCCCAATTGGAACGGAGCTTTGCCAGTTTTCCATCATAAATAATTTTTCCTTCATCCAGCATGACAACACGCTCGCAAAGTGCTTCAATATCTGTTAAATCATGTGTCGTCAGTAAAACGGTTGTTTCATACTTTTTGTTCATTTCTTTCAGAAACTCACGTATTTTCAGTTTAACGAGGACATCCAATCCGATCGTCGGCTCATCTAAAAATAATAGCGGAGGATTATGAAGCAGTGCTGCAGCAAGCTCACACCTCATTCTTTGGCCAAGCGACAGTTTTCGAACCGGCTTGTCAAGAAGCGGGGCAATGTCCAGTGATTCAATGACATGGTTCATATGATCCTTGTAAACATCATCGGGAACGTTATACACTTTTTTTAGCAGGCGGAATGATTCCTGGACTGCGATATCCCACCATAAATTTGACCGCTGTCCAAATACCACCCCAATTGTCCGCACGAATTTTTCTCTTTCCTTATGCGGATTCATGCCATTTACAATGACACTGCCTGAAGTCGGGTTTAATATCCCCGTCAGCATTTTAATACTGGTCGATTTACCGGCGCCATTTTCTCCAATATATCCAACCATCTCCCCCTTTGTTACAGTGAAAGATATATCGTTAACGGCAGGAATGACCTTATAATTGCGTGTCAGCAAATCGCGAAATGCCCCTTTTAAACCAGAACGGCTTGAATGAGATTTAAATTCTTTACGTAAATCCTTTACTTCAATAATATTCTGCATAATAAACGACTCCTCTTTCAAATACACCTTTCTTAGTTTACCGAAGAGTCCCGAAAGAAACAATTGTCAATCATGAGAAATGATGACTTATAAAAAAGAAAAAACCAGAGAACAGTCGATTCTCCGGCTCCGTGCTATTTAATTTATCTATAAAACGAATACCTCATTTATGTTGCCATTTGATCAATGACATCTTTTTCATGTGCGGTTTTAAAGTAGTCAACGATCTCGCTTCCCGTTGCCAGCCAAACGCCTTCATGACTCGTAATATAAGAGAATGCTTTTTCTAGATACTTGCTTCTGAATGGATGTCCAATCAAGAACGGATGCAAACAAATCGACATAACTCTCCCATTTGTTTTTCCTTCTTCATAAAGGACGTCAAATTGGTCAACAAGCATTTGATAAAACTGTTCCGGTGTATGCCCAAAACTTAAAAAGGAAGTAATATCGTTTACTTCAATAGAGTAAGGAATCGAATACAGCGGCTCCCCATTTCGTACATTCATCGGATATGGCTGGTCGTCATTTACCCAATCGGCTAAATATTCGATTCCTTCCTCCCTTAGTAAATCTGGTGTATTGATTGTTTCTGTCAAAGCGGGCCCAAGCCAGCCTTTTGGCCTTGTACCAGTGCTTTCTTCAATCGTATCAAGTACATCTTTTATCAATCGGCGTTCTTCAGCTTCTTCTATACTCGTAATAAGTTTCGAATTGGTGGTGCCATGACCCATCCATTCCCACTCTAATTCTTTTCCCGCTTGTATGATCTCAGGATACTCTGCACAGACTTCTGAATTAAGCGCTGCTGTCCCTTTAATGTTGTATTTTTTCATCATTTCCATCATTCGCCAAACCCCTACCCGAACACCGTAATCACGCCAGGAGTAATTCAGAATATCGGGTTTTAAACCAGCAGTTCCTCCATAGATAGAGGTGGAAGGCTGATCAAAATGAAAATGTTCAAGGTTTGGTATAACCCAAAGAGCCACTCTCGCTTCATTCGGAAGTTTTACAGGTTTTCGATTGGCAATCGGTGAAAATTCAAAACGGGTATGCTTCATCTTAAACTCCCCTTTTCCAGCTATTTATCTTATTTTATGTTGCTGATTCTTTTTGTATGCTTTTTAATTGATAGAAAAGAAAAAAATGAAATAAATCATCCTGCCGCTTTTTCAGATTGTGGAAAACGGGCTCTTATACTTTCAGTAATAAGCTCTTCTGTTAAAGCAATAGCCATTATTAAGGATCCGATAAAGAACAATAAAATACAAATTGCGTTTAATTCATATGAATAAGGAACAAAAAAGATCCAATATAAAGACATGAGCTGCATGGTTGTTCCTGCTGTCTGAAGTTTTATAGCGTACTTTGCTTTTTTTACTACCCAAAGCAGCGTATAAAATATAAATACAAAGAATGCACCTTCGAGTATCCAGCCTGTCGTAACAAATAAAAAAAACGGATCATTGATGAATTCTAGCACCCTATTCAGTATCAACCATTGAACCTCCTCCTTTTTCACCTATTCATATATATTGCTTGCAGACATGTTTCATACGGTTTTTAGCCTTTTTTATCAAAAAAAGAGATGGATCATAAAAATAGGTGATCCATCTCTTTTTATCTTAATGATTATTTATCTCGATTTTAGAACACCAAAAATTCCATGCTCTCTCTTGAGAAATATCCATGTTCCAAGTTTTCTGATCACAAGCTCTGGCTTCTTCATAGCTTAAATACTTCGGTTTTCCTATCTTTAGCGAGTTATATTGATTTTCCGCGTCAATCACCATGAAGATAGAGTTCATGACACACTTTCGCAACGACTCTCCTGTCACGATGACTCCATGTCCTCTTAATAGTAAGGCCCTCTTATTTCCCAAACATCTCGCAACTCTTTCCCCTTCCTGCTTATTCCGTATTAGCATCCCATCTGAAACGTCATAATCATCGTAAACAGGCACACCTTCGTAAAACATGGCACCATAATGAGATAAAGGTTTATAAGGAATATCAACGACAGTAAAGGGCATTAATGCTTGTGCATGGTTGTGGCAAATTGAATGAACTTCCGGGTTTTGCTTATAAATTTCTGAATGGATCACTCTCTCAGCATATGATTTTTTGTCTGAGTCCGTTAAACAATTGCCTTCCAAATCATAAGTAAATACATCTTCATATTCAACAGACATTGGCGCCAACGATCTTGATAACAGAAATTCATTCGGATTTTCCGGATTCCTTACACTAATATGTCCAAAAGCTTCAAATAACACGTTTTCATTGTACAGAATTTTATTGGCTTTCACTAATTCATGAATCGCATTTTCCTTTTGTTCCCCCATTTTTCCTTCCCCCATTACATTATAGAATTTATAGATTAACTTTTTATTCTTTCAAAATAGGACAAAACGGTTTCAACAGATACAACATCTCCATACTTTGCCTGTATATCAAATAAGCTTTGGTTATGGGCAGCTACTGAACGGTCCCCTACGGCTTCTTCTACAATAATAGGTCTAAAACCATAAGAAACGGCATCCACTGCACTTGCGCGAACACACCCACTTGTTGTGCAGCCTGTTATAATGAGTGTATCGATTTGCTGGGATGTAAGACGTGAGGATAAATCGGTCCCGAAAAATGAAGAGGCATATTTTTTTGTCATGACAGAATCATTATCTTGTGAATGAAGACTACAATCTATTTTGACCGCTTCTGTTTCAGCACGCAGGGTTTCCAGACCACTTTGCTTTAATACCCATATTCCGGCATCAAGGAGGTCATCATCATAACTAATGGTTGTATATATGACCGGAATGCCCAGAGGTCTTGACGCATCCAATAATCGATTCGTCTCATAGATTTGTTTTTCAAGATTTGAGGATAAAACCATTTCAGGATTTTGATAATTTGTGAAGGCATTAATGAAATCAACAACGAGAATAGCAGGACGCTCTCCAAAACCGATATTCTTCCCAAATCCTCGTTTTTCAAAGAATATTTTTTCTTCCGTATCGTTCATGGATCACCACTCCTCTTAATCTGATTATTCTATATATATACGAATAAAATGAAAAAAAGACAGCCGAAATAAACGATCTTCATAGCTGTCTCATTTTAAAACCCTTTTTCTTTATAGAATTTATCTGCGCCTGGATGCATGGGTGCATGGGCTGTATTTGCGATCGTTTCTTTCGTTACATCTTTAAAAGGTCCGAAGCACAACTTGACAGTATGAAAAAACGATAAAACCAAACTTTGGTAAACGTTTATTTTCATCGATCTCGTGTCATCCTTTATTTTCAAGTGCAGCAAAAAATATGCTGCACTTGAACGTGCTGCGCTGCTTAACCGATTTTCATTTCCTCCGTAAAGGGCTGATCCGCCATTTTAATGGATTCTGTCGGGCACCCTTCAAGTGCATCATCCAACTCGTCCAGTAACTCATCGGGAACTTCACAGACCCCTTGGTTATCGTCCAAAATGACGTATGCAATGCCTTCATCGTTATAATCATATATCTCGGGTGCCGCTGCTCCGCATGCTCCACATGCAATACACGTCTCCTGATCCACCCATGTGAATTTTGCCATTGTAAAACGCCTCCTCAACATGTGATTTGAACTATTACGTTAACACTTTTTTGTCTTTCTTTTCCATTAAGCTTGTGCTGTGTAATGGCTGTACTTTCGCAGAGGGTTCTATATACACTTTTGCATTGCTGACAGCGGTTGCAGCTTCACCAAACCCTGTCGCAATCAATTTAATTTTTCCCTCATATGTACAAATATCACCGGCAGCATAGATACCTTCAATATTTGTTTCCATTTTCGAGTTGACGACAATAGAGTTGCTTTCAATCGCAAGATCCCAATTTTTGATTGGGCCGAGTGACGAGACAAACCCGTAGTTCACTAACACGTCATTTACCTCAATCTCTACCCGGCTTTTACCCTTTACATCTTCAAGCACGACCTTTTCAACTGCATTTTCTCCTTCCAGTTGAATTGGCACATACGGTGTCATTATTTCTACTTTCGATTGTTCCAGCAATTTCACACTGTGTTCATGTGCCCGGAACTTATCTCTCCGGTGGACAATGGTCACCTTTTCCGCAATAGGTTCTAACATTAATGCCCAGTCTACTGCTGAATCACCGCCCCCAAACACGACGACTTTTTTTCCGGCAAATCGACTTAAGTCCTTTACAAAGTAATGAACATTTGAACTCTCATATTTTTCGGACACTTCAATCGGAAGCTTCCTTGCTTGGAACGCTCCGTTTCCAGCCGTAATAATAATCGATTTTGAATAATGAAGCTCATTTTCTGTTTGAATAGAAAAGATTCCATCGTTTTTTTCAATCGACTGCACAGACTGTCCCAGGCAAAGTGTGGTGTTGTCTTTAAATAGATTCATTTGTTCTGTTAAGTTATCGATCAGTTCCTGCGCCCGGACTTTTGGAAAACCAGCGATATCATAAATATATTTTTCCGGATATAATGCAGAAAGCTGTCCGCCAAGCTGCGGCAAACTTTCAATGATTTTTACAGAAGCCTGTCTCATCCCTGCATAAAAAGCTGTAAAAAGGCCGACCGGCCCGCCGCCAATAATGGTAATATCAAAAATCTTGTCGTTTTCATTTTCCTGCATTTCTTTCCCTCCTGTTCAAATTACTTACGTATATTTTCCACTGTCTCCTTCACCGGAACTTGAAATTGCAGGTGCAATTCTTTTCTTTCTTTTGATGACTGGAGCGCTTTTACACATACTTCTAAGTTCGCTCTTGCCCACCGGCCGTCGTGGATTGGTTTTTCCCCATGTGCAACAGCTTCGTATAACTCATTGATGACATTCAGTCTACCGGTTTCCTCCATCGGAATCGTAACCGTATATTTATCTTCTTCACCATATACGAGTAATCCTTCTGGACTTTGCCTAATATCGCCCTTTTCACAGCTCACAATCGTTAAGCCGAAAAATGGATGGTGTTTTTCTGCTTCTTGATAATTTTTTGAGCGGCTTCCTCCATAACCTGCAGCTACTTTTAAGGCAACTTCGTCCTCCGGAGAATTTGTTTCTTTAATTGTTCTTCGGGCTTGCGCATAGGTTCCTGAGTTGGAAAGCGGTCCACCCTCACCGATGTTATACGTTAATTCCGTCGTATGGAAATGGTCATAGCCATTGTATACAGCGGTTGCAGGGATGCCATTTTCAAATTCTAAAAAGACGGTATGATTGCCTTCTGCCGGCCTTTCGGGATCTGAAATATTTGTCACTGCCCGGATGCTTCTTACTTCACCGCCGCCCAAAAGGCGGATAATGTCAAATTGATGCGATCCTTGACGGTACGTCACACCTCCCCCGAGCTCCGTTTTTAGCTCTTCAGGTGTTCGCGGACGGTATATCCAGTCATTGTAGTACCAATTGTGAATCATTAATACTTTTCCAAGGCGCCCGCTATCAATAATTTCCTTCATTTTTTGAATAGGCGGTTCAAAACTGTGGGAGTGACCAACAATAAGATATACACCGTTCTTTTCTGCCAGTTCAATCATATTTGTCGCTTCTTCAATTGATACGGCAAGTGGTTTTTCGACAATAATATGCTTTTTTGCCTCAGCTGCAATCCGCACATGTTCCGTGTGCAGCTCTGTTGGTGTGGCAATATAGACAGCATCTATTTCTGGATCCATACATAATTCGTCAATTGAATAGTATGTTTTCGCGTTATAATCTTTCGCAAATTTATCGAGACGTTCCTGATTTCTTGTGGCAGCCGCAGCTAAATGGACATGGGGATGATCTAATATCGCCGGTATCATGGATGCGCCCGCAATTCCTAATCCAACAATGCCTATGTTTAAATGTTGACTTGTTGAAGTCATAAAACGGCTCCTTCCTGTAATTGCTTTTCTTGCTCCTGCAATTTTTTCACATAGTATTGCCAGACCCATTTCGCGTTAAATTTTGTTCCCAAATCAGGCAGCTCGGCAATATCCTCTTCGGAAATGGAAGGTGCTTCTCTTCCTGTTTTGCCAACCTCCAATGTGACTTTTGCAAGGGTGTTAAAATTGAGCGCATTGATCGTTGCTTCCTCAACCGTCGCACCCACAGCAGTAATGCCGTGCCCTTTCATTAAACAAATGTCTTTGTTCCCCATTGTTTCGATCATAGGAGCTGCCAGTTCGGGTCTTGTCACCAAGTACGATCTAGGAAAAATTGGGATGCCTTCCAGTGCCATGCGCATTGCGGGTATATTAAACGCGCCAAAGATCGGTCGAAATTCGAGTTCCGTGATTCCGCAAATGAGCGTTGCTGGCGGATGGGCATGAATCACGCAGCCTACGTCAGGACGTGATTTCATTATTTCTCCGTGAATGGAAAGTTCTTTTGGGACATGGTATACACCCTGTAAATCTTCTCCTTCACCATCGAAATCTACACGTCTAATTGACTCCGTCTTTGTGTACCTTACCCCTTTTTCCGACTCACCCCTGCAGCGGATAAACATTTCATCCGTTCCTGGAATACGGGCACTGACATGTCCCAATGTTTCATCCACTAACCCTTCCATCGCCAAAATCCTGCATGATAGAGCCACCTTTTCCCTAAGCTCTGCTAATATGTTATCTTTCATTTTTTTCACACCTTTTTTATGATGTTGCTAGTTCTGGAGCCGTTACTCGTATGATTTCGATAATTTCACCTCTCCACGAGCATTCTCCGCACCAGCAAAAATAAGCAGTGTCCTGAGAGATCCAATATTCATTTAAAAGACTATTTGGTTTTAACAGGGACTCACCGCAATTCGGGCAGTATTTTAGCTTTATTTCGTCAACTTTGTTTTCTGCCATTTTCATAACCTCCTGATTAAGGGGACAAGGAGTCTCTCTCGCGTCAAAGAGAGACTCCTTTAATGTCTCACACATTTGAAGAGATGACTCCGCCTTTACAAATTTCAATAATTTCCGACAGATTAGGCGCATAGCGTGTATTCCAGTGAATGGCTACACCAGATAACAATCCACCTTCACTGAATTTGTCTTCCTCCTGTGGCAATTCAATATACTCGTTTTGTTGAGGATCTCGAATTGTACACTTTGGATCTTCACCATTTTCTATCTTTTTCAGTTCTCTCTTCAGCATTTGCCGGTACATAATAATGCCTCTATCAGACGTGCCGAGCCGTTCGATGGACCGATCTGCAATTGGACCTTGCGTTATCCAGGCCATCATATCCTGCCCATCAATATAATCAGTGACAAACTTTCCGTTTTCATCATAAATTGGACACTCATAGAACGTAATTGGATAGTTTTCTGGTACTTTTACTCCTTCGGCTGGAACAAAGCATGTATACCAGAAATGCAATGTGTGTGTTTCATCGATCGGAACCCGAATCTGGAAGGAATGTGCTCCGCTGTCCCCGACTCTCAAATAGTTCGGAAATACAATCGGATGGCCAACTGCCCAATCTTCATTTTCTTCTGTTTGTCCTTCTAAAACCCGGCGTTTTATAATTCCGTATTCAAATTCATCAAACCCGATTTTGAGATGATGCTTTGTAATCGGCCATTCATCCTGAGGTCTTCCCTGCTGTTCAAAGATATGTTCAAAATAGTGTCCATGCAGCCATTCTAAATGAGTAGGATCGAGTGAATTTTCCATTATTTGAACCCAGTTGCATGGAATAACAGCGTATCCGATCGTACGAACGACATTTTCCTGCACAAATAAATCCCATTTTGGCAATTCTGGAGCTGGAGACGGCCCCATATAGGCAAAAACTAAACCGCCTAATTCTTTTACTTCATAGCCCGAAATTTTAATTCTGTTTTTAAATGTGCTGTCTTCTGGTTCATTTGGCTGGTCTATGCATTGACCAGTTTTATCATACAGCCATCCATGATATTGGCAGCGCAGCCCGCATTCTTCCGGTATCGCGTATTCAAGAGATACTCCGCGGTGGGCACAACGATCGGCTACTAAACCAAGGTTATTAGATTTATCGCGGTATAAGACAAGGTCCTCACCAAGGATCTTTAATTTTTTAATTGTTCCTTTTTTTTCAACTTCTGTACTTGCGGCGATCGGGTGCCAATATCTTCTTAAAAGTTCGCCCATCGGCTTCCCGGAATCAACTTGTGTCAAAGCTTCATTTTGTTCTTTACTTAACATTTTCAGCACTCCTTTAAGACAAAATTTTTAACGGCTCTAGCTGTACACGCTTTCAATTTAAAGAAGATTTACAATAATCAGATATTAAATCTTATTCTCCCCCTCATCTTTTGTTTTTGTAATTTCTATTTTAAAGTACCAAGTGTTTAATATACAACCACATTGTTCTTTTATATGCAACAAAAGAACAATATTTTTCTTATCACTTTATTTCAATATTTTTCCGTTCCTGATCGTGCCCTATAAGATAGCTGGAACCCTTATTTGCTTTTTTTTCAGGAGGCCAAACGCATAGATCAAATGGGAAATCAGATCCGGGCACCACCTGATTCTCACCCACTGTTTTGATAAGAAAATCAAGTGCCTGCGGGTGCCAAAGGACAGAATCGTACCAAAAACGCTTTAAGTATTCCTCGGGAGAAGCTTGCAATACACTAGATACTTCTGGCCATTGTGAAAAACCTTTATTTAAACGGCCGATTTGATATGGTAAAAAGCCGCCTCCATGAGCCAATAAAAATTTGATGTTCAAGTATTTATCCAGCATTCCAGAAAGCAATATATCAGCGGCGCATACAGTAGTTTCCCATGGTACACCGATCAGGTTCGGCATTTTTCTTTTTTTCAGGCGAGGGTCTTCACAGAGAAGCGGATGGATAAAAAGAATAGAACCAAGCCGGTCGGCTTCTTCAAAAAACGGAGTGAAATAAGGATCTGTCAGCATTCGTCCATTTGCATTGGGGCCGATAATAGCGCCAATAAGTCCATTGTTCATTGCGCTTCTCAATTGTTCAGCAGCCAGTTCTGGGCTAGAAAGAGACACAGTGGCAAATGCTGACAATTTGTTATCTGACTGAACAAGCTGTGCAAGCGACTGGTTGTATACAGAGACTAACTCTCTAGTGATTTCTGTCGGCAGTTCATACAGAAATAGTTGAGGAACCGGCGAAATGACTGGATAGGTTACACCAGCTTGTTTCTGATCCTCTTGATAACGCTCATAATTTGTAAAGGAGTCCTTTAATTCAAAACCCCATTTCCCATTCACTGTTAGAAATGTTTTATTGGCATCCGTTTTTCGCCAATCGGCTTTCACGGCATCTTTCTGCTCTTCTAGCCATTGAGAAACTTCTTCTGGTATAAAATGCGTGTGAAAATCATGCATGTCGGTATCTCTCCCTTTAGTTATTTATATTGTGTTCAAAATATGTTATTAAAATTTTCCTCCTTATTCGCAGCAGTACGATGGCCAAGCCTTGCGGAAATTTCTGCCGCAGCAATAGAAATTTTTTTCCCGAGAATAGGAATTTTGTGTGGTTGAAATCGCTGCTTTGGACCAACTGCAGATAAGGCCGCAATGATCGAACCGGTATGGTCAAATACTGGCGCCGCCACCGAAGTGACACCTTCTTGAAGTTCTTCAATGCTATACGCGTAACCGCTCTCGCGAATCTGCTCAAGGTGATCATAAAGGTCCTTCGGGTCCGTTATCGTATATTCTGTATACGAAGTCAGTCCGTTTGAGATGACTTTTTCCGTGAGGGTTTTGTCTGAAAAAGCAAGAATCACTTTGCCCGCACTTGTACAGTAGGCAGGGTTTCTGCCTCCAACGTGCGTTAAAACCCGAACTGGCTGTTCACATTCCACTTTTTCCAAATACATAACTTCCATTTGATCGAGGACTGATAAATGAACGGTTTCTTCAATGGTTTCAACAAGTTCATTTAAAACTGATTGAGATTCACGGGAAATGTCAAGTTGGCTGCTGGCAACACCGCTTAAAGCTAATGCCGACATTCCCAGCCGGTATTTTTTTGTTTTTTGATCCTTATAGACAAAATTCTCACTAGCGAGTGTTGCCATCATACGGCTGACTGTACTTTTATTCATTTCAAGTGATTCCGCCAATTCATTCACCTTCTTTTCAGGTTCCTCCATAGAAAAGCTTCGTAAAATGCGGAGCGCGTTTTTTACTGATGAAAGAAGTTGCTCTTCGCTCATTTTTTCACCCCCTAGTTCCATATTCAGCAATTTTCAAACGGTTATGGGAGAAAATATATCAAATTCAGCTGATGATGAAAAGAAATTATTGAATATTTTAATTTTTTCTTATTTGTTGCTTATAGAAGAACTGGAGTGTTGTATAGCAAAATTTAATTGATTAACATAGATTAAGAAGTTGAAAAATTCAGAATAAGGGATGGGATAAAAATGACAACACCTTCATTAACAAACTCTCGTTCAACGACAGGTACCGTACAAACCGAACCAATTAATTGCCTGCACTTTATCAATGGACAATTTGCTGAATCGCTCAACAAAAAGACCTTTGAAAACATTAACCCGGCAACCGAAGAAGTTTTAGGTACAGTTGCTGAAGGCGGAAAAGAAGAAGTAGACCTTGCAGTGGCCGCCGCCAAACGAGCTTTAGATGGACCTTGGAAAAAAATGACGTTAGCAGAGCGTTCAAAAATCCTTCGTCGGATTGGTGATTTGATCTTGGAACGCCAGGATGAACTTGCTTATTTAGAATCATATGACACAGGTAAGCCCGTTTCTCTAGCTAAAAAAATTGACATTCCCCGTGCGGCATACAATTTTCACTTCTTTGCGGATTATATTATGTCAATTAATAATGAAGCACAGCAGCAAGATGATCAAGCTATTCATTATTCCTATCGTCGTCCTGTCGGCGTAGTCGGGATCATTAAACCTTGGAATCTACCTCTTCTCCTTTTAACGTGGAAACTTGCCCCTTGCCTCGGTATGGGAAATACAGCAGTCATTAAACCGGCTGAATGGACACCGATGACGGCAACAGTACTTATGGAGATATGTAAAGAAGCGGGTGTTCCGGACGGTGTTGTCAATCTTGTTCATGGTTTTGGTCCAAATTCAGCTGGCGGAGCTATTTCTGAACATCCGGATGTGGATGCGATCTCCTTTATTGGTGAGCCAGGAACAGGATCAGCCATCATGAAATCTGCAGCTGACTCTCTTAAAAAGCTCTCATTTGAACTTGGCGGTAAAAATCCGAATATCATTTTCGCAGATGCGGATCTCGATGAAGTGATCGAAACAACGATTCGCTCAAGTTTTATTAACCAGGGTGAAGTCTGCTTGTGCGGCTCCCGCATTTATGTGGAGCGTCCCGCATATGAAAAATTCTTGGAGAAGTTCACAAAAGAAACACAAAAACTTCAAGTAGGACACCCTTTTGAATCTGAAACCAATGTAGGTGCGCTAGTCAGCAAAGAACACTATGACCGCGTGAACAGCTATGTCGACATTGCTCGTGCGGATGGCGCGACCATTTTAACGGGTGGCAGCCGGCCGGATCATCTTGAGAAAGGATACTTCCTGGAGCCGACAATTATCACTGGACTCGATCGAAATTCGAGATGTGTTCGTGAAGAAATTTTCGGACCGGTGGTAACTGTTATGCCTTTCGATACAGAAGAAGAAGTCATCGCGCAGGCAAATGATACGCATTACGGATTAAGCGCTACGATTTGGACGAATGAATTACGTCGTGCACACCGTGTGTCTCACCAATTAGAAGCAGGTATTATCTGGGTGAATACATGGTTCCTCCGTGATTTGCGTACACCATTTGGCGGTATGAAGCACAGTGGTATTGGCCGGACTGGCGGTATGCACAGTCTTGATTTCTATTCGGAGCTTTCGAATATCACAATTAAACTGTAAAGGGATGGGAATCGTGATGACAATGATTAAAGAATACTCAAACCTTCTATTAGAAGCGGAAGAAACGAAAAACGGCACGAATCCTCTTACTGAAGTGATGACTGATTTTGATGTAAAGAATGCATATTATGTCCAGCTTGAAACTATTGCTGAAAAAGTAAAAGCCGGCCGCAAAATAACCGGAAAAAAAATAGGCCTTACTTCTAAAGCCATGCAAACACTTCTTGGCGTAGAAGAACCTGATTACGGGCATTTGCTTGATGATATGGTGATTGAAAATGGCGGAGCCATTTCAGTTAAACGGCTACTTCAGCCAAAAGTAGAAGCGGAAATTGCGTTTGTCTTAAAAAAGACGATTAAAGGACCCGGGATTACCCCAATTGATGTAATGAAAGCGACAGATTATATTGTCCCTTCCCTTGAAATTGTAGACAGCCGCATTCGAGACTGGAAAATAAAATTAGCCGATACTGTCGCAGACAACGCATCATCGGGACTGTACCTTCTCGGTGGAAAACCTGCGAAGCCATCGGAAGTCGACCTTGAGATGATCGGAATGGTATTTGAGAAAAATGGTGAAATCGTCAATACCGGTGTTGGGGCGGCTGCGCTTGGCCACCCTGCCTCCTGCGTCGCATGGCTGGCGAATAAGCTATCCGAATTTGACATTGCGCTCGAAGCGGGTGAAGTCATTTTATCTGGCGCTCTCTCTGCAGCTGTCGATGCAAAAGCAGGCGATGTTTTCACAGCAAAATTTGCTCACATCGGACAAGTAAGCGTCCGTTTTACCGACTAATTTGAAAGGGGTTTCAACATGGAGAAAATAAAGGTTGCAGTACTTGGTTCCGGAAACATTGGAACCGATTTAATGATCAAGCTTGGGCGGTCAAATGTTCTTGACCTCACAACGGTTATAGGGATTGATCCTGACTCTGACGGATTGAAAAAAGCAAAAGCGCTTGGTTATGAAACCATTGACACAGGTATTGATGGCTTTCTTGAACGTCCGGAATTGGCAGACATTGTGTTCGATGCAACGTCAGCAAAAGCGCATATCCGCCATGCAAAAAAATTGAAAGCCGCCGGTAAACAAGTGTTGGACCTTACACCAGCCGCTGTTGGCCCTTTCGTTGTTCCTCCAGTGAATATTACTGAACATCTAGAGGCAGATAATATTAATTTAATTACATGCGGAGGACAAGCGACGATTCCGATGGTTCACGCCATTGATCGCGTGCAATCCGTAAGCTACGCTGAAATTGTCGCAACGATATCGAGTGACAGTGCTGGTCCGGGAACACGTGCAAATATCGATGAGTTTACCGTCACCACTTCAGGCGGAATCGAAAAAATTGGCGGTGCGGATAAAGGAAAAGCCATCATTATCTTAAATCCTGCAGAGCCCCCTATCATGATGCGCGATACTGTCCATGTTCTATTAGATGAACAGGACGTAAAAAAAGACGAAATTATTCGTTCTATAAAAGAAATGGAAAAAGACGTTCAATCTTATGTGCCAGGCTATCGTTTAAAGCAGGAACCAATTTTCGAAGAAAACAGAGTAACGGTATTTATCGAAGTGGAAGGTGCAGGTGACTACCTCCCCGCTTTCTCTGGCAACCTTGATATTATGACAGCTGCCGCGGTCAAAGTGGCTGAAGAATTAGCAAAACATAAACTAAAACAAGCCGTTTTATAACGACAAGCTGGAAAGGAGAAAAACAATGCTAAATAATAAAAAAATCATTATTACTGAAGTTGCGCTGCGTGATGGCAGCCATGCGATTCGTCATCAGTATACAGTTGAGCAAGTCTCAGCTGTTGCTGGTGCCCTCGACAAAGCCGGTGTTCCATACATTGAAGTATCTCACGGAGACGGTCTTGGCGGCTCCTCCCTTCAATACGGCTTGTCCAAAACAAATGAAATGGAACTTATTGAAGCTGCTGTATCGGCTGTAGATCAAGCAAAAATTGCCGTATTACTGCTCCCAGGTATTGGTACTGTGAGCGATTTAAAAGAAGCCGCCGCCCTTGGAGCAAAAATGGCCAGAGTGGCCACCCATGTAACAGAAGCAGATGTTGCGCCGCAGCACATTTCCCGTGCAAAAGAACTTGGTATGGAAACGGTTGGATTTCTGATGATGTCCCATATGGCTTCTCCAGAAAAACTAACCGAACAGGCGAAATTAATGGAAAGCTACGGTGCTGATACCGTCTATATCGTTGATTCAGCCGGTGCATTATTGCCTCATGAAACAGCAGAACGTATTCGCAGATTAAAAAATGAACTGTCGGTAAATATCGGTTTTCACGCTCACAACAATTTATCGCTTGCTATGGCGAATACACTTGCAGCTATTGCGGAAGGCGCTGACCATATTGACGGCAGTATCCGTTGCCTTGGAGCCGGAGCCGGCAATACCCAGACAGAAGTTCTAGTAGCCGTCCTTGAACGGATGGGCATTCAAACAGGCATTGATCTCTATAAAATGATGGACATTGCAGAAGATTTAGTAGCACCGATTTTAGAAAAACCGCAGGAGATTACAAAAGACTCACTAGTGCTTGGATATGCAGGTGTATATTCCAGTTTCCTGCTTCACGCACAGCGGGCTGCAAAACAATTTAATGTAGATTCACGTGATATCTTGATTGAACTTGGAAAACAAAAAGTAGTCGGCGGACAAGAAGATATGATTTTTGATGTGGCGGCAGACCTTGCAAAACAATCGACTAGCTTGATCGCTAAATAGGAGGATCCTTTATGCAGGCAACTTATAAAGAAATAGCTGAATATCTTGTGAAAGCGGAAACAGAAAAGTTTGAAACGCCGAGAGTTACAGCTGAACTAAAGAATGATTTAACGGTTGAAGAAGGATATCTTGTCCAGGAAGAAATCGTCAAGATGAAACTAGCAGAAGGCCGAAAAATAATTGGTCCTAAAATGGGACTCACAAGCCGCGCGAAAATGACGCAAATGAATGTGGATGAGCCTATTTATGGGTACGTTTTTGATTATATGCTCATTGAAAGCGGCGGAACGGTTCGTCTGAATGACTTGATTCATCCAAAAGCGGAAGCTGAAATTGCTTTCGTTATTGGGAAAGATATTGAAGGTCCCGGAATTACGGGTGCTCAAGTACTAGCTGCAACGGAATACGTTGTTCCTGCTCTTGAAATAATCGACAGCCGATACGAAAATTTTAATTTTACTTTGCCTGATGTCGTGGCAGATAACGCTTCTACATCAAGAGTCGTGTTGGGGAATTCGTTAAAAAAACCGGAATCCCTCGACTTGGATTTAGTCGGAGTTACATTATCCATAAATGGAGAAATAAAAGAGCTTGGTGCTGGCGCTGCCGTATTAGGACACCCTGCTAATTCCATTGCGATGCTTGCCAATATGCTGGCTAAAAAAGGAGAAAAAATCCGTGAAGGCGACGTTATTTTATCCGGCGCCATCACAGGGGCCGTCATGCTTGCTGAAGGTGATCAAGTAGTTGGAAAATTTGATGGATTCCAGGATGTTACGTTCAAAGTACAAGCGTAAAAGGAGAAAAAACAATGCCGATTGTGAATATACAAATTCTTGAAGGCAGACCGCCAGAGAAAGTAGAAGAGCTCATTAAAAATATGACGGATACGGCCGCCGCAACACTTGATGCCCCACATGATTCAGTCCGTGTCGTTGTCACAGAAATACCAAAAACACATTGGGGCCGTGCAGGTGTCCCAATGTCGAAATTAGTAAATAAATAGACTTAGGGGGGATCACATTGACGATTTTATTTAGCATGCTGGCACCTCACGTGCCAAGCATCTGTCATGAAGAAAATGCACCCAGCTTCCAGCAAGAAATGGTGAAGGACCTAAAAAAGACAGCGGAAAAAATAAAAGATTTAAAGCCAGATGTGATTGTGCTTGTATCTTGCCATTGGCCATCTACCTTCTTCCACTATGTAGATGCAACACCTGAACATAAAGGAATGCTGACTGCCTTTGAATGTCCTGATTTAATTAAAGACGTTCCTTATTTCTTCCCTGGAGACGCGGAGCTCGCTGCCCAGCTTGTTGAAGCCGGTGAGAAAAACGGGATTAAAGCTGTCTCTGTTAATGATCCATACTATGTTTGGGATTACGGCAGTGTTGTCCCTCTTCGCTACCTTGTCCCGGATGAAGATATTCCAGTGATTAATTTATCCGTTACGCTTGCTGCTTCTTTACAGGAAACATATGAATGGGGCAAAACAATCAAAAAGGTACTGGAGGACAGTCCTAAAAAAATCGTTTTTGTTTCCAGCGGAGCCCTTTCTCACAACCTGGTTAGAGGTCGTGAGAATAAGCCGACTTCCTCTGAACATGCAATGGATAAAGAGTTTTTACAACTTATTGAGAAGAAAGATTACGAATCTGCCTATCATATGCTTCCTCAATATGCACGACTTGCAGGAGTAGAATCAGGGGGACGCCACCTGGCTATGCTGCTCAGTGTTATCGATCAAGAAAATCAACCGACAATCGGTGCGGCAGGACAATCTTCCGGAAGCTGGAATGCTGTTATTACATTTCAATAAATAAGTTCAACCAAAAAGCATTACCGATCCTTTTCTTAATTATAAGAATAAGGACGGTAATGCTTTTTAGTGTTTTAATAATTCCAACAGCCCAGGTTTTCAGATATTTCTTGTGCCGCTCTTTTTACTCGATTAATGAGCGCAGGATTTTTTGGGTTCATACGGTGTACTGGACCGGTTACGGAAACGGAATAAACCACTTTTCCTGTATAATCGCGGACAGGTGCTGCAACAGATGCTACACTCTCAAGCAATTCCTCTGAGCTTGTGGCATACCCTTGTTTTCTGACGAGCTGCAGCGTATCACGTAGTTTTTCCGGATCTGTAATTGTATTTGCCTTGTATCCATATAGTCCATTCTCTATGTATTGCTGAATCGTATCTTCTGATTGATGCGCTAATAGTACTTTTCCAGAGCTTGTTGCATGAACAGGGTTTCTTTTTCCGATATGTGTTAAAATTTGCACTGGATGCTTACAATCAATTTTATATAGATACACAACATCACTGCCTTCTAAAACAGCAATGTGTGCCGTTTCACCGATATCATTCACAAGCTCTTTTAATATAGGCTGTGATTCTCGATTGATTTCGAGGTTGTTTGTCACAATCGTATTTAAATTTAAAATTGTTAAGCCTAGCCTGTATTTGTTTGTTTCAGGGTTTTTCACAACAAATCCTTCACTTGCAAGAGTTGATAATAAACGGCTGACTGTACTTTTCCCTAAATTCAAGGAATTGGCTAAATCTGTTACCTTTTTTTCGGGTTCGTCCAATGTGAAGCTGCGCATAATCAACAGCGCATTTTTAACTGAAGAAAGCAAGTAATTTTGATTGATGTCGTTTGCCATAATTCCCCTTCCCTCTTTGTTGCATATTAAAGAATCAGCATCCTTTATACTAAACATTTTACCGCAAAAATCAAAAGAAAAACAATAATCACACAATTTAATAGACTACAAGACAACCGCCACTAAACCACCTAACACTAAACCAATGCCCAATATAGTTCTAAATGTAATTCCCTCCTGATTTTTAAAGAGGAAATAGCTGACTGGAGTCACGATAATCGGCGTAGAGAGTGTTATGAGATTTGCGACAGAAATAGGAATATAGCGCATGGATGCGATCACAGAAATTTGTGCGGAAATCGTAATAATCCCACTGATAACATAAAGCCACACACCGGTCTTATCTGCTTCTTTTACCTGCCGCCAAAAATGCCGTTTATTTTTGCTTGTAGCGGCGTGAAGAGTAAAACCAAGTAATGCCCCTAATGCCCCTCCTAAAATGGGTTGGTCCCAATTGATGATAGCCGCACCTCTGACAACATTGCCGATCGCATACGAGAAAGAGCTAAGGAGAGCGACAAGAACGCCGGATTGTATAACCCCTTTTAATGATAAATCTGGGTATGGCTGAATACTTAATAATTTATTTTGCTGCGCGATTTCTTTTTTTAAAGCTTTTTGAGGAGTATAGGACACCATGAATAATCCAAATAGTATTAAAATGATAGAAAATAAATCCCTCGCGGTTAACTGCTCATTTAGAAACAACCAGGCAATAATTGTCGTAAAGATCGGATTTGTCACCTGGAACGCACTTGCTCTGGTAGGTCCCAGCTTCTGTATCGTTTCAAAGAAAAACCATCTTCCTAAATATGTGCCAAATAAGCCCGCCAGTAAAAAAAGAAAAAAGCCCTTTGTATGCCAGGCTAAATCCCCTGCTTCAAAAAAGAAAACCTGGATAAAAAAAAGAAAAAATGCAAATAAAACATTGACACCCACCGAGATAAGAAAACCAAGATTTAAATTTAATCGGGCTATCGCCACTTTTGTCAATATAATATTCGCAGAAAACAGAATCATCGACAACAGAGCAAGCATTTCTCCCATTTTTCATCCTCCTTTCTCTACTATGAATTACCTTTACACGTAGATTTACCTGACTTTCACCATAATGTTTTTAGGCGCAAATTCTTTCTTCTTTAATGATGAAACTAAAACACCGATAAAGACCAGTACTCCGCCAACGATTTGCGGAGCGGTAATTCTCTCTCCAATTACGAAGAAGGCGATCAACGTGCCAAAAACCGGAGTTAAGTTCATAAAGATTGACGACCTTGATGGGCCGATTAAAGCAACAGCACGATTCCACAATATAAATGAACAAACGGAGGGGAAAATCCCTAAATAGAAAAGAGCCGTCCATTCTGCGAATTCAATCTTCTCAATTGGAAAAAACAACAATTCAATAATGGATGCTGGAATCATTAACATAAAACCGATAAAAAGGCTGTATCCAAAAATTCCGAGAGAAGACATTTTTTTTGATGCATCCCGTACTAAAACGGAATATAAGGCCCACATCATAACACCCAGCAGCATGATCAAATCCCCCACATTAAATTGAAGAGAAAGCAGCCGCTCAATAGATCCCTGTGTGATAACAATCATAACACCTGTCATCGAAAGAATAATGGATAAAGCATACTTCCAGCTTATTTTTTCACCGATCAAAAAGTAAGAGAATAAGAAGATAAATAAAGGGCTTGTGCTATTCAGCAAACTGCCATTGATCGCTGTTGTGTAATTTAAGGCCCAGTAACTAAATAAGTTATACCCAATCACACCAGAAATGGATAGAATGAATAGTATTTTTACATTTTTTCTAGCTTCATGAGCTTCTCTTTTTAAGAGTGGAAATAGAAAAGGCAACACAATGAACAAAGAAATCGCCAAGCGGATAAATGAGATTGTTACAGGAGGAATTGAGCCTGCTAAATACTTTCCCGCTACCGCATTTCCACCCCAAAATAGAGTGCTGAAGATTAATAGAATATACGCATTGTTTAGCAGTTTTTGCATCTCTTTTCCTCCTTGTGACAATCATACTGTTCCATAATATAAGCGTGTATACCAGTTTCAGTTTCTGAACTTTTTAAGATTATAACAGCTCTATCTCTTTATTTTACTTTAAAATACCAACTTCTTTGTAAAATTTTTCAGCTCCAGGATGTAAAGGGGCACCTGTAAGGTCCGTAATGGTCTCTTTCGTTATATCTTTAAATGATTGATGCACTGAGTATAAATAATCTAATTGCTCATACATCGACTTTGTTACTTCGTACACGACTTCTTCCGAAACATCTGTACTTGACACTAAAACAGTGTCAATCGCGAATGTTGGCACATCTTCTTTTACGAATGGGTAAGTTCCTGCTTTAATGGTATAAGGTTTGGCAGCTAATTTCTCTTCCGCTTCTTTCACCGCTTCTTCTGATATGGGCAGGAGTTTAATCGGTGTATTGGTGCTCAGTTCAACAAGGTTGCCAGCAGGTGTTGGCAATGGAGAGATCGTGCCATCCAATTTTTTATCTTTGATTTGGTCGTTTGACTTGCTTGGAGCGATAAACTGAATTTTCCCGCCATTTTTTTGAATATCTTCGTAACTTGTTCCATAGCTTTCAAGTACGATACGATTAGACATTTCCATCGGAGAATCTTTTGTATTGACAGATGCAATGAATGGTATTTTTTCTTTAGTAATTTGCTCGATTGATTCTATCCCTGACGATTCACTGACAATAAAGTGATAGGGCATGGCATGCAGAAATGCGACAGTACGCAATTTTTCAACCTTTTTAGGATATGGCTTTTCTCCTTCATATGCCCATTTCACAGCAGCAGAACTAACAATGCCAAAATCTGCCTGATTGGAATCGACGGTGATAATGTTCGCTCCATCTTGTCCTGGCTGATACGTAAAAGTAGCCCCTTCATGTGTACGTTTAATGGTTTCCCCGATTCCTTCACCGATCGTGCTCCACAAGCCGCCTGCTGATCCTCCTGCAATCGTCACTTTTAAATTCCCATCACCTGTTGAAGATTCTTGTGTCCCTTCCTCCGCGGTGTTGCCGCACCCTGCTAAAAAAACCGCAGAAGACATAAGAGCAATCATGCTTTGAAGAAATCTTTTTTTCATATAAATTCTCCTATTCCTTTTTGTTTTTTCATTACTTTTTAACTGGAGATTTTTTGACTGTTTTCGTTTTCATCCAACGCAATTTCTTTTACCGCAGGAAGTTTTCCAGCATCTTTAAAGTCTTTCACTAGCGCTGGGAATTTTGTACCGAGAATAAGAGTTACCCCAATTAAGCCGATAATGCTGCTTGTAAACTCCGGATAAATCATTAGGATTCCGCTTATCGTAACGATTGCTCTTTCCCATCCTTTTAGTATTTTACCGAACCATCCTTCTAAACCGGCAGCTAATGCAATAACACCAGCTACTGCCAGGAGTGTCGCTATCACAATATTTTGACTGGAACCAATTAGCAATAAAGAAGGATCATAGACAAACATGTATGGAATAATAAACGCTACTAATCCTAATCTGCAAGCTAAAAACCCTATCCTCATCGGATTTGCGTCTGCAATTGCTGCAGCCGCATAAGCCGCTACTGCAACAGGCGGTGTAATAGCTGATAAACAAGCATAATAAAGAATAAACATGTGAGCCTGCATCATATCAATTCCAACCTCAATCATAATGGGAGCCGCTAGTACAGCGGTTAATACATATGCGGCCGGTGTAGGCATACCCATACCAAATACTATGCAAACAAGCATCGTCACAACCATGGTCATGAAAACGCTTCCCCCCGAGGCGGCATGGATCAAACTCGAAAATTTCCCGCCAAGACCCGTTACTTGAATAATACCGGCTACTACTCCCGCTGCAGCACACACCGCTACTAATGGAGAAATTCGTGTTGTTGTTTCAACCATTGTGTCAAACAATTTTCGGGGTGTTAATCTTGTTTCCTTCTTAAAATAGCTGACAATGATCGTTGCAATGGAAGCGGCAATGGCACCAAGAACGGGTGTAAATCCTTGTTCAAGAAAAACAATAAGCACAATAATCGGGATTATAAACTGGCCCATCGATTTCATGACGCCCCTTACAGTAGGAAGCGTTTCATCATCATATCCAGCCATTTTTAATTTTTTAGCTTGAAAATGCACCTGGCTAAAAATAGCTAAGTAATACAGCAGCCCTGGAATTAAGGCAGCGAGGGCGATCGATGTGTATGAAATCCCAGTCATTTCCGCCATCAGAAAAGCCGCTGATCCCATAACAGGCGGTAGTATACTGCCTCCTGTCGCTGCTGTTGCTTCAATTGCACCTGCATATGTTCCCGAATACCCAACTTTCTTCATTGATGGAATCGTGAAAGAACCTGTTGTTGCTACATCGGCTGTTGGACTACCAGAAATGGAACCATACAGTCCACTGGAAATGACGGCTACTTTTGCAGGCCCTCCCGCCACACGGCCCGTTATCGCTTTTGAAAGAGCATAAAAGAAGTCGCCCCCGCCGGAAGCATTAAATAAATTGCCAAATAATACAAAAAAGAAAACATAAGTGGCTGCAACAGTTGCAATTGAGCCATATACACCATTAACTGTATAAGCCATTTGGTCAACGATTTGCATGAGGTTATATTGTTCGTGACCGAAAGGACCGGAAATGTGATGCCCAAAGAATGCATAGATAACTAAAGCGCTTACAATAAAGAGCATTCCGGCACCTAATGTCCTCCTTGTTACTTCAAATACAATAAGAAGCAAGACAGTGCCAATGATTAATTCAGTGGAGCTTAAAGGATCGGCTAAAGGCCATCGCGTAAGGAAACGCTCCGCATTTACAATCATAAAAATGCCGATTCCTATCAAGGCTAATGATATCGCTATATCATAAAAAGGGATTTTTTTATCCTTTTTGTTCGAACTGAAAGAAAAAACTATAAACGTAATAGCTAACATAAAAGTAATAAAAATTGCATTGTGCAAGAACGGATCCATCGATGAAAACAGGACGACATAAAATTGAAAAATAGTGATTGCGATAATAAGACAGATGATTAGCTTTTTGATTAAACCATCAGGTTCTCGAGTAGCACCGGTACTAAAAAGTGCACCAAGCAATGACTTCATTTTCATGGGTAACGTTTCCTCCTTTTTTAATAATAGAATTTTTAAACTATTCAAAATTCATAATAAGCGAATAATATTCACTATACAACTAAGCAGTTCTTCTATAAGCAACAATTTGAATTATTTCACATTTACTTTACTAAATGAATAATTTGTCCTATTTCATCACTTGCAATGGTTCTTCCCTTTTAGTCATTCACTACTTTTTTCTTTAATTTTATAAAAATAAAGGAAGCAGGAAACCATTGTTGAATCTTATGGAGGATGAATGATCGTATAAGTTTTCTTTCTAAAAAATCCTAAAAATTTATCTTGTTGCATATAAAAGAATAGAAGTGTTGTATAGAAGACAAATATCCCTTACCTTATAATCTAAATACTCAAAATACTATTTGGTGTTTAAAAAAGAGGAGGTTAATAAGGTTAATCATGTAGTCAATGGTTTATTTTTGTAAGCGTTAACAATGTTTTTTAGTGTTTATTTACTGTTTTGCATACTATTAATGAGGGGGATATCATGAGTATAGAAATCATTGCAATTCTAGTTCTTCTGATTATTTTTGTCATTGGTGCTTCCTTGCCGATCAATATTGGGATTCTGGGATTTGTCGCATCATTCCTCGTTGGTGCAGTCATTAGTGGTCTTAGTTATGATGAGATTTATAGCGTGTTTCCAGTAGAACTGTTTATCTTTATCGCGGGAATTACTTATTTATTCGCCATTATCCAGAAAAGTGGTGTCGTAGATTTAATTGCTGATGCTGGCCTGCGTTTAGTAAATGGAAATCTTGGATTGGTCCCCTGGCTCATGTTTACATTAAGCTTAGTACTGGCAAGTGTTGGGACATATGGAATTGCAGTTGTTTCTCTCTTAGGCCCCATCGGATTAAAAATAGCTTATAAATATAAGATCAGCCCGTTAATGATGAGTATCATGATTATCACGGGGATGCAGGCGGGTTCCTTCTCCCCATTAAATGTCTTTGGTATCATTGTGAACGGTGGTATGCAATCAAGAGATTTGGCACATTCTCCTGCACTGCTTTTAGTGAATTGCTTTATTTATTTTGGGCTGGTTGCCATGATCGCATATGTACTTTTCGGTGGACATCGATTTTTAAAAAATCAGCCGTCTACTCTTGGATTGATCGCTTCTTCTGCAGAAATGATGCATTCAGGTAATAACGAGCCTGCACAAAAACGAAACAAAGAGTTTGATACGTATAAATTAGTTTGTCTTGCAGCGATCGTTGTCTTAGGCGTTTTATCTCTTGGGTTCGATGTGAATATTGGTTTTGCGGCCATTATAATCGGATTACTACTTGCTTTGATTGCCCCGAATAAACAAGGGAATGTGATAAAAGAATTACCATGGGGTGTTATTTTTCTAGTAATGGGTATTGTCACATATGTGGGAGTAATGGAGAAAATCGGTGTATTAAGCTATGTAACCGGTTTAATCGCGGACATGGGTAATCCTGTCATCGCAACTCTAACCGTTTCGTATGTAGGTGGGATTGTGTCGGCATTTGCCTCTACAACGGGTTTTTTAGCATCTATTATTCCAATTGGAGCTCCGCTTATACAGCATCCAGACCTTTCGTCCATCAATGTTATATCAGCGATTGCAGCATCATCGAGTATTGTTGACTTAAGTCCGCTTTCTTCTGCGGGAGCATTGTTACTTGCGAATGTGCAAGGGATAAAGGAAAGAGTATTTTTCCGTCAACTCCTGATCACAACTGGTGTCTTCATTCTCCTTGGACCCGGACTCGCATGGCTTCTTTTTGTCGTCATTGGAATGCCATGGTAGATACACTGCTTTATGAAAAAACCATTCCCCGTTTAAATACGATGAATGATTAATCAGTTTTCAATTCTGTTTATTTCGGGTATAATGAATAATGATCAGCATAAGCTAAAAAAGCCGTCGATGCTGGACACATCGAAACGGCGATAACAATAGCAGGTTCCCAATATGGGGATCAGCGCAACAGCAGCAGTTTAAAACCGCCCGAGCTCGCTAAAACTCAAGGGCGGTTTTATTTTTTCTTATGGAATGACAGAATTGAAACAATTAAACCCGCGAAAGCAATTGCGAACATTAACGATTCAAAAACCGTCATCGGCATCACCCCCTTCTCCGTAAACTGTTGTGTTATACAGAGGAGTGCGCCGACCACCCTTGAGAAACCAATTCTATTGTTTATTTATTATACCACACTTACGCACGTCAGTTCGTATATTATTTTAATTAGTATAGTAGACCTAATTAATTTCCTGAAAATCAGGAAATTTTTAAAGTTTTATCTGTTGATTTTGTCTTTACGATATACTACTGAAAATGATGGGAAAACAAAAAGAGAGTGTTTCTTACTTGAAAACTCTCTTTTCTACATTTATCATTTGTTTCTTATTTTATAATATTGTTCAATTAATTGATTTAGGCGCCGTAAATGAAACGAGTATTCAACAATAGAAGAAGCGATCACGAGCAACCGCATTTTTTTATCTTTATTTTCGTTATACCGTACCATTGTTTGTTCGAAAAACGCCCCGCTCTTGATCATGATATCTTTTTCAATATCATTGTCCTGTTCCTTTATTTTTCCTTCGTACTTTAATAACAGATATTCATGATATTTTGTCAACTGTTCGAGGTGAGTGTCAAAGAGCTGATCCTCTTCTTCATCTGCCTTGCTCTGGAAATAATGCTCCTCTATGTTTTCTAACACTTCTTCTCCTTGCTGAAGTGTTTTTAACATTTGTTTAAACACAACGATTTCCCTCACGTCCAATAGATGCAGTTTAGCCATTTTCCCTCTTTCTTCATCAAACATTTTATACTGGTCTTCCAGCTTTTGAATGTCATTCCTTAACGTTTTCGCAAGCTCCTGAAAAGAAGTTTCCGTCATTTCATTTGAGACAGCCGTTCGAAGCAGCAATGATACTTTCTGGAAAACAGACTGTACTTTTTCTAAGTAATTCTTTTTGTATTTCGGTGGTAAAATCAAAAGATTGACAAGTAATGCTGATCCAATTCCAACTAGAATGATAACAAAACGGTTTAGTGTAAAAGAAAAGTCTTCATTGCCAGGTGCACTCATAATCGCCAGCACGGTAACGAGGGTAAGCGGAATCGTACTTTCCATTTTCATTTTTAAGCTTATGGAAATAACCAGCATCATAATGATTCCGATAATAATCGGGTTATCCCCTAAAAAGTGAATGGAAAAAAGTGCGATAGATGCACCAATTGTATTCGTTATGATCTGATCAAGCAAATGTCTCCATGTTCGATATATAGATGGCTGAATGGTAAAGACAGCAGCCACACCCGCTATAACAGCAGGCTCCAAATCGAAGATATAACATATGTATAACGCTAATGTAACAGCAATCCCTGTTTTTAGTACACGCGGTCCTAAAGTCATCAATCACCAATCTCCAATCTCCAATCTTTTCTTCAATATAACAAAGACACCTCCACTTGATTTTAGTGAAAGTGCCTAAATAAATAAAGATATAAGTATAATACGTTGAAAAAATATATCTGACTACCGTTTAATGTTTTTCATTCCTAATTAAAATATCTTTTTACGATCGCGCTCTTCTTTTAAAATTTCTACCGCCTCCCTGAAACGCTGGGAGTGGACAACTTCTCGTTCTCTTAAGAAACGAAGGGAATCATTTAAGTCGGGATCATCAGACAAATCGATGAGCCATTGATAGGTCGCTCTTGCTTTTTCTTCCGCCGCAATATCTTCATATAAATCAGCGATCGGGTCTCCTTTTGCCTGAATATAGGCAGCGGTAAACGGGACACCTGCCGCGTTTTCGTAATACAGCGCACTGTCATGGGATGCATAGTGCTCACTAAGTCCCGCATCCCTTAGCTGCTGGGGCGTCGCGTCTTTTGTCAGTTTATAGATCATCGTTGCAATCATTTCAAGATGGGCAAACTCTTCCGTTCCAATGTCTGTTAATAAACCGATTACTTTTTCAGGAATTGTATAGCGCTGATTTAAGTATCGGAGAGCAGCTGCAAGTTCCCCGTCTGCTCCACCATACTGCTCCATTAAATATTTTGCCAAAGTGGGATTGCAAGTACTTACTTTCACTGGATATTGAAGTTTCTTCTCATATTTCCACATGGTATTCCCACCTTTTCCCGATTCTTTAAACTTCCCAAGGCCAGGGACTTCTGTTCCATTGCCAGTAATCTGGTATTTGATTAATACTGCCAAGCTCCAAAGGTCCAAATTGGGATTCGAATGTACGTTTGAGCTGCTTGGAATATTGAGCGTATTGATTATATTGCTCAATGGCCTGCGCATCAGTCGGATGGGTATCTAAATATAACACTAACTCAACAAGTACAAAGTCGGCGGTCTGAATCTCCTCCAATTGTTGATAGTATTCAATCGGCATTGTTTTAGCCATGTCCCCTACCCGCTCCTTTTTTATAAGGGTTCTCATAAAAATCATAAAAAGTTGGCCATAACGTTCCACATTTTAATGCTTCTTCAGGTGGGAATTGAGGAAGATTTGGCGGCTGAAACCCTACATATAAGTTCGGCGGTGTTGAATAGTATTTACGGCCAATTGGAGGACAAGGATCACAAGGACCATGAAAAGGGACGTAAGACTTCCGTTTCGTAAACGTCTTTGGGTTAGTTTTCATTTTTTTCTCCTCACTGAAAGATTTACTGTATCATCCTATACACTTCTGGATCATATATGACCAATTAATTCTTTTTCTTTATAGGCCCCAACAGCTTTTTTGTTTTTAAGTCAACATTGAGACAAGTCTTTCATATATTTTCCTATAACGTGTAAAGGTGGGAAAACATGCCCTTTGTACATAAAACGATCTCCATCATTATCGGAAGTCTTCTTCTTGGGATTGGCGTGAATGTTTTTCTCGTTCCATATGAATTATTGGATGGGGGGACAATCGGGGTTGGTTTAATCGTTCACTATTTGACGGGGATCAAAATCGGATTTGTCGTTATCATGATGAGCATCCCTATTTTTCTAATCGCTTGGTTTTACAATCGATCTTATTTTTATAACAGTCTTCATGGAATGATGTTTTCCTCTTTCATGATTGATGTGTTATATCCAATCCATACTTTCGGAAATGATTTGTATTTCTCCCCATTTACTAATGCTCTGCTCGGCGGGATATTTGTTGGTTCGGGGATTGGTACGATGCTGCGGTACGATACAAGTATTGGAGGAACAGACCTGTTTGGCCAGATGGTTGCGAAACACCTTAAAGTAAACCCGGGGATTATTATATTTATTATTGATTTTTTTATCATCAGTATCGGCAGTATTGTGTTTTCAATTGGTTCTCTGTTGTTATGCTTAATGACTGTCATTTGCGTAGGATTCATGACCAGTCTGATCAGCAGAAAAAATAGACAAGTAAACCACTAAAGGAAACCCCTGCAGATAACATTTCTGCGGGAGATTCCTTTAGAATTTCAACTTTTCGATTGCAGGAGAGTTGAAAAACGATAAAAAAGAGGCTGCAAGAAAAACGTTAAAACAGATACAAGTAAAAAAATCTCATCTAAAAGGTTATTTAGCAGTTGGCAGCAAGTTAATCATCTCCCTGTCGAGATAACATTTTTTGATAATTTTAAGATGACAAGAACTTTATTTCTCATTGTTATTTCGTTTCTTAAATAATTCACATGATTTCCAATTCCCGAATCGGTAATAAGAAATAGCGAAAATACTGCTGATCATAAAGCTGACACCCATCCCGTATGCGATGCCTTTTTCCCCTATCCATTCCGCAAACAAAAACGTGAGCGGGTAGCGGAGTACCCAAAATGAAATGATATTCAGCAAAAGGATCTGAAGCATTGCTCCTGAAGCTCGGACAATTCCGTTTAAGACAAAATTAATCCCTAGGAAAGGATAAAAAAAGGCAATAAGGAGAATATATTGAGCTCCGAATGTAACCGCTTCGGGATCAGAAATAAATAGACGAATGCTTTTTTCTGCAAAGAAAACTATCCCAATAGCCGCCGCCAGCATAATCACTGTATTTAATATAACCGCGTAAAAGGCAATCCTATGTACCCGTTTCCACTGTCCGGCTGCTATGTTTTGGCCCGCTATGCTGTTGACGGCAGTCCCGATCGCATGAGCGGGCAGCATTAAAAGGCTGTCAAGCCGTTGTGCAGCCCCGAATCCAGCAGTTGCATCGTTTCCAAACGATGTTACGACACTCATAATTGCGGCCATTCCGGCAGAAATGGCCATCATTTGAAAACCGGCCGGGATCCCTTGATTTAATATGAGCATTACCTCTTCGCGTTTTGGGATAAAAGGAATGGAAAACGGGATCAGTTTTTCACGGATGCTGACAATTAGCCCGTATAGGAAAGCGGCCCCTTGGGAAACGATAGTCGCATAGGCGGCTCCATCAATCCCCCATTGAAATGTGTGAATGAATAGAGGATCAAGCACCGCATTTAACAAAAGCGCCATCACAACGAATCGAATTGGTGTTTTACTGTTACCGAGCGCCCGGAAAACGGTGCCGATAAAGTTATAGCCAAATAAAAAAAGAATCCCGATAAAATTAATTTGCAAATAGCTGACCGCATCCGAAATCATTGCTTCCGGGGTGCCGAGGATCCTCAATAGCCAATCAGACAAGAAAAAACCAACTAATCCTAGTGCTATTGACATCCCTGTCAAACAAACCGTAAACGCATTAACATATCGTTTTAGACGAATCGGTTCATCCCTTCCCTTTAACTGCGAAAGGATGGTTAATGCTGCATTGTTAATCCCAAGTATCAATGACAAGACAGTAAAGAGAACCGTACTGGAGACGGCAACTGCCCCAAGCGCATTCGCTCCGATTAAATTCCCCACCCAAAAGCTGTCGATCAGCTGATATGATACTTGCAGAAGGTTTGTCAATAAAATAGGCGCGGAAAACACTAGCAGCTGCCTCCATATATTTCCGCTCGTAAAATCATGATGCTTCATCGACATTCTCCTCAATCCACCTAATATATACCTTATGTACATTATAAACTTTTTTCGTGAGTTTTTGATTATGATGAAAAAGTGACCAATAAATCCTTTACTCTATATTGATGTATTCAATAGAAAAAAACCCGCTGTCTTCATGACATGCGGGTCAGAGTTATTATTAACTAGTAGCTGTTGTGCCTGTAGCGGGAGCGTAGGACTGCTTCATTTGCTGCATGTCAGTAACCGGCAGCTGCGGAACCTGGTAGAAGCGGTTTTTATTTTGATATAGGGAGATTTCATACGCCATTTCAATGCAGTTTGGAACTGAGTCTGCAAGGACACGGCGTACCACTGGATTTGATGCTTCTAGTGCAGCATAGGTTTTAAGAGCTGCCAGCGATTTAACACAACTAAGCATAAATCCGGAAATATGCTCGTCACTAATTTCTGTTTCATTTTGAATTGGTTTTTTAGGCTGAGACGGCGTAAGGCCGTAAATAATTTGATTGTCCTGCTGCATCATGTAACTTTGTGTTGGTACTGCCGGATCTTGTCCCGTATGGAAACAGTCTACTGTTGTATTGTATTCCTGTTGCATAAATTGATATTGACGATCGAGAATGTCAAGAAGTTCTTGATCCTGTACAATAGGTCGAAGCATTGTGTATTGATTCATTGCACCAATTGACGCTGATAGTACTTCGTGAACATCCAAAATTTCATGCGCTCCATGATTAAACTGTGGTGAAGTGTTTCGCTGCATTATATTCTCCTCCTAAAAAGAATGTCGTACGGATTTAGTGTGCAACATCCATTCTTTTTTATTCAAAGGGTGTGATTGTCAAGATGTTCTTTTTTAATGTACTGTCGATATTTGCAATGAGGATCTTAACGTAAGAATTAATTAAGAAAAGAAAAAATCCACATTGATACATCCAGTAAACTTTATCAAAAAATAATGTTCTGAATTAGCGCCCAATTATGAATCAAATCGGTCTTTGTTCCTTTATAGGTGATTATACTGATAATGTACCATTGAAATCATTTATAAGGAGGGGTTGAGTTGGGAAGAATCTATCTTAAAGTTTCAGTCGTGTATTTTTCAATTGGTGTACTTCTCGGACTTACCATGGGTATTATTCATGATTTCCGCCTGACTTCCGTTCATGCGCATCTTAATTTGCTTGGCTGGGTTTCAATGGCGCTTTTTGGACTTATTTATCATTTTTATCCTTCAGCAGCAAACACACAAATCGCTAAATTACAATTTTGGCTCCATAACATTGGGGTTCCTGTTATGATGACGGCAATTGGTATTCAAATCTGGACGGGAGAAGCCACGCTTGTTTCTGTAGCGGTCATTGGCTCTATTCTCGTCGTCATAGGTGTCCTGTTATTTGCTTTGAACCTCTTCAAACAAGTGGATTCATAATGCAGGCTCCCTCTATTATAGGCACATTTATTTTCATCACTTTTAAGCCCTGCCATTTTTAAATAGTGCTCCCAAAACATTTGAAAAAACACTTATCTTTTCCCCCATGAATTATCGAATGGTATGATAGACGAAGAAAATGAAATCGTGACAACAGAAGTGAGGATTTTGATATGAAAATTGAAACTGAGTGCAGCCGTTTGACAGCATCAACATTCGACGATTTTAATGAGGCGGCAGTGAGAGTACTACAAATGATGGCAAAATTTCTTGACCTCAATACGCTCTTTATTGCACGAAACGACGGTCAAACGAACCAGATTATTAAAGTGTTGAACAAAGATGAGGAACTTGTTTCAGAAGGTGACACACTTCCATTCGCAGAAAGTTACTGTAAATTAAGTGTCGATCATGGACAGGGCATTCTCATCATTCCGGATGTAAACAACAATGAAATGACGTGCGAGATGAATGTGACGAAACATTTAGGCGGGGGCTCATTTATCGCTATCCCCATTTATTATCAGGATGGTCAAAATTACGGAACAATTTGCGGATTAGATACGAAGAATAAAGAATTCACAAATGAGCATATTCAATTGTTTGAAACAATGTCAGCTCTTCTTTCGTATGTGCTCGAATTAGATTATACAAATCAGCAGCTGCAAAATACAGGAGCACCGGTTGTTCCAATTACAAAAGGAGTAGCCATTCTTCCGGTGATAGGAGACATCGATGAGAGTCGAGCGGAAAGTATTATTCAAACCGCCCTTTTTAAAAGTCAAGATTTGTCGCTTGACTATTTAGTTATTGATTTGTCTGGCATCATGTATATAAACGAAACCGTCATTGCTTCATTATTAAAAATCACTTCCATTATAAAATTAATTGGCGTGAGACCGATCTTAACTGGTTTCCGTCCCGACCTTTCCATGAAAGCTGTTCAAATAAATGCTGATTTGCAAGACATCATGATTAAAGCGAACCTGGAGCAGGCATTAAATGAAATTGGATTTGTGTTGAAAAGCGAACAACCCCGGTCATGAAGCAAACGGGGTTGTTTTTTCTATTAAACCAACTCTCTTTTTTGTTCATGTTTACATAAATTTCTTCGGTTCTGGCATTACAGTGCCCCTTCGTCTAATCTGAAGATATCAATATAAATAATGCTCATTCTCTATCAAGTTTGAATAAAAACTACTCTATAAATTTTGAAAAATTTCTTTATACGATAGCGGCTCATAAACAACATCACCTGCTATTCATTCAAAAACTTTGAGACTTCGCTATCCTTTAACACCAAAAAGTTCATGTAAGGCTTGCTGTACAGTACCAAATATTTTTATTAAGGATAAGTCCATTCCGAGCTCTACTACACTGCGGGCAACGTCAGGTCTTACTCCCGTTACAATAGAGCGAACGCCGAGCAAACCAAGTACGCCGCTCGTTCTAAACAGACAGTCGATGACCGTTGCATCAAGTTTGTAGATGCCTGAAAAATCACTAATTAACGTATGGACATTCTGTTCATGTACTTTTAAAGGTACATGTTCTAAAATATACTCCGCTCTTTCATCATTAATAGAACCCACTAAGGGCATAACAGCAACCCCTTCTAAAATTGGGAGGACTGGAGCTGAGAGTGCGGTAATGTCTTTTGACACTTTTTCAAGAGTTCTTTCGGTTTCTTTACGGTGCGTTATATCTCTTACAACAGATAGAATTGCTTTTTCACCATCATAAATGACAGGCGTACAATTTGTTTCTACTTCAACAAGCGTACGATCAAACCGTTTTAATTTTTTTTCGATCATTCCGGTAGGTATATTTTCTTCAAGAGCGGATTGAATGTGCTTCTCTACCAGCTTTCTGTATTTCTCAGGTATGATGTCGAATACAGGTGTCCCAATAACTTCCTCACTAGAAGCAGCTCGTAAAAAATTTACTCCTGCCGGGTTTATGTACATGATTTTCTCGTTTTGTTGAATAATAATTGCATCTCCGGAAGATTCAACAATTTGTCGATATATTTCCTCGTCCGTATTTTTTTTCATGAAATTCCCGCACTCCTATACTAAAATCTATAACTTTTTATTCCATACTAACATTAAATCTCTTATAATACTTTGAATTTGCTTTAGCAAGAAATAACCGTTCCTAAACAAAAGGAAAAAATGTTGAATATTTGGCAAAAAGCATGGTACGGAAATTTCTGGGCATTAATAAAAAAAATAAAGAAATAAAAGAATGGTAATGGACGAATAATTGAAACGAGGTGTCCTATTTATGCAGCAAAGAAACTGCGACTTTTCACCATTAAAACAACAATTAATAAAAGGACATGAGGATATTTCATTTGATATAAATAAGGGAATAAAAACATTAAAAACTGAAGGGAATTGTGTGTTAGGTAAACTGGAGGATCTCAAAGACAAATTTGAAAAAGTAGAAACGATGGCAGCATCTTTTTATTTAAACTGTTATTTATCCCCCTATACTGATAAATACTTAGATATCTCTACTTGTATTCAGCATCTCTCTAATCAAAGACATGGGGCATTAATTGTGATCGAGCGAAATGATGAATTGGAATCATTCCTTCGAGCCGGTATTCCTATTGGTGCAGCATTGACACATTCATTATTGGAATCCATTTTTTATCCTAGGAACCCTCTTCATGATGGTGCTGTATTAGTTCGTACAAATCAAATATATTCTGCAGCAAATATTCTTCCTTTATCTAACAAAGGGGCGGGTGAAAAGAAATTAGGGACCCGTCACCGTTCAGCATTAGGGTTATCTGAAAAAAGTGATGCGCTTGTTCTGGTTGTGTCTGAAGAGACAGGAAGAGTTTCTTTTGCAGTAGATGGAAGAATTTACCCGATCATTACATCAAGCTCATTAGTTTGACAATCCATTGTCCCCTCGATTAACTTGATTCTTACAATGATTACACAAACGGGAACTATCAGTATCCCAAGGTTTTATCCGCGTAAAAAAACCGCCAAGTGACTTGGCGGTTTTAATAAACTTTAGGTGTTGATCCTGAAAATAAACACAGAACATATTACTCTTATTTGAAACGATTAGCCTCTCGGATTAGTATACACTTTTTTCTTTCTTATCTTTGAAAAAGATGAAAATCTTTCGAATGACTGCGATTAAAACGACAATGGCTAGTACGTTGATTAATAAGCCTAGAATAGAACCTAATACGCCCATATTTCCAAAAAGACTGCCAAAAAGTAATCCAGCAAGTCCACCTAACATTAGACCTTTCATTAGACCACTTGACATAAATCCGCCTTTAGCATTTGTGTTAGGAGATTTATTTGATGTTGTAGTGTCTTCCTTTTTATCTTGGAAATTTGAATTGTTGTTTGTACTATTGTTAATGCTGTTAAAGTTTTTACTGCTTGACTTAGAAGACCTTGCTTCCGCTGTTGTTGAATGATCTTGGAAAACCATGTTTCCAACTGGCGAAAAAACAATCACTGTCGTAAGTAAAGCGGCTAATATTCTTTTCATTTTAATCCTCCATTAATTTAAAAATGATTCTTACCCCCTCCAGTATAGCATTTTATTTGATGCTATACATCACTTGAAATTGAACTTTGTGTTTCATTTTATAAAAAGGATAGCCTAAGAGACCGACTTGTCTTTGTTTAATGACCTTTAAAGCATCGAGCTGACGTCTTAGAATAGTTCCAAAGTTACGTTTATGCTGAGAATCATAGTGGAATACCTAAGTAGGGATGTAATAGTGAAATGGTATAAAAAACCGCTTTCGTGCAACAATAAGTTGTTCCCCTTAATATTAAACACTACTTATTTTTAGGAGGCATATATTATGAACATTAATACAGTTGAACAAATCAAAAAATATTATGGGATGGAAAAGAATAAGGAACATCTTATACAATTGATGAAGCAAGGTGATTTCCTAAAATGCTGTGAGGACAAAGGGTATATCTATGCAGTGAAAATCGGTGAAAATAAGGGGATGGATGTGATGTTGAAAGTAGCGTTGAAAAACAATGAAGTTGAGATCATGTCCGTTTTCGAACAACAACAAATTGGTGCGGCTTAACACGAGGGCACTGAAAAAGTCCATATAGTAAAAAAGCCAGGTATTATTCGATTCAATCGCCGAATGCCTGGCTTTTCTTTTATAATGAGATTAATACATA
>NZ_MSFI01000010.1 GCF_001975785.1 Domibacillus epiphyticus | reverse complement strand
CGTCATCGCGCCGTCTTTTGCGGCGGTCGTCATCATCGTCATCGTGCCGCTTTTTACGGCGATCGTCATCGTCGTCATCGCATCGCTTTTTGCGGCGGTCGTCATCATCGTGATCGAAGTAAGACAAAGAAATATCACTCCATTCCTTAAATTGGCAGGTGAGATCACCTGTAATCTCCATCCTATGATTTCATTCATTGAATGATGTAAGTGGATTTTAGAAGGGAAAAAAATATTGTCCATATTTATTTCGGTACTTTCTAGAGAGAAGAGGATGCCAATAGTCCTTTTTCTTATATTCCTACAGGAAGTAAATTTATAAAACTATTTTGGTTATGTATAAAAATAGTTTTTTGCTATCATGATCAGCAGCAATCTAACTTTCTTATTACTTTGACTAACCAGCTAGGGAATAGCTATTCAAATTTTTACTGATAGAAGTAGGATGTTTATACAGTTCGGCCTGTTTATTAGTGAATATATTATTTATAAAGAAGGAAGGAGGTCAGATTATGAGTAGTGGGTGGAGAAACTTTGATTCAAACGGAAACGAGAGATCTCGTGGTCGTGCTCAATCTAATTCACGGTCAAATTCGGATGTTGATTTCGAGAGTGATATCGATTTCAGAACCGACGTCGATACTGATAATGAGAATGAAGTGACAAACGTGGATCGCAACACCAATATCGCGCGACTCGTTAATAGTGGAAATACTCGGCTTAACATTAATGTTGATTCTGATTCAACAGCGCGGGTTCGTTCGAATGCTGATGCCGATCAAGATCAGGAACAAGATCAGGAACGAGATTAAGAAGAAGATACATTCTTAAGTTATATAGATATTTTCATCATTGTGTATTAAAAAGGGAGGAGGTATATTATGTCTGAAAAGAGAAGAAAGTCAAATAAAAGAAGACAGTCAGATAGAAGAAGAAATGACAATTCTGATAATCGCAATCGATCAAACTCTCGTTCCAACTCGGATGTTGAATTTGAGAACGAAATGGATCTAAGAAGTGATGTTGATGTTGATAACGATAATGACGTAAAAAACGTAGATCGTAATACTAACATCGCGAGAATTACTAATAGTGGGAACTCTAAAGTAGATGTTGATGTCGATTCAGATTCAAACACACGAGTTCGGTCCGATGCAGATGCTGATCAAGAGCAAGACCAAGAGCAAGAGATGGACTAAAAAAGCGGAACAATAGGTGAAACCCAAAATTTATATAGGAAAATTAACATTTTTATCATCCTGGTGGGATATCAATTGGGATATCATGGTATCCCATTTTTCACTTGAAAGGGGGTTGCAATATGGCTTCAAAACGATCATCAATTTCTAATTTTGATAAGTTTTCTTCCCGAGAAGATCTTCAGAACAAAATATCCATTGGAGAGAGCGGAAACTCTGATGTCGATGTCAACGTCGACGTTAAAGTTGATACAATGCCTATTGCCTTCGCCATGCTTTGTTCCCTGTGGGCTGCAAAGCAATTATCAGATGAAGACTTTGAACTGGCTGTCCGTAAGTTAGAAGATTTAACAGGTAAGAAAACAAATAAACGCTTTTTCAGCGACAATGATATAACGAACGTGAGACTTTTTGAAAAGAGAAGGACACGCAGGTAAATAACCCATACAAGATGAATATGCATGTACCAGCTAGAAGTAATGTATGATAAAACTTCTGTTGTTTGTGGTTATATTCGTCTTTCTCCTGCTTTTTATCCTGAAATTCTACTGTATGAACTACATAATCAACATATTGGTCCTACTGAGGGCTATTAGTTGAAATGGAGCTTCGACCGATAATTATTTTGAGCATCTGCTTCTGCTAGCAGATGCTCGTTTTATTTTATTTAATCACTGGTGCTGCCGCTATATTTATGAGAATGAGGCTGGGCACCGTTAGTGGTTGTTACGCCATTAAACATATGATAATGTCCACCGCCAGGTAAAGGAATAGCGGGACCGGTCACTCCTCGGATTTCATGTTTATGTCCGTTATCAACGGAGGTTGCAGTAAAGTATTTATGAGTATGGGGCACTCCACTAGGTGCAGGTTCAGTTTTCCCGGCATATTGGTGATCATGTCCTGCATTAAACGAGGTAACCCCTGAAAAATGGTGTATATGCAACACAGGCCGGCCGTTCCATGAATGAATAAATAAATGATGCGAATGCTCAGAATCTGATTGTGAATCGTCAGAGTGAATAATCAACCCCGTAATCGGTATTTCCATGCGCCTTATCCCTCCTTTTCTCTTTTACATAATTAATAATGGATGTACTTCAATTTATAATAATGACGCACCATTTATGCAGACATCATTATTTCATTTGAAAACTATGTGAAAAAATGATCTTAAAAGAGAAAAACAGAATGAGAAAAAAGAGAAAGAGATAATGAGGCGACAGTTTAATAAAAAACAAATGATCCTCACATTTTAGGAGATCGTTTGTTTATAGAGGATAGTGTATGCATCATTACGAATAAAATGATTTTTGGGAATCAAACTGAAATAAGTGACAATCCAATAAATTAATAATTCCGACATCCGTAACGAGAAAAAACGGCTTTAGACATTTCATTATGTACCTCAAAGGTTTTTAGACAACTCGATTACTGCCAATAGGAAGGTCGACACTCAGTCATTAATGTTTGTTTTCTGTAACATGTTCCTTAGTTGTTTTATTGTGCTCTCCAGTAAAATTCAGCATTGTCACACCGATGATGATAAGAACGATTGATGCGTATTTACACAGTGATCGTTGGCCCGGAAAGATTGTTTACTTCAGTAAACATATCCATAAACCTTATGAATGCTGTCGTCATTAGTGTATCTTTTCGATAAACAAATACCGTCTGAACGATTGCATATGGACCTGGGATCGAATGGTATTTAATCTCCCCATAATAAACGTGTTTTTCTATGACCGAAAGAGGTAGAAGACTGATGCCCAGACCAGCGGATACACAGCCAAGGATCGCTTCAAGTGTCCCAAATTCCATAATTTTATTAGGGATAACCCCTTCCTGATGCAACCATTGTTCTAGTTTTGCACGATATGAGCAGCCGGAACGAAATACAAGCAAAGTCCGATTCTGAATATCTTTGATAGAGGACAAAGCTGGATGGGCCGTATCTGTAATGAGGACCAATTCCTCCTCTATTACTGTCCTTTGAATTAATTCAGGGTGATCTATAGGTCCAGCCACAAAGGCTCCATCCAGCTCATACTGAAGAATTCCCTGGATATTTTGTTCAGTTGGACCGGTTTTTAACGTCAGATCTACGTCGGGATATTCGTGATGGTATTTAGAGAGCAGTGACGGTAAGCGAACTGCAGCGGTAGTTTCCATCGATCCGATATACAAAGGGCCGTTTGGTGTCTGATCATCATCTTTCAGCACTTTATTCGTTTCTTCAATAAGATGAAAGATTTTTTCAGCGTATGCCAGTAACGTTTTTCCTTTGGATGTTAAGGTAATGCCGCGGTTATGACGGTAAAACAGTTGAGTTTGAAGATGTGTTTCTAAAAGCTGAATTTTCGTCGTGATATTGGATTGTGCGTAATTTAGCTCCCGGGCTGCCCGTGAAATACTCCCCATCTCTGCTACTGATTGAAAAACTTTTAAAGCTTGTAAATCGATCGAAATCTCCCCCTTTTGTTTCGCGTCTTTTTTGCCATCTCATATAAAGATGGCGAGTATCTATTTTCTGTATTATACCAAATAACAAAGTAGGGATATGATACATATATGGCAGTTTATAAGGAGGTGAATAGTTGACAAAACAGCCCTTTCTCTTTTTAATAGGGGGAATACTGGCGTTAATCATTGCGATGGGGATTGGGAGATTTGCCTATACGCCAATTCTTCCACTAATGCAAAATGATCTTTCTTTTTCGAATGCAGTCGCTGGTTACCTTGCCACAAGTAATTACGGAGGTTATTTGATTGGAGCCATTTTAGCAGGAGTCATTCCTTTGAAACAGCACAGAACCATTGTCTTGAGATTCAGTTTCATCATTAGTATCCTAATGACTGCTTGCATGGGCTTATTTCATTCTTATTTTCTTTGGTATGTCCTTCGATTTCTTTCTGGTCTCGCCAGTGCCTTCGTATTTGTTCTAGCTTCGAGCATCGTGCTGGATAAACTCGCCGCCGGAGGAAAGACAAATTGGTCAGGCTTTTTTTATGGTGGGGTAGGAATGGGCATCTTTATCACAGGTCTGATGACTCCGGGTTTACACCGTTCGTTTGAATGGGAAGGTGTGTGGATAGGATTGGCTGTTGTAAGTGGAATACTTGCTTTCTTCGTATGGATCTGGCTGAGAGATGCTCCGCTCATTTTAAAACGAAAAAGAAACCAAGAATTTTTCACTGTACCTCCAGTCAAGTGGCTTCCATGGTTGATTGCAGCTTACGGTTTGGAGGGGTTAGGCTACATTGTCACAGGTACGTTTATCGTATCCATCGCCGAACAAACTTCAAGCTTTCGCAGTGATGCAGCATTTGTGTGGATGGTGGTTGGATTAGCAGCTATTCCATCCTGTATCGTCTGGTCATCGCTGGCTGAAAAATGGGGTTTCGTTACATCATTAGTGTTAGCCATGGCAATTCAATCTGTCGGCATTGTGCTGCCTGTCTTCTGGATGACACAAACTGGTTTCCTCATAAGTGCCTTCTTATTTGGTGCCACGTTTATGGGGATCACGACTCTTGCCACAACATTGGCCCGCCAAATAAGTCCGTCAAATAGCAGCCGGATCATTGGCAGCCTCACAGCTGTTTATGCGTTTGGCCAAATGATAGGACCAACAATTGCAGGTATTTTATCATCTGTCACGCATGATTATAATGCTGCTTTAATAGGTGCAGCAAGTGTGGTATTCGCCGGGGCATGCTTGGTTTTAAGTGGAGTCCAATTTGAGAAGAAAACCAACATAGAAAATTCATACATAAAAGAAACGATAAAAAATGAAAAGAGGTCATGATGATGCCGTATGTAAATATTAAAATTACGAATGAAGATGTAACGCCAGAAAAAAAAGCGTTACTTATTAAGGGAGCTACGCAGCTATTAGTCGATGTGCTTGGCAAAAACCCAAATACAACGGTTGTGGTAATTGACGAAGTCGATACTGATAATTGGGGAATTGCAGGAGAAACCATAACAGTGCGGAGGCAGCAAGGGAAGTAATTTCACAGCTTAATAGCAGATAAAAGGGGGACACATATGATTCACTATTATTATGTGTTCTCCTCTTTTAAAGATATAAGAATGGTATTGATCGATCGTATCGTTTCCATAGTGTTACCAGAAAATCGTGATATAATGAAAATACAATAGTATAGGTTTTTCTCAAGGGTGGTCGGCACATGCATTCCTCTTGTAAAAGTGGGAGGAGGTGGTGCCGTTTGACAGTATTTCAGTCCCTTATGTTCGCAATAGCGTTCGCAGGATTGGTTGTTTCTATTCTGTCATTTCATAAAAAAGACTAAAACCGCCCTTGAGTTTGGCCGCTCGGCGGTTTTAGTTTAGCTGCTGTGTCGATCCCGTTAAGGAACCCTGCTATTGTTGGACCGTTTCGATCTATTTAAATCGAAGCGGTCTTTTTTAATGTAGTTCATTTATACTGTCATTATACCTGATTTTTCAGAAAAATAAAACTGATGCCATTTCAATCATCAGTAAATTGCAGTTATCTGTTTTTTTGTTATGAAACATAAAGTTGATTTAGGTTTCCTTAATATTTCCCCATGATTGCTTTCCCCAATTTTATTACTTGTACAGGCGCCTGTTAAATCAGATTCAGAAATCTATATTATAGTGATCGAAATACCCGCACAACATCTCTTAAAAGCAAAAAAGCAAAAAGGGATGAGAAAAATCGGCCTGATATACCAGCTTAATTGATTGTGATGCAGCATAAACGCCCATTTAAGGAATTCTTTACTCATAATAGCGAAAATAAAAAACAGTAATGTAAGAAACGCGAAAAGGAAGGCTAACGTTTTATCATATTTTTTGAGAACATTTATCATCTCCAACCTTCCATATTTTTGCTTGTGACACTTCTGTTATATTACTTACTTTTCAATTTCCTGTATATAATCGATTTCACATTTCAATTAAAACTTTATGGATAAAAATTACCTTTAGATGGGTATTAATCAAAGCAAGAAACGTTGTCTTTTGGGACATTTGTCTTTATTTGTTATAATCCCATAAGAGATGTTTTGTGTAATGCTTACTTTCTATGTTTTACAGAAATAATGGCGGTTTTTGAAGGAGGACATGTTTTTGAAAGGAAAATGGGTTTTATTCGTTACGATAACATCGGTATTTTCATGTTTATTATGGATGTTTGGCATGGGATGGGCGTTATTTGACTACTTTAATTGCTCGGCAAAATCCGTTGCTGAAGCACCTGCAGAGACTGTGGAGACAGACCGTAATGGTATTCATATTGTAGCACTTGGTGATTCATTAACAAGAGGAACGGGAGATGCTTCAGGTAAAGGGTATGTTGGTTATTTAATGGAGGATCTTGAAAAGAGGTCTGATCAAAAGATGCAAATAACGAACCTTGGTATTAAAGGGCAGACATCCGTCCAGCTGGCCGAACAGGTAAAGCAGCAGGAAGTACAGAGGCAAATCAAATTAGCCGATACGATTTTGATTACCATCGGCGGCAATGATCTTTTCCGCGGCGGTCAAACGTTGGCGGAACTAGATCTTCAAAAGGTGGAGGGATTAAAGGAAGAATACTCGAAAAATGTAGACGGCATTCTATCAAGCATACGTTCACAAAATACGGAAGCCAATGTATTTTTAATTGGATTATATAATCCGTTTATTGACATGGAGGATGCAAATACAACATCGCAAATTGTACGGGACTGGAATGAGCGCAGTGCGGATATTAGCGCGAAATATCCAAAAGCAGTGTTTGTCCCTACATTCGACTTGTTCCAGCTAAAAGTGGAAGATTATCTTTATACAGACAACTTTCATCCAAACTCAGAAGGCTATCAGTTAATCGCGGAGAGAGTGGCTGCATTACTTACATGGTAAAGGAGGGAAGAACATGAGTGATGTTACATTATCAGTTAAAGGATTACGCAAGGTGATTGGGAAAAGAGAGATCATTAAAACGATCGATTTTGAACTGAAAAAAGGAGAGGTTTTTGGCTTTTTAGGCCCGAATGGGGCAGGTAAAACCACGACAATTCGAATGTTAGTCGGGTTGATTGCGCCTACTTCCGGTTCTATTAAAATCTGCGGCTATGATGTGTCAAAAGATTTTACAAAGGCAATGCAAAACATAGGCTGCATCGTAGAAAACCCTGAATTATATCCATATTTAAGTGGCTGGGAAAACCTTCAGCATTTTGCCCGAATGCTTCCGAAAATGGATGAAGAGCGAATTACAGAAGTAGTAAACCTTGTTGGCCTGCAGGAAAGAATTCACGATCGTGTCAAAACTTATTCATTAGGAATGAGGCAGCGGCTTGGAATCGCCCAGGCGTTACTAGGGAAACCACAAGTGCTGATTCTGGACGAACCGACGAATGGCCTGGATCCGTCTGGTATACGGGAGATGCGTCAATTCATTCGTTTTTTGGCGGAGAAAGAAGGGATGAGCGTTCTTGTATCGAGTCATTTACTTAGTGAAATTCAATTGATGTGTGATCGTGTTGCAATAATTGCCAAGGGAAAGGTCATACATACTGAATCAGTTTCAGCTCTTCTATCTCAGCAGGAACGGCTCATATGGAGATTGGTTCCGCATCAAACAGGTGTTAACATGTTAAAAGAACTAACCGATTTCGTTAAGGAAGAAGGGGAATCCGTCATTACTTTTTATGATGACAGCAAGGTAGGGGAATGGAATAAAAAATTGATTGAGGCAGGCGTTACAGTAAAAGAAATGAACAGAAAGCTGCCTTCTTTGGAAGATTTATTTATTGAAATGACGGGAGGAGAAGCAATTGATTAATCTCGTCCAGAATGAAATGATCAAGCTTGTCCGAAAAAAACGGCTTTTGGTTGTAACGATCATTATGGCTGTCCTTATTTCAATGTTTACCTACGCCCAGTTCCGTGAATCTGAACGGGTACAAGAGCGGCTCGGTACGACCGATTGGCGTACAACACTGCAGCAGCAGATTATCGATATTCAAAACAGGCTGAGCGGAAGCCAGATTTCGGATGAATGGAGAAAGCAGCTGGAAATTCGTGTATCGCAGCAGCAATACTATTTAGATCACGATATTAATCCGGCAGAGCCCGGTGCACCTACGTTTGTGAGGGGATTTATTGAAAATTCCATTCAGTTGCTGCTGCCACTAATGATCATGATTGTCGCGGCAGATCTGGTTTCATCGGAGCACAGTACGGGAACGGTAAAGATCCTTCTGACAAGGCCGGTTCAAAGGTGGAAAATACTGTTAAGTAAATATTTAACACTTGTCTTATCTGTGTCCTTTCTTCTATTGATGTTTGGGATACTGTCTTATGTAATATCAGGGATCGTGTTTGGTTTTAAAGGGTGGAATGCACCCGTATTAACTGGATTTACCGTTGAAGCGGGAGAGTTAAACACAGCAGGAACTCACCTTATTCCTCAGTGGCAGTATATTTTAATGGAATTTGGTTTAGCCTGGTTTGTTTCACTTGTTGTTGGAACGTTATCGTTTATGCTGTCTGTTTTGATTAGGAGCACCGCGGCAGGAATGGGTGTGATGCTCGCATGTCTCATTTCAGGAACTATATTAAGCAGCATGGTTTCATCATGGGAATCAGCTAAATATTTATTTATGATCAATTTAAGAATGAGTGACTATCTGCAAGGGATGGCGCCTCCTATTGAGGGAATGTCTTTAGGCTTTTCCCTGTCAGTTTTGGCCATTTGGGCAGCCGCTGCATTAGTGATCTCTTTCGTGTCATTTACAAAGAAGGATGTTTATTAGATCATTCGAAGCCGTTGGGAAACCAGCGGCTTTTTTAATTAGTTCTGCTAGGCACTCGTTTTTGATTTCGGTACAGTTACATGAAAACAAAGAATCGGCAATACTGGTAAAAGGTAATCAGATAACAGTTTCAATGAAAAAGGGTATTTATTATTATTTTTTATAGAGTATGGTGGAAGGGTGAAAAAGAATCGAATGTATCTTAAGGTGATTCGTCCTATGCATTTGTTTTAGAAGTAAATTAGATTCTGTAAATGTTCAGTTTACAGGCTAACAAAAGAGAACTAAAGTTATTGTACATATATTTGTACGAATTTGCGTACTTGAGACCTACCTAATTGTTGTAACATTTAGTATATAAAAAGAGTTCAAAAGAAAAAACGGGTTATTTGTTACTTCAGGAGGATGAAATGGAAAATAATTCATTGACGGGTACGATCTTTTTATCAAAGCTCATTACACAGTATGCCTATATTCATGAAAAAACGGTGGGTAAAACAGCCGATGAATATGTTCGCCAAATCGGTCTTAGAACGGGAGAATGGATTGAAAGCTTATATAAAGGTGAAGATGATAATTGGACGGTTGAAAAATATGCGGACATCATTGTTGATTTGAAAAATTCAATTGGAGGACATTTTTATATATCATCCGTGCAGACGGATCACGTTGTCGTAAAAGCTGCAGCTTGCCCTTTTGGAGAAGTGGTTAAAGATGCACCGCATTTGTGCAATATGACATCGAGTGTATTTGGGGGGATCGCTTCCCGTAAATTTGGCTATGGGAAAGTGTCTTTAAGAAAAAGAAATGCTGCAGGGGATTCAGGTTGTGAAGTCGCTATCTACTTTAATCCAACCGAGGATGAAGAGGGAGATGTGTATAAAGATCTCACTAAAACTCCAGACAATGGGGATCCGTTTAAATGGGAGGAAGAAACAATCCTTCTTTTAAATGAACAGTTAAGACAAAGTGACGAAATGGTCATAAGGCTTTTAGATGAGCTGGAAGACTTGCGGCGTCAAGTTCAGCAAGAAAAAGAAAGGAATGTGTTATAAATACTTGGTTTGTAAGATTATAAAAGTACAAAAACTCCTGCCTGTTCAACAATCAAGCGGGAGTTTTTTGTTATGAATTCAATTCGAACAAAAGGGGAAAGAGTATGAACTCTTTCCCCTTTGTGTATCACATTTAAATATCCCAAACTAATAACAATAATGAACCTAAAATGGTAAACACACCTACAAACAAAGCGTAAGCAATATTCGTGTAAAGTGTTACTTTATCTTTTGATTCACCCATATGCATAAACATCAGTAATTGTACACTTGCCTGGGCGAAAGCCGTAATTAACAGGATTGTCATGCCCATTGCATAACTCATATCATAAAATACTACCGTCAGAGCGACTAGTGAAAGGACCAGTGAGAAAACAAATCCCATCACATGAGAAACTGGGAACAATTGTTTCATACTACATCAATCCTTTCAAATAAACGAAACTAAAGATAAAGATCCAAACCACATCAAGGAAGTGCCAGTAAAGAGAAAAGATAAATGATTTGTTAGTTGTTTCAGGAGTGAATCCTTGTTTTTTCACTTGCATTAGGATCGCAGTACCCCAGAAAAGACCGAATGTTACGTGGAGTCCATGTGTACCGAGCAATGTAAACAAACTTGATAGGAATCCGCTTGTCTGGATCGTTGCTCCTTCATGCACATACGTAATAAATTCTTCAATCTCGAATACTAAAAACCCTAAACCTAACACAAGTGTGATGATAAAGAATGTCATCATCGCTTTCTTTAAACCAAGGCGCATGGCATGAATTCCAAGACCAATGGTAAAACTACTTGTTAATAGTAGAAAAGTTTGAATCAGGACCATTTTTAGTTCGTAAATATCCTTAGGAGAAGGACCGTTTCCAACCCCATTTACTAATACAAAATATACAGTAAATAGAGTAGAGAAGAGGGCGATTTCCGCCCCTAAAAATATCCAGAAACCCAATATCTTCAGTCTGTTCTCTTCCGTGCTATATTCAAGAGGCAGCGAGTTATCTATTTTCATTGTTTGTCACCTCTCAATGCATTTTCGGTTCTTTCTATCTCTTCTACGGAGATATAATATCCGTGATCACGTTCAAATGTACGATAAATCATTGTTGCAAATATTCCAAGCGCTGAAATGATTGCGGGAATCCACCAGCTGAAGACCATAAAGAATCCCCAGAAGCAGAATGCCACACCCATTAAAAATGGCTGGCCACTGTTGCTTGGCATATGAATTGGTTCATATTTTCCTTCAAAAAATGGCGCTTTGTTTTTCTTAGCGTACCAGAACGCATCAAGAGAGTTGATCGTCGGCACAATGGCAAAATTATAAACAGGAACCGGGCTGTGTGTGCTCCACTCCGGTGATCTTGCATCGTAAGGGTCGCCGCTTGTATCTCTTGGGCTGTAGCGTGCGCTCCAGTAAATGTTGTACACAAGGACAATGAATCCAAGCGCAAGGCCAAGCGCACCGACAAACGAAAGCATATTTAACGGTCCGAAACCAGTTTCTTCCGAGTACGTGTACATCCGGCGGGTCATTCCATTAAGGCCCAGGATGAATAGTGGCATGAATGCTACGTTAAAACTAATCGTGATAAGCCAGAAACCAAGTTTACCAAGACGTTCGTTCAATTGGTAACCAAACACTTTCGGGTACCAGTAATGGAACCCGGCAATTACCGCAAATACTGTTCCTGGAATTAATACATAATGGAAATGAGCTACAAGGAACATAGTATTATGATACTGATAATCGGCACTTGCCATACCAAGCATAACCCCGGTAACACCACCGATTGTGAAAATCGGGATAAATGCCAGCGAGTAAAGCATCGGAGTTGTAAAAGTAATTTTCCCTTTATGCAAAGTAAAGAGCCAGTTAAACATTTTAACCCCGGTTGGAACGGCAATCGCCATTGTTGCGATCGAGAAAATACTGTTAGCCATTACACCTTGACCCATTGTATAGAAGTGGTGAGCCCATACAAGGAACGAAAGCAATGAAATGGCAACCATACTTACAACCATTGATTTATAGCCATATAGGTTTTTACGAGCGAAAGTCGAAATGATTTCACTGTAAATACCGAATGCAGGGAGAATAACAATATAAACTTCAGGATGCGCCCAGACCCAGAATAGGTTGGCCCAAAGCATATCCATACCGCCGTTGCTCATTGTAAAGAACTGTGTTCCAAACTGGCGGTCCAACATCATTAATGCAAGTGCAACTGTCAATACAGGGAAAGCAAAAACAATAATGACGTTTGTAATAAGAACAGACCAGGTGAACATAGGCATTTTCATTAATGTCATGCCCGGTGCACGCATTTTAAGTATTGTGACGATGAAATTGATACCGGTCATCAACGTACCAATACCAGAAATCTGAAGTGCAAGAGAATAATAGTTATTTCCTACTGTCGGGCTGTATTCAAGACTTGCAAGCGGGAAATATGCAGTCCAGCCTGCATCAGGAGAACCCCCGATGACGAAGGAAATATTTAATAGCGCTGCCCCCGCAGCAAACAGCCAGAAACTGACCGCATTTAAACGAGGGAATGCAACGTCACGTGCCCCGATTTGAAGAGGGATAATGACGTTCATTAAACCGATAATAAACGGCATGGCCATAAATAAGATCATAAGAAGACCATGTGTTGTAAAGATTTCATTATAGTGCTGGGCATTCAATAAGCCATTTTCAGGCACCGCACTTTGTGCCCTCATCAGCAATGCGTCTACTCCTCCGCGGAAAAGCATAACTAAGGCTACAAGGATGTACATGACGCCAATACGTTTATGGTCGACAGTAGTTAACCATTCTGTCCAGAGATAGCCCCATTTTTTAAAATAGGTCAATCCGACAAAAATAGCGAGACCGCCGAGAACAATGCTGATCATAGCAGCAAATAACATCGGATCATGGGTGAAAACGAAAAATTCGTCCCATTTCATAGGTTTGTAACTCCTTTCGTTTTATCTAAAGATGTCTAGATTTGAGTCGTACATGTTGCTAATACGTTTTAGTGTTGATTGTGCTCCTCATGAGAGTTTGATTCATCTTCGGAAGCATCTTTGCCATCTTTTTCATCAGGGTTGTGTCCGTGGTTGCCTACAGGTGGCGGACTAAATGTAAGATGATTGGATGAATATGTTTTACGTCCTACAAAGTCGATTTCCAAAAGACTGTTAAATTCTTTTTCTGATAATTTTGGTGCGGTTTCCTTAACATCTTCTACCCATTGTACATATTCTGAAGCAGTCATTGCCTGTGCTTCAAAGTCCATGTGTGCAAAACCTTTACCATTGAAGTTCGAGTTTTTACCTATGTATGATCCAGGTGCATCAGCAACCAAGTTCAACTCGTTAATCATGGCATTCATGGCATATTTTTGTCCGGCCAGCTGCGGTATCCAGAAACTGGATATCGGGCCATGTGAGTAAAGACGGAACTCCACAGGACGATCAGTTGGGATATTGACGTAGTTTACCGTTTCAATTCCCTCTTCTGGATAGCTGAAATGCCATTTCCAGTTAGATGATGAAGCATAAATGACTAAAGGCTTATCTTCTTCATAACCTTTAGGAACGGCTTCAACATCACTTGTCGAACGAACTGTTACAACAGAAAGAACAACAACGATGATTACTGGGATAAGAGTCCAGATAATCTCAAGTGTATGGCTGCCTTCTTCATGTGGAGGCTCGTAATCCTCTCCCATTTTTGATGCTCGGTATTTTGTAAGCATGTAGGCGTATAGAATATACACAACTAGTAAAATACCTGCCATAATCACCATTGAAAATATAATGGTGTCTGATAAGGTTTTGGCTTGCGGACCTTTTGGATCTAAAACCAGCAATGGTTGGTCGCAACCGGTGAGCACTGTGGTAATAGTGAAAATTAAAGACAATAAAGCCCATTTGATTTTCATAATGTACCCCTTTCATAAAGTGTTGGAAAATAATTCAAAACTTCAATTGTGAACATTTTGTTAATTATTTCACAAGAGTAATTTGGATGGCAGGGAGTAATTATTAGACTCCCGAAGTGTCCGATATTAATCTTAGACCTGTGCATTTAGAAAAACAATTAAAATATGAATTCTGTCACAAAAAATTCATTAACAAAGGGGGTAATTAGGGGTATTGGTGAATAAATAGAATCTAGTAAAATTAAGGAATCTATTAATTGACAAAATAGTGAATAATGAAAGCGGATACAAAATACGAATTCTAAAGCTGTTACGAGGATTTATATTAAAAAAGTTTTTTTCGTTAACGACTTACTGATGATTTGTTCGCAACTGTGATGTGTTAATTGTTAATCATAATGAAATGTTTCATCTTGCATAAGGGGGATAGTTGTCAAAAAGTTTTTGTAAGGATTGTATTTAAAAGCGCCCGGCAGCAGGCGACTAAAAGCACGATGATCCTGTAATGTCCTGGATCATCGTGCCTTATGGCGGGCTTTTTTTTGGAGGTTCATCATGGTTATTTTGTCAGTTCTACTATCCAATCTTTAAAATCGACCAATCGGTAATTTTTAGGTTTTTGATCTGTTCCGGCAATCATTACAGGAACCTCAGAATCTAATTTATGCAAAGAACCGTGAGCTGCTCCTCCTGCATGGTCAGGGCTTTGTTTTCCAACAAATTCATAACCAGGTTTTGCATCAACGATTATATACCGTCCCTTGTGAGAGTGAAGTGCTCCATGCAGTCTCGCTAAGGCATCCGGGTAGTCACTATAATTGATTTCATTTTGGTTATTTATAGACAAATCCAAGATGGAATGATCTCCGTTCAGCTTCCAGGATTGTCCGTACTGATCGGTGTACGGGCCATTAGGAGAAAAAGTGAGTGGTTTATCGAATCCTTTCGCCATTACAAAATTGGTATTGTTCTTTTTCCAAGCAATGAAACCAATTCTGGAATCGGATTTTAATTCTAATAAAATGTCTGCTGTCGCAATTGTTTCATCACTTACATAAATGTACGCCATACGCTCATTGACAGCTAGCGCAACCTGATTGTTAGATGGTTCGTCTGGTTTCCAAAAGGTATATCCACTCAATAACTTGTTTAAATCAATCAGTGCCTTACTTTTTTCATGTACAATGGCAGATTGCGAACTGTCACCATGGACAATCCATACGGCCTTTTTTAACGCTTCCTCCCATGAAGGATAGGCATTCAGTATCACCTGTAGCTGCTTATCCGCTTCTTCGATTCCTTTACGATCCTTTGGTCCGCTTTTATGAATCTGATGGTCCATATCGGGAAAGTAGGCGAGCGTAAATGGAGGCATTTTTTCCTCTTGAATAAAGTACTTCAGTTCATTTGCAGTAAATTGATTGTTTAACCCCATTGCTTTCCACAAAAGATTAAGCCGGTTCGTTTCCGGATTAAACTGTGATAAGCTGCCCATCGATAGAAGGGATGGTCCGTTTATTTTCACATCATGCGGCAACAGGTTCATTGTTGATGCGACTTTTGGGATGTGCAGTTGATGGACTTGATCTCCTCTGTAGATCAGGCCGTTAAGAGAAGCAGATTGGATCTCGCTTTTTGCCAGCTCTTCATAAATAGTGGGGATGTTTGGGTTTAAATGCGCCTTATTTAAAAGAATCAGACTGTCCAATAGCACTTGTTTGGCACCGAGGTTCAGCAGTTCGATTTTTCCAGGCCCATAATTAACCACTCGATTTTCATCCTGCTTAAACCAGACAAGACCCGGGATTTTGTGCTGATCAGCGTATGTACCCGTTAATATTGTACTGTCAATGGTCACAGACATCGTTGGATAAGAGCTGATCACGTTAGCATGATAGTGGCCATGTTTCATTAAAAATTCAAAAGCCGGTGCTTTTCCTTCATCAATTGCTTTTTGTAACGGCTGGTCCATTAGGGAATCGATTACTAATACAATAACCGGCTTTTCAGTTGTCTTAATTGAAACGTTTTTTAGATCTTTTGTAGGCGTAATGAAAAAATACCAGCATAGTCCAGTGACGATGAATAAGAAAAGAATCACTGATATGACGATTTTGCGTACCATTTAATTTCACCCTTCACTTTACATTGTTATTAGTATGGATTAAAAGAGGAAGGTGAATACTTCATTGGAAAAATAAAAAAAGCTTATAAACACGGCTTGATGCAGGCAGTGCCTATAAGCTAAGCTGTTTAATTTTCATTATCTTCGTTTGGTTTTAATTAAGTCACATTTTTGGTTTTTGATTTGGAGACTGCTGTTGAGAAGTTTGGTTATTCATCATACCTTGGAGCGGCTGTGTCATTTTTTGCGCTGGCTGCCCATTCATCATTCCCTGCACAGCCTGTGGAACTTGTTGGGCTGCTGGGCTATTCATGGCACTCCAAATGTTTTGCAGGAACGGCTGGAAAGTTCCGTTGCGTACGCCTCTTGCTATTCCAAAAAAAGCCGCACTTATAGCACCTAGTGACAACATAGAGGTAAGCATGCCATTTCGATTATTCACTATACATCATCCTCCTTCTTATTTTGAAAATAGCTTTTTTATTATGTGAAAGCAGGTCGTAATTATTCTGGTTTATCTTCTTCGTTTGTAGAAAGATACTTATTACGTGGGTAACATCATTGGAATAATGGGACTTTACTTTAAATAAAATGAATGTTGGCTGCTTAGCAAAGGAATCCTACTTAAAGGTAGGTTCATTTATGAAAAAATGATTTTGGGATTTATCTTACTTTCTAACCAGCAGCGCCTGCAGCCCAGTCTTCCTGGCAAAGTGAGACCATAAAAAAATTGTCATGCAGAATGGTGACTGGAAAATAGAAGGTTTTTTTTCAAAGCTCCAGGTTTACATTCTAAATAACTAAACCTGTCATATACTAGGGAGGTAAATTATACAAATCTTTATTTTACTCTAAACAGTTCCCTCCACTTATTTCTGCCGCCGCTATAGATTAGTGGAGGTTTTTTCTTTTTGGAAAGATGTCAAACCTTTAGTTACAAATACCTTCTGTTCTTCCCCAACACTCATAAAATCCTCAAATATCGTTATATTGCTTCACTGCTGTTACAAGCAAACAAAATCCGTTTTCTGGATGTTCCGGACATATTTTTCACGAGCTGGATACATTTAAAAAACATAAAAAATGGCTTTTTTCCTCATTCTAAAACTGTTCTTAAACACAAGGAGGGATCAAGCAATGACCGTAATTAGTGATGTAAAACAAACGATGGCTGGACTTAAAACGGTCCAAGCAAGCTTTGAAACATTTTCGCTCAGCACTGACAACCAACAAGCGAAAAAACTATACGAGGATGCAGCTCAGCAAACACAAACCATTATTGACAGTTTTGCTCCACGCATTGACCAAATTTTACAAGAAGAGCCTCAATATAAACAACAATGAGAAAGTGGGAGGTAAATTTTCCTCTCACTGTGTATGGAAATAGTTCAAAGCAGTGAATTTTAAAAGTGAAGGTGTTTGTCAGTGCAATTACCACCAAAAATATATCATTCATTTGTCCGGCCAAAATGGCTGACAAAAATATATATTCAAAATAATATTCAACGTCATTTTGATTTGTCAGATAAGAAAGTACTTGATTTTGGAGCGGGAACCGGAGCGAATTGTACCTTATGTTCACCTAATCATTACTTTGGAATAGACCCTGATGCGTACAGGATTGACTTTGCGAAACGCTTATATTCCCCATATCGATTTGAAGCCTTTATTGGTAATGAACTTCCTGCAGACGACAACTGCTTTGATGTGGTTTTAATCATTGCGGTTTTGCATCATATTCCCCCAGAAATGATCCAAAGTTATGTGAAGGAATTCAAAAGAGTGCTAAAACCAGGAGGGAAAGTGGTCGTGATAGAGCCATGTCTATTTGAAAAATCTCCAATCAGCAACTGGTTCATGAAATCAAACGATAAAGGGGATTATATTCAAAGGGAAGAGGAATATTTGCACTATTTTACGGAGGAAAATTTTAAATGTAATGTGCTAAGCAGGTTTAGAAAAATGTTTTTTTATAATGAATTATATTTTACAGCTCTTCTTTAAATTAATTCACCTTGCAGCCGTTCTAGCATAGCTCATCTCTTTTTACAATATCCAGAATTAAGGGCAAGGGCTGGTCTGCCAGATCAGCTTTTCTTTGATAAATAGAAAAAAATCAGTTGAACGAAAGAAATACATACCCAAAGCATTTATATATTCCCCGAAACGCCACTAATTACCGCTAAAAATTCTTCCTCAATCCCTTTATAATGATGATGAGAGGAGGAGAAACGATGAAATTAATTCTCTTGATTATGCTATGCAGCGTTTTGATGCTCCTTTTTTATCGAGCATATAAAAACACTCAAAAAGTGGCTTTAAATAAAATTCGTTTATCTGCTATAGATTCAGAACATACAACCAGCCCCCTGAACATCCTGCAAATTTCTGATATGCATCTCGAAAAAATATCCATTTCTCCAGAGCAGCTTTATGAGAAGCTTGCGGGTGAGAAAATTGATTTAATTGCCCTAACAGGTGATTTTCTTGATAAAAAAAGAAGCATTCCTCGATTAATTCCATATTTAAACGTGTTAAACCGCCTAAATGCGAAATATGGAATTTATGCTGTATTTGGAAATCATGATTACCATTTAAGACAAACAGATTTTGAATTGTTGAGAAAAGTAATGGAAGAGCATGGCTGTAAAACGCTTCAAAATGAGCTTGAAACCATTATGGTCGAAGGAAAGCTTGTTAATATTATTGGGATTGATGATTATCATACAAAGAGAAGCGACCTAAAGGCATCTTTTACAGGTATAAAGGAAGGATACAACCTTGTGTTAACACATGATCCGAATATTGTTCTCAACATGAAGGATTATTCATTCGATTATCTTTTGTCGGGTCACTTTCACGGCGGTCAAATTTATTGGCCTAAGCCATACCATCTCGCTAAACTCGGACGTGCGATGATGCGAAAGGATATGATTAAGGGCCTTCATTATTATGATGAAAAACCATTTTATATAAGTGAAGGATTAGGACAAACTTCTATTAATATACGAGTTGGCAGTCGTCCTGAAATCACTCTTCACGAGTTATCTCTAAATTCCATTGAAAAAGAAGAGACTCTGACAGCAGTATGATGTCAGAGTCTTTTTGTGTTGTATCCGTTTAATAAAGTATTTTCCCGGCAAGTCATCAAGGGGGCTTATTGTATAAAAATTTTGAACGAAGGGTAGCATACGCACGAAACCGTCTAGTAAAAGAAGTAATTAAGATTTAATCGAGAGCAAATTGCAACTTAGAAGGCGATATAAGAAAGACTCACCAGTTAGTCGATTAAAAGAGGAATATCTTTATTTAAAGACACAGGCAGGCTCAATCCTGTCTGTGTCATAGCTTATGAATCAGAGGTATTATATGTTATGCATTTGATTTTTAAAAAGACCCTCAACCAACTGAGCAGCGGTGATTTATGATAAAAGTACAGCACCATAAATAAGCGAAGATAAAACGACTAATCCAGGATGTAATTTTACTTTTTCCATCAACCAATAACTGCCGGCCGCCAGCACCAAAATATGAACCATGCTCATTTGAAAATAGGAATCGGAAAAAGCCTGAAATGCCATGACACCCAGCAGAACAGCGATGGTCGGCTTTACATAAGCGGTCATCCGTTTAACACGCGGTGAGGTTCGATTCTTGTATAAAATCCCCATCAGGGTAATCATTAAAATAAGTGACGGGGCGACAGTGGCGAAGACCGCAAGTATGGCTCCAAGATATCCACCTTCCTGAAAGCCAATATATCCGCCCATTTTTGTAGCAATCGGACCGGGCAGTGCATTTCCCATTGCAAACGCTTCGTTAAACTCTTGCACGGTCATCCATCCGTAACCATCGACCACTTCTTTTTGGATAAGCGGAATGGTGGCAGGACCACCACCGTAGCCTAACAGGTTTGTCATAAAAAACACCCAAAAAATGTGTAAGTAAATCACGCGGACCGCCCCTTCTTTTGTTTATCTTTTTCTCCTTTTTTCACCGGTTTCAAAAGCGCAAATAATAAAAGTGACGCAATAAGAATGGCTGGATGAATATGAAGGAATTCAATCAGCACAAGCGCGATAATAACATGCAGCAGCACAGCTCCCCATTTCAATCCCTTAATAGAGGTTTTTAAAAAATCTTTCGTCAAAACAGCCAGCATGACTCCGACAACGGGCAGCACACCTTTCGCCATTCCATGTACCCAAGCTACATCTTTAAACGTGGTAAATGTTGTTAATAAAATAATCATTAAGAAAATGGTCGGTAGTATAGTTGCCAGAATGGCATTGATTGTCCCTGGAATACCACCGATCCGATAGCCGATGTAGCCGGCCATTTTTGTGTTGATCGGGCCAGGTAATGTATTGCCAATCGCTAAAATATCTCCAAATTCTTCATTGTCCATCCACTTAAACCGCTCGACTACCTCCTTTTGAACAAGAGGAATCGTAGTGGGGCCTCCTCCGTATCCGAGCATGCTGCTTCGGAAAAAGGCAATAAAAATATCCAATTGCTTCATTATAAAATCATCCTTTTCCTATGCCTTTGACAATTTAAGGCTTATTTGTTGTTCATCCATCTCGTTCCAACTATTCGTAATAATTAATTAATTTTAGCATTCGAAATGAAAATAAAAAAGGTTTAAATATTACGAATAGAAAAAAATATCTGTCAGATAATCTTCCGAAAATCATTTATTTGTTCTCAGCTTCTTTTATGATGTTCCTAACATTTCACACAAAGGAGCTTACCTCATGAAAAAAACACATCCTGCTTTTGTTATTTTTCTGTTTTTCCTTGGCTGGGTCTTTATGTATGCGGACCGGAACATTCTTTCACCAGTAATGGGAAGTATCGGAGAGGAGTGGGGGCTTGATAAATCGCAGCTTGGCTTAATGTCGACCGTCTTTTTCGCTGCATATGCGGCGATGCAAATTCCAACTGGGTTTTTAGCTGACAAATTTGGACGGGTAAAAGTACTGGTCATCGGTTATTTGCTATTTGGGGTTGCAACGTATTTAAGCGGCATGGCGACCACATTTCTTATGTTTTTAATGATGCGTGCCCTAACAGGTCTTGGTGAAGGAACCTATTATGGATCGCAGTATGGGATATCCTCTACGATTACCCCAAGAAAATACCGCGGTCTTGTATCCGCTCTTATTAACAGCGGAATGGCATTTGGCATCTCGCTTGGCTTTGTGGCATCGAGTTACTTTACGTATACATTAAATAAAGGCTGGCAGTATCCATTTTATGTTTTTGCGATTCCAACCGTTATTGTGGCTATTTTAATAGCGATTTTTGTACGCGACAACACACATAAAGAAAAAACGGCAGTAGCTTTGGACAAGCAGGAGAAGTTTGACATGAAGTTGCTTTTTACCAAAAACCACATTCTGGTGTATGTGCTGATTTTCTGCTCGCTGTACGGATTTTTTGGCATGCTGACGTGGCTTCCATACTATCTTCAGACGGTGAGAGGCGTTGAAGCATCACAAACAGGCATCATAGCATCACTTGTTCCTTGGGCATCCATTCCAGGCGCCATATTATTCGGCTTTCTATCAGATAAAATCAAAAACAGAAAGCCGCTGATTATTTCGCTGGCGCTTGCCGGCGCGGTTTGCCAATTTGTCATACCGTACACTGAGAATTATTCGTTGCTGCTTGTCGGACTTGCTTTATATGGATTACTCGGAAAGCTGGCGCTTGATCCCGTGTTAATTTCATACCTGGCAGATATTACGCCTCCTGCAATGTATTCGAGGGTATACGGATTTTTTAATTTCAGCGGCATGCTGTCGTCGATTTTTGCCCCATATATTACAGGCTATTTTGCGGATATAACAGGGGAGCTGGAATTTGGTTTTTATATATCTGGCGCCCTATTGATCTTTGGTGCAATTGTGTTTATGTTTACTAATAATAAAGGGTATGTCTTGGAATCAAAAATGGAAGAATACAAGCCGGAAGGGGAAAAAGCTGTATGAATAGTGCAAAAGTTGGTACAAAAACAATGGTTGTCAGTCCTCATTATTTGGCTTCACAAGCCGGGAATTCAATTTTAGAAAAGGGTGGAAACGCTTTTGATGCCGCTGTCGCGGTCAGTGCGTGTCTAGCAGTCGTGTATCCACATATGACCGGGCTGGGAGGAGATTCGTTCTGGCTCGCTTACAGTGCAGATACAAAAAAAGTAAGAGCCTATAATGGGAGCGGCAGGTCAGGCGCTAACGTCACAAGAGAAACCTACAAAGGCGATTCTTCCATTCCGTTCCGTGGGATTAAAAGTGTGATTACCGTACCTGGAATGGTCGACAGCTGGGATGCAATCCTGAAAGAATATGGGCGTCTTTCTTTAGCGGACGTACTAAAACCAGCGATTGATTATGCCGCCAATGGATTTCCTTTTTCAAAAGACCAACACGAAAACACCGTGAAAAACTTGGATGTACTACGGGCAGAGCCTGTCACAGCAGCTATTTTTCTACCAGAAAGCCGCGTACCAGAGATCAATGAAAAAATTGTGCAAAAAGATTTGGCCAACACGTTAACAGAGCTTTCAGAAAAAGGAAGAGATCATTTTTATAAAGGAGAACTCGCTGAAAAAATCGTATCCTTTCTTCAAGAAAAAGGAGGCTTCTTAACGGTTGAAGATTTCGCGGCCCATAAAGGAGACTGGACAGAGCCAGTGTATACAACGTACAGGGGCTATACGATGTATCAAGTGCCGCCGAATTCTCAAGGGTTTACCGGGCTCATGGCGCTTAATATTTTGGAAAATTTTGATCTTTCATCCATTCCGCATGGGTCGTGTGGATATTATCATTTGCTTGTCGAAGCGTTAAAAAGAAGCTTTCAAGACCGGAATGCATATTTAACCGATCCAGCTTTTCATGATATCCCTCTTCACAAGCTCTTAAGTAAATCGTATGGAAAAGAGATGGCTGATTCGATCTCCCTGGATAGCACAAAAGACGTTATCACACAGCCAATTGGAAGTGACACAGCTCATGCAGCGGTTGTTGATGCAGAAGGAAATGCGGTGTCCTTCATTCAAAGCCTTTATTTTGAATATGGATCAGGCATTGTTGCAGGAGATACAGGGATCATTATGCAAAACCGCGGTTCTTTCTTTTCTCTAGACCCAGACCATGTGAACAGTCTTGAACCTCGGAAACGAACATTTCATACGTTAATGCCGGCGATGGCACTGAAACATGGAGAACCTGCGATTTTGTATGGTACACAAGGCGGTGAAGGGCAGCCGCAAACGCAAACAGCAATTATTACACGAATGATTGACTATGGAATGAATCCGCAACAGGCAATCAGCGAACCACGCTTTGTATGGGGAAGAACATGGGGAGAGGAAACACAGGAGTTGAAATTAGAAAGCAGGGTTTCTGATCAAATTACAAAAGAGTTAGAAGACGCCGGCCACGTTGTCAAAAGGGTCGGGGACGTAGATCCAATAATGGGACATGCCAATGCCATTTTAATCGATGAGCAAGGATTTTTGCATGGCGGTGTCGACCCGCGCGGCGACGGAGCCGCAGTTGGAAGTTAATATTTCTTCAAAAAAACAGGCAGCTTCTGTACCGCTGCCTGTTTCTTTACAATTTCATTCCCATCCTGCTCTTGTAGCGCTTAATCAACATTTGACAATCTACGCTTGCAACGCCTTTTAAAGGGTATAATTTTTCTGTTAGAAAACGCTCCATCTCCTGGTTATTTGTGAAGATGCCATGCATATGCAGTTTGCTTGGTCCGGTCATATGGTACAAGCTAGTCACAGCTGGTTCATTTTCTAAATGTAAAGCGACCTCTTCCAAATACTGTGGTTCAACTTCAACATTAAAAAAAGCAGATACATGAATGCCGACTTTTGCCGGATTTATAACAGTAGTGAACTTTTCAATAACGCCCTGCTCCATTAAGTTATTAATTCGTGTTTGAACAGCTACACGTGAAAGTTCAACCTGTTTTCCGATGTCGGTATAAGACGTACGGCTGTTTTCATGCAACAGTGAAAGAATCTGTTTATCGATCTCGTCGATAGCTAAATCTGGGATCCTGTAATTCGATGACATCGTTATGTTCAACTCCATCTGAGTAATGTTAAGCACGGCTATTTAGTTTTAGTGTACCATTATCAAGCATTGAATGAAAAAGGCAGGAAGTAAAGCTTAAGACCTTCTTTGAAGCTCTTCTCTAAAAAATATAACTCAGAAACTATAATTTTGAAAACGAAATAGAAGGTGAATTTGTTTGATAAAGACAGCCCTGTAAAATGAATTGAATAATAATTAAAAGCCAAAATGTTCAAAGTTTCAATAATTAGGCATCATTAGGTTGCATTTGATTAAATAGGCCAAGTGAGACCAAAGAGTTTATATACTTTGATTTTAGTAGTAAATTGGGTTGGGGTATTTATGATAAAGTTTTATTATCTATTTATAGTATCGATTTCTGGCGGTATGGATTAAAAGAGACTTTTGTTTATTCAATGGTATTTGGCGTTGGATTAAGAGTGATCCTTCTCTTTTGTTCTGACTTTTTCGCAGAAATTCAAGAATGAATTCAAAGACACAGTAATATCAATACTGTGTCTTTCGCTTTGTTATATAGTTTTTTTGAGCAGCCATAGACATAGCTGCTTGATAAAGGGTTATAGATCCTGAAGAATTCTGAACATATAAATCTATGCAGTGTTTGAGATTCCATTCAGCAGGAAATTATTAATTGCGCCAAACGAAATCAAAAGTCAGTATATTTCGTATATTTTTAGGGATAGATACGTTATATAACCAACTGATGATTTTGGTAGACATCCATTGACAAGTAATGGCTTGAAAGACTATTTCCCAATCGATTACATAAGACGTTATAAGAAAAATAATGCCGTTAATCCAAAATAACGGCTTTCCAGGACTGATATTCTTATATTTGGCAATAATTAAAGCGATTACACCCATTCCTCCATTAGAAATGCCCTGTCTAAGGAGAATCGAAACACCGGTGCCAAAAAAAATAGAACCGAATACTAGATCTATCCATACATGGGAAAATGGCGACTCCAAATATACATTGAATATATTGACAGAAATAGAGGTGATCGTGATGCCGAGGAGAGTACCGAGAGCACTGAAGCCCCCCAAATAGTGGACTGCAAATAAAAGCATGGAAGAGTTTACAAGCCACAACGCAATGCTCAGCGGTATATGAAACCAGTAATTCAGCAGCACTGTTAAGCCCGCTCCTCCGCCAGAAGGAATGAAATTAGGGAACAAAAACACACCCATTGCGAATCCCTGCATGACTGCTCCCACAGCAACAAGAAAGCACTTTCTAAATATTCCGCGAAATAGTGGTTTGGCATATTGGTTATCGTTGCTTTTCACAAAAAATCATCCCCAATAATTAAATGGCATGCAGTCCTGCTCTTATAATGTATGTCTCTTAAGAAGAGTGAATGACTAGGTGTACCCTTCATATATTCCTCATTCTATTGGCTGTACATTTCAACTCCAATATTAATAGTATAACATCAGTTTACGGGTGATATATGAATGAATGGTTCATTCTTACAGTTATAAGGTAAAAAAATAATATGGTAAATCTTTTTAAACTACTCGTCTGGAATTTTTGTAATGGAAATAACGGAACAACATAATAATCGAACTGGTCCATACCTGTACACCAATTGCATAAAAAAAATACGCAAGGAAACCATACATGTAGTATAAAACATCGCAAGCATTGAATAATCGAGGTGCATGTATGAATAAAAATGTAGACAAAGTAAGCGTGTGGTGTATTGTAAGTATGGCCTCCATTCCCCTCGTGATGACACTCGGAAATTCCATGCTTATACCGGTCCTGCCGATATTGGAAAGCAAGGTAGGGATTTCTTCCTTTCAGTCGAGTATGATCATTACAAGCTATTCCATTGCGGCTATTTTTCTTATGCCTGTTGTTGGGTATTTATCAGACCGGCTTGGACGAAAAAAAGTCATTTTGCCGAGTCTGGTCCTCGCATTAATTGGCGGACTGATTGCCGGGTTTGCTTCGTGGAAAATGGAAGATCCGTTTACATGGATCATTATCGGCAGGGTTTTGCAAGGGATTGGGGCATCAGGGGCAATGCCGATCGTATTGCCATTAGTTGGCGATCTATATAAAGATGATGATGAAAAAACAAGCTCCTGTTTAGGAATTATCGAAACATCGAACACGTTTGGAAAAGTGTTGAGTCCTATCCTGGGTTCCGTATTTGCTGCTTTTTTATGGTTTTTGCCTTTTTTCGCCATATCCGTTTTTAGCCTCATTTCGATCGTGCTGATTTTTTTCTTTATTAAAGCACCTAAAGAAAAGGATGAGCCGAAAAAGTTTAAAGAATTTTTGCAGAACACGAAAAAAACATTTAAAAAGGAAGGGAAATGGCTGCTTTCCGTATTCCTTCTTGGTTTTTTTGCCATGCTTGTGTTATTCGCCGTTTTATTTTTTTTATCTGAAAATCTTGAGAGTGTCCACGATATAAAGGGAATAACGAAAGGGTTTGTTATAGCGATTCCGCTTTTTTTACTGTGTATTGTTTCTTTTATTACCGGCCGTAAAATTAAAGGGAATTTACCGACGATGAGAAAAGTAATCATCGTTTGTTTGATTGCTTTGTCCGCCAGTATTATTTTTGTAGGCTTTACAAGCAAGAAACTAACCCTTCTTTTAATTGTTACCAGTATTGCTGGGATGGCAATCGGCGCGCTAATGCCTATACTTGATGCCATTATTACGCAAAATATTAAAAAGGAAGAGCGGGGCACGATCACTTCTTTTTACAGTTCGTCACGATTTGCCGGGGTCGCTGCAGGTCCGCCGATTATGTCACTAATGATGAAGGATTTTCTAAATATTGGTTATATTTCAGCTGGTGTACTAGGAGTTGTCCTTTTATTCATTGTAATGAAATGTATTAAAGTTGATGAAATTGAAAACTAAAGGAATAAGGATCGTACATCAGATTTGGGTGCATCGGTCCTTTTTCTATTAAACTGGAAAGAATGATCCTCTAGTATTAATATCCTCCGCTTATTTTATGACTGTGTAAACAGATCATTTCCCTCATGAAAAATAGTTCCGAAAGAAAGCCAATAAATAAAAGTCAAGTACCATCTGAAAAATGGGTGCATAAATTAGGTATAGGCTAATATGGCGACCGTTCTAAACCCGTCAGATGAGAGAGTGTTGAAAATGGAGAGGAGCGAACGATGGCAGTTACGATTTATCAGGGACACTCCTGCCACTTGGCCCGTGCCGACGTGAATGTTGTCATTGATGTCATTCGTGCTTTTACATTTGCACACTACGCTTTTATAAAAGGTGCAAAAGAGATTTTGCTTGCAGATACAATCCATTCAGCATTTCAAGTGAAGGAAAGACAGCCTGAATATTTGCTGGCAGGCGAAAAGAATGGATTGTATATTGCCGGGTTTGACCTTGATAATTCCCCAAAGAGCCTTATTGAAACGGAGCTTGAAGGGAAGACACTTGTCCAGAAGACAACCAATGGAGTGAAAGCTGCTTTGAATGCGCTCGATGCAAAACATCTTTTCGTCACGGGTTTTTCTAATGCCAGAACGACAGCAGAATACATTGAAGAAACGTTTGGAGCGGATAAAAAAATCCAAATTATCGCTTCCCATCCTACCGGGGATGATGATCTTGCCTGTGCTGAATATATGAAAGATATCATCGACAACCGAGACTGCCGGCGGGCGGCCGAGGCATCTTCCAGAATAAAAGGATCAGAGTCTGCTCAAAAGTTTTTTGACGATAACCGGCCGGAGTTTAACAGCGGTGATATAGAGATGTGTTTGAAAGAACTGAATTCTCACTTTGTAATGAAAGTGAATCAGAAAAATAATTTACCAAGAATTGTGAGGGTGGATTCATGATCTATACCGGGCTCAACCTGCCGAAAAGAAGCTGTAAACCAAGAATGGATGGAATCACCGTTCTGATTGATAACGGAGTCCCACTACAGTTTTTTCAGGATACGATTAATAGCTCAGATCAATATATAGATTTTGTAAAATTCGGGTGGGGGACATCTGTAGTAACAAAACATTTGGAAAAGAAGATCGCCTGCCTGCAAGAAAACGGGGTGGACTTCTTTTTCGGTGGAACGTTATTTGAGAAGTTTGTAAGCCAGAATAAAGTGAGCGACTTTGAAAGATTTATCCGTAAATTTAACTGCAGGTATATCGAAATTTCGAACGGAACGCTTGAGATGCCCAACAGAGAGAAAGCCATGTATATTAAAGATTTTTCAAAGGATTTTATTGTTTTTAGTGAAGTCGGGGCTAAGGACAGCAAGAAATCCATGTCTCAGGGTGCTTCTGAATGGGTTGAGTGGATTTTGGAGGATATGGAGTCCGGATCCGAAAAGGTCATTACAGAAGCCAGGGAAAGCGGAACTAGTGGGATATGCCTTGATAATGGAGAGATGAGGCTTGAAATTGTTGACAAAATTATAGAAGCTAGAGCTGATTTACAAAAGATTATTTTTGAAGCTCCAACTAAAAAAATGCAAACGGTTTTTATTAACCTGATTGGATCGAACGTCAACCTGGCCAATATTTCATTCGCGGATCCTATTCCGCTTGAAACATTAAGGCTTGGACTAAGGTCGGACACCTTCTACCTAAAACAGCAGTATGAGATCAATGAGGAATATAGAATGAAACAAGAGATATAAGCAGAAAATCATTGGCCGTTACTACTGAAATGATATTCTGCAATCTACCATGTCAACGTTTTGCTCTTACATTATTTTGGAGGAGTGGGAATTGCACTATTAATGGAGAAAAGCGTAAAAGCAACTCCATAATATGTATTCAATATAATATTAAGATGAACTTTCACGTCATCTCCTCCCTGCTTTTTTAAAAGAACATTTCACCTAATAATCCGATTCGTTTTAATTTCTTGCACTATTCGTCATAATATATGGTATGAATTTATAAGATCATGCGAGTTAGGAAAGGGCAGTGATTATGAAAAAGGTAATCGTAATTGGGGCTGGAATTCTCGGAGCATCAACAGCCTACCAGCTGGCAAAAATGGGTGCTGAGGTATTAATTATCGATCGTAAAGATAAAGGACAGGCTACCGATGCCGCTGCAGGGATTATTTGTCCTTGGTTATCACAGCGGCGCAATCAGGCTTGGTACCAGCTGGCAAAAGCGGGGGCACGCTTTTACCCTGATTTGATAGAAGAACTTAAACGTGATGGCGAGACAGAAACGGGTTATGCTCGAGTAGGTGTTCTCAGTATACATAAAGATATCGAAAAAATACGAAATATGGAAGAGCGTGCACAAACACGAAAAGCAGACGCACCAGAAATCGGAGAGATCGCCCAGCTTTCTGAAAAAGAAACAAGCGATCTATTTCCTCTGCTGGCTGAACAGTACCATTCTGTACATATTAGCGGAGGAGCCCGTGTTGATGGCCGGACCTTGCGTGATGCTTTACTGCGATCTGCACAAAGAAAAGGCGCAGTGCTTCTAACCGGGGATGCGGTGCTTCAATATCATTCAAACCGAGTAACAGGAGTAGCTGTCGGTGATGTAAGCTATTCGTCTGACAAGGTAATTGTTTGTGCTGGTGCCTGGGCAAATCAATTAATAAAGCCGTTAGGAATTCATTTTAAAGTTAGCTTTCAAAAAGCACAAATTTTGCATGTACAGGTACCTGATGATCATGAAACAGGCACGTGGCCAGTCATTATGCCGCCTTCTAGCGAGTATCTTCTAGCTTTTGATAACCAGAGGATTGTCATAGGGGCGACTCACGAAGATGATACAGACGGCTATGATTCACGGATAACAGCTGGTGGTATACAGGAACTTCTGAATAAAGGCCTAGAAATGGCTCCTACTATATTGAATAGCACTTTTCTGGAAGCAAGAGTTGGTTTTCGCCCCTTCACACCTGGTTTCCTGCCGGTAATAGGCGTTCTTCCAGGCTGGGATGGAATGATCGTGGCAAATGGGCTAGGGTCGTCCGGTTTGACAATGGGTCCATATATTGGGGAACAACTAGCGAAGATGGCGCTCGAAATGGATTTGGATATCGATGTAAATGATTATGATATTCAAAAAGCAATCGGGGACAGTTAATCCCCCGTTGCTTTTTGTTTTTAAAAAAGGATTGCCACTTGCCCAATAATGTTGGAATCTTTAATTTTATATAGAGAAGACCAACAGACTGAGGTGATTTGTTTTATATATCTGTTGTTTTTGATAAAGCAAGCTGGTCCTCAGGCAGCGCCTTGGCGGTGCCATCATTATTTAGAACAGTACGCCAAGTATACCGTGGTTCATAACCGAGGATCTTTCGGGCTTTATCTATTGCCATTAGCGTCTCATGACCTTGCACGTTTCTCTTTAAAGCTACATTAGGGAAAAACCTCTTTACTAAATCATGGCTAAGGTCGAGCATAATGGTATCCGGGGCCGTGATATGGAATATGTCATTTCCTAAATTCTTCTTTTCTATTGCAAGAAGACAGGCCTTTGCAGCGTCCCTGACATCGCAATAAGCCCAAGCGTTTTTCTTTTGAACATCCCTTTCCTTATCATTCCAATGCATGATAGGAATTTTTTCATATTCATCAGGCTCATATATATTGGCAAATCGAAGAGCCACGATCTGTGTGTTAGAAAGTTTATGGAACATTTCTGAAATGATTTCAGTCAGCCGTTTTGCCATTGCGTATGAGGACTTGACTATTGATGGGTGTTCTTCATCCACTGGAAGGTAACTAGCTCTTCCGGAACAAAAGGGTATCCCAAAACAGTTTCACTTGATGCCCACACAACTTTAGGAATTTTAAGATCTTTACAAGCTTCAAGGATATTAAAATTAACGAGCATATTATTTTCAAATATAGCCTGGGAAGTGTTGCGTACATCGGTAGGTATATTTCCAAGATGGACAACTGCATCACATCCTGTGAAAAGCTGACAGACCTGGCCGTAATCTCGCAATTCAGCTTGAATGAAATTTTTCGATGCAGACTCCTCTCTTAATTTTCTATCTGTAGCGATCACCTCATGCCCCGCTTCTAAAATTGTTCTCACAGTCCATCGCCCGATTTTACCTGCTGCTCCTGTTACGACTACTTTCATATTTACTGCTCCTTTTTTTATCATTCGATTATTCAGACAATGAAATTCAAATAAGCTCATCCTTCTCAGAAGTTTATACCTAATATCTTGGATAGAATTCCCCTTTGTAATTGTTTTATGAGTAGCAGCACGTTCAATTAAAAATGGTTTGGACTGAGAATTTTATTATTTGTTTTTTTAACGATTGGGGATAATACTTTGACACAATTATTTTACAAGGGCATAGGAGGCAAATGCAGTATGGAAAAAATTGAAAGAGGCGACATTTTAACGTTGATGGATGAGAATAATCAGGAGCAAGAATTTGAAGTGCTTGGCACATTAAGCATCGACGGAACTGAATACGCCGCTGTCGGATCTGTAGAAGAAACGCAAAAAGAGCCTGGTGAAGAAATCGAGATCTTCTTTTTCAAAATTGATGACGAAGAACAATTAACGATTATTGAGAGCGGCGAGGAATTTGATAAAGTATTTGTTGCGTTTGATGAATCCATTGAACAGTAATTAGACCATGAGAAGAGAGGAGAATAATTCATTTCCCTCTCTTCTTCCTCTATGTAGTCGGAATTTTCATTTGATTAAAGTTTTTATGATATTAAGACGAGATAGATAGGATTATGTTCCTTGATTTGAAGGAATTGAAAGCGCTGAAAGTGGATTCAGCAAAATAAGCAAATCCCTCTTTACATACATCCGGATTCTTTGACTGAATGCTCGAATGTTAAGGAATATCACCCTTTTCGGCAAGGTTTTTGGGGGATAAGAGAAGGATTCACGGCAGCCCCTCTCGGAGAATCGATTAGTTCACGAAATAAAAATTGGAGCGTTGTCCATACGCCGGGCCATTCAAACGATCATGTAGTGTTGTTCAATAAGGAGACGGGTATTTTATTTTCCGGAGATCTACTGACGAGTGTCAAACCAAAAGGGATGCTTCCCGGCGAATCTGTATCTGTTGCAATTGAATCACTTTCAAGGGTATTAATGTTTGATTTTCAAGAAATGTTTTGCTCCCATTTAGGGTACGTGGAGGATGGCAAAACGCTTTTACGAAAGAAAAAAGAGTGGCTGCAAGATTTGCAGAATGAGATAATCATCCTTTATAAACAAGGATGTTCGAAAAATGAGATCAGCCAAAAGTTATTTCCAAAAGCTCAGCCGTTGATTTCAGTATCCGATCATCAATGGAACCCAATTCATATCATCAACGATGTATTACATGAAGTATTCCCAGACTCGCTGCAAAATAGTGTCCAAAGATCTGTGGAAAAAGGGAGTATGAAATAAAAACATATATCTCTATTAAACATCTTTCAAGAGCGGCTGCATGCTGCTCTTTTTGATTTTCTTCTTCAATTCACTGAGCAGGTTGATTGAAAAAGAAGCTTTTTAGGTTATAATAACGTAATTAAAATAGAAAAAAAGGGTGAATATCAATGAGCTTGTTCTTTGATTTTTCTAAGTATATAAACGAAAATGGGGAGTCCTTAGCTATTGAAGTGGTAGAAGGGGTTATCCACCGAATGAAATTGGACATTCCTGATTGGGAAAAAGAACAAGCAATTGCCATATATGTCGAGCTTCTAAGGTTTTTCGGGGAATCACTTATTCAAGAAAGTGAAGATATAGTTCCCGATACCTTTATCGATTGGAGTAAAAGAAATGCAGCAATGCAAGTATCCTCCGGAAGGAAAATCTCCGAAATCGCGGTTCGTTATCCACCGACTAGAGACGTCTATACGGAAATTTTAACGAGAATTAGTATAGAGCTTGGGTTGTCTGTAAAGGAAAATGCTCTAATTATTAAACGGATTAACACAATGCTAGACATCAGCTTAAATGAAACAGTAATAGCTTTTGAACGTCTTATAGATGAAGCGAAGGAAGAAACACAAAAAGAACTGGCGGCATTATCTGCCCCTGTTATTCCTGTTAAAAATGGCATTGTGATTCTTCCCTTGATTGGCGAAATGGATCACTACAGGGCTAATTATATTATGGAGCATGTTATCCCCAAAATAGCTGACATGGAAATTAATCACGTCATTGCAGACTTTTCAGGCATTTTCACTATTAATGTAGACGTTGCAGAATATCTCCATCAAATAGGAAACATGCTTCAGTTAATGGGAATTCATGTTATCACTACAGGTTTACGTCCTGAACTGGCACAAATAGTGGTCAACAGCCGAATTAGCATCTCTGCAATTGAGACGTATCCCACTGTTAAGAAAGCTTTAGAAAGTATTAAGTAATGTTTTTGCTACTAACTCTGTTGAAAAAGAGTTGTTATCAGTAACATTTGGCAATAAACACCTTCTAAATTAAAAGAGCTCTCTTAAGGAAATACAATCTTAAAGTCAAAAAAAGCCTGATCGCTGCCTTTTGACGATCAGGCTTTCTCATTCTAAGTGATGAACTATTTTTTATGCAAAATCAAAAAGTGTTTTTGGCGGATTTCGGATGTACGCTCTGTGAACGGAGAATTCGTCCAGAGATTCACCGCTCCTATAAATTCATCCGGTATATCTACTTGGATCAACTTATTTTCAGGATTGAGAATTAACAACATCTTTTCATTCCTGCTAGATTTCACATAGCTGATTAATGCAGGATGGAGATACTTGAACGTAAAGTCTCCTCCATTTCCAAAAACCGGGATGCTTCTCCGGAATGAAATCAATTTTTGGATGAATTGGAATAAGTCGCGGTCTTGCTTTTCCTCATCCCAGATCATGCATTTTCGACAGCCAGGATCTTGTTCTCCCGTCATGCCAATTTCGTCGCCATAGTAGATACAAGGCGACCCTTGAAAAGACAGTGTGAACAAAAAGGCGAGCATGAGATTTTCTTTATTTTCTTTAGCTACTGTCAAAATTCTTGGCGTATCGTGACTTCCAAGTAAATTGAAGGCAGCTTCATTGACAGAGACGGGATACGACTGCAGTATGTGAATCATCTCATGTTTGAATTCCTCCGCCGTAATGGCACCCTTCGCAAAGAAATCAACAACCGCATGAGAGAAACGGTAATTCATTACAGCATCAAACTGGTCTCCATTCAACCATGGCATAGAGTCATGCCATATTTCACCTAGAATATAAACATCAGGTTTCACTGCTCTCACTGTCCGTCGAAAATCGCGCCAAAACTGGTGGTCTACTTCATTTGCAACATCAAGCCGCCAGCCGTCAATATCAAATTCCTCAATCCAATAGGCTGCGACTTTCAATAAATAATCTCTGACCTCAGGATTTTCTGTATTAAATTTCGGCATGATTTTTTCAAAGCCGAATGCATCGTAGTTTATGGTTTCGCCTTCTTGCAGCGGAAACTTCCGAATATGAAACCAGTCCTTATAAATAGACTGCTCTCCATTTTTAACAACATCTTGAAATGGGCCAAAGTAATAGCCGCTATGATTAAAAACAGCATCCAGCATGACTTTGATTCCTCTTTTATGGCATTCGCGCACCAGCTGTTTTAGAATCTTTTTATCTCCAAACTGCGGATCAATTTCCATATAGTCTATAGTGTCATACTTATGATTTGTTTTGGCTTTAAAAATAGGTGTAAAGTAAATTCCGTTTACTCCAAGCTCCTGCAAATAATCAAGGCGATTTATGATTCCTTGAAAGTCTCCCCCGAAATAATTATCCCTCTCTGGAACACCTCCCCAAGGTAATGTTCCAGGCGGGTTTAATGTCGAATCTCCATTATCAAATCGCTCAGGGAAAATTTGGTACCATATGGTTTCTTTCACCCAATGGGGCGCACAGAAAACATCAGCCGGATTTAAAAATGGAAAACTAAAATAAGCACCGCTGTCTCCTGGAGCTTCATCAAAGAAACCTCTTTCAGTGTAATAAGCAGTTGTTTCGTTGCTTACGCATTGAAACCCGTAACGAAGACGACGGAATGGGGGCTTTACTTCCGCAAACCAATAATCAAAAAGCTCATCTGATCCAGCATACTTCATTTCTTTTTTTGTATGCTGCCAAATCCCGTCTTCGCACATGTACGGGTCACCGTGCAAAAGAATCACGTTTGTAAGATCCGTTTTCATAGACCTCATTCGTATATGCACGGTTTCATCATCGTAGGAATAGGCAAAATTATTTTTTGGGCGATGATAGATTGCTTGTTTAAACATGTAAACCCTCCTTATTAATCGGAAAAGGGCTCATCTCTGGGATATTCAAGAGGTGAGGTTAAGACCAAGGGTGTTTTTTCAATCAGGTTAAAATCAGTTCTTCCGTTTGACTTAAGGTACCTTTTTGATTCAAAAATCGGTGGATTGCTTCATTAAACTCACTGAAATGCCGCGGTGGAACTTCATGAAAGGCACCCTTAATATAATTAACTTTTACTTGGGCGGCTGCCGCTTGAAAAGGTTTGCGGTAATGATGCATCGTTTTTTCATTAGAACCATAGACGAGGAGGACAGGCATTGTTAATTTGTGGAGCCGTTCCGTTGCCGAATAGGAAAGACCTGCCTCGCAAAATTCATAGACACGTTGAGGATTGGCTTTAGAAGCGTAGAGATAAAAATCTTCTTCATCCTCTTTTGTGACTTTGTGCGTTTTTGCCTGCACCTTTGCGATAAGTGGAACTTGGTTTCGTTTAGAAAACATCATGCCGAGTTTAATGGTGCTTTTCAGGAAGAAACTATTCACTTCAGAGTACCCGCCAGATAGGATTAGTGCTTCTGTCCGCTCCGGGTATTGTAAAGCGAACTCTTGTGCAATCGTGCCGCCATTTGAGAAAGCGCAAATAACCGCTTTCTCAATCCCGATTTCATCGAGCAGCTTTTTTAAATCTTTCGATAAAAGGGGAATGGATAAAGGTATATCTCCGGCGGTGCTCTGTCCATGGCCTCGAAGATCATAAAAAATAGTTTGATAGCGGTCTGCCAGCTGTTCCTGATGTTTAAAAACCTTATGTCCGATAACCGGCGGATGGATAAAGACAATGGGTCTTCCTTTCCCTTTGACCTTGTAATAAAGCGAGACAGAATCATCTGTTTTCACATATGGCATACTAGCATCTCCATTCATTTCTATGTAAGTGTTACATTCCCATAAAGATTCTTTATTTAGATACCCCCGTTTTATTTTTTAAAATCATTCTTCATTGCAAAAATTATCTATAAGTTGAACTATTTATAAGGGATAATTTTGCAAGAATTGGACATACCTAAAGGGCACCGTGATTTCGAAGATTATTCGGTATCAGAGCATATAAGAAAAAGAGTTCTCCGTATGGTGTAATGGTTCTGGAGTATCAAACGATTAAGAGGATAACAAAAAGCTATACGGGTTGTTAAAATATATCTTCTTTAGGCTGGTGATTCATCTTATTTCATGCTTTGTTTTTATTAAAAGATCAAAGGGTATTCTTTATAAGAATAGATTGAAGAAAGAAGGGGAGAACACAGTGGAAATGCTTTTTATCTTCCTTTATCTGCTAATTATTATGCTTGTCATTGAGGTTTCGGTTATTCTTTTTTATATCACTGGTCTGAAAAAACCGGTTTCCCGATATCAGGTCATTTCCATGCTGACAGGCACTGGATTCACAACGGATGAATCCCAGTTAATAATTGACCATCCAATTCGAAGACGGATTAGTGCATTTTTAATATTGTTTGGTGCTTTTTCCCTTGCAGTTGTCATTTCCGCCATGACGAATATGTTGTCGGATGATTTGCGTTTAAAAGAGTTGCTCGTGATCAATACTGTCCTAGCCATTGTGCTGCTTATCGGAAAAATCCCTATTCTACAAAACAAGCTTCGAGATAAGTTTGATTATGAATTGCATAAAAATCTCGACATTTCTGAACTTCCGATTAAAGACGCCTTATACTTGGACGAAAATGATGTCGTAACAGAAGTCGCGATAGAGGAAAATTCTAAACTCGTTGGAAAAAAGGTAGTCGACTTGTTTAAAAATGAAGAAGATATTACGCTGCTCTTTATCAAACGCGGTGAAATAAACATTCGAAACACGATGCACAATGAAAGCATTCAAGCCGGTGATGATCTTTTTCTGTACGGAAATAAAGAAGAGATTGAAAAGAAGTTTTTAACGAAAGACGGAAAAGAGGAACCACAAGAAATTGAGCGTGCTTAAGCCAAAAACATTTTTTGGCTCAAAGCTTCAGTGCTGGTTGATTATAAGATAAATTATTAAGTCGCTGTGCTATGGTGCTAATTATGAATGACCGCAACGTGCTCTTACTCGAGGAAAGAGGGCCAAAATCCTTTAGTACCTTAAAAGAAGTGATTTTTAATTAATCCAGTCTCTTCTAAAAAGATAAAAGGGGAAACAGACATAATGTTTGTTTCCCTTTTGGTTATCCTAATTATATTTTAAATTTAGATACTTCTTTTTGTAATTCTTGAGCAAGCTTACTTAAAGAGTCTGCAGAAGCTGCAATTTCTTGTGTGGATGCAAGCTGTTCTTCGGATGATGCTGCAACCCCTTGCGTACTTGTTGCAATTTTCGCGGAAGCTTTTGTAAGCTGATCCATAGAACCTGTTAATTGCTCCGTACTTGCTGATATTTCTTCCGTTGCAGCGGATACTTCTTGGACCTGAGTCGTTACTTCCTGAATGGAGTTAAGGATTCGACGGAAAGCTTGTCCCGCTTGATTTACAATCTCTGTTCCTGACTTGACATCCTCTGTCCCTTTTTCCATTACGTTTACAGCGTGGCCTGTATTTTCTTGTATTGTGTTAATAATTGATTCAATCTGTTTGGAGGATTGCTGTGACTGTTCAGCAAGCTTTCTTACTTCATCTGCAACAACTGCAAATCCTTTACCATGTTCGCCGGCACGTGCTGCTTCAATTGCCGCATTTAGTGCAAGGAGGTTTGTTTGGTCAGCAATTTGTTTAATTACTGCAGTAATATTGCCAATTTCTTTTGAGTTTTCACCTAGATCTTTTATGACTGCCGATACATCTTGGACAGAAACAGTTATACCTTCCATTTGATGTATTGTTTTTTCAATAATCTCGTTTCCTTGTTCAGCTTCACCTAGAACCTCAGTTGATGACTCAGATACTGTTGAAGCTGATTCGGCAATTCGCTGCAGACCAGCTGAACTTTCTTCCATTCCCTTTTTATTATCTTCCATGCTATTGATTTGATCTTCAGCTGCAGTTGAAATATCTTGGACAGTCTCTGTCACTTGACTGGCGGCCTGCATAGATTGCTCAGAACTTGCAGATAATTGTTGAGAAGATGCCGCAATCTGATCAGCACTTTCTCCTAGTTTGCGTATTAATTCCTGTAAATCCTTTTTCATTCGGTTAAAAGCTTTAGCCATCTCTCCAATTTCATCCTTGTTTTTCACCTCAATATCTGAAATCGAGAGGTTTCCATCTGCAATTTGTTTCGCCGCTTGAGCTACTTTTGTTACAGGTTTAGAGATTATGCGTCCAATATAGAAGGCAATTAAAAATCCGGCTAATACAGCAATTGCTGCGACTACTAATAATACATTTTTCACTTGGGTTGCAAGCTGCAGCGTTGTTTCATTTTCTTGATCCAATACATCTTGGCAAAGCTTCTCCAGTTCAATTGCCTTTTTAGATATTTCATCTGTCAAGGGAGCTAATTCTCCCGTAAGCAGCTTAGTATAGCCGGCAGTGTTATTTTGTTGCTTGTAAGCAATTACTTGGTCAGCGGTTTGAATGTAGTCGACTTGTAATTGATCTAATTCTTCCAGCATCTTTTTTCCCGAATCAGTTTCTAAAAGAGTCCCTAATTTTTTATGTGCCGAGCTGAAATCTTTTTGTGCATTCTCAAAATCTTGAAGTAATTTGTCGTTTCCAGTTATTACATATCCCCGGATGCTCTTCGCTTGTTCTGCAGCGACATATTTAATTTCTTTTGCATTAATCACTTTGGCTGTTTGTAGATTTATCAAATCGGAGTACGTACTGGTTATAGAGGTCAGCTGATACACACTGATTCCTGTGATAAGACATAACAGGATAATTACCCCCAAAAAACCACTAAACAATTTTTTACCTATACTCATCTTTTAATTACCTCCATTAACTATTACTAGTAAAATTTAAGAAAAAATCTATTTTGTTGCCTCATTCTGCACTTGGCTTATTTGTCTCCGAATCGACTCTATATCTTGTAAAGAAGCAAATAAACTGTTTATGTTAATAATTGAAATATCCAGCGATGATTCTGTTAATTGAGCTGTAATGAATAGGAAATCGACTCTACATACTCCTTGGTTTTAATTACCCATGACCTTTGAATTATTTTCAATGAATTTTAATTATAACAACCTACAATAAACTAACAACCACTTTATCGACATTTTTCGACAAAAACAAAGAATTATGTCGAAATAGTGAAATACATATTACGGTATTTGACTGCAGCTTTCAGATGCATTGATACCGCATTCATGCTACGGTTATTCAAAAGATAGAAACTTTCCTACATACAGAACCTATAGCTCTAGTAATAAAGTAATTGGCAGCGTAAAAGAGGGGCATTACTGAAAAATCATCAGGATAAGCTGGCTTCAAAAGACTACTCGAAAGCAAAATGGGTCAAACAACCGATTTTCCATTTTTAAAGGAAGATGGGCATAATAAACCAACACCGTAATGGCTTTTGTAAATTTTATTTTATTAGTGCATCATAGAAGGGGACATTACCAAATCCATCTTTCCTAACAGTTGGCAGTGTGTAATGAATGACGGAGCCGGAAAAAGCTTTGTTTTTTAGTATGGGGCGGTTGCATATCCCTTTTGCCCGGGATCAGTTGGATGTATAAACGGACTGCCTGTAGTCTTCCATGGGGTGGGGTTCTAAATGCAGGTTTGACCGAAAATCAGCATGCACTTACAGTAAAAACGTCTGTAATTCAAGAAACCTTTCTCCTGGATTAGTGGTGAAAGTTCGAAAAAACAAAAAAGAATCATATGGCTTTAAATTTAAGCAAATTCGATCATTTAAACCGAGATGTTAGTTACGCAGCGCATCTTCATGGAAGATTGAAGAACAGTAGGACCCAATGAAAAGCAATTTCTTAAAGTTAAGAAGGGACTGATTGTGAAAAGCAGGCCGTGCTTCTTATTACTATTCAATTGTTATTAATAAACGTTTTCTCTTTATCTTATCGCTTGGGGAAGCAAGAAAGGAATTAGCATCATGAAAAAAGGCATTTTACTATTGGTCACAGCCACTCTCCTGTGGGCAGGCAACTACATATGCGGACGTTACTTAGGCTCTGCTTTACCTGCCACGTTATTGAACACGGTACGCTGGGCTGTTTCAACCCTTATCCTTTGGGGATTACTGGTTCTAAGCAAGAAGCAGCTTCCTATTATCAAATGGTGGAAAGAATTTTTAGTGCTAGGGTTTCTCGGTATCTTCGCCTTTTCTACTCTAAATTATATAGGATTAAAATCTATCAGTGCCTCTCAGGCAGGCATGATCTCAGCAGGCATTCCCATTACCATCTTAATCTTTACTCCAATGTTCCTTAAAGAGAAGGTTAAACCAAAAGCGTGGATTGGCGCAGTTATATCAATATTTGGTGTTATCCTGCTCGTCCAAGGTAAACAGGGTGTTTCTTCTGAAGGGTCTATGATAGGAGAAGCTGCCATTCTTTTATCTTGTGTGGCTTGGGGCATGTATACGGTTCTTGGGAAAAAATACGGCAAACAGATAGATCCGCTGACCATGACAGCCGGAGCCGCTTTTTACGGCACACTTCTTAGTTTAGTTAGCTGTATTGGAACGGTTGACCTAGGCTCTATTAATATGACGCCAAATGCATGGATTTGTATCGTCTATGTTAGTACATTTGCGTCCGTAGTGGCGTATTTTGCATGGAATGCCGGTGTGAAAATCGTCGGAGCGGGACGTGCAGCCCCTTATATTAACCTCCTTCCCGTTTGGACCGTTTTATTAGGGGTTCTAATATTGCAAGAACAAATATCGGGGCTGACCTTGGTTGGTGGATTGGTCACCATTTTGGGGGCGGTGTTAGCCAGCTTGTGAAGGCATATTGCAAAAAAGTATTTTACATACATTCATTCTAGGTCAGTTTAAAAAAATTGGTTGGTATGCAATAGTTTATGATTGTTCAACTGTAAGGTGCTTGAGAGAAGAACGATTTTAAATATGATCAAACTTTTATGAGGAATCTGTGTAAATATTGAAAAAAGGACTTCCATAAGTTCGTTATTTGTTAGTTTGTTTATTTGGCTTATTGAAGCACACTATTTAGTAGAGGAAGGCTATGTAAAAATTTTAATCTAAGTGGGTTTATATAATAACATGATGATTATATGGAGGAGGGGCAGGCAATCCATAGCGACATCACGTGAAAAAATTTGAATTGTTAGTGTTTTTTCTTAACATTCATAGTAAAATTAACTCAAATAATTAAGGGCAAACTAATCGAAAGATTAGGACGCAAAGCCACGGGTCTATGGCTTCTAGAGGCTAAGATAGCCGGGTTGCAGAAGTGGAAAGGAACACACCGCCTTGAGTGACAATAAAGACCGTTTTATCTTTATGAGAGAGCTCACTCGTTTACATGGCGAGTATGAGCGTTGCCATGATGTACGGACTAAAGAAGAGATAACCAAAGATCTTGCTCTTTTAAAAAAAGCTATTGAGTTAATGAGTCAATAGCAATACAACATAATGAAATTATGTTGTATTTAAAAGGCCTGCCAAAACAGGCGCCATCCCTTGGAACACAAGGAATGGCGTCTGTTTTGCTGTTCAGCCTTTCTTCTCTGATTGCTCAAATTACTATCTTTCCTTCTTGTGTTTCATTATTTCAATACCGGCAGCCCACACAGCAAGGCTGCGCCAGTTTCCGTGACAAGCTCCTCCTTTAAAGATGTTTCGTTCCCAAAAAATTAATACTACAATTGGCGTGAGTTGATAAAATGAAAAATCGAGCAAGAGACGGATTAAATCAAACGTAATTGGCTAAAAGAGCAAAAATTTAGCGTCAGACAGTTAGTGGGTTGGATGTGAAAGTATTTCCTAGTGGTAAACTCAACAACATTAAAAACCCATGTTTTACGTTTCCTATTGAAATAACCGGGGCGATGTTTGGTCACTTTCCGAAATTATTATTCTCACAAAACCAACGAATGAAAGTGGAAAATAATTTTTAAAATATTACATCTAATTTTAATTGTGGTATAATGATAAAATGTGAAAAAAAGAGATGCTGGCTGTTTACTTAATCATGCTTACAATCAAATAACAAATACGCTATGATTGTTAAGGGTTAAACTTTAGCAGGAGCAGTTTCTGGAGAGATCGCAAATCTTTGCGGCGCCGAAGGGTTCACAATCTCAGGCAAAAGGACAGGAGTATAAATTAAAGCACGTGTTTACGTATTCTGACAAGGATAATATAGCGCTATTTTTTATTCTGACGTCTATGAGATTGGAGTACTCCAATCTTTTTTTGTGTCTAAAAGGAATATCTAGCATGGGGGAATTAACGTGGAACAGCAAGAGTTAAAAAGAGATTTAAAAAATAGACACGTACAGTTAATCGCGATTGGCGGGACGATTGGTACTGGCTTATTTTTAGGTTCAGGTAAAGCGATAGAATTAGCAGGACCCTCTATCCTGCTGGCTTATTTAATCATAGGGATTGCGGTCTTTTTTGTCATGAGGGCGTTAGGAGAACTGCTTCTCTCAAATGCAGGTTATCAATCATTTACGGACTTTGCGGCTGAGTATATTGGGCCGTGGGCAGGTTTTGTGACTGGATGGACGTACTGGTTTTGCTGGATCATGGTAGCAATGGCTGATATTATAGCTGTCGGTTTATATGTGCAATACTGGTTCGATATCCCGCAATGGATACCGGCTTTAATCTGTTTAATCATTTTACTGGGTTTAAATTTACTGACTGTTAAGCTTTTTGGAGAGTTGGAGTTTTGGTTTGCATTAATTAAAGTAATTACGATTCTTGCTTTAATTATTGGGGGAACCATTTTGCTTGTCATTGGATTCCAAACAGATGCGGGAACTGTTTCGGTGAAAAATTTATGGGAACATGGCGGTTTATTTCCGAACGGGATAACGGGCTTCTTACTTTCATTTCAAATGGTTGTATTTGCCTATGTCGGTGTTGAATTAGTAGGGGTATCTGCAGCTGAAACAGCTAATCCCCAAAAAAACATCCCATCTGCAATAAATAAAATTCCTATGAGAATTCTATTTTTCTATGTGGGTGCTCTTTTCATCATCTTATGCATTAGTCCATGGACTCAATTACAAGCATCCAGCAGTCCGTTTGTTCAGGTATTTAGTTTAGTGGGTATCCCAATTGCGGCAGGAATCATCAATTTTGTTGTCCTAACATCCGCAGCTTCAGCCTGTAATAGCGGCCTGTTTTCAACGAGCAGAATTTTATATAATTTAAGCAGTCATAAACAGGGGCCAGCTAGACTTGCTAAATTAAATAAAAATCATGTACCTAGTGACGCCTTGCTTACATCAGGGGTTGTCGTTTCTATCGGGGCTCTTTTGAGTAAGCTTATACCGGAGCAAGCTTTTAGCATTGTGACGACCATTAGTGCGATTTGTTTTATTTGGGTTTGGGGTATTATCTTAATTTCTCATATACGATATTCCAAATTGCGCCCAGATTTACGAGAAAAGTCAACTTTTAAAGCGCCATTCACGCCATTTATTAATTATGCAGTACTAGCGCTATTTGTTTTTATTTTAATTATTATGTTATTCGCTGAAGCAACTCGTTTAGCGGTATTAATGACACCTTTATGGTTTGTGCTTCTAATCCTGTTCTATTTATTTAAAAGGAAAAATAGCAAATAATAATTTGTATATAGTCTCTATCTATTGCTTACTTTAAAAAGAAAATTTAAAACAGCTTCCTTAAATAAAGGTTAGCTTCAACGAGTGCAACATAAAGGAATGATATGCTCCCTTTTAAGTAGACAGTTGGAAGAAAGCAACGCTACTATCTACTGGGAATGGCCCCATATAGTGAGACAAATAAAAAACACCTTTAAGTTGAAAAAGGGTATGGAATACCTAAATACAACTTGGAGGTGTTTTTTCTATGGGGACATGAGTGATGTAGCCAGCAGAAGTGAAAATGAAGACAGTTGAAATGAGATTACCTGAGGGAAGTCAAAGAAAAAGGCATGATCACGAGCATGTCCCGTAAAGGAACGCCCGCTGTAATGCCCCATCGAATCGATTCATGCCTCGCTAAAGTCTAAAACGTTCTCCCTCGGCAATTTGAGAATCACTACGACAGCCATCGTAGTGCAAATTGTCGAGGCGTATTCAAACGTAATAAACAGCCTGTCGCCGGTACAATATTGGCAACAGGCTGTTTGAAAAGTGTTTTGATCCCTGTCTTAAAAGTGGGGTTCAGCCCAGTTTAACCAGTTTCTTTACCGATTTTACACTTCCAAATTTATTGAGGGGCCGAAGAATTCATAGTGGATATGGCTGTCTTGTACACCGAGCTCCTTCAATCCCTTCAGAATTGCCTTCAAAAATGGAACCGGACCACACACGTAGTAATCTGCATCTTGGGCGATGGCATTTTCTTTTAAGAAGTCTGCATCAATAAAGCCCTGTTTTTTAAAGTGGTTGTCCTGTTTATCCTGATCCAAAGGATTTTCATAGACAAATGAAAGGCTGTAATTCGTTAAACGTTCTTTTAAGGCTGTTAATTCCTGATTAAAGGCTTGCAGGCTTCCACTTCTTGATGCGTGTATAAAGTTCACCTGGCGGCTTGGTTCATTTTCTGCAATGCTGCCTACCATGCTCATAAATGGCGTGATGCCGACACCGCCGCTGATGAATACTGCGGGAGTAGCAACATCTCTTTTTAAGGTGAATTCCCCTGCTGGGGGGGTGATTTCAACAAAATCTCCCTTAGTGATATGGTCGTGAAGATAATTAGAAACCTTGCCAGCTGGCTTAGCTGATTCCGCTTCTCGTTTCACCGAAATACGGAAGTATTCCTTGTTCGGTACAGCAGACAAGCTATACTGACGATTCAATAAGTAAGTTTCTCCTGGGATCTGAAGGCGGACAGTAATATATTGCCCCGGTTCAAACGCAGGCACCAACGATTGGTCAGCAGGAGCCAAATAAAAGGAGGTGATCACATCGCTTTCCTTTACTGTATCGATTACTTTGAACTTCTTGAAATCGCTCCAGCCGCCGGCCTGTGAGGCTGCTTCTTCACATAGTTCTTTTTCAATATCAATGAATACTTGAGCGATGACTCCATATGCATCCGTCCATGCACCGATGATCTCTTCTGTTGCTGCATCGCCGAGAACCTCTTTTATTGCTCTAAGAAGATGCTCCCCGACAATCGGATAATGTTCTGGTTTTACACCAAGACTTCGGTGTTTTTGGGCAATTTGTTTTACGACAGGGATAATTGTTTCTAATTTATCAATATACATAGCTGCTGCCAAGACTGCATTGGCAAGAGCAGTTTGCTGGCGTCCCTGCTGCTGGTTTGCATGATTAAAAATATTCAGCAATTCGGGATAATCGTTAAATAAGTTTTTATAGAATACAGTGGTGATTTGAGTACCATGTACTTCTAATACAGGTACGGTGGCTTTAATGACATCGATTGTTTTTTGAGATAACATTGTTAAATACCTTCTTTTTTAATTAAAGTAGTATGTATAATACATCTTTATAATAAAATTTATCTTAAACAAAAGCAATATTATAAATACATCTTTAAATTCACTTAATAGAAGTTTTTGAAATCTGTCACATTTTACATGGCGGATAAAAATGGATTAACAAGGAGAAGAATATGCGTTTAACCAATTATTCAGATTACTCATTAAGAGTGCTGATATACCTTGCGGCCGAGGATCAAGATGAGCTGGTAAATATTAAGGATATTGCAGAAGCTTATGGTATTTCGAAAAATCATCTAATGAAAATTATTCATAATTTGGGCAAAATGGGGTATATAGAGACAATCCGAGGCAGAAAAGGCGGTATACGGCTGGCCAAACCACCATATGAGATCAACATAGGAGAAGTTATTCGGAAGACGGAAGAAGACTTTTATATTGTAGAATGTTTTAAACACGAAGATAATAAATGCCTGATTACGCCAGTGTGTTCATTGAAACACATCTTCAATAATGCTTTGGAACAATTTTTGCGAGTACTTGATCAATATACTCTTGACGATATAGTGAAGAATAATATTTTATTAAAGGATTATTTTTCATCGAAATGAAAGTATACAGGCAAATGCAACGAATTGAATATTTATGTTATATTTACTGTAACATAATGAAATGAAATGGAATGTTTTTCATTACTGCCAGAAAAAGAAAAAAAGCGTGGATCCGATCCGAGCAATGAAAGAAATGGGCCTAGAGGATCGTTAACGGGGCTGAACGAGCATGTGGTGGTACTGGGGAGATATTGGGACATACCCGATGCATAAAACGTTTGGGTACCGCTTTACCAGCAGACAATGGATGTGGCGATGTTGGAGTAGATATACGGCCATTCGGCTCCGTCGTCTGGTACTCTTCGGTATATTGGCAGCAATGATCAGATGGTAGATGAGGTATTGGAGCACTTTTCTCTGTGAAGCAAAAAAACAGCCAGTTCACCTTCGCCGGCTGTTTTTTTGCGATATTTATGTGCTGTATACTTAGATAAAAGTAAGTCTCAGGTTGCAGATCTTCACCATATGAATCGTCAATAACATCATAGGCAGCATCATTTAAATACCATTCTCGATGATCAGGATTGTCGTTCATGCCAAGTTATTGATTCCCTTTAGCTGCGCCTCATACTGTTTCTTTTTTTACTTATCGAGGAGTACATCCCATTATTAATAGATGTCATAATTCAGGGCAATCAAGAAAATAAACTGCGGTTATTGGAAAAGACATTAAAACTCCTCTTCTGGGGATTTCATGTTTTAAATCCGCCATTATATTCAAGCAAGAGTAATTATCTTTTTGGTATTTACGATGCATAAATTTCTACTTGCTAGAAAAAACAATCGCCATACCCTGAAAGGAAGGGATGGCGATTGTTTTTTTAGCTATTGATTGAGTATAAACTATAGCCAATTATGTGGCATGGTGATGCTTTTCATCAAATACGTGGTTATCAAGGTATTTATGGAAAAACCATTCACCGGCTGCAAGAATAAGAGCTGATAGAAAAGATGCCGTTAGCACATCTCCATCATTGATAAATAGTGCCTTTCCCATAAGCCATATAATCAAAAAGGCTAAAACAGCATCTGATACGGTGGCAATTGTGTTTCTCTTAACATGGTCTGCGCTTCGATCCTCATCATCGCCGGCACTCCGAAAAACAAGCAAATCGCCGAAAATGTAAGCGACAATCGTGAGAACGACACTGATCAGGAGCGTGTCTTGGAATTCCCCATCATAAATTCCAGTGAGGACAATCCCCAGTACGACTGCAATCATCACAAACTTAATGAAAAGTGCTTTTACATGATCCAAGGTGAGTTCCTCCTTTTGTTAGTTTCTATGATGTATACCCTCAAGAAAAAAATTAAACACTTACGGATAATAAGTTTTAAATAGTTTGCTAGATAAACTGTGAAACAACTTTATCAATAATCCGGAACCAGCCTTTTTTAAAAAATCTATTTGAACTTTCAATAGTTTGTTCGAAACCGTCCCACCCGCAGTCATCACGTAAAATTATTCCCAATCCGACAAAGAAGCTCACTTAATAGTTCTTTCGTCTGAATTCTATTACATCTTGTTTTATAGCAGATTAGCCGGGTAACAAAATACCGTAAGTGAAATCCAAATTTACTGAGGAGGAACTTTTAATGGCTACTAACAACAATGATAAAATGAGCCGTGAAGAAGCAGGCCGTAAAGGCGGAGAGGCTACAGCTAAAAATCATGATAAGGAATTTTTCCAAGAAATTGGACAAAAAGGCGGAGAAGCTCGGGCCAATCAGCGAGATGGCGGCGACTCCGATGATAATAACGGAAAAATGAGCCGTGAAGAAGCCGGTCGCAAGGGCGGAGAAAAAAGCCGGCGTTAAATAATCAAAGGTCTGAAAAAGGAATGCATCAAGCATTCCTTTTTCAGACCTTTATAAATGAAGGCAAACACTGTTAGAAAAGTAGAAAATAGTTTAACTAAATAAGAACGAACTGGAAAAACCAAAAAGGAGGATTTTTTATGTTTCGTCATCAAAAAGAATTGCAATTTGAAGTGAAAGTAGATCGTCCAGATCCTATGCTTGCCCGCCAAGTACAGGAAGTATTGGGTGGCCAGTTTGGAGAAATGACGGTAATGATGCAATATCTTTTCCAGGGTTTTAACTGTCGTGGAGAAGAAAAGTACAAAGATATGCTGATGGACATTGGAACCGAGGAAATCGGACATGTTGAAATGCTCTGTTCACTGATCAGCCAATTGCTGGATGGGGCTTCGCCAGAAGATCAGGCAGAAGCGGCAAAAGATCCAGCGACAGCAGCCATTATGGGTGGAATTAATCCACAGCACTTGCTAGTGAGCGGGCTTGGTGGACTTCCTACTAACTCAAATGGTGTACCTTGGAACGGCTCCTACATCGTAGCGAGCGGAAACTTATTAGCGGACATGCGATCAAACCTGCATGCTGAAAGCCAGGGACGCCTTCAAGTAGCCAGATTGTATCATATGACAAAAGATGAAGGAGTTCGGGCTGCATTCCGTAAAATGCTGGCACGCGATCGTTACCATCAGTATCAATGGATGGCAGCCATCGCAGAACTGGAAGAGAAAAATGGTGTTGTCGTTCCAGCTTCATTCCCACCAGAAGCAGAAATGGAATCTCAGCCGGAAGCATATGAATTCTGGAACTTATCAGAAGGAGAAGAATCCGGAGAAGGACTTTGGGCAACAGGAAGCGCACCGGATGGAACAGGTGATTTCGTATACGTCGCAAAACCGGTACCAAAAGGGCAGATCCCAAATCCGAAAATACCAGCGGCAGAATTACACCACGATTTGGATGGGAAAGCAACTGATAAATAAAAAAGAAAACCAACATGCATCAGGTACTGCACCAGCCAGCTGTTGTATTGGCGGCTGGTTGTTTGTTTCGCTAAATACAAATATGGTTATAGTAATGGAATGAATGTAGTTTTCGACAGTTTGCTCTATGATAGCCGTCGTTAACTCGTCTAGAGAATTTAGCAGCATGAAACGATTAGATGGAGGCATTATCAGCGGACGTTCCTTTACGGGACATGCTCATGATAATGCCTTTTTCTTTTGCTTCTGCTGACATACGATGTATAAATGGATTCATGGTCAATATGAAGGGAGAGGGGTATGCTTCAAACTACGGTTTATAGGCTCGATGATAAAGCGGTTATGGCGTTTCTCAAATCGTTGGCAAGTACTTTTTATAAACGAATCGTTTAACAAAAAGAGCCTGTTTTGATTAATTTTTTCAAAACAGGCTCTTTTTTTATTCGTTTTCAAGGATAATGGTATTACGATTATGCTTTAATTCTTGTTCTGGTTACTCAGACCAAGTATATTTTTTCCCCAGCTTTCTTTTGCTTACGATTCATTAAATCTCTTACAGCAAAATGAGCTAGAGAGGGCTCATAAAAAACACTATTTGTTTAAATGGCTGTGTTTTCTCGAATAGGATAGATACACGATTGCCCCTAATACAATCCAAATTACAAAAGAAATCCATGTAATCCCCGGCAAGCTTGTTGCTAGATATATGCATAAAAGTGCACTAACAGCCGGCAGTACAGGAACAAAAGGTACCCGGAAGGAAGCTTTTAAATCTGGTTGTTTTTTTCGCAAAACAATAACAGCAATCGAAATTAACGTGAAGGCAGCTAATGTTCCCATGTTAACAAGATGTGCAAGTGTTGTTAAATCAACAAATCCCGCAATTGCAGCTGCAATAAATCCTGTAATCCATGTGTTTTTAAACGGTGTCTTGAATTTCGGGTGCACATTTGCGAAAACTTTCGGCAATAAACCATCCCGGCTCATTGCGTATGTCAATCGAATTTGGGCATACAATAAAGCGAGCAACACAGTAGTGATCCCAACAATAGCACCCACCGAGATAATGCCTGCCAGACTGTCTTGTCCTACAAACTTAAGCGCAAACGAAACAGGATCTGCAACATTCAGCTGTGTGTATGGAACCATCCCTGTAAGTACAAGTGAAACGGCCACATATAAAACGGTGCAGATTGCCAAAGAAGCAACAATTCCAATTGGCATATTCCGTTGAGGACGCTTCACTTCCTCCGATGCATTCGCAATTACATCGAATCCAATGTAAGCAAAGAAAACAGTTGCGGCGCTAGTGATAACTCCTTCTATACCGAATGGCAAAAACGGTGTCCAGTTTTCAGGTTTTACATAGTTCATCCCTGCAAAAATAAATAATAAAACAATTCCGATTTTTAGGAAGACAATTATATTATTAAAACGTGTACTCTCTTTTACTCCTTTACTTACAAGAGCCGTGATTAATAAAATAATGATCATGGCAGGTAAGTTAACGATTCCATTTTGTCCACTTCCTGGAGCAGAAGAAAGTGCGGCAGGAATATGAAGCCCGAATCCAGATATTAACGATTGAAAATAACCTGACCAGCCTGCTGCAACAGCCGCAAGCGCAATAACATATTCAAGCATCAAGTCCCAGCCAATTAAAAAGGCTATAAATTCACCAAGGGTAGCATACGTATACGTGTATACGCTCCCTGATATCGGTATAGACGATGAAAATTCTGCATAACAAAAGGCTGCTAACGCACAAGCAATTCCTGCCACTATAAATGAAAGGCTAATCCCTGGACCTGCACTTTCAGCAGCGATCACTCCTGTAATAACAAAAATCCCTGTTCCAATTACACAGCCAACCCCAAGAAGTATTAAATCCATGAGATTTAAGGTGCGGTTAAGTTCTTTATTCTGGCCATGGGCTAGCAGGTCTGCCATAGATTTCTTTCTAAAAAATGCATACATCTTGTTTCCTCCAAATTTTTTAACTAGCTACAAGTACGTTATTATATTGTCGATTTTTGTCGAAGTCAATATGTTATTAGATTGTTCATTAATTTAGCCAGTGGTGTTTAAAACCTATAGAGACAATAGTTTCCTCTAAGTGAACAAATGATAAATAAAAAAGAAAACCAACATGCACGAATGAGTGTGTTGGTTTTCTTTTTCCCTATATTAATAATTAACTGTACTATTACGAATTCAAGGTTCACAATTATTCATTTAAAACGTATTAAATTCAATCGGAAAGCCAAAATTGCCAATAACCATTATCCATTGCAGCATCTATTCAGGCCTAGCTTCGTTCTTTTAGATAACCGTATACAATTTCACGCTGTTGAGCGTTTCTCGACACCCAAGCACCGAATTTGGAACTATTTCTTCGCCTAAGATTGGTAGATTATTTTACTTTAAAGACTCCACATATGAACGAACCATTTCTGGGGTAACTAATTTACGAGTTGGAATAAACCTTTGGTTAGCAAGAACATTGATTTGCATAGTGATTTGATTAATTTGGTCTGTTGTAAAATCCTTTCCAGATTTGCACAATTCTATAGCTTCTTGAATATAATCTTCCCGTTGCTGGTCTAAAAGGGAAAACTCATTAAAAAGTTCATTTTGTTTTTTTGCATGTAGTATAAGGGCTTTATGTACACTCATGTTCTTTCACTCCTATAATTTTTCTAATAGCTGCTTTTATAGCACTTCTATACATTTTAAACTATCAGTTTCACAGTTGATATATAAAAGTTTAACTTAATTTCCCGATGGAAGTTTTGCTTTCTCTTCTTCGTGCTTCTTGCCATTCTCAACATATTTAACCTTTTCATTTAGAATGTGCGTAATGAAAGCAATGGATACTGGAGCATATTATTTCAGCCGACTGCAGCCAGTTATCAAATACAGTTATACGTATGTACTTTTTCAACATCAGCTTTTAATTGATGATGAATAGGATCTTCGAATGGCTCATTAAGCATTTCTTCTTTAATAATCCCGTTGTTTTAATTTGTTTTACAGAAAATGATTCGTTTGACGGAGTTTATTGAAACAAACTAAACAATCACTTAATAACGCATTCCCCTATTTTACAATCTTTTAGTTTTGATTAATAATTCTAACAATTTTGATCGGTACAATGAAATTGTTCGACAAAACAGCTAATGAGGAGAGTGCGAGTCATGGTGAAAAAGAAACACATACTGCCTTTATCTTTGGCATTATGCATTGGAGGATCTACCTTTCCTTCTCCAATATCAAATGTTCAGGCGTCAGAACGATCAAATTCTCAATCTATGTTGGAGCCAATCGTGGATCATGTGAATGTGGTCGCCCACAGAGGCGCTTCAGCTTATGCGCCCGAGCATACAAAGGAAGCCTACGAAATGGCAATCCGAATGCAGGCAGATTTTGTTGAAATTGATTTACACATGACGAAGGATGGCCAATTAGTTGCAATTCATGATTCGTCCTTAAAACGTACAACAAACGTGGAAGAGGTTTTTCCCGATCGTGCTCCTTGGCTGGTTAAAGATTTTACACTGGCCGAAATAAAACGTCTGGATGCAGGGTCATGGTTCAGCGAAGCTAAAGGGAAACATTCAAAAAAGAAATACAGAGGCCAGAAAATTTTAACGCTGGACGAAGCAATACGGATCATTCAAAAGAAAAATAAGAAAACGGCCCTTTTTATTGAAACCAAATCTCCGAAAACGTATCCAGGAATGGAAGAAAAACTTGTTAAAATTTTAGAACGCACAGGCTATCTAAAAAAAGACAGGCTCATTCTGCAATCATTTAGTGAAGAGAGTTTGAGAAAGCTGCAGCCGATGATTCCAGAAGATGTTCCGCTTATTCAGCTTTATACCCCGAGTATGTTGAAGGGAAAAAACCTGGATGAAGCTTTAGCCGAAGCAGCGGAATATGCAGAGGGCATCGGTCCCGATAAGTCACTTGTTACCCCAATACTCATGCAGGAAGCGCATGAACGAATGCTAACTGTTCAGCCGTACACGGTAAATACAAAGGATGAAATGGTGGAACAGCTTTCCCTTGGCGTGGATGGCATTATCACAAATAATCCGGATCATGCGGTAGAACTTGAGAACCGGCCATACATATCCCATGGTGCTGCAAGCGGTGAAGTGACCGACACTTCAGCTGTTTTGTGGGCAAGATCAAACGAGCCATCCTTGTTGAAATTTGAAATATCACAGGATCCTCGGTTTAAGAAAAAACCGATCGTAAAAAAACTAAAAGCCGAAAAGGAAAATGACTCGACAGCCCAAGTAAAAGTGGATGGATTGACCCCTAATACGGTATATCATTACCGTGTAAAGGCACACAAAGGTTCTAATGAAGTGGCAGGTACCTTTAAGACAGCTCCAGATGGAAAGGCAGAAGAACCATTGACACTGGTTTGGGGAGGGGATACTGGTGGCCAGGGGAACATACCGCCATTTAAATCATTCTCCGCAATGGCCGATCTAAATCCTGATTTCTTCCTTTTCAGCGGTGATACGATTTATGCGGATAATCCAACACCTGCAGTGCCGGACGGTTCTTCTAAAACGATAGAAGATTTCCGGGCAAAATATAAAGAAAACCGTACGGACCCTCATTTAAGGAAACTATTACAGTCGACAAGCACGTATGCCATCTGGGATGATCATGAAGTCATCAACGATTTTTCTGGACCTTCTGAGCCGTTGACGTCAACTGGCCTTAAGGCTTTTACTGAATACTGGCCGCTGTTAAAAGAAAATAGCGATCCTTCTAAATTATTTCATAAATATTCATGGGGAAACACGCTTGATTTAATCGTATTAAATAATAGAGGATACCGGGATCCTAATACACAAGTGGATGGACCTGACAAAACGATGCTTGGAAAAGAGCAGCTTAACTGGCTGAAGCAAGAACTAATCCAATCCGATGCGAAAGTGAAACTGGTTGCTTCATCTGTTCCGATCTCAATTCCTACAGGCAAGGTCAACCACCGTGATGGCTGGGCTAACGCAGACCATATTGATCCAAATGATCCAACTGGATATGAAACGGAATTCAAGCAGATATCAGATTTTATCCTGCAAAATGAGATTAAAAATGTAAACTTTGTTACAACAGATGTTCATTATGCCGATATGATCCAGTATGATCCAGACCGTAACGGCTCAGTTGATTACAGAGAATTGGTAAGCGGACCGCTTGGTGCTGTTATGATTAACCCTCCCGAGCTAGATCCAACTTTCGGTCCGGAACGTTTATATGCAGAAGGGGGATTTTTCAACTTTGGTGTTCTGAAGGTGGATCCAAAGGAAGAACAGATGACAGTGGAAATTCGTGATGAGAATGGAAATGTGCATTATAAGGGGAACTTTCCGATTGAGAAATAAAGCTTTTAATAAGAATAGAACATCGTTAAGAAATAGATAAGCATGAGAAACAACACTTTGATTTTTGAAGGGGTTTCTCTTAACTGAATAAATAATAGGCTGGCTTTAGTCAGCCTATTATTTATTTCTGCAGCATTACGATTTGTTGTCATGGTGAAAAAGCCAAGCTGAAATCTCTGGAGAAAGTCAGGGAACGAAAATGTGTTATTTTGTGTGCTTAAACATTTCCCCGTCAACCACTTCTTTTAAAATTTCATAAGAACGTTTTTGCTTATCATGATCAAAAATATAGGATACGGCCATGATTTCGTCTACGTTATACTTTTCTTGAAAACTCGTCAGCTGTTCTTGTATTGAATTTTTACTTCCCAACATCGTTACACTGGTCATTGATGCAGCCATTTCTTTCTCCGGCGGACTCCACATATGATCCATATTTTCAACGGGAGGACTTAACGGCGTTTGAGTGCCGCGTATCACATTCAAGAAAAATTGCTGCATTGTGGTCGATTCAAATTTGGCCTCTTCATCACTTTCCGCTGCGATCACATTCAGGCAGACGATCATATATGGAGAGTCTAGGTACTGAGATGGCTTGAATCGATTTCGGTAAATAGAAATTGCCTCTTCCATGTATCTTGGTGCAAAGTGAGCGGCAAATACATAAGGCAAACCTAATTCAGCTGCTAAAAAAGCTGAATCCGTCGAAGAACCGAGGATATAAATCGGAATATTTGTGCCGACACCTGGGTAGGCTTTGACGGAACTTTGCAGCTCTTCGGGTCCAAAATACGTAAGCAGTGAATGAACATCGTCAGGGAATGTATAAACCGAATCATGCTGTGATCTTCTTAGTGCACTTGCGGTCTTCATATCTGTCCCCGGCGCTCGTCCTAGTCCCAAATCCAGGCGGCCTGGATAAATCGTGGCCATCGTTCCGAATTGTTCAGCTACGACCAAAGGAGAATGGTTTGGCAGCATGATTCCGCCAGATCCGACACGTATGTGTTCGGTGTGTTCCAAGGTATGTTTAATTAAAATGGATGTAGCTGAACTCACAAGTGTTGACGTATTGTGGTGCTCGGCAATCCAATATCGCGTATAGCCCATTTTCTCCGTCGCTTGCGCCAAATCGACCATATCATCAATGGCTTCTTTCGCTTCCTGACCTTTGCGAATAGGTGCTAAGTTTAAGACTGATACGGGTATTTGAATACTGGTCATTTAGATTTGTCCTTTCTTGACGAAGTGTCAAAAATTATCTTAACAGCGGGAACACTGAAAACATACTTAAATGCTTAGGTGGAACGGAAGACACAGTAATGCTAATATCGTAAGATTGACAGGAAGGCCGGCGACTAAAAATCTTAAGATTCGGCTTAATTAATGAAGCGAATACTTCATAAATGTTAAATGTTGCATCTGAAATAAATAAAAAGCGTCTATATCACAAGATAGGCGCTTTTGTTACATTTATTTTTCTTGTTCGAACTTCACTACATCATATCCGCACTTATTACAGACCATTAAATGAGGACAAATTTGATTTTTAGCTGTATCGGGATAGCCATCACCCATTTTTACAGTCTCTTCATCATTATAATGTCCGTAAGGGTCTAAAAAATCTGATACCTTACCTGAATCATCTAATCGAGAATTACATTCTGGACAATACATTTCTAATACGTTTAATGAGTTGCATAAAGGACACACTGCCATACGTATCACTCCTTTTAGCTTTCAAATTTAGTATCCATTTTTTTATCGATACTATGTAATATAAGTTAAAGAAACTGGATTAGGCTGATAACTAATGAAGGTGTCTGTGAATTATGGCGATTATTCCTGCTTAGGGTCAAATATTGTCAAGAATCCAAGCTAAATTCAAAAAGGCATAATATCTTTTCAGTATTTTCGAAAAAATTCGATTGACTTGAGAATGAATATCATTATAATTTAGATTAAAAGATACACAAATTTTAAGAACAGAGAGGTTATACACTATGATACATAGCAAGAAAAGCATTTTGTCTATCTTCATGGCAATGGCACTTATGTTTCTAGCTGCATGCGGCGGCGGAAACAATGCGTCAACTGGTACGGAAAGCAAAACAAACACGGAAGAAGAAACAAAAGAGGCAGGAGTTGTTAATTTATACACAAGCCGTCATTACGAAACTGATGATGCTTTATTTGCGAAGTTTACAGAGGAAACAGGCATTGAGGTAAACGTTGTCAAGGGCGAGGAAGATGAGTTAATGGAGCGCCTGACACGCGAGGGCGAAGCAACAGAAGCTGACCTGTTTTACACAGCAGATGCAGGGCGCCTTCATTGGGCAAAAGAAAAGCAGCTGCTTCAAAGTGTAGAAAGTGAGACTTTATCAAAAAATATTCCTGAAAACTATCGTGATGTCGATAATGAATGGTTTGGCATTACAAAACGCGCACGCGTCATCGTTTATGCAAAAGACCGTGTTAAGCCAGAAGATCTTTCAACGTATGAAGCATTGACAGAGCCACAATGGAAGGATAAAGTATTAATCCGTTCTTCTGATAATATCTACAATCAATCTCTTCTTGCTTCGTTTATTTCTCTTCATGGAGAAGACGAAGCAAAGAACTGGGCGCAGGGCATCGTGAATAACATGGCTCGCGATCCAGAAGGCGGTGACCGGGACCAGGCAAAAGCAGTCGTGGCTGGTGAAGGTGATGTGGCTGTTATGAACACATACTACTATGGCCAGCTGCTTAACTCTGAAGATCCAGAAGAAGTAAAAGTGGCAGAGCAGCTAGGTGTGTTCTTCCCCAACCAGGAAACAGACGGTACTCATGTTAATGTAAGTGGTGTGGGAGTAACTAAACATGCGAAGAACAAAGAAAATGCCATCAAGTTTATTGAATTCCTATCAAGTGAAGAAGCACAAGGCGAATTTTCGGAAGCCAACTATGAGTTCCCGGTTAACCCAGCTGTTGAGCCTTCTGAGCTTCTTGCTTCATGGGGCGAATTTAAAGCGCAGGATATTAACATGTCAGAGCTTGGCAAGTACAATGCTGACGCGCTAAAAATGATGAACGAAGTCGGCTGGAAATAATTTCACTAGCATTTTGGGAGGACAGGCTTTTCCAGCCTGTTCTCTTTTCTGCATAAACACCTTGCTGTGCTTTGTATAAAAGGGTGCGTATTCTGCTCGGAGGGATATCATGAAAGCAATTCACAAGGGGATTCGACTAGCTAAAATGAACTTGAATATCTGGGCGGTTATGAGTGTTATTTTCACGCTGCTGATTCTTCTCCCTGCTCTGTCGATCCTCATTCAAATTTTCTCAGAACCAAATGAAAACTGGCAGCATATAAAAGAGTTTCTTCTCAACCGCTACATTCAAAACACACTGGTCATCGTGGCTTTTACAGGCATTTTCTCCGTTTTGATCGGTCTCAGCCTTGCCTGGCTGGTAACGGCTTATCATTTTCCATTTCGCAGTTTCTTTAAATGGGGCCTGATTCTTCCACTGGCTATCCCGCCGTATATTGGGGCTTATACCTATCACGGGATTTTAAACTATACAGGAGTGATTCAGGCAACCCTCCGCAACGAGTTTAATGTAAAAGCAGATCCTGCGTATTTCGATATCATGAATATCCCGGGCGCAATCTTTATCTTTACGATTTTCTTATATCCGTATGTCTATATCGTGGCAAGAGCATTTCTTGAGAACCAGTCATCCTCGATCATCGAAAATGCTCGATTGCTTGGGAGCAGCTCTTTGGAACTGTTTTTCCGTGTGGTGCTTCCGATTTCCCGTACCGCCATTGTTGGGGGAGGAAGCTTGGTTATTCTAGAAGTGCTGAATGATTATGGTGTTGTATCTTATTTCGGTATTCAAGTTTTCACCACAGCCATTTTCCAGGCTTGGTTCGGGATGAGTGATGTTGCTTCTGCTGTGAAATTGGCGGGGATTCTCATGACGATTGTATTTGGGATTCTTCTCATGGAAAAGGTGCTCCGTGGGAGGAAAAAGTACAGCTACTCCAATGCAAAAGTACGCCCGCTTGAGCCAGCCCGTCTTTCCTCTCAAAAATCATGGAGCTTGTTTGCCTATGTGTTTCTTGTTTTTTGTGCCGGGTTTCTTATTCCGTTCATCCAGCTGTTTGACTGGATGCTATTAACATTCGAAAAAGTAGTGAGCGCAGACTTTTTAATGCTCATTTTTAATTCGGTATATGTATCTTTTATTGCGGCCTTCTTCATTATCGTCCTTTCACTGATCATTGGGAATTTCACCAGGCTGTCGGATGGGGCAGTTCCAAAAGCGATCTCCAGAATTACAGTGCTTGGGTATTCTATTCCGGGGGCGGTTATCGCCATTGGTGTCTTGACGATGTTTTTGGCAATTGACCGCCTGATGCAGTCTTTTTATGAGGACATCGGCCTTCCTGTGCCGATTATCCTTAGCCTAAGCATCGTTATGCTGATCTTTGCTTATATTACCCGTTTTCTGGCTGTCGGCTACAACACGATTGATTCCGGCTTTGATAAAATTGGCCGCAGTTTTACCGAAGCCTCCCGAATGCTGGGCAAGCCATTGACCAGGACTTTTTTCAGCGTGGATTTGCCGATGATTAAAGGAGCTGTATTTGGCGGGTTTACGCTCGTCTTTATCGAAGTAATGAAAGAACTGCCGCTGACGTTGATTCTCCAGCCTTTTAACTTTTATACGCTCGCTACAAAGGCATTTCAATATGCCAATGATGAAGCAGTTCATGAAGCGGCCCTCGCTTCGATCCTCATTATTTTAATCAGCGGAGCATCGATCTATATATTTCACAGAGTGCTTGAAAAGGAGACGAGATAATGTACGTAGAAATAAAGGATCTATCATTTTCTTATAAGAAGGCGAAAGAGAAAACGATTGCGAACGTGTCGATCCAAATTGAAAAAGGCGAAATCATCAGCATATTAGGGAAAAGCGGCAGCGGAAAAAGCACCCTTCTCCGTTTAATTGCGGGACTTGAAGTGTCCGAGAGTGGAAGTATTGTCATCAACGGGCAAACGATGTCGGATGAGCGGAAGTTTGTCCAGCCAGAAAAGCGGGGCATTGGGATGGTATTTCAAGACTATGCGCTTTTTCCTCATATGACTGTTGAGGCGAATATCAGGTTTGGATTGAGAAAGATGAAACGAATGAAAAAAGAAGAAAGGGTCCAAGAGGTGATGGCGCTTGTTGGACTTCAGGGGTTTGAAAAGCGGTATCCTTATGAATTAAGTGGCGGCCAGCAGCAGCGTGTTGCTCTCGCACGTGCCATGGCACCCAACCCATCCCTTATTATGTTTGATGAACCTTTCAGCAACCTGGATGCCGATTTGCAGGTAAAGATCCGTGATGAGCTGCGCAGTATATTAAAAAAAGAGGAGATAACATCTATTTTCGTTACACATGACCAGGCAGATGCCCGGGTGCTCGCCGACCGGGTGATTATAATGGAAGGAGGCCGGGTTTTGGAAACAGGAACGCCGGAACTTCTCTCATTCCCTGTTAACGAAAAAACTTCTTTAATTGACCTGCAACCTACTTAAAAAGGAAAGCAGCATAATTAGGAGAGGAGCTAAGCGGCTGCAATTGCAGCTGCTCCTGCTTGCTTGGTATTCGAAGGATTATATGTTAGTAATGGAGTATGATTCAGATTGTAAATCTTCTATCAGCTACTGATAAACAACGAAAAGAAGAGGAAACTCAAAACGAGAGTTATCTCTTCTTTTATGCGTATAAAAGGAAGTTTTGTATATTCCCGTGGTTTCATGTTGATTAGAAGACAAAAAAAAGCCTAAAGGCTTACGCGACTTCTTCTTTCTTGTTAGAATCTTCAATTACGGCCTTTGCTTGTTCTAGAGATAGCCCTTGTTCCTTTTGCAGCCAGCCTTGGAGGTCAAGATGAAGTACTTCAAACTGATCCATTTTGCCTGGTCTGTTTTGTACGCTTATGCTGAGTAGGTATTCTTTATGCAACTCCAAACAGCTCTTTGTTGAGTTCATGTAAAAACCTCCCTTCCCAATTTACTACCCGATTTGATAGCGATTAAACAAAAAAAGAGGAATGATCTTCTTCATTCATTTACTTTCCTTCTAAACACAGTTATGATTTCCTTGAAATTCTGTCTTTTTTATAAAGGAGAAAGCTATAAATTTTTACCAAAAACAAATAATAATTATTGAATGAGTAAATGGAGGTATCAAAATGAAGAAATATCAATTCCCTACCGATTTTTTATGGGGAGGAGCAACAGCTGCTAATCAAATCGAAGGTGGATTTTATGAAGGGAATAAAGGGTTAAATATTGCTGATGTTCTTCCAGGTGGAAAAGAACGATATGATATATTATTGAACCCAGGTTTTGATTTTGAAATCCATCAAGATCAATATTATCCAAACCATGAAGCGATTGACTTTTATCATCGATATAAAGAAGATATCGCCCTGTTTGCGGAAATGGGCTTTAAGGCCTTCCGTATGTCGATTGCGTGGACACGAATTTTTCCAAATGGCGATGAGTTAGAGGCAAACGAGGAAGGGCTAGCCTTCTATGATCGTGTATTTGATGAATTGCATAAACACGGAATTGAACCAGTCGTCACGATTTCCCACTATGAAATGCCTCTCCATTTAGTAAAAGAATATGGCGGGTGGAGGAACCGTCAAGTGGTGACGTTCTTTGAACGGTATGTAAGAGAAATATTCAACCGTTATAAAGATAAAGTAAAGTACTGGATGACATTTAACGAAATTAATAGCAGCTTGCTCATGCCGATTCAAGGTCTTGGTTTTTCTATTCAAAAAGAAGAGGATAAATACCAGCCAACCTTCCAGGCATACCATCATCAATTTGTGGCCAGCGCCATTGCGGTAAAAGCATGCCATGAGATCATTCCTGATTCCAAAATTGGCTGTATGATTCTCTTTGCACCTGTTTATTCCTTTGACAGCAATCCGGAAAATGTTAATTATGCTCTTCAGGAAGAGCGCCTTTTCAATTACTTTTGTGGAGATGTGCAAGTAAGGGGTGAGTATCCAGCCTTCATTAAGCGGTACTTTAAAGAACATAATATCCAATTAGATATTCAAGATGGCGATTTAGAAGTACTGAAAGAAGGCACTGTGGATTATATCGGCTTTAGTTATTACATGTCCCGCACCGATAAGTTAGGGAAGGCGGAGGGAGAATCTTCTCAAGGCAATATTATTGGCGGCATAAAAAATCCATTTTTAAAAGCAAGTGATTGGGGATGGGAAATTGATCCGATAGGGCTGCGTATTAGCTTAAACAAATTATATGACCGCTACGAGAAGCCGCTTTTTGTGGTCGAAAATGGGTTGGGAGCCTATGACAAAGTAGAAGAGGACGGTTCCATCAATGATGACTATCGAATTGACTATCTTCGCGAACACATTAAAGCTATGGGTGAAGCCATAGAAGATGGAGTGGAACTAATAGGCTATACAAGCTGGGGCTGTATTGATATGGTTAGTATGTCGACAGGCGAGTTTTCTAAACGTTATGGTTACATTTATGTTGATAAACACGACGACGGCAGTGGAACATTAGCTCGGAAAAAGAAAAAATCCTTTTTCTGGTATAAAGACGTCATTGCAGCAAATGGGGGAAAGTTATAAAGTCGATGCGATTATTGAGGGATGCGAGGGCAGCCCTTTTTCGTTTAGAAGCAATGCTTTGGATATTCATTCTCACTTATGCAACCTCTCTTAAAACAAGAGAGGTTTTTGCTCTTTCTGCTTCAATCACTAGCAGAGCTAAATTGTCAGCAAATATAATTTTCTTACACAGAAATTGAGTAGTCTTAAGGGTTCTTAAAGAAAGCAAAAGCATCTGATTTTTAATAATACACTATGTGCAAAATTCACCAACTAAAACTTCATAATAAGCAGCTAAGCACGAAGAACAAAAAACATACGAGTAATATAATAAGACATTCTGAAAAAAAGTGATAAAGGAGAATTTAGTTTGAATGGAATTGGACGTACCACCAGTATTATTCGTTACTCCGTTAAGTCTTTTTAGGGTGAAAGTATTATAAAAACAAGAGTTAAGGTCTATTGGCTGTATGGTGATAGAAGGTCAAGCGTTTATAGATGAGTAAGCGTTATTACATATAAAATTATAGGTTTGTTAATGACAGCAAACCAAGGGCAGAAAAGTATTGATTTGGTCGAGCGGCACTACCTTAACAACGTTGAGAATACAACTAATAAAAAAAGTGCAAGCTACGTTCAATCATGGACTCGTCCTTTAAAAAGATTTAAAAGGGATAGCGCGCAAAAAGCTGCCAGTCAATTTAAATGTAGAGATCGTCTAGGCGATAGTGGAATAATGGATGTAATTTGTTAAAATGGGTTTATTGACCATAAAACAATGGAGGTTTTTATGAAGAATACCGATAAAAAACATACTAATCGAGAGATGACAGTTATTTTTGCATTTTGTGGTGCTGGTATGGGTGCTTTTTTAGGATTGATGACATATGTGAAAGATTGGTTATAGGATTAAAAAGCTGCAGAATGCGTTCTGTGGCTTTTTTGGGGGTTTTAGATTCTTGGCCTGTAAAACAGGAGGATGTTGTAAGGTGATGCTAATTGTTGTAAAATCATCTTAAAATTATGTGAATTTTATCATTTTTTGAAATAAATATTGACTGCTTTAGATGAAACATGATATAAAAATAACAAGACATTTTAGTGCATAAAAGCATAAAAGCATAAAAGCGTAAAAGGAAAATAATTGGTTAAAAATAACATTGCTAAAAAGCAGGATAAACAGGGGGAAGTTACGACTATGGAACAACACAGCAAAATATTAGACTGTACCATCCGTGATGGAGGTTTGGTTAACAATTGGGATTTCAGCATCGAATTTGTTCAAGACTTGTATAATGGTCTAAGTGAAGCTGGGGTTGAATACATGGAGATTGGCTACAAGAATTCAGCAAGGCTTCTTAATGCAACTGAGCCGAATCCATGGAGATTTCTCGACGATAACTTCCTGAAAGAAATTATCCCTGAGAAAAAGTTCACGAAGCTTTCTGCTCTTGTAGATATTGGCCGTGTAGATCCGAATGACATTTTGCCTCGTGAGGAAAGCCTGTTAGATATGATTCGGGTGGCGTGCTATATCCGCGAGGTGGATAAAGGCTTAGAGCTTGTACAAATGTTTCATGATTTGGGTTATGAGACATCACTTAACATTATGGCTTTATCTAGTGTGCCTGAACATCAGCTGATTGAAGCGTTTGAAATGGTAAAGAAAAGCCCAGTAGATGTTGTATATATCGTCGACTCCTTTGGAAGTTTAGATCCTAATGATATTGAGCATCAAGTGAAAAAATTCAAATCGATGATCCCTAACAAGCAGCTAGGCATCCATACGCATAATAACATGCAGTTAGCATTCGCCAATACTTTAACTGCGATGAAAAATGGCGTTGCGTTCCTTGATTCGTCTGTTTTTGGAATGGGCCGTGCGGCTGGCAACTGCAACACGGAGCTTCTCGTTAGCTACATACAAAAGCCGAGTTACGAGATTAAGCCGGTTCTTGGCGTAATCGAAAAGCACATGGTTGAAATGCGAGAAAAGTGGGAGTGGGGCTATATCATTCCTTACATGATCTCTGGTGCGCTTAATGAGCATCCACGTGTTGCGATGGCATACCGTAATAGCGATGATCGTGACAAATTCGTCAATTTTTATGATAAGGTAACATCACCTGAAGCCTCGGTGGCTCCGGCGTCGAAATAAGTTTAAATGATCAAGGTACCTCTATTTTTAGGGGTACCTTTTTTGTATTCACCCGCAGCTCACTGTCTAATTTTACTATAGAAATTTAGAATCTTGATGTTGACAATCCTGTATATACAGGATAAAATGAAAACGTAAACATCGCTTGTATATACATGATAGGTAAAGTTGTAAGCGCACACAGATCCTGCACATATAAAGCTATGATTATATTAGAAAAAAATGAGTGAATTGGATTCAGTCCAATTTAACAGGAGGTTTAAAAATGAGTAAATATACAGATCCAGCTAAGGATTTGCTGGAGCGCATTGGGGGAAAAGAAAACGTTGCCACGGTTACGCATTGTGCTACAAGAATGCGTTTTGTTCTTAACGATCCAAAAAAAGCAAATGTTGAAGAAATAGAAGCGATGAAGCTTGTGAAGGGAACATTTACACAAGTCGGCCAATTCCAGGTTATCATTGGAAATGAAGTTTCTTCATTCTATAACGAGTTTGTTAAATACGCAGATTTAGATAGCTCTTCAAAAGAAGAAGCAAATGTTGCAGCCAAGCAAAATATGAACTTTCTTCAGCGAATGATCGCTCATCTTGCGGATATCTTTACACCATTAATTCCAGCACTCGTTGTCGGAGGTCTTATTCTAGGTTTCCGAAATGTAATCGGTGACATTAAAATGCTGGAAGACGGAACAAAGTCACTTATTGAAGTTTCACAATTTTGGGCTGGTGTACATTCGTTCTTATGGTTGATTGGTGAAGCGGTATTCCACTTCCTGCCGGTTGGTATTACATGGGCCATTACAAAGAAAATGGGAACCTCACAAATTCTCGGTATCGTTCTTGGTATTACTCTTGTATCCCCTCAGCTTCTTAATGCCTATGGAGTAGCAGGAGCAGAAGAAATTCCTGTATGGGATTTTGGATTCGCGCAGATTGAAATGATTGGTTACCAGGCACAAGTTATCCCAGCTATTCTCGCTGGTCTTGTATTAGCTTTCTTGGAACGTAAATTACGTGATATCGTTCCAAATGCAATTTCTATGATTGTCGTACCGTTTTTCGCATTAATTCCGGCTGTTCTCATTGCACACACAGTTTTAGGTCCTATCGGCTGGAACATCGGCTCATTTGTTTCTAATGTTGTGTATTCAGGTTTAACTTCATCATTTGGCTGGTTATTTGCGGCAATTTTTGGTTTTGCCTATGCTCCACTCGTCATCACTGGACTGCATCATATGACGAATGCAATCGATCTTCAGCTTATGAGTGAACTTGGTGGAACAAACTTGTGGCCAATGATTGCTTTATCAAATATTGCTCAAGGTTCTGCTGTTTTAGCAATGATCTACATCAATAGAAAAAATGAAGAAGAAAAACAAGTATCTATTCCTGCGGCTGTCTCATGTTATTTAGGAGTGACAGAACCGGCCATTTTCGGTATTAACCTAAAATACGGGTTCCCGTTCCTAGCAGCCATGATTGGATCTATGACGGCTGCAGTAATATCTGTTGGAAGCAATGTAATGGCTAATTCAATTGGTGTTGGGGGACTGCCAGGTATTCTTTCTATCCAGCCTCAACATATGGGCATGTTTGCGGTAGCGATGGCTGCAGCAATTGTGGTGCCTTTTATCTTAACAATTGTATTTGCAAAAACAGGAGTATCAAAAGTTACTTTCAATAAAAAGGCAGCATAAGGACTAGCACAGAAAAGGAGGGGGTTTTTACCCTTCTTTTTTATTTTTTCATTACTTATCTAGTAGACAGGCGGGAAGGTGATATGGGGTTTAAATTTATTTTTATTTTTGATTTATAAAAATCTATTGACATTAAAATATAAAGAATGTTATTATTTCAAAGTCGCTGAATTGAATTATTCCGCAGTAGCTCAGTGGTAGAGCAATCGGCTGTTAACCGATCGGTCGCAAGTTCGAGTCTTGCCTGCGGAGCCATTATTTGAGTTTTGTATACATATCTAACATGGCCCCTTGGTCAAGCGGTTAAGACACCGCCCTTTCAC
>NZ_MSFI01000001.1 GCF_001975785.1 Domibacillus epiphyticus | reverse complement strand
CGCCCTGGCATTCCTCCCGGATATCCGCCCGGCATTCCTCCTGGATATCCGCCTGGCATTCCTCCCGGATATCCGCCCGGCATTCCCCCTGGTGTACGCCCTGGCATTCCTCCTGGATATCCGCCCGGCATTCCTCCCGGATATCCGCCTGGCATTCCCCCTGGTGTACGCCCTGGCATTCCCCCCGGATATCCGCCTGGCATTCCTCCTGGAGTCCTTCTTGGCGATCCTTCTGGCGTCCGGCTCGGCGTTCCTCCTTGAATGGAGTAAATATAATAGCCATCCGTGTAATACACGTAAATCCTCCTTTTTTATATCAAAATGACGTTCGTTATAGAGTATGTATACCAATAAGTTTGGTTCGTCCGATTAAGATATAAACTTAGTGCCGTATACGAAATTATCCGAATGGACTAGTACGTTGGCGCTTGCCATTACGGTTTTGGACTATTGTATATTTTTCCCATAAAAAAAGCAGCCAGAGGCTGTCTTAATAGTACAACAAATTTTTATACAAACTCGAATCGAAAACTCCACCTATAACCTTTTTAAAATAAAAACATCTAATAGAGTGATAGAAATGGTCGCTGCCCCATAAGTCTACATCACTTCAAAGTGAACGCCTTTGCCTTCAAACCTTTCATTTTAAAGAGCCTCCAATGCTTACACGTTCTTGTCCATCGTTTCCCCTCTTGTCATTTCTGGCATTACCCCTATGTGGCGTTTATCCTTCCTGACATTATAACCTGTCGTGACATAATATTTCTTCGAATCAGCCTTACCTTCTTCTGAACGATTTTCATTTACAACTTTTTGAGTTTGTTGATCAGAGGAACAGGCCACAAGAAAAAGCAAAAAAGCGAATAGAGTCATGAACAGTAGGATTGTTTTCAATTGAAAAACTCTTACTTCCATCCATTTGTCATCCTATTTTTCTGGATATTGAATTATTATAAATTTTGTCGAAAACTTCTTGTACAGTTCCGACAAATTACAACTAATTACATGAAATAGCTTTGATATAGTTATTAAAAGAAATTTAGAGGTGTTAATAATGACTTTTGATCATTTACTAGATGCGATTATTGGTCCACGCGAACATTTTCATGATATGGAATGCCATATATGTGGATATGATGAAATCTTCTTTTTACATCCTGTAACGAAGAAACAAATAGGTGTTGCTTGTATAGGCTGTAATTTTGTAATGAAGTTTGATAACTAAATCACACATTAATATTCGCCTTTTGCTTTCATGCCCCTATAATGTTTTCGTTATGCATAATAGTTTAGTTAAACATCTTTTATTTAAATGCATCTTTGTTTCTAGCATAATTCCATATTTGATAATCTAGCAATCTTGGATTCATGTTTGGATACTTGCTTTTGAGTGATTTTGCCGATATCTCTAAAAGATTTTGCGCTTCATCCAATTTCACTTTTCGTTGAAGTACTTTTTCCAAGAAACGAACAATCATTCTGTCCGGTTTAACTCGTTTATCGTCCCCGGCTAACATGTAAAAATAAACAAGAGAAATGCCGCTCTTTTGACCAGGAATTGCTTTAATTTCTTTTTCAAATTCTGCATTGCCGTACAGGTTTTTTACATCTTGTAAGAAATTCACCTCATACTTTTGTAAAACCTTGCAGAATCGATAGACTGCCTTTCCTTTCAAAATTCCGTTTTTAGGAGAAGTCCTTTGTTTATTTTTAAATACATAATGTATGTAATGGTCTATACCAAGTTCCTCAAAGGAGCTTAGAAAACGATCAACCGACAGTTGGTCCGTCATGCTTGGAAATTCTGCTCCCGAACGTAATTTTTTTAAATTAAAGTAATCGCTGAATTTCATCACCGTGTTTTTCACACTCTCATATCGGACCCCTATGGAGAAAACGGAATCGATTACACAATGTGGAACACTTGTATAATAATATTCATCTGGCAGTTTGGCTCCATTCAGTGCCAACTCCTTTTCACAGTATTCAGCTATTCGCAAAATCTCATCCATCATCCATTTCTCCTTTTTTAGCAATTATTTAACTAGCAGATGATACCAGCAGCCACCTGCTTCCATATCTATTCATTTTACCACACAGATGGTACTACCTATTTAATAAGGAAAGGAAAGGAAAAACAACATGTTTGGGGAGAAAGCATAATTTTTAGAAATGAGGTGTAGTACATTGTTGATCAAAGGAGAAATGGGCAAGTGATCCACTTTATTGAGGAGCGATTTATGTACTCCTGCTTAAGGGTTAAACACTGGCAAGAATCAAGATGCGCACAAGAACGGGCAAAAAGTTGGTCTCGCAATGGGACCCCACAAATCCCTGAAGAGCTGGATCTGTTGCTCCAATCCCATCCAGTTACACAAAAATTATACCTGCATTTGCATTTCCTGAAAGAGAAACACCATTAGACAATTTTGGCAAGGGGTGAAATCACGATTTAATTTTAGTTGGCAGTAACGAACTGAATCGAATTTTACTCTCAATTGAAGCAAAGGCTGATGAATCATACAGCGATTTAGTCAGCAGCGCTTTCGACAAGCACCGTTACATTCAAATATTCGGAACGTATTGAACAGTTAGCCACCTATTTAGGAAAGAAATTATGCAACCATTTACGATATCCGTTACTAATAGAATCCAGTATTCATAACACAATTCAATAATAAGATTGTAAAAAGGAGGATTCTTTTTACATCAGTAAACATTCTTCCGATTTTTTGTTCGCTTCCCCACTTCCTCCCGGTCTTCACATTCGAACATCGTGAATCATTGAAGAAGTTTTCATTATAAGGGCGTGACTCCTATTTGTCTGCCGGGAACATTCTCTTATCTCCCAAAAAGTCTGCCGGCGCTCCATTTCGAGAAGCCGTTTCTGCATCGCTGTGACAAATCGCTTCTCCGTTACTGCATTATCAAACGGTACTCTGAACAACTGAATCTCTCCTTTTCTTTTTGTCCTTCACCCTAATTTATTTGATACATACATGACGTTTAATGCATGAATCACTCATCGGAGGATTACTATGCTGATGTATGAGATTTTTGTTCCACCTGACTATAAAAAGATAATTAACATCTTTTTCAAGAACTTTTGAAAGAAAAAAAGCATCTCTCAATCTCGGTTCAGATATACCGTTTTCCCAATTTGAAACCGCTGCTTTCGTATATCCTAGCATTGCAGCCAGTTCTTCTTGAGTAAATCCTTTTTTTATGCGAGCGTTTATCAATCGATTATTCTTCAAGTCAATCACCTCTTGTATGATTATCTTGTACTCATACCCACATTATATGTACAAGATACTTATACGTCAAGTGATTTATATGAGATTCTTGTACTTTCTTTTTAATGTTTTCTTGTTGGTGTACAATTAACTTGTACATTATAAAAGGGGCGTTGTTTATGCTGTCAAAAAGATTAAAAGCAGCGCGGTTAAATAAAGAACTTACACAACAAAAGTTGGCGAACCGTATCAAAACCACTAAAGGAACAATCAGTAATTATGAGAACGGGCACAGTACACCATCTAATGAGATGCTGAGAGAACTTTCTCTTGTTCTTGAAGTAAGCACAGATTATTTACTCGGTGTGACTGATTCAGCAAATCCTGCAGCGGTCGATCTTTCGGATGATGAAAAAGAAATGCTGGAATTCTTTAAGGATCCAGATTTAATCCTTTTCTTCAGAGAGATGAAAGAAGCACCTGAAGAGCAGCTTGAGGAAATGCGGCAGATTTGGGAAGTCATCAAAAAAACAGACTAAATAAATAAAACGCTTCGAGATGGTTTAAAAAAAATGATCAGGAAGAATAATGTAAGCTTTTTGGGGAAATGTTATGACTGTTACGAACCATAAGGAGGCCATAACCATGAATAAACAACGCGCGCAAGAAATAGCCGCTTCACCAGTAATGGCGAATGTTACTTTCAATGAAGTACCCGTTTATATTCAGCATGTGGAAGAAAGCAATGAAACTGCTAGAGTTTATCCTCTTAATGATCCGCAAAATGAACAAAATGTTCCTTTATCTGCTTTAAGAGAACATTAATTATTTAAGAATTTCTTCACCCGAAACTGGGTATTATATTATTGTACATTTTTCAACTCATGCTCATCCAGTTCTTATTTTAGCCGGTGTAGTACGGCTTTTTTTGTTCCTTTTTTTAACTCATCAAGCAAACAGGCTATAACGAAAAAATCCCGCTGAATAAATTCAACGGAATTTTTCGCTTTACTGCATGGCTTCCCATTTGGCGACTTCTTCTCGAACGATAGGCGCCACTTCTTTCCCCAATAGCTCGATGGCTTGCATCACATCCGCATGTGGCATGGAACCAACAGGTACGTGAAGCATAAACCGTGTGATCCCTACATTCTTTCGAAGGTGAATGATCTTTTGGGCCACAGTTTCCGCATCCCCTACATACAGTGCACCTTCAAAGCTTCGTGCCGCATCGAATGATGACCGGTCATAATATCCCCAGCCCCGCTCCCTTCCGAGCACATTCATGACTTGTTGGGTCGGCGGGAAAAATTTAGCTGCTGCCGTCTCGTTATCCTCTGCAATGAATCCGTGCGAATGGGATGCAACCGGTAATTTAGAAATGTCATGACCAGCCTTAGCCGCAGCCTGCTTATAAAGCCGGACAAGTGGAGCGAACTGGACTGGACGTCCTCCTATGATGGCCAGAACAAGAGGCAGCCCCAATAATCCTGCGCGGATAACCGATTCACTATTGCCCCCGCTTCCGATCCATACAGGCAAAGGATTTTGCACCGGACGCGGATACACACCAAGATTGTCAATGGCCGGGCGATGTTTGCCAGGCCAGGACACGACTTCGTTCTTTTGTAATGTCAGCAGCAATTCCAGCTTCTCTTCAAACAGCTCATTATAGTCTTTTAAATCGTAACCAAATAGCGGAAAGGATTCAATGAAAGAACCACGGCCTGCCATAATCTCCGCACGTCCATTTGATATGCCATCAAGCGTCGCAAAATCCTGGAAGACCCGCACCGGATCTGCTGAGGAAAGAACAGTTACCGCACTCGTCAGCCGGATACGTTTTGTCTGTGAAGCCGCGGCAGCCAGCACCACGGCTGGAGAGGATGCTGCAAAATCATGACGATGATGCTCCCCTACCCCAAATACATCCAATCCTATTCGGTCGGCAAGCACAATTTCTTCAACGACCTCTCGCAATCGTTGTGCATGACTGATCACTTCCCCCGTTTTCACGTCAGGGGTTGTTTCTACAAACGTACTGATCCCTATCTCCATTATCCATTCCTCCTGGATTCTTGCTGATTATATGAAAAAGAGCAGTTTTCAGTTCTTTCTTCATACTTCTATCCATTTACTTAATATACCTCAAATTCGAGAGTTTTTCATTACGTGGAATTTTAAAGTAAAGTGGTGAGACCTCATACAATGAACGTTAGCTGCGCAAGGCAAATAAGTCCGGACCTCTGTCCGGACTTGCTTACATCTTGTTTGATTTCAATAGGTCACGAATTTCTGTTAGAAGCTCCTCTTCTTTCGTTAAAGCAGGAGGAACTTCTTCCACTTTTTTTTCACGATTATAAATTTTATTGAATAGTTTAATAAAGATGAAAATAGAAAACGCAATAATAACAAAATCCATAATTGTTTGAATAAACACACCATATTTCAGAACTGCATCCCCGAATGTGATAGACAGGCCAGAAACATCAATCCCCCCGATCAATAAACCGATTAACGGTGTAATGATATCCGCCACGAGAGAAGAAACAATCTTCCCAAAAGCTGCACCAAGAATGACCCCGACGGCAAGGTCGATCACATTGCCGCGCATGGCAAACTCTTTAAATTCCTTCAGCACTTTCCTCACCTCTTTTTTTGTTGTCTATACCAATATATCATCGTTATTTTTCATGAAACGCGTTTTTCGGCAATTAGAAAAAAATGAGGAAAAAAGTAGTATTTTTTATATACTGAGAATGAAGTACCTTTTCGTCAAATGAGTATCATGCATGAAATAAAAAAAGCCCCCGCTCAACAGGACTTTTCCCAATCTCCACCATACTTTTAACAATAATTATCAGTATTATTCAACAAAGCAAACTCCCTTCCGAAGACCATTATATGAATAACCTTTTTGTTATTGTATGAACCCTAATGGTATTTTAGGCTCTTTTGGGTTCGCGCGAGGCATGGCCATTAATAAAAAATTAAGCTGTGATACATGCTGAAGCAACTGCACTTCCAATCCATTCTCAGTAATTCCTCCAAAAATAATTAAATTGGGATCACAGTAGCCTAATGCAGTCACTTGAAAAGTAACCGACTGCCCGGCTGGAATAAGCCTAACCCCCACACATTGACCACCGTCTAGTTTTTTGTCAAACTCTTCTGCCCTTTTTTTTAAATGCCTATATAGTTCACTCGCCGGGCTTTGTCCCGGTGTATTCACTGGTTCTGGTACGTCATTCTTGTTTTCGTTAAGATCCATTGATTTGCATAGTTCCGGCCTGAGCTCCACTTTATCATCTCCTTCTTTGAGTTCGATCGATCTGACCCGATTGCTACTTTATTATCTCCTTTTCCGTCAAATTATTACATTCAAAATCGGGATTCTTTTCCCTTTTCATCTACAGGTTCGTATCTTCAACCATTTCTGTTTTTCCAGCAGCGTTCCACTCTTTATCGGAAATAAAAAAACACTGAACAGACAAAATGACCGTTTCTGTTCAATGTCCTTCGAGGGCAGTGTATAAAATATAATCCATTTAAACTCAACCATTTAATTTTTCTTCTTAAAGAACCTCCACTGGTTCTCTAATGGAAGCACGGGAACCTAATATATTTTGGAATGCATGAAGAGAAGATAGAATTTGTTCCGGATCAATTGAACGCATAATAAAAACAATGTGTGACCGTTTATCTTCATCAGACCACTCATCGAGATGCTCAGGCGGATGGATAATATGTTGAACACCGTTCAACATAACGGGTCCATCTTCTCCAACATCAATCATTCCTTTCACCCGCAGTATTTCCTCGCCCCGTGCATGCAATAACATGCTAAGCCATAAGCCAAAGGCGCTCCAATCCAGCGGCTGATCAAAAGTAAGTGAAATAGAACGTGCTGCAGGAGCATGCTTTCCTTGGAAAGAATTAGATTCCACAAGGGAAATAAGCGGGGTACTTTTCACTTTTTCATTCGGGGCAAATAATTGATGATTGTCTATATTTCCATGGATCGATTTGATAATTTCAGCGGAAGGGTTTATCGTTAGCAGCCTTGAAGCCAACAGTTCAACTTCGTTTTCTGATGCCATATCGGTCTTCGTAATGATAATTTTATCTGCCGCTGCAACCTGCTTGACTGACTCATTCTGACGGTCTAAATGAAATTGTCCATTCACAGCATCAACCGTTACAATAACCTGATCGACCGTTAAATGATGCTGAAGAACTGAATCGGTCAGCACAGTAAATAAAATAGGGGCTGGATCAGCTAAGCCGCTCGTCTCAATCACGATTCGTTCAAGCGGTTCTATATCCCCCCTATGGTCATTGTCCAGTAGTTCGCGGAGCGCGTTGACAAGATCCTCTCTTACCGAGCAACAAAGGCACCCCCCGCCTAATAGAAGCGTTCTTTCATCTATACGACGCAAAAGGTGGTGATCAAGTCCTACTTTTCCGAATTCGTTTACCAACACAGCTGTGTTTTTTAATGAAGGACCTTTCAATAAATGAGTAAGCAGCGTTGTCTTTCCACTGCCAAGAAATCCTGTAATTACTGTCACTTTTCGTTTTTTTCCCACTTGTCTTCCTCTCCAATTCTCGTTGATTCAGGAAGCAATTCGTTCATTAGCTTTGGATCTAATGGATCTATAGGCGTTCCTAAAAGCTTTTCAACAATGGTCCAGAGCACTCCTAAATCCTGCACAATCTCTGTTCGCCCTTTTTTATCCGTTAGAATATATTTACTCCCTGTCCAATCGCTTAGCTTAAGTCCATATACACTTAAAATTTTATTGCTCTGCCGGATTCGTATATGGCGTTCCCGCATACGCGAGCGTTGCGTTTCTCCCGCCTTTTGCATTGTGGATTGGCTGAGATTTTTCGTTTTGCGGTCTGTCCAATGGACTTGGAGCACTGACCCATTACATAACACACACATGCCCATCCTCCTTACATGATAAGTAATAAAGAGGGGCTGATTTTTTTAACCAGCCAACTTTATTATCTTCTAATTGCTGTATTAGCTTCTAGGAAAACGAGACTTATAATCATCCGCTATTTCATCAAATGTTGCCCAACGTACACCCTCGTGTCCGTTAATATATTCAATCAAACGTTCATGCATAAGAAGAACCTGCGGACGACCGCTTACATCCGGATGGATCGTCATTGTGAACACGGCGTAGTCTTCCGTCTCACGGTAGACCCAGTCAAATTGATCCTTCCACATCTGCTCAATATCCCGCGGATTGACAAACCCATGGCTGTTTGGTGATTTTTTGATGAACATCATTGGAGGAAGATCATCCAAGTACCAGTTAGCAGGAATTTCAACTAAGTCTGTTTCTTCACCTCTTACTAGCGGCTTCATCCACTCTTCGGCACTTTTTTCATAATCTATATTGGTCCAACTGTCGCCAACACGCACATAGTAAGGACTAAAATCATTATGCATCAAGCTGTGGTCATATTTAATTCCATGCTTCAAAAGAAGTTCGTTGGTCACTGTTGAAAATTCCCACCAAGGGGCAACGTAGCCTGTAGGACGTTTACCGGAAACCTTTTCAACTAAATCGATTGTCTTTAACAGTACGGTCTCCTCTTGATGTGGCGTCATGGCAATTGGATTTTCATGTGAATATCCATGAATTCCGATTTCATGACCGGCCTCTACAACCATTTTCGTTTGTTCAGGAAACGTTTCAATAGAGTGTCCCGGAATAAACCATGTTGTTTTTAAATTATATTTTTCAAAAAGCTTTAGCAACCGCGGTGTCCCCACTTCACCGGCAAATAATCCCCGAGAGATATCATCCGGAGAATCCTCCCCGCCGTAGGAACCAAGCCAGCCTGCTACAGCATCAACGTCTACACCATAAGCTACTAAAATTTCTTTCTTTTTTGTCATAATAATCATGTCTCCTTTTTATTTTATATTATCTTATAATTTAAAAGATATTCAATGTTTCTATTTTTCAGTTTTCTGTTTATAAAACAGGTGTTTCTTCACTTGCCGCAACATCCCAATCACGCATAACGATGATGTTAAAATATATAGCAGAATAGTTCATTTCTCAGCGTCAAGACAGCACATGATCACCACAATTGTTTTAAGAAGTGAAAGTTTTGTTATATGCAGCCATGAACTGTCCCCCCTCTTGAAGACGCTTTCACTTTACAGGCAAGGTTTGTTATCGAACCGAAAAAGCCAACCAGAAACCATATTCATTACCCATAAGAAAAATTACTTCGTATACAGCAATATTAATTCCCTTTTTCGTCTGCCATCCCTATCACCGATAGAGAGGATAATAAAAGGCGGCTTAGATGCAAAGGCCACAATCTTTTCTCACTGCTGTATTGCCTCTAATATTAACGATTCTGCTTTCTAAAAGTTTTTCCTCTTGTCACCTATGTGGATTTCAACTGGGGGACGCTGTATTCAAAGCATTCAGGTACCCCTAATTCTCCTCCTTTCTTTTTTAAAGTCTTCCAGTAAATATCTTGCAAGTTCTGTGCCAAAATTAAAGAAAACTCTAACCCTTTCAGGAATGGACTTTGCCCTATTACTGGTCTTCATTTTTTATATTTACAAAAGTATCATTATGCGTTAATGCATAAACTCATCCGTCGACCATTCGCTTCAACTACTTGGATTTAATCGTTATTTTGGAATTTTTACGGGATGTTCAGATCTATTATAAAAAATGAAAAAAGTGAACGCCCAGCCAAAGAGTCGAAAGTGTTTTCATTTTATGAGAGCTGATAGTATGTTTAGGGCCATACTTTGTGATTTAATAAAGATAACGAAAACGACATAAGGAGAGTGATGAAGGTGACTACTGCAACCATTGCTTCTTTGTGGAGATACCCGGTTAAATCCATGATGGGTGAAGAAATAAATGCATGTGACTTAACGGAAAAAGGACTTCTGGGAGACAGGGCCTATGGCATAATTGATCAATCAACAGGCAAACTGGCAAACGCAAAAAACCCGCTAAAATGGCCGGACATGTTTCAATACCGTGCCGCATTTACGGAGCCTCCTGAATCATCCAAGCCAATGCCGCCAGTGCGCATCACATTTCCAGACGGTGAGAACCTATTAAGCACAGATGCAGATCAAAACGATAAACTTACAAAAAGCTTTGGCCGAAAGGTCCAGCTAGGTACTCCATCATCCCAAGATATCCAGTTTAAAGGCTACATACCGGAAGATATAAAAGAACTGGAAAACCCGGGAACGATTTTTACGCGGAATTCACCTCAAGATACTTTTTTCGATATCGCAATGGTTCACATTATCACGACTTCTACCATTGATGCCCTTAGAAAACTCATTCCGGAGAGCAGAATTGAACCAAGACGTTTCCGGCCCAATATCATGATTCATGTGCCGGATGCAGAAGGGTTTATCGAAAATGGGTGGGTCGGAAAAGTGCTGACAATTGGGGGCGGCGTCCAGCTAAAGATTTTGCAGCCAACACCGCGTTGTGTGATGACAACGCTTGCCCAAGGAGACCTTCCGAAGGACCCAAATGTTTTAAAGTCGATTGTCAAAAACAATGCCGGCAGTTTCGGTGTTTACGCTTCCGTTGTAAAGACCGGCGAAATTCGAACAGGAGATTCCATTCATCTTCAATAAAAGAAGCGAATAAAACAACAGGAAACACCCAAAAGCGCTCGCCTCTTTTGGGTGATTTTCTAACCTATTTTATCTTTCATTTTTCTCCAAACAAACCACTTCCCTCACTGTGATTCCAGGATAGTGACTAAAGCCCTGAAGATGTATCCAACCTCTATTTAGAATGGGTTTATTTCATACCGGACAACCCATTTCAATAAATGATAATATTTGAAATTGACAACTCGGGACTTTTTAACTAAAATCTTTACGTGTGTTTATATTTTACAGAGGTGAATCATCATGAAAATAGAATCAACTATTTACCATATAAATCAAGCATGTGACAGAAATGACTTTGCGGCTGCCCGCTCCACGATAAATAAGCATTGGAACCGGGTAACCGAATCTAGAAATTACTTAGATTTAAATGAGAATGCTAAACAACTTGTTAAAATCATCAGTTCCGAAAATCAAAAAGCGGGTGTTGAAGTTCTTTCCCTTGATGAAAAGCGTATTATACAAAAAATGAATCAATATGTACGGGATATGAGATTCGCCAACGCTAAAATGACTTACAATAAGCATGAAGAGTTATTTCATTTGCCGGAAGCTCAACGATGGCTCACGAAAGATGCACACATTATCTGTGAGGCTTTAATGAAAGAAAAAAAATAAGGGGACGATCCGGAGAGCCAAAATAAATTCATTTCACCGGTAAAATGGTCAAGGCTGCCGCCACTTTACACGTTAAAACTATAATAAGCTCTTCGGCCTCCTGCTTTTAGTTCCACTTGCAAATTTCTAAATAATAAGATCATTAGAATAATCCTCAAAAACATACTGAACTGGCTGTATGGGTTCAATACTTGGAATCGATTCTTCATCCAAATTCTAAAGTAAGGAAAGTTTAATTCTCCGCCAATCTGCTGTTTCTTTATATGGATAAAAGATTGAAGAAGAATCTAAAATACTCTGGGCTTTATTTATATTCTCATCATTTATAGGGTATTGGAATCGCTTATTTCACTATCTTTTTTCCAGAAATCTTCGTCTTTAAAATAATCTTGTTTCATAATTGCCTCCCCCCTCGCAGCTTTATGTATCCATTCCATTGGATGATGGAGCGATTCATTCAAAGGTGAATGGACGTTTTACACAAGCTTTTACACTTAATTCGAACCGTACCATTACCAATATTCGTCCTTATAATACCCCGGTCATCATGTCCGGAGTATGATCCGTAAACATCTACCTTGATAATGGTTTTTTTCCCGATGGAAGAATAAAATTTTAATCAGAGATTTTCGTTCTTTCCCCTGAAATTATTTCAATTTCCCATGTCCCATTGTATTGAGGCCGATTGTTCCGCTCAGTTACCGTAATCGTGCTGTGATGCACCTTAAATTCCACTTCTCCTCCCCCTCTTGTAATAGAAGCAGATAATCCGTCTATCAAGCAAAACAAACGAAACATTGGTTTCAAATACCAAGGGAAAGTGTCTGGAAGCTCATTTTCAGCATGGTGATGATAACGAATAATTTCTACAACATCCTCATGAAGAGAATAAAATTTTTTTGCCATTTCTGCTCCTCGGAAAGCATGAAGTTTGCCATCTTCAAATAATTTTTTAGGGTCCACCACATCTCCTATGGATAGAACCGGCTGTACCTTACACAAGTCATGGAAGATAATAGCCTGTATCAGGTGCTCTTTATTGATCCCAATTATTTGCGTAACCCCTTCTTCACATAAGCTTGATAAAAGTTTTAAACAATTCACTACGTGACGGTATCCTCCGTCTGGAATGATGTCCGTTATAGTGATCATTTTGCTTTCTGGATCATATTGATCTATATATTCCACCGTGTTTTTTAGCTTATGCTTCACTCTATCATCCGGTAGTGTCAAAGCAAACGCTAAATCTAGTTCATCACGAATTGTTACGAGTTCAGTTACATCCTTTCCGGTGATTACAATCCCCTTTATAACATTATCTTTATATATCGGAACAGCATTCACAGATATTACTTTATTGGTTATTGTTTTTTTTACAACACCCTTTTGTGATTTCCCAGATTCTAGAACTCCCTCTATTAATCTTCCTCTGATCTTCGGAACATACTCCCCAAAATCAAGATCTTTAAAGTTTTTCCCTATGTAAGAAGTGCTTTCAAGCTCCAAAGCCCTTTCAGCTGCAGAATTCATATACATAATCCGCATTTCACAATCTAACAAAACAAGTGATTCGTCTATTGAACCTAACACATCTCTGAAAAAGTTTTCTTTTTGTAGTAACGAGTCCATTTCCTTATCTCCTTTTGGCAACCCAGCCATCATTGCATCTGCTTTAGATCTGTGGTTTTGCGTCCTTATTTTTCAATAAGTTTGCCATTTTTCAATTTGAGCTTTTACTATTATATGAAAAACTTATCAAAATTCAACGCTCTTTTGTAAATAAATTTTCAGAATTAGTCTAATTCAGTCTAAATTAAGAACAAAATGAGCAGCTGCACTGTAAAAATAAGACAGAAAGATCGCATCAGTATAATACCCAAGTTTTTAAAAACGTTAGTACGCAATGAAATATTATTTTTGATAAAAACAAATAATAATTTAAAGGGCGAAGGTTATTTGTTATTCTAGTAAGTATGCAAATCAGGGCAGTTTAGGAGTGGATTAAACCATGAACAAAAAAGACATTGCACAGATTCGAAAACAATTTAAAGCAGGTAATGATTTACTCAAAATCTCCGACATATTTAATGTCTATATCATGAAGGAATCAAGTGACATTTATCATCATCAAAGTCAACCTTTTGAAATGCTTGACGAAGATCAACAGGAGTTATTTATGAATAACTTCAAAAAATTACTTGCCGGCCAATTGGATGAAAAGCTCTTTGAGTTAAAGTTTCAACGGGACGCTGAAAATAATAGTCAGCTCATTTTGCATCAAGGATTGCTAAGCGGTGATGTAGAAGGCTGGAAAGAGCAGATGCTTCAAATCATCGGCAAAATGCTTGTCCTTCGGCAGTATGAGAAGGATATTGTCGTAACATTCATTCGCGGAGAATATTTTAAGCCAATGAAACGCCGTAATGAAGAGGCCGAGGAAAGCGAACGGAATACAGTTTATTCTCACCCGTTTATTCTATGCAGCATAAATAACACACAAGAGCCGAAAAAAGAACTGCTTTTTGACTATGTCGAAAAAGAGTTCAAATATCATTTTGTCGTTGATCCCATTATCAATCTAAACGCTCCCATCTCAGGCTTTCTGTTTCCCTGCTTCACCGATAATGCAGCAGATGTCAATCACATATTATATTCAGCAGGCAAGGTTCATGAGCCCGATCACCCGTTTATAGAGGAAGTATTAAATGGGGAAGAAACGATGACGGCAAAAGATGATAAAATCGTTTTTGAGGAAATTATTAAACACGTAACAGGTGACCAGCTAAGCACAACTGCACTCTCTAATGTATATGAAGAGATTAACCGAATGATCGAGGAAAATGAAGAGGAAGAACCGCCAAAATTAGATTCCAAAGACGTGGAACGTGTTTTAAAGATGAGCGGCCTTGAAGAGATTGATTCTGAAAAGATTGAATCAGCTTACCAAAAAGTAATGGATGATGACAAATATGAGATCAAAGCCAGCAGCATCCTGCCGAAATATACGTCAAAATCGATTAAAATTAACACGAAAGCAGCGAACATTTCTATCAGTCCACAAGATTTAAGATATGTGAGACAAATTCTTTTTAACGGTAAACGCTACCTCATGATCGAAGTGGAAGAAGATACCGTGATCGAAGGCTTCACTATGATTCCAGAAGCCTTGGCCGGTGACCCAGATAATTAATACAAAAATGTATCGGATCCTGCAATAATAACAACTTTTCTGACAAACATAGTGGACGGGTCTGAGACTTCTGAGAAGAGAAAGGTTTTGGAACCGTCCTTTGAAAAGATTTTGATGGTTTATTCCACGCTAAGCCGCTGCCAGAAATTTTCCACTTTACTGAACGTTTATATCAAAATTGTTCCGGAGCAGAACCATGTACTTTTGGTAAGTCTCGGCCAAAAGGAACTGAAGATTACAAGTTAGACCAGCTTATGAGAAAATCAGGTGGAGTTAGTAATCTGTATTGTTCGTTTTATTCAAATATCAACAGAGTTATTTAACAGAGCCAATCAAAAAGAAAATCAGTCTATTAAAAAAGGTGAGCATAGATGATACTATACTCACCTTTTTTATGATCTATAAACAGCTGTTCTTACAAATTTGGACAGTCCCCTTAAATTGGCGTTTGAGAGGCAACCTCATAAAGGGCATTAGAGACTTTTCCATACTCACTCGCATGCGGGCGGTCATCTCCGTCTCCATAGCCATAATCAAACATGCGATTCCGATTGAGTGCCAGCTTTGTAAATGTTGGGCGTAACAAATCAAATAGCTTGAATCGTTCTTCTAAATGCGGAAATCTTCGCTGGTAAGACAGGATTTCCTCACGCACAATACCCCAGAAACGATATTCGGAAAATCGTTCATTTTCATGAAGAATGTTGCTTAAATAACGGAAATGACAAATAAATAACCCGGTAAAAATAAACTGGGTCAAACCTTCAGGCGGTTCGCTGCGCAATACTTTTTTCAATTCGGGAGACAGCACCGAAAGCTCCGGAAACGGCTGATCACTAATATTCACATCATCAACAAAATCTTTCATAATGGTCCGCTCCGGCCTATAGTTTTTCAAGACAAGCACCGTGTTTTGTCCATGTGGTGAAAATACGGTACCGTATTGATATAAGTAATGAAGCAAAGGAGGTAAAATCGCTTTTACAAGCTTATTCACCCATTGTTCGACTGTGAGGCCTGATTTTTCAACTAACTTTGATATAAATGGTGTTCCTTCATGGTCCACATGCAGCAATGCCGCCAGTGTAATAGCGTGTTCATCATCTTGCAGCTCCTGATAAACGCTCTCTCTCCAAACCACTCCAAGCATTTCAAGATATTGATAAGGAGCTCCCGCCAGTTTCGAAAACGTCCGGTGGCTGACATTCATGGTCGCAACCTCCCCCAAAAGACCAAGGCGGCATTCTTCTTTTAAAAACAGATCATTTTCCAAAATGTTTTTCATAAATGTCGTGACTTCAGGAGCAATCACCGTTCTCTCGCTCGGCAATCCTCGGTATACAAGTGTATTTAAAATACTCATTGGCAGCTTTACATGATACTTGTTCTTTTTCGTTACATTCACAAATGTACGGATAGATTGCTGAGGAAGATACTCGTCTTCCCCTTCCCCTAACGGTATCAACTCTTTGCTGGCTATTTCAGAAGCGAACATAGATACAATGACACGATCCCATTGCCAGGCGTGTATGGGCATAAAATAATAATCCTTTTCTTGTACTTTTTCGGCTCTCAATTTTATCTCAAAACGCTGCCGGGCCTTTTCATCAAGCTCTTGCTCCATCACATGCTCATAATCCAATCCTTCCACCGAATGAAACGTTCCGAGGTCTTTATGGATCGCAATCCATGAAAGCGGTACTTTTTTCTTTAGTTCGGGCGCATACTGTATATAATCATCATACCCAAAACCAATCCGCCCTTTGTTATATGTAATCCACGGATGTCCCTTCATCTCCCCTTCCAGCTCGGCATAGTCCAACTCCGTCAGCTCATCAGATGATTTGGATCTTTCTTGTAAATGAGTGTCCGCCACTAGTGTATGCAAATACTCTTTTACTAAATGTCCTGCTGTAGAGCCCGTCATATTTCCCTCTTGTTGAATGCCTAACAAAAGAACAAGGGACAGCGGTATGTCTTTTACTTCAGTTGTTATGATTTCAATGCTTTCAGGCAAAACATAGAAGCTATTAAACAAACGGGACTTTGCTTGAAATCGGTACACGGTTCCTGTTTTATCCATCCATTCGTAAAATTGAACGTTCTCTGTCTCACTGAGAAGCTTTGGCGTGATAATTTCTTCATACATAAACTCTTGAAGCATTTTAGCTAAGAGCTGGTGATCTGCATTTTTCCAATTTTCCTCTGTTAACATCTGTATAGGTGTTTCAGAAATTTTCATGTTGTTCGACTCCTCTTTTTATTTGATATAAAGATGATTTATACATCATCATTAAAAGAAGGGCTGTGCCCAGTGCCGATCCAATTAAGAGGAAACCACTCAGAAGAAAAGGCCCTTTAGTCCCACTATGTTTTACCATCATCAAAGCAGCCATTGGCGAGAAAAGCAAAGCTGCGTTTTGTACCGATGCTACGAGGCTGTAAGAAAGCGGTGATGTTTTTCCAATTTTCATTTTGAAAAAGAGAATATCAACCGCCGCCAGACTAATAAAAAAGAACAAACCATACATCATTCTAATCAAAACAAACAACCAAAAGGGACCGACTAACGCTTGGATAAAAAGCAATCCTGCTGTTATCCCCATTAAGCTGATTAAAATAACCCTGATATGCGATTGAAGATACTGTTTCGGCAGTGAAAACTGCAGCATAACCGCTACAAGGCTCGGCATTACATACAACAAGCTCGATTCTTGTTTTGAGATCGTAAAGCTGTTGTCAAGAAAGACCGTAAAATAAGGACGAATCGTATGATGTCCGATATAAAAGAGAAACACAATAAGTAAATAAACAAGAAACTCCCCTTGCCATTTCACATCTTTTGATAAGTTTTCTTTCTTCCGGTAGGTTTCCTTACTTGTAATAGACTCATGGCTTGAGAGAATAAAACAACCTGCGGCTGCCAGTATGAGATCCATCAATGCAAACACGTAATAGCTGTTTAAAGGAAACAGCTGGCTGACGACGAAGCTGCCTGCAATTCCTGATACGATGGCGCTTCCGTGAAATACAAATAAGTAAGTAGATGTTGCTTTTACTTTTTCATCATCATTCTTGCTTGAAGCTACCATCGCTGGATACAGCAGATAAATGCTGCTTTGAAAAAAGAGCAAGACCAGTGAAGCTGCTAAAAATTGCGGAAAGGTATAGCTCATGGGCAGCAGTATTTTGCACCCTGCCATGACTGTTAACGCGATCAAAATGAGCTTCCTAAATCCCCATTTTTTTGCAGCCACTGCCCAAATGGGTGTCATGATCATCACGACAAGGCGGCAGCAAATAATAAATAAGCTCGCTGCCTGTACTCCGTCTACTTGAAAATATCCCGAGAATAATTGCGGATAAAAGGGTGATAACAACATTTCTGAAATCAATGTAACGAGCAAGCAGCTATATATAAACCCTTTTTCACCCTTTGTCATGGCTTTCTACTATAGTCCAAACTGCTGGAATACGTTTTTTTCGTGTGTTTGATAGATTTCTTTCGCTGCTAACTGGTTGATGATAGCCGCACTACGAAAGGCGCCCAGCCCTAAATCAGGTGCACCTACACCGTGTGTATGAAGCTCACCGTTCTGAATAAATATATGATTTTGGCCTTCCTGTTTTAGTTTCACTTTATAATCTTCTTGAATCACAAGCTGCCCGGTTTCGTCCTGTTCCACTATATTCTCCATTCCTTTTAAGCAATCTGGAATATAAGGATGGTAGCCAGTCGCAAGAATAACAGCATCACTTTCGATCTGTGTATGTTCTTTTTGTTCATGCTGGCACAGCGATAAGGAGTATCGACTGTTCCCTTCTTTGATGGACGCTAGTTCAGTTAATGCTTGCAGGTGAACGTGCGGTTTGTTATTTCCGACTGTCCGCTCATACAATAAATCATAAATATCACCGATCGTATTAAAGCTGATTCCTTTGTATAACAGCGCCTGATTATTTAAAGCACTTTGTTTCTTTTCTTTTGGCAATTTATAGAAATAACGGGTATAATCCGGCGAGAAATGCTCAAGCCCCAGCTTGGAATATTCCATCGGATAAAATCCTTTGGATCTTGTGAACCACGACAATTGATAATCATGATCCGGCTGTTTAGACAATAGGTCATAGAAAATTTCAGCTGCACTCTGTCCAGAACCAATGACTGTGACCGAATTTGTCTTGAGTACATTTTCCCGCTTACTTATATATTCTGAGGAATGAAAGATGCGATTGCCAAGAGATGACTGGAACTTCCCGGGAACGTATGGTTTTGTCCCCACACCGATTACCACATGCTTGGCGTAATATGTTTTTTTCTTTTTTTGGGCACCTGCCAAAACGGAAACGCGATAATAGCCTTCTTCCGTTTGATCAATATTTTCTACTTTGCATTCGAAGTGAAGCTTCGGGAGCTGCTCCGCTACCCATTGACAATAATGATTATATTCAGTCCGTGGAATATGAAATTTTTCAAAGAAATAAAAATGATACAGCCGCTTTTGCTCATGCAGATAGTTTAAAAAGCTGAAAGGGCTTGTCGGATCTGCCATGGTGACGACATCTGCCATAAAAGGGACTTGCAGTGTTGTTCCTTCCAGCAGCATCCCCGGATGCCATTCAAACCGCGGTTTTTTATCAAAAAACAATGAACGGCATTCTGTTTTTTCAAGCAATGCTGCTAATCCGAGATTAAACGGACCAATTCCCACTCCAATAACATCTAAAATCTGTTCGTTTGCCAATCTGTCCACCTTCTTTCAAACCCTTTGCGTTCACATATCATCAATAAACCTGTTTTATCAGGTAATTCGACTTCCTTGACAGGCTGAAAACCGCACTTTTTGAATATGTGAATCATTTTTTCATTTCGTATATCTGGTTCTGCTATGATTTGATTTGTTTCGAATACTTGAAACTTTTTATACAAAATGGTTAGCAGCAGCGGGTATATAAATCCTTTCCCTAAAAACTCCTGTGGTCCAATCAACAAATGGATGCCCTGATCATGCTCTTCAAATTCATACAATTTTCCGATTACATCATCCTTAACCCAGTACGACTCCCAATAACTCATAGGAACACTTCCGAGTTCGCCAATTAAAAGTGTTTGATGGTCATCTTGCAAAAATCTTTGTAAATGGGCTGCATAGTTTTCCAATGAAAGATTTAAATTCCAAAAAGGAATAACATGTTTTTCATGCATCCATGAATGAAGCAATTCTAAATCCTCTTTCATGTTTACATGGCGAAAGGAAATGGTCTTTTGGATCAGGGAATCATATCGTTCAAACGGATACATTTGTTGAATGCTGGTATTAGACTTCATGCAGTTCACCTGCTGTTTCAGCCAGCGGATTTGCAACATCAACATACACCGATTGCGTCTCAAGAGACCCGACAAGTTCATCCATATCATGAACCCTTGTCAGTAAATTCGCTTTGCATGGGAGCTTCTTTTCAAACAGCAAAGAATCTAATAAGGTTGTATGATCTCCTAGCTGCTCCTTAAAGTCGGCCAGCTCCTTTTTCATCATAAACAGTAATCGCTGTTCATCGATAAGACGATTAACTCCAAAGGCATTGATTAAACCGAACATGTGATTGAAAAACACATAATACCGAAATCGCTCCTCTGCAATCGAGTCGGCACATATCGTGTCGCTTTTTTCATTTAAAGATGGGACGAGCCGTTTTAACGCTTTCGCCTTTGATTCCATAAAATAGTATCCTTGATTGTCACGATAATAAAAGACAGCTGGATAGCCTCGTTCGTCAAGCTGTATAATAGAATTTTGCTGATGGGCTTCCAGTGCGATCCCGTATGCAGCATATAACCAGTACAGTGGATGCAGACTTACTTTTAAATAGCGGGTAAACCATTGTTCACTTGCTTCCTCAGTAGAAATTCCTTCCCGGCTTGCAATATCGGAAATGACATTGGTTAAGTGAGAATCCGCTCCTGTAATATGATCCTGGCAAAGAGCCGCAAGCAATGTCACCCGCGAATCATTGCCTTTCTGAAATGGATTTTCACGGATCACCACTTCAAATCCCGTTTCTTCCATGGAAAGCTTTAACGTAATATAAGCCGGATCCTCGATAATGCGAAATGCAGGATGGTGTTCTTTTAACTTTTCGGAAATCCCGCTATGAAGCAAGCGGCTGACTTCTACTCCCCGGTCGAGCTCTTTTCGTCTGTTTATACGCAGTGAATTTGTAATTTTCACCGGAATCGAAAACTTGTACATGAAGCTTGCTTCCGGATGATATACTGTCCGAACAGAAGATGTTGGATAAAACTTTCTTCCCTGCGGACCAAGGTACGCGAGTTTGCCTGATTGAATGAGATCACACACATCCTCCCGACCTAACAGCTTTCGTGCTTGCAGCGGATGAACAGGGAGCAGTGAAAAATGGTCATCCCGGCAATACTGGTTTTTAAAAGATTTCGGAACAAACGGATCTTTTCTTAGTTCTTCTTTTATCAGCATAGAAGCGTTTTGAGCCAAGATAGAATCTTCATCGACAATCTCGTGTACGGCCCGGAAATAGTGAAGCTGGAAAGACCCTTTTCTCTCCGGCGCGAAAATATGCTCTTCATCTTCATCGATTCCTTGACGGCTTTTTGGAGTCGGATGTACTTGATGTCCAATTAACAAAGACTGCTCGGACTGAAGAAACGTTTTTTCCGTTTGATAGCACTCTTCCAGATCACTGCTCCTATCCGAAATAATTCTTTTCATGTTTTGATAGCTTAGAATAGTTCGGAGCATAAACTCATCAGCCTCTGCAGGTTTATCAGACAGGAGTGATAACTCTTTTTGTATAAATACCATTAATGTCATGTAATCAAGCTGTTTCATTTCATCGTCTTTCACTTGATAATACATGATGGGCGAAAACAGATGACGTTCTGTTGCCGATTTATACCGGACTGGAAAATACAATGTAACGGATTGCCGGCTTAATGAAATGACTAATACTTGTTTGATTCTTTCATCTTCTAATGGAACAGCCACTTCATCGGCGGGTTTCCATTCTCCTTCCCCTGTTTCTCTTACATAACAATTAATCAAATTCTGTATGGTAAGATGATTAGCAACGAACGGAATATCCATACCGGTTCTCTCCTTGCTCTTTCTCTATTTTTTCTCCAGCTTCCTTTATTCGCTTTATATTTGTTTGCATATGGCTTAACGTATTGAGAGGATTAAGCATTGTAAATTTCAAGTACACTTTTCCAGCTTGCTTTGTTTTGGCCATGATGAGTTGGCCGCTTTGATAGAAAGCGCGTTGAAGCTCAAGGTTCATTTCGTCAACATATTTCTCGTCCCGGTGCTCATGTAACGGCACGTAGCGAAATACGATAGCATTGAGTTCCGGCTCATTCAGCACTTCAAAACAAGGTTCATTCTTTAATAGCTTCGCCGTTTCTTTCGCCAGATTGATTGTATAATCCACCATCTCCCCAAACAAATCGGTTCCCATCAATTTAAACGTCATTAACAGCTTCAAAGCATCAAACCGTTTTGTTGTTTGTGTACTTTTTTCCACTAAATTGATAACACCGTCTTCCTGGTCTTCTTCAGGATTTAAATAATCGGCATGGAAGGCGATTTGCTGAAAGTCCTGCTTATCTTTGACGAAAAAGGCACCGCAGCTGATCGATTGATAATAAAGCTTGTGAAAATCAATCGTGAGTGAATCTGCTAAGTGTAAGCCACGAATGAGTCCACTGTATTGATGGGAAAACAGTAAGGCCCCCCCGTAGGCGGCATCGATATGAAACCATAATTGCTCCTCGGCTGCCAGCTCTGCTATATCTTTTAGACAATCTACGCTCCCAAAGTCCGTTGTTCCTGCGGTTGCCACGATCATAAAGGGAAGAAATCCTTGTTGTCTTAGATGTCCGATTTTTTCTTTGGCATCCTGTAAATAAAGTTGATTTTTGTCATTTGTCGCTACTTTGATCACGGCATTCGTTCCCAGCCCAAGCTGAGCCGCAGATTTTTGGACGGTAAAATGGGCATGCTCAGAACAAAGAATCCGCAGCCTTCCCGCCTCAGCTGGAAGCCCTTCCTCCTGAACATGAACGGAGAAATGTGCTTGGCATGCTTTATTTCGAGCAAGCAGCAGCCCCATATAATTAGATTGTGTTCCGCCGGTTGTAAAGACACCATCAGCTTCACCCGAATAGCCGATATGCTTCGTAAAGAACTTAATGAACTCCGTTTCAACATAAGTAGCAGCGGGGCTTTGATCCCACGAATCCAACGATTGATTCAATGCATTGATAATCACTTCTGCTGCGAGAGACGGAATTAGAGGCGGGCAATGAAGATGCGCCATGGCAGAAGGGTGAGAAACCCATAAAGAATTTTTCACAATGACATTTTGAATCTCTTCCATCACCATATCCGTTTTCTGTCCTGCAGCTGGGATCGTGAGCATTTCTCTCACTGCTGGTTCAATATCTTGACGAGAAGCTCCCGAAAAAGGTTGATTGGTTCTTACTGTTTGATCAGCGATTAATCCGACAGCTTTATCCATCAATGCAGGGTACATATTCTCGCTTTTATCGCCTGGATGAAGAAACCATTTTCTAAAACTCTTTTTCATTTCTGCCACCTCCTATCGCAAACCAAATTGAGCTTCAGCACTTGTTATGGCCTCATAGAAACGGTGTAACACTTCATCAACTTGCTCTTTTGAAATAATCAATGGCGGCAGCCAGCGAATAACCGTGCCAAAACGTCCTCCAACCTCTAAGATTAAGCCTCGATTCAAGCATTCTTGTTGAATTTTTTTGGCAAGTTCAGGATGTGCCGGATAACTTCCTATTTGGTTTGACTGTTTCATCGGATTAATGATTTCAACACCAATCATGAGTCCTCTGCCTCTTACATCCCCAATGGAACATAATTGCTTTTGCATAGACTTTAACTGAGCCGTTAAGTAAGTGCCCATTCCCTGTGCGTGTTCCGGAAGCTGGTTATCTTTCACAAAGCGCAAAGTGGCACAGCCGGCTGCCATGGCCATTTGGTTTCCTCTAAATGTTCCGATATGCGTTCCTGGCTCCCATTGATCAAGACGGCGATCATAAACAACAACAGATAGCGGAAGACTTCCCCCTATTGCTTTTGACAGCACAAGAACGTCCGGTTCAATGCCGGCGTGCTCGAATGCAAACATTTTTCCCGTTCGGCCGATACCTGTTTGTACTTCATCAATGATGAGTGGAATGCCGCGTTCTTTTGTAATGCGGCGAAGCTCTTTTAACCACGCGACAGGAGCCGGAATCGATCCTCCTTCACCCTGTACTATTTCTACGACTATACCAGCGGGCTTAACAATACCACCTTCTGGATCATCCAGTACATTCTCGATATATCGAGCGCCAATGCGGTGTCCATCCTTCCCGATACCGAAAGGGCACCGGTATTCATATGGATATGGAAGAAAGTGGTTATCTGGTACAAGTGCGTGAATGTTTTCTTTAGGAGCTGTCGTCCCAGTGATGCTCAGTGTACCGTGCGTGGACCCGTGATATCCTCCTTGAAAAGAAAGAATTGATCTATTACCGGTTGCCGTTTTTACTAGCTTCAAGGCTGCCTCTACTGCATCAGCACCCGTTGGACCGCAAAAATGGATTTTTGCTTTTTCAGCAAATGAAGAGGATAAAGAAGCGAATACCTCATCAATAAATGCTTCTTTTACTGGCGTCGTCAAATCAAGAGTATGTAAAGGCACATATGACTTCATAAAATCTTGAATGGCTTCCCGGACAACTGCGTGATTATGGCCTAATGCCAGTGTTCCCGCTCCTGCTAAACAATCGATATACTGCTTTCCGTCCATATCTGTTAGATAAATGCCTTCTGCCCTTTTAATGGCAAGAGGTAATCTTCGTGGATAGGATCTTGCGTTTGATTCCCTTTTTTCCTGCATTGATAACAATGCTTCATTGCCTGAATAAGTTCCAATAGATACATCCATCATCCGACACTCCTTTATTTATAATCATGATGATTGAGTTTAGATTAAGATTTTGCTGCTTAATCTAAAGGGCTACAGGATTTCATTTAAATGATAATGATTTTCATTATCGTTAACAACTTCCATGATAATTGATAATGATTATCAAAGTCAATTAAAATATGAAAAATATGAAAATCATCCCAAAAGAAGCATTTTAAAGTTATAAAGTTGAATGGTAGTTCTTATGCATTAGAAACGAAATCAGCGTCATCGCAAATATTGTATTAGTTGTATTTAATCCCGCTGCGTACTTTTATGGATGCTATTCCAAATTAATTATGGATAATATTTACTTAATTACGGGCTACTTGTCTCATGAAACAAGTTGTCTTTTTTACTCATAAATATTGCATTTACTTGAGAAGGATGTACTTTGATTAAGCATATGACGAAATAGATGGAAAGTAGTGTTTAGCAGGTGGTAGGGGCTTTTATGAAACGACCATAACGAACAGATGCTTATTTGAAGATACCTAAATACGGGCTTCTTGAAGAGACTACTTATTAAAAAGAAGAAGTGGCCCTGTTGCGGCGTCTTTTAATTTTTGACTTTTCAGCACTGAGATAATCATTTGATTTTTAGAGGATATTTAGGTGACATATAGAACTCTTTTAGTTAAAGTGGAGGTTCTAAGATGGCCGTTTCTATTCCAAAATCCGCATCTTCTGTACGGCAGCTTGAAAACATCTCCATTTTTGATTTCTCTCTTGATGAAACAGAAATGAATTTGATGACAGGATTAACTCACCCTGACGGCAGAATTAACGATCAAAATCCTGCGGTATATAAAGAATTTTAAGGAAAGCAGAGGGGTGTCTTCTCCCCTCTGCTTTCGCAATTAAAGATATAAAATATTGAACAGGAGAACTGCTCAGTTAATCTCTTCCTCTATACATCCCACCGTGAGGACCCTATTGCGTACAGAAGCTTTTATTCCTCAAGCAGACCCTTTATTCGGTCTACTTTATCTTCCATTTTACGTTCTTTATCACGACGGTCATCGATTCGAATATTTGTACAGACTCTAGCAAGACCTTTTTCAAAAGGTACTTCGTGCATCGCTTGGATCACTTCAAACAATTTAGGCAGATCGCCTTCAATGATCGTATTCATGGGTGTCAATTGAAAACGAATTTCCCCTTTATCTTCATATTGCTTTAGTACTCTTTGAATATCTGCCACATAGCTGCTAACACTTGAAGTCTGTGTACCGACAGGAATAACCGTTACATCGACTATGGCCATTTTTATTCACCAATCCTTTATATATATTTCAATCAAGAAGCCGGCTGACATTTACCCTATATAGACAAATGTTTTTACTATTATAACTCAAACTTCGCACCTGAGTAATGAGATATAAGCTTTAAAGCTAAATACGAAAAAGTGAAATAAAAACTGGCTATGTTTCCTGATAAACGTGTGCTAATTGACGTGAGTGCAACTTTAGCGTCATGAATACACATCATTCTTATAAAAAGTACGTTTTATCCGATCAGTTGAGTTTATGGAAGTTAACCCTGTTTTTAAAAGAGACTTTTCGAATTCTCCTCTATTTTTAAGATAGGTGTATGGCTTTTGTTTTTGAAATGATACCAAAATTTCTCACTGAATAAAGAATGGGTGGCCTGCCTGAAAAATTAGACCGTATTCAGCGTCCCTTGTGTCACAATAAATTAGCAGGCATTCCTGCGTCAACTCCATAATTATTTTTCAACCCTAATGTTTTCGCACTATTGACCGTAAGCAAGTCAAGTAAATCTATAATCTGCTCGTACCCCATTAACTGACAATCTTGAATCTCTATGTGCAGAATTTGAATCATACTGCCGATATCCAGTGAAAACTTTCTGTATAGACAGTGATTGTTTTTATTTCATAAATACCAGAAATATATAGTAATTTTTTGAATTTTGCACAAAATGCACTTAGTTGTAATGCTTTTGCATTTCCCTCTTTTAAACCCTTGTTAACAACCTCCCTAATACCAAACAAAAAGAGCAAGTTTTGATAAAAGAGCGATAGAGTACTTTTTAAGGCGGCAGCTTGTACAAACGGAACATGAAGCATTAAGTATAGAATCAGATGAAGAATTGCTGCTCGCGTACCTACCAAGAGAGATTAAGGAATGGCTGAAGAAAGAAACGGCGGAAAAAGGCACCAGTAGTATGCAGGATTTGCAGGGGATATAATTGAAGCAGCATACAACAGAGAACAGTGAAGGGTGATTTCAAATGAGTTTTTCAAAAAGAGCAATTTGAACAATGGCATTATAAAAAATGACAGATCAGCCCCGTCTCCTATGGAAATTAGTGTTTCTTTATAATAAAGTTTGATCACTACTATTCTTTATTTATCTGTACTCTAATTTTCGGGTGATCACTGAAGATCCCCCAACAAATCCGAAAATGCTAAGTCCAAACCCCATCGAAACCCTTCAAGATTAATACAAGGAAGAAAAGAAACCGTAACATCCAAAAACCAGGATGCTGCCGTTTAAACCGGTCGGCAGCATCGATGGAATCGCGATTTGGGCTCTGACAGAGTGGAAGCAATGAAAACACCAACGGCCTGCTTCGTGAGTTTTTTCCAAAAGGCACCGATTTGGACAAGTTGACAGGTGACGAGCTTGGCCGGGCTCTCCAGCTGCTCAACAACCGGCCAAGAAAGTCTTGACTGGCGCCCGCCCACACGAAGGATTCATCGGCGAAATACAGCACTTAACTTGACAAATGATCAAAAAATGTGAAGTAAATATCAAATAACATGTTAATCCATAGTGAAAATCCCATACAAAAACGCTCAGAGAATGATCAATCAAAACTAGTAAAGTTATTTCATATAAAAGAGTATTACTCCTTATGAAGTAATGTTGCTTTTAATACAAGTGAAGACAGTGAAAACTTTCACGAAGGAAGATTTAATTGCCACGATACTCCAAAACGGTCATTTACCCAACCAAACCTCTGACTAAAACCATACTCACCAATTGGCATAAGTGCTTGTCCACCCTCGATAAGTTTCTCGTAAAGGTTGTTAATTTCTTCTTCAGTATCACAAGTAACAAAAATGGAGAATGAAGGAGTAAAAGAAAACTGATGCTTCACATTACTGTCAATGCACATAAATTCTTGCCCTTTTAAGGAAAAAGCAGCCTGTATGACAGTTCCTTCGTCTCCAGCTTCATTTGCTCCATAGCGAACAATGCTTGTAATTTCTGAATCGTCAATGATTGTTATGTAATGATTCATCGCTTCTTCTGCTTTACCATCTTGAAACATTAAAAATGGGGTAACTTTTTCCATTAACATTCAACTCCCTTCGTCACTTAATTAATATCTTTTATAATGAATGAACTGACTTTAATTTATGACCATTCAATAAAATAATTCAATCCGAGTCATACTTCTTCAACTAACCTGCCCCGTTGAGGATAATTTATTCGCATAGATAGTCTGAATAATTAATCATACAATACATATCCTACTCCTGTTTAGGAGGTGAAATTTCATGGCCAATCAAAGTAATAATCAAAATCAAAAAAATAACAAAAATGTGGCAGAGAGCATTAAGAACACAGCAGGCTCTGCATTTGAAACAGCTCATAATGCTTTAGAAACAACAGAAAATATTGCAATGAATACTGTTGATGCAACTAAAAACGCTGCAAACAATTTAACAGGCAACACAAAAAACAATCGAAACAATCAATAATGTATGAAAAAACGCCATTTTTCTGGCGTTTTTTATTCATACATTCATTTCAAACAATAAGAAATCAACGCTCAAGGATAATTAAAGCACTAATTTAGTCATTTAAAAAAGACCGAAAAAAATCGGTCTTTTTTGCTTTATTTATAATTCAACTACTCTTCTGTTATTTCAACTCTTGAAATCATTACTTTATCTACTCTGAATTGATCCATATCCACTACTTCAAGCAGCAAATCCCCAACTTGAATAGTATCCTTCACTTTAGGTATTTCACCTATTTGATTCGTAATAAATCCTCCCAGTGTATGAAAGTTACTGCCATGAAGGATTGTTATTTCTTCTAATTCAAAATATCTCATAAACGTGTCGATTGAAACGAGTCCATCTGCTAGCCAAGAATTCTCATTTCGTTCAACAATCTGGGGTTCTGTTTCATCTTCTGGCATGTCGCCGACTATATTTTCAACGATATCATGAAGTGTTACAAAGCCTTCAATGCCGCCATATTCATCTATGACAATTGCTTCATGCTGGCCGGATTTCTTCAAAATTTCAAGCGCTTGAAACACTTTCATCGCTTCTGGGAGAACCAGTGTTTCTTCTATACATTCTGTTAATTTAAATTCCTCCGCAGAAACCATTTTTGAAAATACATCTTTTGTATGAAGGATTCCTTGAAAATTGTCTAAGCTCCCTTCTCCAACAGGAAATTTAGAGTATCGACTTTCATTCATTCTTCTTATATTTTCTTCAAATGAATCCTCTATATCAATCCAAACAAGTTGTGTACGCGGGGTTAAGATATCTCCCAAACGCTTGTCTCCTAAATAGAATATTTGTTCAACAAGATCTTGTTCGATTGCTTCCACAACTCCACTGTAAACACCTTGTTCAATTAATTGGGTAATTTCTTCTTCCGTAACATCCGGTTCTTTGGTCGGTTTTATTCTCATTAGTTTCAACACAATTTCTGTCGATTTACTTAAAAACCAAATGAGAGGCTTTCCGATTTTCGAAAAATAAAACATCGGTTTTGCTACCGCACAAGCGACCTTTTCAGGATTTCCCATCCCAATTCTTTTTGGTACTAACTCACCTATTATTAATGATAAATAAGTTGAAAGCCCGACAACTACTGCAAAACTAAGCTCGTAACTAAAAGGTGAAAGAACTTCAATTTGTTCAACATAAACAGCTAACTGGCCTGCTATTGTGGCTCCACCAAAGGCACCTGTAATAACACCAATTAATGTTATTCCAATTTGGATGGTTGATAACAGTTGATTCGGGTCCTCCGCTAATTTTAATGCGTATGCTGCCCGGGAATCGCCTTCTTCTTGTAGTTTTTCAAGTCTGTTCTTTTTAGAAGTTACAATCGCAATTTCCGTCATAGCAAAAATACCATTTGCTATAATAAGGATTAATACAAATACAATGGAAATCCATATACTGTCCAAAAAAATCTTCACCGTTCCTTTAATGAAATATTGGTATTAGGTATTTACCCTAATACCATATATTATATCACATCAATTGTTCTTTTATTGATAATTGATCTTAGTTGCTTCCCTTTATAAATGAAACTTATATACATATGATCGTCCTATACGTTTAAACATTGGCTTTTAACAGTAAAAAATCATATAAAAAATGAGTTAGGAAATGTACCTCCAAGATTGATTTTGCTGACCGTTTTTTTTTCTAAAACCTGTTGTCTCAATAAATTATTTCTCTTTATCTTGATTTATACGTAATGGAGATTTTGTTTAGCAGACGCGCCCTTCTTTTCAAGATTATCCGGCCATATTTTTCCTCACCCAGATTATTAATTGATCCTTAAATCCTTCATTCACCCACCCCTTTAAAAACAAAAAAAGAGGACACCGATCACACAGCAATCAAGCTGCACAATCAGTGTCCTCAGGCTTTCCTATCTTGGACATATTCAGTTACATATACTACAACAAATTTCCAATCGAAAAATTCTATTCTAAAATTAATGCTGAACACAATTATCGACTTCAGCTTATCTTTTACTTATAAAATTCATCTTCGAAGTAAAAAGTTGATGAATGCTCTTTAACAGTATAAGAGTACCGCTTCATATTCTTTATATACTGTGATTTAGTTATTGTTACATATTCACCAGTTGTTTTTATTCTTACTATTTCTCCAATATCGTACTTGTTTTTACCTGCCATCTTCATACCTCTTTTTCATAACAATTAAGTCTTTTTAACACTGCTTTTTTATCTTTATTTGCTCATTTTCTATCCGTATCCCAATTAACAGTTGAGTGGTCCTGTCCTTTAGAAAATGAATATCATCAGATTTTGGATCTAAGTAAGAAATTTCAACCTTGCTTTCAGGATTTAGCCGTTCATGGTCTTGCTTAATTTTTTCAATTTTATAATCTAATTCCTTTTGGTTATTGGCGAAAGTGAGTCTAGTCATGGTTTTCATTTACAAACGCTCCTTTTAAATCTACATTTAGACAAAAGGTGACACCCTTCCTCCAATCCACTTTTAGCAATTTTGTCTATAGGGTTAATCCTCCACCTCTATCTTACCATATCACCAGGTTTAATCTTTATTATTCACCTTTCAAGGTTGAAGATACGCTTTTCTTTTCAAGGTTAATCTGCCATCATTTTTCTTCACCCAGGTTATTAATTGATTTTATAATTCTTCATTTTATCACCCCTTTTAAACGAAAAAGAGGACACCGATCACACAGCAATCAAGCTGTTTAATCAGTGTCCTCAGGCTTTCCTATGGACGAATTCAGTTAAAGACAATATAACAAATTATATATCGGGGACCGTCAAGAATTTTGTGTAAATGACGAATCCCTATACTTGCAGTTCGTCATTTAATCAGCGGTTTTGAACATGTCTGAGTGCTCTGCACGCGATTGATCGAAACCGATATGGCACTGCACGGCGAAGCCTGCTTCGCCCCCTATTTCCCCACATTGAAGGCCTCTTCTGCGAAAGCGGGTAATGTAAACCATGACATCTTTTTTAATGTTTTACGATAAAACATTATAAACTGTTTTTTAAGCCATTGAAGTTTTACTTAACTTTCCATTGTAGAATGGGACAGTGCCTTTTTCATGATTCTGTAAACTATTCATCATTCTCGATTACTTTTTAACTAACACTTCCTTTTTTAGTTTGCCTTTTGCCGTTTTGGGGGTAGGTTGAAAAGACTCATCGCAGTAGGATAAACTAATCTGTTCAGCAAGCGGGCTTCCACCTTTTAAATGTTCGTGAACCAATTTTTCTGCGTGCTCTGTTGTCATATCTTTATACCAAACGCCTTCCGGATAAACGATTACAACACAGGCGTCTTGACAGCGACCGTTACAGCGGGTTCGACTTGTATGAATAAAATTGGTCGGCTCCAGCGGAAGCAATCTCGTTACGGATAGCTTGAGTTACTTCTTCCCCACCTTTTCTCATACAGCTGCTGCCATTGCAAATTAATACGTGGTGCTTAGTTTTTGATAAATCCCATGTCGCCAATTTTCCACCACTCCTATTTACTCAACACACACTATTATCCTTTTTTTCATACCACTCACTTAACAGCTTCACCCAATTGTGGTTTTTGATTGCCCATTGGCTTTGTTTGTTCAAATGCAAAACCGACTTTTAGGAGTGTGCTTTCATCAAATGCTTTTCCAATTATTTGCATGCCCACAGGTAAACCTTTACTTAAACCACATGGAATCGATAAACTAGGAAGTCCACTTAAGTTACTTGGTGAGTTCAACCGAATCAGGTCATTGGTAACCATGCTTGGTTTCCCGTTTACCAACGTGGTTTCTTCCCCTATTTTTGGTGCCACAATAGGCAGTGTAGGCGCTATAATTACATCAACAGACTGGAAAACTTCATTGAAATCCTGAACGAGTTTACGGCGTATTTGCTGCCCCATCACATAGTCAACAGCACTCGGCATTTCCGCTAAGCCCAGGGAAATTCTAACGTCTTCACCAAAATCAAGAGGGCGTTCTTTCATATTGTTATGGTGAATGGCACCTGATTCTCCCAAGATAGTTACATACTCTGCAAAAAGAGTATGTTTTAGTGCAGGAACAGATACTGGTTTAATCTCGGCCCCCAAAGCCCGCAGCGTTTCAATTCCTTCCCTGACCCTTGCTGAAACTTCTTCATCAATATCTTGGAAATAATAGTTTTCTTCCACTCCAATTACCAATCCTTTAATATCCTCTTTTAAAAACTGAGTATATTTTTGGACAGGGACATTTATCGTGGTCGGATCATTCGGATCATAACCAGCAATGGCTTCGAGCATGATAGCCGCATCAGTCACTGTCTTCGTCATCGGTCCGACATGATCAAGGGACCAGGAAAGCGGGAAGCATCCATGCTTGCTGACCCTTCCATGTGTAGGTTTAAGTCCTACAATACCGCATGCTGCGGATGGAATTCTGATAGATCCAGCTGTATCAGTTCCTAAAGAAGCAATCGACATATCTGCCGCAACTGCCGCTCCTGAGCCACCGCTGGACCCGCCTGGGATACGCTCTGTATTCCACGGATTGCGGCATGGCCCAAAATGCGGATTATTTGTTGTCCCGCCCCATGCATACTCGTGCATATTTAAAGTACCTATCAGAATCGCTCCAGCTTGTTTTAGCTTTGAAACAACAGTTGCATCATAATCTGCTGCAAAATCCTTGTGAATTTTCGATCCCATAGTGGATACTTGTCCATCCAAGAAAAAGATGTCCTTAAGAGCCATTGGGATACCATGCAGCGGGCCTAAATAATTTCCTTCCGCAATCTCAGATTCCGCCTTGCTGGCCGCCAGCAGGGCATTTTCCTCGTCAATTCGGATAAAAGCATTAATTTTTGGATTATGAGAAATCGCTTGTTCCAGAACCGATTTTGTCAATTCAGTTGGTGAGATCTCTTTGCTGGCAATTAAGGGGGCCAATTCTTCAATAGACATCTTAGAGAGTTCTTTACTCATTATTCATTTCCCCCTTTGGAATGAGGAAAAGTTCCATATTAAAATCATCGAGTCTTTTTTCTTCGACAGAAGATCTTAATTGTTCAATCCCCTGCCAGACCTCTGATATAATTTCATACTCTTTTTCAGACAGGGAGATACCCTTAGAGTTAAGTACTGTTTGGATATACTGTTTCAAATCGTCCCCTCCAATTATTCATTCATTAGAAAAGTAACTAATTATTTAAATATTCCGACTTTTAAAGATAATATTGCAGGTCAAGCAGGAGATACGAAATCCTGCCCCGCACCTTTAAATCATAATTAAAATTCATCTCTCACTCCGCTGAGAAATTCGTTTGCACGTTTCTCTATTTCCTGTTCGTCTAATATTCCATTTTTCATAACGAGCTCTTCAAGGGCTCCCATCCAATGATCGTAATAGCTCCATTCATTTTTTTCCCCATCGGTGTTTTCCCACGAGGCAATCTTCTCAACCAAAAGACTTCGGAAATCATCCCATGAGCTATATATTTTTTGATCATATAAAGCGATCGCCATTCCAAATGCGCGACTTTCCCAGGGCTCCTCGAAATATAACTCCCCATTTTTCCTCGGAGGTGAAGATTCCTCCGGCATAGAGGCCATAACTTCGTTAACTGACTGAACCTCACATGTTTTCATTTTTTCTCCCCCTTATACGTTTGCTCTTGCAGGAGGCTGGACTTTGACTACACCGATCATAGAATCACGAGTAACCAGTTCGGCGAGTTCCTCCTCTGTCATTCCTTCTGTGCCAGCAGGTCTTTCTGGTATTACGAGATATCGAATTTCTGCACTGCTGTCCCATACTCTTATTTCTACCTTGTCAGGCAGCACTAAACCAAATTCTTCAAGCACTGAACGCGGCTCTTTTACGATTCGTGAACGGTAAGCTGGTTCTTTATACCAGGCAGGCGGCAATCCGAGCAAAGCCCAAGGATAACATGAACACAATGTGCAGCATACTACATTGTGTACATCTTCAGTATTTTCAACAACTCTGACATGTTCACCTTGCATCCCAAAATATCCGAGGTCTTTTAGTACTGTTTCTGAATCGGCAAGCAGCTTTTGTTTAAAGTCGGGATCTGACCATGCTTTAGCCACTACTTTTTTCCCGTGCATAGGACCAAGATCCTTTTCATAAAACTGGACGACACTTTCTATTGCATCAGAAGAAATAAGCCCTTTTTCAATCAGCAGTGATTCTACTGCTTTTGTTCTGGCTGACCAATAGGACTCAGGACTTGGATGGTGGTGACCGTGATGATGGTGATCATGATTATGATTTTCAGACAAAACATACTCCCCCTTATTCGTTTACTGGGATTAAATAACTCTCCCAAAGATCAATATAAACTGCCTCCTGCCCATTAACACCCCATAACTCATCCGCTGTTAACCTTACCGAATACAGGTATTCGGGACTTTCTCCTTTTCCATGCGCGTGAGCATCAGGAAAAACATGGGCATCATAAACTGCATTAATTATTCCATATTTTCCGCGCGCATATCGCGGCAGCCGTGTATGACCTGATGGGTTATGATTAATAGTTTTTACTCTACTGCCAATTCCAAACTTGGGTTGAGCTGATATTTCTCGGACAGTTGAGGCGCCGAATTTTACGACTTGCTTCATATGTTCGACCAGTTCCGGATTTTCTCTACGCGGGATTTCTTTATTGCTTTCTTTTTGATATGCCTGTGTTCGCCTGTCGAGTTCAGATTCGTCTATCATGCCTTTTTCAACCAATAATTTTGCAAGTGTAGCAGTCCAGTGGCCATAATACCCGGATGTTAAATAATCTGCTGGATTCATCCGCTCTATCCCATGCCTCATCTCATCAAGGTTAAAAAATCCCTGACCTAAGGCACCATTCAGAAGTCCAAAAGCCCTTCTTTCCCAATCCTCATGGAAAAGCACCTCATCTTCCCCGGTCACCACTTTTCCAAACCCATCCATTCCTCCTACATCGTGGATTCCATTCACCTGCATTCCTCCTATCAAAATAGGTTGCCTTTCGTCAAAGTATATCAATGGAAAATTAATACTGTCAATTTAATTTTCTGAATATTTTAATTTGAAAGAAAAATGAATTATTAAATATTCGAATTATGTTGATTTATAATTGGTGAATTTGATAGCCTGAAGCATCTTACACTTGAATTCAGTGATTATGTTAACTGGTTTAACAAGCTGCGAATACATGGAACACTAGGCTATGTAAGTCCGATTGAATACAAACGATCGTCCCTTAAAAAAGCTGCTTATAGAAGAGGCATATTCCGCACACAAGTTCATCCTTGGGAGCAGTACATGTCAATGTACTAAGAATGTACACTAAATTATCTAGCTATGATTTTGGTGAGTGTATCCCATTTAGTTTCAATCAAGTCTGAATTAAAATAAAAATACTGTTCCACTATATTGTAATGAATTTTATTTTTAATCGGGTGCTATAAAGCTTCAAGGAACAGAAAATTTATGGGAATGGAGGCTATCACTTTCTTTTCATTTTAGTTCCTGGAATATTGCTGGCTAATGGTATTAGTCATTTATTTCAATTTATTTTCTTCAAAAGCTATGTCCCAGGAGTCATTACGTCTGTGTTTATTGACTTTCCTTACTCCTTATTTACCTTAAAACACCTCATAAATGAGAATTTATTAAGCATGAGAAAGTTTTGTTTCTTTCTTTTTATTGGGTTTGTTTTACAAATATCCTTTGTGTTATTTGCCCATATGTTTTCAAAACTACTGTTTCATTATCTTCCCCTTTTTTATCAAAAGTTAAAGCGAGTCTTAGTTCAATAAGGAAAAAACATCACCAAACAGCAAGGTGACCTTTAGCCTGTCCAGTAATCAACAATATTCTTTAATAGAGCCATAAAGAAAAAAAGGTATAACTTAATTTTTTGATATACTTTTGTATATTAAAAACTGCACCCCAACTGTTAGTTACAACTAACAGTTGGGGTGCAGTTCAGGTGTCCAAAGCTCTTTTCTGTGTAGCTGTTTTATAAGCGAACAGGTCAGGCACCCGTTATCCACCGCATGCCTCTTTGTATCAGCTGATCGCGGAAGGCAAAGTAGATCCGGGTGATGTGGTTACCCACATTCTTCCGCTTGATCAAGCAAAAAAAGGCTGTGAATTGTTTGTTACAAAAACGGATGACTGCATAAAAGTTGTATTGAAACCATAAAAACAAAAAAGAAGCGCCCTCGCCATGAAAAGCTGAACCCCGGTAGTTTAAGGCCTCTTTTTATTGTCGAACAATAATTGAATAAGTAGAAAAAGGCTCATAATTACCTCGTTGTTGACACTCCCACGGCTACAGCCGAAAGCCGCGGGAGTTTCAAACAGGTTAAAAATACAATTCATGAAATTCCAGCTGTTTCAGCAAGATACTCGATTAAGTGCAGTGCTCTCACAGACTGAGAAAGATTTTCACGCTCAATACCCAGCTTCATCTGCAGCAGACATCCCGGATTGGTCGTAACTACGACGGATGCTCCGGTCGCTTTCGTATCTTTCATTTTTTCATCGAGAATCTCCATAGATGCATCATAGTTAACGATGTTATAAATTCCTGCTGAACCGCAGCACATGTCTGCCCGCTCCATCTCTATCAATTGAACTCCTGAAATACTTTTTAAAAGTTCTACAGGCTGTTTAGTCACTTTTTGCACGTTTGTCATGTGACAGGAACGTTGATACGTTACCCGTTCTTTCCGTTTTGATCGCAGATTTGGCAAACCGCCACAAGAAATCAGTACTTCGCTGATGTCTTTGGATTTTTCAGAGAATGCCGAAGCTCTAGCTGCCCATTCCTGATCACTTGCAAGTAAATGACCATATTCATACAGCATAGCACCACATCCTCCTGCATTATTCACAACAAAATCAACGTTCTCTTCTTCAAACGCTGCAATGTTTTGCTTAGCCAGACGCTTGGCTTCTTCCATTTCTCCAGAATGCGCGTGCAGCGCCCCGCAGCATGTTTGTTTTTGTATAACGACAACGTCACAGCCCGCTTCAGCTAGCAGCTCAATCGATAACCGGTTGATACGCTGAAACATAGCATCCATAATACAGCCAGTAAAAAAGGCAACCGTGTATTTCTTTTCTCCTTTTGCTTTTATTCTGTCAGGCGTTTTTTTGCGCTCTTTCGGCGAAACGGCCTGTGGCATGACCGCTTCGAATGCCCCTAAATGATAGGGCAGCTTGTTTGTCATACCAGATTTATGGGCTGCTTTTCGTACTCCGCTTTTTTCATAAAGCCAAACGGCATTACCCGTTAATGTCATAGCCTGCCTGCTTGGAAATACTTTTTTAAACATGGCGTTTCTCAGCAGCCGGACAGGAACAGAAAATGTCTTTCGTTTCACAATCGCTGCCCGCGCTGCTTCTAAAAGAGACCCATATTGAACTCCAGTTGGACATGCTGTTTCACAAGCGCGACAGCCAAGGCACATATTCATTGGCTCTTCCAGAACAGATAAATCTGTTATTTTTCCTTCCCCGACCATTTTGATCAGGTTAATTCGGCCGCGCGGAGAATGTGTTTCTTTCCCCATTGTCATATATGTCGGACAAACCGGCAGACAATAGCCGCATTGTACACAGGCATTTGTTTTTTCATACTGTAATTCTTCTTTTAGTTGTTCGAGCGTTTGCTTCATCTTAACTCAACTCCAATTTCTGCCCCGGTTCAGGGAATATTTTTCCGGGGTTCATGATGTTGTTTGGGTCCCACACTTTTTTTATGCGCTTCATCATCTCCAGACCGGCTGTACCCAGTTCCATTTCCATGAATGGGGCTTTCATTAAGCCAATACCGTGTTCCCCCGAAAGTGTTCCGCCGAGTTCCACTGCTGTTGTAAAGATCTCAGCAACCGCCTGCTCAACACGGCGCATTTCTTCCTTGTCGTTTTTGTCGCAAATAATGTTAGGGTGTAAATTTCCATCCCCTGCATGACCAAATACAACAAGGTGTATGTTGTACTTATCACGAATTTCTTGAAGCCTTTGGCACATTTGCGGAATTTTGCTTCTTGGCACCGTGGCATCTTCTGAAATTTTAGTTGGTTTTATACGGACGATAGCTGGCGACACCAGCTTACGGGCCCTCCAGATTTCTGCTTCTTCAGCTTTGTTTTTTGGAATACGAATTTCCTCAGCACCAACCGAATGGCATAGTTCATTTATCTTTTTTACTTCGTCTTCCAAAGCCAGAGGGTGCCCATCCAGTTCAATTAAGATAATGGCTTCAGCCTCTGTTGGCAGGCCTAACGGTTCGTAATTTTCAACCGCTGTAATAGAAGACTGATCCATCAGCTCCATTTTTGAAGGCAAAATCCCTGCCGATAAGATTTTTGAAATGGCACTTCCTGCATCAACAAGGCTGTTGAACACCGCCATAACCGTCGCAGAAGCAACGGGTTTTGGAATAAGCCGAAGTATCGCTTTTGTAATAATACCCAGCGTTCCCTCTGATCCGACAATCAGTTTTGTTAAATCATAGCCGGTTACGTTTTTTACTGTTTTTCCACCTGTTTTAATAATCTCCCCTTCCGGCGTGATCACTTCCAACCCAATCACATAATCTTTGGTTACTCCGTACTTTAATCCTCTGGGCCCGCCTGAATTTTCAGCCAGATTGCCTCCAATGGTAGATACATGAGAACTGCTTGGATCCGGCGGATACATAAGCCCTCTTTGTTCTGCGGCTTGATGGACAGCGGATGTCAGTACACCTGGAGAAACAACGGCAACCAAATCTTCTTCATAAATTTCAAGCACATCGTTCATAACAGATAAATCAAACACAAGCCCTCCTTTTACCGGAAGAGGCCCCCCGCTCAAAGAAGTGGACTGGCCACGGGGATAAACCGGAATCTGCTCGCGGTTTGCCAGTTTCACGAGAGCAGCGAGTTCTTCCACACTTTTGGTCTGAATGACCGCATCCGGCAAAAACGTGCCGAAAGAGCCGTCAAATGAATAACTAAAACGATCACTTTTATCTATTAGGACTCTTCCTTCTTTCACGATGTTTTGAATTTCTTCAATGTGCTTCTGTTTAACCGCTTTCATTTTCCGTCTCCCCTTTTGTCTATACTGTATAGTCTCTCAATAATAAGCTTAATTTCTTTTCCGCATTTTTAAGATGAATCACGCATTGAATCTTGGCCAGTTCCGGTTCTTCTGCTTCAATGGCCAGCAAAATATTATAGTGTTCTTTATAAACAGCCTCACGTCTTTGTCTGAGTTCTACATTTGGACGCAGGGTAATGTCTAAAGATCTTTTATATAAAGAAGACAAGTTTTCCAACGTTTGAATCATAATGGGATTGTGTGTCGCCAAAATAACAGAACGATGAAAATCGATATCTGCATCGATTGCACTCGTACCTTTTTGAAGCGACTCATCTTCCATTCTTTTTAATATTTCTTTCATTCGTTCAAGCTGTTCTGGTGTACGTCTGAGTGCTGCTAAGTAGGCTCCTTCAGGCTCCAAGATTTTTCTCATTTCAAAAAGATGCTTAATACTTTCGACATCATCACTTTCTATTCGTACGCGCTGCAGCAATGTTGAATTAGTTGCCTCCTCTACATAAGTCCCCCCGCCCTGCCGTGAAGAGACCATACCTGCAGCCCGGAGCATACTCAATGCTTCGCGTATAGGCACTCTGCTAACACCAAACTGGGTAGACAACTCCATCTCAGTGGGCAGCTTTGATCCGGGGGGAAATGTTCCGGATTCAATCTGGTTCAATAATTCACGAGAGATGACTTGCGAGATCTTTTCCTTTTTTGACATGTTTTGTTCCTTCCTCTCTCTTCATTGCAACAAGAAATATTGCTTTATTTATAACAAATTTGTATAACAAATTTCAAGTAATTTGTTATACATTTATATTTTAATTTTTCTAAAAATTGATTTACAAAGCTTTATATAGGCTCTATAATAAATAAAAATAGTAAGCAAAACAATATAATCCATTAAATTTGTATAACAAATTATCGAAGTTCCATACATTATTCATACAAATTTTTTCATAAAGTTATTCTTCTATGAACTGTATTACCATTGGACTTTGAAAAATTTCTACCCTTTTTTGTAAACCCTTACATAGCAGGTGGAATCCGTTATAGATAAATGAGATTGTTTTTGTTTTGTGTACTTATTTTAAGCAGGAATTCACGGTCTTTTCATTATGAACATTAGGGGGAATCAGAGTGAAAGATTATTCAAAAGATGTAGAAAAACGAACCATCAAAAAAGTAACTATGCGTCTCATCCCATTCCTTTTTATTCTGTACATCATATCTTATCTGGACAGAGCGAACATTGGATATGCGGCCTTGGACATGAATGCGGATCTTGGCATCACAAGTGAAGTATTTGGATTTATTTCTGGTATTTTCTTTATTGGTTATTTCTTGTTTGAAGTGCCAAGCAATATCTTACTGCAGCGTTACGGTTCAAGAGTGTGGATTGCACGGATTTTGATTACCTGGGGGATCGTCTCTGTCGCTACGGCCTTTGCACAAGAGGCTTCTCACCTTTATATTATCCGCTTCCTGCTTGGTGTCGCTGAAGCCGGCTTTTTCCCTGGAATTATTCTTTATTTAAACTTCTGGTTTAGAAAAAAAGAACTCGCCCGTACCATCGCTATGTTTATGACTGCTATTCCCGTATCTTATATTATCGGCGGGCCATTATCGACATGGATTATGGATAACATTGAGTGGCTTGGTGTTTCAGGCTGGCGCTGGATGTTTATTTTAGAAGGCTCTCCAGCAGTCATTCTAGGAATTGTTACATATTTTTATTTAACAAATAAACCTGAAGAAGCAAAATGGCTTTCTAAAGAAGAAAAAACCTGGCTGATTGAAGAACTTCGTAAGGATAAAGAAGAGCATGAAGGAAAGAAAGAAGTGCAAGAAAAAGATCATAAAAAAGCGCTTACTGATAAAAAGGTGTGGCATTTGGCGATCATTTATTTTGTTTATATTTCAGGAAGCCTTGGTGTTGGCTATTGGATGCCTCAAATTATAAAAGAACTATCAAGCTTTTTAAGCAATACTCAAATCGGTCTTATATCCACGATTCCTTTTATTGTGGCTACAATTGCGATGAACTACTGGGCAGTACGCTCTGATCGAACTGGCGAAAGAAAAATGCATTCGGCTATTCCACTGGTCATTGGAGCTCTTGCTCTAATTGGAGCTGGATTAACAAGCAATCCATTTCTTTCAATGTTCTTCCTTACTCTGTCTCTTGCTGGAATGTATTGCTTTAAAGGACCATTTTTCGCACTTCCGTCCATGTTATTAACTCCATCCACAACAGTTGTAGGTATTGCTGTCATTAACTCTATTGGAAATCTGGGCGGTTTTCTTGGACCTTATGCTGTAGGGTTGATGAAGGACTCAACCGGCTCTACAGGTGCAGGACTTATATTCCTTAGCGCCATGCTCCTGATTGGCTTCGTATTAGTATTATTTATTAAAAACAGTTCGGTACAAGCCAAATCAACCAGCCAGAAAATAATCAAAAAAACAGTTTAGTTTAAAAGATATCCCTGTAACACATGCTTTCATAACATGAAACCCGTTTCTTCGGCAAGCTATTGTATATGTTTACACAACTAAACATAGGAGCAGAATGATTAAAAACTATTATTTGTGAATGAAGGAAGTTGACTTTTGTGAAGCAGTGGTCAGTGGTGTGCTGCACACCGCATTTATGCGATCCCTTTTAAAGGTCTTGTAGTAAAGACAGGTTCACAAAGCATTAAAAGAAAAGCAAACAGCCCAATTCTACGGAGCGGAGAACAGGATACTTGATTCTTGTTCTCTCTTTTATTTATCATCTTCGGCGAGAACACCCCCCACTTCAAGCTTGCCAAGTGGGGGGATGAATCGTTGCTCTTTCAGTCATTCTTTTTCCTTGAACGCTCTATTGCTAAAATGGTGTAAAGCTAATCTATAAATCAAGGTAATCACTTGATGAATTTCGAGTTTTTTTCGCAAATGATTTGTGCAGGAGACCTAATATAACTCTCGATGCAATATCTATGTGATTTCCTCTTGTTATTTCATTTAAAAGGCTGATAACGTCATCTATTTTTTTATTACTCGATAACGAAACCTCGTACAATTGATAAGGAATTCCAGAAGATTCCAATAGTAATATCGTTAAATCAACCCATTCAACTACTTTAGGCAGTTTAAAATACCCTATTCCCAATCCAAGTTGATATGCAGCCACCTTCTCCGACAAATTCAGCATTTCTTAATCCACCGTTCACGAATAATTTGTTTTAATTTTAGCATATTTTATTTCAACTAAACTGCTCCATTAGTTAAATAAGAAATCAACATTGTTCTTTAACAGAGCTAAATATATATATTACTTACTTATTTATTTAGCTGTAGCACCCGTTTGCTTCATAACCCCTCAGTTTTAATGAATCAGTTTTGGGTGTATTCTGCTCTGAATAATTGATAATTATTTCTGCCAGACTCTTTTGCCTGATACATGGCTGTGTCTGCATGCTGGAGCAGCTGTTCAGCATTTGAAGCATCAGAAGGAAATCGCGCTATACCTATGCTGATGGAGAAACCTATTTGGGTATCTTCTTTATAAAATGGTTTAGCCAGGGAATGTTGTAATTCTTCTGCAATCCTTGCCAGCTCTTTTTTATCTTCGGCATCCTCTATAAGAACAGTAAACTCATCTCCACCTAATCTTGAAATGAAATATTGCTCTTTCGCAAATACTTTTAACCGTTCTCCGATTTCTTTTAATAACAAATCGGCAACAGAGTGGCCATACGTGTCATTAATGGATTTAAAGCGGTCCAAGTCAAAGAAAAGCAACGCTAAGGAGCTATCTTCTGAACGGGCCTTATCAAGCAATTGATTTAATTTCGCTTCAAAGTATCTTCTGTTCGGTATATCACACAAAGCATCATAATTTGCCATATGTTCGATATGGTTAACCATTCTTCCTAATTCCTCATTTTTAGCCGTTAGTTCAGCCGTTCTAAGAAGTACCTTTTCTTCTAGAACAACGTTTGATTTATTTAATTTTTTTACCAAGGAATCATTCTCCCATAGGATGACAAGTTGTCTGATGATAATCAGGATAATTGCAACCGAAAATCCAACAGAGAGACTATTCATATTATTATGGACGAGTTGGATACTTAACAACATGATAACCGCTAAATAAGGGAGTATTCTGCGAAAAGAAATATACTCAAACTTAATTGTTTCACTATCTGTAGAGTTCATCGATCCGTCCGCTTCTTTTTCAATTACAAAAAGAAAACTTGCTGATCCTAATAACAGATATGTTAAGGCCCATAATGGATCTATCAGGTTCCCTGAAGAATAGGTGTTTAAGGTCACTTCAATCATATAGGCTGTATCAGCTAAAATGAGCACACCGAAGGCAAGTAAAATTAAAAAAAGAATTTTACTTGGGAGCACACTGCTAAATTTAGAACTGAATATAAGGCTCGTCATTATAGATAAAAGCAGTAAATCCAAAATAGGATAGCCAACATAAACTAATACAAATATACTTAAAATCCCTTCCCGTTCTAGTACAGGCTGAATAATAAAGTACCAGCTTAACGTGATGGCCACAGTCATGATAATTAGAATATCAAATACAAAACGAATGAAATTCGTATTTCTTTTATTCTGGTTGACTTTAATCAACACAGCAATCAACTGAAACAGCATCGCGAGCAGATAAAACAAATCGGACCAACTCGGAAAGATCACTTCTTTTTTTAGAAATAATTCGTTGTAGAACCAGGTTAATTGCGCAATTAAATAACTTTGAGCACCTGCGAATAAAAAGAACCAGAACAGTTTGTTATGACCATTGGATTTATAGAAAGCCATATATAAACAAATAGCGCCTAGTAGTGGTGCACCAATTGAAAAAAAGCTTGCAACCATTTTAAAATATTCATTGTTTTGAAAAAGCGTTAACCATAAATAATAACCAAAAATGTAAGCTAATATAAATGGAAAAAGGATGTAAGGAGTTTTCCCCATAAGTTTTTCCTCCAAAGTGATATAAAATAATTTTTTTAAGTGTTATTATACATACAAACATTTATGTTATCGATAAAAAAATTCCTTACATAACTCTCTATCTTTCCATTTAGACACTCTGTTAACTTGCTAACATTCTTGTGTGATTTTCTAATTCTCATAACGAATCACTTCCTTACACCTCCCACATTACTACAATAACCCTCCTTCAACTAACTTGATCCATTATATCCACGAGATTTATAGAATTTTATTAAACACTATAAAACTTTGTCAATGTTTGTCGAAAAAATCATTATACAGACTAGGGTTAACTGGAGTTGAAGTTATTTTACGGCGACGAAAAAAATTCTGCGCGTTACGTGTAGACTATTGGGTAGCTGTGCGGGAGTGATACTATTACTGGCCCTGTTTTTTGGAAAGGAGCCCTTCTTTAATCTGCTACTGCTTCTATCCACCTTACTATTCGGCTTGGTACCTTATACCGTTTTTCAGCACTTTTTAAACGAAGAAATGCGCGGTTTTTCGGATTAAGCATTACAGTTATTATTGCATTGATTTATTACAGTGCCCCTGTTTTAGGTTTTTCCTTATTTTTCATCCCACCGATTTTTGGCATGTTGTTTAAGAAGATAGCCTATTTTTTGTATTCGTACATAACGACCGTGCTCTGCTATTTGCTGGTCATATGGCTCCATCCAGAAATGACATTTTACATTGTGGACATCATCTTCCAACTTATTATTTTTTTTGGTTTATTTAATCCTGCTCCACTATGCAACGGTTATCATGGCGAACGAAGAGAAGAAAAATAGCCTATATACGAAAACCATGCAGGCCTTAATCATTGCGGTTGAAGCAAAAGATTCCTATACCGAAGGGCATTAGAGATCTTTCTCACAAGAAGTTGCAGACAGATTAAGTATTAACCGCTCCACGTATGCTCGGTACGAACTAAGTAAAACTCAGCCAGATTTTGAAACGCCTGAAAAAATAGCTGCTTTCTACGATGTTACGACTGACTATATAATTAAAGGAAATATTGATAATGCAATCAGCCTTGCCGAGGATAAAAAAGAAATGTTGGAATTTTTCAAAAACCCCGAGCTAAACCTTTTCTTTAAAGAGATGAAAGAAGCCCCCGAAGATCAGCTGGAGGAAATGAGACAGATCTGGGAGGTAATTAAGAAGCGAGGGCTTAATAAATAACTACTTTAATCAAAAAACTATTTTAAATTTATGTGTATAATAAAAAAAAGCCCTTGTTTTAAGGGCTTTTGGCTTCTAACTGTTTCGCAATATAAAACTTGCTGCTTCCAATATTTCTTGTGTTTCATGGGGAAATGCGGAGATATCTATAGCCTCATCAAGCCACTCTCTCTTTAGACGAAGTACATTTCCTTTTGAGGAAGCTGGCGCAGATCTAAAGTATTACCAGAAACGATTGAGTCATGGAGGAATTGAAATAACCGCTGATGTTTATGCCCATATTTCAAAGAAATTAGAGGAACAGCAAATGGGCAGGTTTGAAGAATATACAAAGGACATTTTCGGTCAAAAACACTCTTAAAAAAAGATGGGCAAATGATGGGCAAGCCGTAAATAGACTGCTTATCTCCGTCATTTGCCCATCAAAGAAAAACCCCTTGAAGCCATACGGCTCAAGGGGTTGGATTTCTTAGTACATTGACATGTATTGCTCGCGCTCCCAAGGGTGAACTTGTGTGCGGAATATACTTCTTCTTTTATAGCTTTAAAACAGCTTAAAAATCCCTTGAAAAATCAGTGTTTTTCTTCTCTACAAATTCATTCCTTTTCATACCTTTTTCTTTTTATGTGGGTACTTCGTGGGTGTTATTGCTATTTTTTATTTTCACCCACAATAAATTATTACTTTTTATTAGTCTTACAGACGAGGAATGAACAGCATTTTTCCTGTTAAAGTGCTTGTAAGGGTTGCTTTCTAATTTCAGATCAGTTTTGATTTAAATTAACTATCAGAACAATATTTTTGCATCCATTCATTTCAAAAGCCATATCTACTTCTTGATCCGTTTGAGGATAAATGAACATACCTTTCATAACATCCCTTAACTCTAATAGAGATATATAAATTAGTCTCTTTCCTTCTTCAACATTATTTAAGATATGGATAAAAATTTCTTTCGTAAAAGTCCTTTCGGCCATCATTAAACATTTCAAGTCGATTATCTTCATGTATTACTTTTAATAGCGGAAAGAAATCAATATCCAAAGTAGACTTAGGGTCCTCATCAATTAAAGTATTGGATATAAAATGGAACGCTAAAATCCTCTGTTCAATTAATTCTGAGTCTAAAAGTTTTGTAATGCACTCAATATATTGTTTCTTGAAGTTTTTTTTCTTTGAGTGATTTAAATGTTTATAATAAGCTCCATATGCAATAGCACTATTACTTCTTAATATATGTCCGATGATTTTAAATTTATTATCAGCTTTAACCCTTTCTAAATAATAAAAATTTTCCTTTAACAATATTTCATGTAATAAAAGTCTATTGTCTTCATTATTTTCAATTAATAATCTAAATAAAAAGCGCAAAAAATATTCAATAAAAGTTGCATTCGAATTTTTACCTTTTTCCGACCCAGTATTCATGCTTTCCTTTATCTTTTCTAAGTTGTCGCCTAAGAAAATAATTAGATGATTTTTCACAATCTCTTCCAAGCTATATTGTTTTTCGGTAACGATCCGAATAAAATTTTCTGCTGCAATTTTTCCAATCATTTTACTTATATTAGTATCCGAACTGCAAATAAACTCAGCCATACACCTTTTAAATTTTGTCAGATTATTTAGCTTACCAAATATGCTTTTACATATACCATTAAGATAACCACCTAATTCATGTTCTGAAACTTTATTTAAGTATTTGCTTAGTACTATACACTTTTGAGGAATTTTTGCATTTCTTGCATTAGTATGCAGTAAAAAATACATCAAACCGAAAGTTTCCTGTTTGTTTAAAATTAACTCCCCCTTTTCTAACAATTCGAGAAAAATTATTTCTTGGCAATTAAAACTTGTCTTTATTCCAACAAAAAATAATAATCCTTTTTCACTAGTACTATTTAATACATCTGTAATTTCTTGATTAAGAATTTCAGAATTTTTTTCAAAATCTGTGTCTAGGTAAAGAATTTCATAAATAAGCAAATCATCTTTTAACTCTACAAATGAATCTCGCAGTAACGAAAACTCCGACCAGTTATCTCTTGATCTAAACTCTAAAAGTATCTTATATGCCCAGTATAGTTTAAAAACGAATTTAACAATTATATCTTTACGGCTTTCAATATCATCCTCAAACTCTACAATTGCTTTACTAACAAGATGCACAGAACGCAATTCAAAATAACAATGGGCTAAGCTCTTAAATAGATCATTTAATTCACTTTCTGAATAAGTTAACTTTTTATTTTTTATTACAAAATTTACTACTTGGTTAATTTCATTATTAATTTGTACATCTTTTTCTTGAAACGGCAAATCTCTTTCAGAATACTCGACCATTTGTTTTTTCTTAATATCAGAGTACCTTTTAATAAAGTTAAAATAACATATATTATGCAATTCTTTTTCATTTTCATTAACAGTATTAGCGTAGACATAAGAAATTAAAGGGTTATTCAAAAGCATTTTTATATTAGTAATATTTTGCGGAAACTTTTCTATCACTTTTGTATCAATACCATAATTATTTAATATTCTATGACACACTTTATTTTCACTATTTATTTTACTCATACTCACAAATAAATTAGCATCATCGAAATTATTAGAAAAGCAATATTTTTCCAAAAATCTACTATTGTCCATAATCAAATACTGATCAAATTCATTTATAGATAAACACCAGCTAACCCAATCAAATTTTGTATACATCACAATAGTTTGTTTTATATCGTCATAATGTTTTGCACTAGAATTACATAAATTCTGTAGATCATCAATGATAAAGATTACTTTAAAAGTAATTCCTACTTTTTTAAGATTGTTAACAAAGTGATTAACATCAGATATATCATTAAAATTAGAATTTAGGAAATGATTAAGGCTAAATTTTATTGCTTCTCCAAATCCTTTATCTTTTATTTCATTAATGCTTATCGGAATTCTAATAGAATAGTATTCTAAACCTTTCTCACTTTGGTAGGACGATAGTATTGTTTTTAGCAAATGGGTTTTCCCTGATCCTGATTCACCAGTAAGCACCAAGACTTTGTTATACCTTCTCTTTAAAAGATTATATAAGTGAAATAATAATTGTCTGAAGCCCTTAGTTCTTTTGTCATCAGGTATTTCTTCTAAAATCAAATCAACCGTTTTGCGCATACTACTCTGAAATTCTTCATAGGGCAGATCTAATTCGTATAGCTCTTGTAATTTAATAATACTCTCTCTTAAAAAGGCGTTACTATTAAATTCCTTTGAGATAGTATTGATATGATCTATTATTTTTGATTTCCACGTGCTTATTTCAAAAAATTCACTAAAGTACGAGTATTTTATCAAATCATTATTTAATTCAGAAGGAAAAGGTAAAGTCATACTATTTTCAAGATAAAACCGAACTTTTATATGATACATTTTAAGCATCTCTTCAAGTTCGTTACTCGGAGATTCAGCTACCAGAGAAGTGTTGTCTGTAAAAGTTATATTAAGCTCCGTTAGCAATTCTCGAGCGAACTTTATGCTAACCGCACCTAGTGTCCCTCCTGGCATTTTATCGGAAAGCACTGCAACCACTTCTTTATCTACAATAACAGCTGAGCCAGATGCACCGAAAACAACATATTTAGGATCAGTAATATCCGGTTTCCGACAATCTAAGTCAAGATCATATTTGGAGATATGCTGTTCCACAAACATCGAAACCTCACCAACGAAAGTTTGCCCGGGTGTATCTTTTGTGGCCGGAAAGCCAAATGCCTTCCAAGGAAGGTCATAGGGTAATTCTTTTGCGGTCAACTGTAGCGGTTCTATCTCTTCTAAAGGCTTATCTAATTGAAGAATAGCCAAATCAATGCCTGTATCAATTTCGTTTCTTGAATTTAGTAATTTGGCACTTCTATTACCTGTTTCACCAGGTAATGAAAATTCAAGAAATATAGATGAACCTTCAACATATCTAGAAACAACATGATAAGCAGTTATTGCAAGTACAGGACTAATTAAAAAAGCGGTACCGAATTTCCCTCCACATTCTACGTGTGCTGTAGCCTTCTTTATTTTAGCGTCCATTTTTTTCTCCTTCATTGTCAGCATCTTCTATCGGTATCCGAATTATTTCGCCAAAGCGACACAAGTACTTGTATTTATCCATCCAATCATCCCGAAGCAGGCTTTTAGAGGTATGTGTCTCATAATTAAAATATAATTTTCTGATGGTTTCATACGGAGAATGGAGTAAAATACGTGAAACTGTTTCCATATGTGGATGCCCATACTTTCCGGAAGCCGAGAAAATAAACCGTTCTGAAGAGATTTGCTTCACAAGTTCACTACATGTATTTCGCTTACTTCCATGATGCGAAACTTTCACTGCATCGAAGTATAACGGATGTTCTGGGCTCATTTCTGGGTATAGTGCTTGAAGCTGGTGTAGTAATACTGATGGTGGCGAGTCAGCAAGGAACAATATTCGTTTATTAAGAAATTCCAAAATAAAAGTTATAGATGATGCATTAATGACAGAAGGATCCTCAGAAAATCTCCCTTCATTAATATCTAAGGATCCTCTTGAAATTGACTCTACATCATCAAAAACGTACTCGTCCTCTAGATAATGGGAGGCGTAGAAGATGGCATCGTCTAAAATCTCATCATCATTAAATATGATCTCAGGGAACTTTCTTTTTAATTCTTCAAGCCAAACTCTTTGTAATGCGGCGATTTGTTCAACGGTAGGAGTTAAAACCGTGATTTTCACTTCTTGGTTAATGATAATAGGCTTTTTTCTCTCTATGACTGCCTGACCATCAAAAGCACAATTCCAAGGGTAATGATGTTTATATAGCATACCTGCGACCGTTGTACCATCTGTTGCACTAATCTTTGTTTCTTCATTAGTATCTGAAATGACGATTTGCCGAGCCATTGAATTCCTAACTCTTTCGTTAATATCTTCTGCAGTGCGTTTGTGAGAAAGATGCCGGTAACTATTTAACCATATATCCCTAACGCTTATTTTATTTGATAAAGCATGACTGCCGTTGTCTTTTAAAAATGGAAGAGCACCACCAATATGGTCATCATCAACATGTGTCAAAACGAGCAAATCCAAATGCTCTCCTCGACTTTGAATTTCTTCCAATCGCTTCTGCACGCAATCTACATAAGTATCTTTTACTCCAAGATCTATCAAAATATTTGTCGTTGTTTCCCCTTCACATGAAACAAGTATACAGTCCCCTCGGTTAGCCTTAAACACTTCTAGTCTAATTTCACTCACTTGATCGCTTCCTCCTGAAGATATTTGATAAATTCACGCTATTAAACAAATAAATTAATAATTATTGTGTATATTCCTGCTATATTATTAATTATTCCATATATTATCAGTATAAACATACCGCTTAAAAGGCTGATTCCCAATGCCAAATTACAATAATGATATTTCACAAGTATTTAAGAATTTACTTTTGATATGATCGTACCAATCTTTTTAAGTCTTCTTTCGTTTGACTACACCATCTGAACAGAAAAATCCGTATATATGATCTCAAATAATTAAGGGATCTACATCGTAATTTTGCATGGTCAATAAAAGTGTAGTCTAAACAATTGGCCATGTTTTAATATAATTAATAAACATTATGGCTTATAAGCCTACTAGCTCTTCATATTTCTTTCTATGCTTTAATGCAATACCGAGCATATTATTTTCACCCTTTTGGTAAATACTTGTAATACCGTACATATGCTGAAGGTCATAACCGATTTGATTGGCCGTGCTCTTGAATAGCTGCACATCTTTGTAACGATTTGTTTTTGCACCTATTAAAAGGTTAGGTGCTGCCACTACAGCAGCAAACCGGCTTTCTATAACTCTAAGTTTTAACAAAGCAATCGTCTTTCCTAAATCTACCTCTTGGTCCGTTACATAAACAATGATTTGATGGGTACCTATATGCTGGGGCTGTTTATACAAATATATGCGATCATACAAATCCTCATAATTTGCTATATGCACTTGCACATTCTCTCTCCCTTTAGTGAGATGTAAAGAATGCTCCATCTCATTTGAATTGTCTGGTAAAGACGATTTGATCGTGCAAGAAGAAAAGTCAATTACATAGTCAGATTGTTCATTTGTGCCTACCGTAAATTGATCATAGACTTTATTGCTATAATAAGGCGATGTTTCTTCTAAGTAATATTGCTCCTCTATTGTGGAGAAAATGCTAAAAGCATGTTCCTTTTCCCCATATCCTTTTATGTAAGAAGGTTGTAGTTTATTTCCCTGATAATAACCAATACGATCAGACGGCTGACTCATATTTACTCGGTTGCCCATTGTACAGAAAACATAAGAGTTCAGCTCAATTGATCGTCCCTTTAACAGGTTGCACCATTTAGACATCTTTACATTGCCACCCGACAAATTAATGAGTATATCCACACCTTCTTGCTCCAGGCGTTCTGTTACTAAGGGAAAAAACATATCATGGCAAATATATACCTGAATACGCTCGTTATTTAAAATAATCGGTGCGTATATCGACTCTAGTTCTGCATTTGTAAACTCATAATCAAATATTGTCGTCATAGCCGTTGAATGTTTTATAAAGTATTTATCTTCTGTTTCGCCCTCTTTTGGGTCCCAGTTTACATAATAAGCTCTTTCTGAACCATCTGGCATCGATAAGCCGGCTAATATTGGCTTATTTAATAAATCTGCTATATACTCAACAGCTGTCCATGCGTCGTCTCCATCATCTAGTTGAATAAAAGCTTCAGGAAATACTACTAAATCCACTTGCTGCTGTGTAAGAATATCCTTTATTTCGTTATAAAGTTTTTGGTAGCTATATTGATAATCTTCGTAAGGCTGCACCAATAAAATTTCCATATTTATAGCTCCTCTACCTGAATATGCTCAATGTTTTGCATACCTAAATGATGCTTGTATGTTTCAATGTAGGGTCCCATCTCTGCGGGTGCTACCACCCAGCCAAATTGATGAAAGTTCGTTAAATTCATAAGTCCACCTAATGCATGCTTTGACTCTTTCATTTCAATTTCAATGCCTAGCAACGGGAAATACAGTTCTTCTAATTGTTTATCTAATGCGTACTGCAGCAGTGGGAAGTGAACTGCATCACTTTTTAAACGCAATGCGATTTCTTTTAAGAAATCGACAAAGCCACCGCCGATATAAAAACCAGCTACTATATCAATTTTTGGTTTATAATAATATTGGCTGTCCTGTTTCACATCTTTTTGCTCGAATGAAACAGGATCAAAGGTGAACTGCTTTGAAGGCATGTATTTTTTATCTAAGTGGAAAGCCCACTTAAAATAGTCTGGTGTAAAATCGTAGTCAATTTGCAGATTTGATTGGCCAAGCGTATAGAATAGCTTCTCTGCTACTGGAATAGAGCCTTTTTCCCCGCCTGATCCTTTTAATCGCGCTTTCTTTTCTGCATTCACCCTACTGAAAGTTTTTTCAAATTTAGGTAAATTCTCCAGCATACAAGCATCAAGTAAAAATAATGGACGCTCTCCCATCACTCGTTGTATAGTACGGACAATTTTCATAGCACGTCTATATGTGTCATTTTCTTTTCCTGCGGCTGCATTATCAACAACCAAAAAGTTAAAAAAACAAGGCGACAGCTTTAGATTCCCGACATTACCCAACTGATTTTTTGAAGAAGTTGTTGAACCTTCAATTTCGAATGCTGTGAATGGAATGTATTGACCGTCAATTAACGAAGTGCTGAGAATCTCATGCACAGCAAATTCTGACACATCTAACAGCCAAACGACATCATACCTTGGAGCATACATGCCTTGCACTTTTTTAAACGAGTATTCTTGTTTCACATGCAAACCGAGCTCCTGTCCTATCTTACATAGCTCCGATTGTATCGATTTTGTAGACAATTTAGACATTATTTCCCCTCCATTATAAATCTATTATATACCACCTCATAAATACTGGAAGTGAGAGTGTCTGAAAACTCGTGAAAAAGGACCTAAACCAACGATTTCTACTTAGTTATATGTCTTAGAACTAAACAACTCATTATTTCGAGTAACTTTTATGAGTTTCTAGAATTTTTTGCTTAAAAACATACAAAAGATCACTCCTAAAGAAGTGACCTTTTACACTGAAACCTTTTTCCCAAAAGAGTTTTCGTTTTTTATTTCATTTATCATTTATTATACTGGTTCACCTTCATACTAACTCTCCATTGACGAAATATCATCTTCATTGAAAATTGATGCTCCTTACAAAGCGCCGCGACCAAATTCAGAATGCTGGCCGCCATATCAAGCAGCTCTTTCATCAATTGCTGAATCTCTTCCTTTTCAAGCTCAGAATGCTGGTCTGCTGATTTGAACCAGCATATTTTCTCAATACTCTTCATCGCTTTTTCGGTTTCCATCTTTACTAAATGAACGAGGGAAGCTGCCCTATGATCGATATAAGATCCGTCTAGATAAGGAATACTAACCAACCCTGTTGTTTCTTCCCATGCTTCAAAGTAAAATTGCGGATCATCCAATGCCTGCGCTACTCGTGGATACATATCTTTTGGAAGGTTTCGTGTTCCTCCCTCATATTTTGCTATCGATTCTTTAGAAATAGTCATTTCTTCTTCTTCTGAAAGTGAACGCTGTGAATGCCCCGTCCGTTTCCTTGCTTCGGCGATTTTTTTACCGATTGTCATACCAAACTCCTCCTTTTCTTGCCGGCTAAATATTGTTCTTCAAACCATACCAATAAAAACTCTTCTGTCTCTTTCGCTGGATAATACCACTTGGAACCAATCTTATGTTTCGGAAAACGCGGATCATGAAAAAATGTTTCTTGAATGGTGTTCCAACTCATACAAACACGGCGCTTTAATTCTGGTGTGTCCCAATAAACAAGTTCTTTATCAGCTGCTTCTAGTTTTTTTTGCACTTCTTCACGGTAAATCTCTAAAAGCACTTCTTCATCAATTGATACAGAAATCATTATCGTTCCTCCTTTTGCCTTTTGTATTTAATCTGGTCTAGTAAAGTGCATGTGTAACTTATATAACCTGCATTATTTCATAGTTTTTTATCTTCCACCCGTCGCTTGTGTAATACATCCATAACTTCATTTCATTCATTGTTTTTGTTCGAATTCCCTTCAATACCAGTTCCTGTTCAAACTGAACGATTACCTCAGCGGTCTCATTTCCTGTCTTGTTATAAACCGAATCCGTTATATTTACTAATGAAATAGTGGTCTCACCTTGATCTCCAAACTCTTCATATTGATCCCTAGTCTGTTCTTTTATCAGCTTTTCCTTTGCTCCGCCAATCGTCATTTTAAGTGCTGCTTCTCTACCATTCTCATAAACACGTGGATCATAAGTAAATAGCCTTTCAACGAAATCAGATGCGACTTTATTAATTTCTTGTTCATGGTTGCTATTCAATGCTCCAATTTGCTTGTTAGCCTCATTTAATTCTTGTTTTAATTCAATTGCTTTGTCTTTTTCTTGCTGCCATAGATCATATAAAGCAAAATTACTCACCAGTGAGAAAATCAATAATACACTTAAAATAATTGAAAGATATTTTTTGTTCATGATCTCCCTCCTACAAGTGGTTTTGGATCAATCTTCTTGCCATCAACAATGGTTTCAAAATGAAAATGCATGCCTGTACTGGCTCCTGTTGTGCCACACAATCCGATAGACTGGCCTTGCTCTATCGGCTGGTCAACCTTCACTTGAATCTTCGACAGATGCGCATACACCGTAACCAGCCCGCCCCCATGATCCACATAAACACGCTGTCCATATCCAGCGTTATGATTACTTGGATTTTGCCAACCAGCTTTAGTGACTGTACCTTTTTTGACAGTCCGAATTGGTATTGGCGACTGATTGCAGCTATAATCAATCCCTGCGTGCAACTTAGCAACTCCGGTTATTGGATGAATTCTCACTCCAAAAGGTGAAGTAACCTTAGTATCCAGTGGTTGAACAAATCCCATTGCATTCGGGTTTCCTATTTCCGCCGCACTTACTCCATATGTTGCACCTGTGTAATAGCGCAAGACGTTGTCAACGTAATTTATATCTCCGTATCGGCTCCATCCCATTTTTGCCGCCATCATATTAGAAAAGGATTGTGCTACTTCTTTTGAATAGCCGCCTCGTGCTTTTGCATAGTCAATAAAACCTGTTCCAAAGTTATACGACTGCAAAGCTAACTTTACATCGCCTCCAGCTTTTTTTAGTACACCTGCAAAGTACTTCACGCCAACATCAATAGACTGTTCTGGATCGGTAATCGAGTTCCTCGGCAATCCAATTGATTCGGAAGACTGCATGACATCCGGCAGCCTTCCTCCTGATTCCTGCATCATTTTTGCAAGCAGCATCTGAACATAATCAGAAACACCATATTGAGTGGCATATTTGGCTACTAACGGTTCATATCGTTGAACAAGTTCCGATACTTGAGCATCACCGCCAGTGCCGTCTCCTGTGTAGCCATTCTCCTGTTGTTGCTCTTGTCCGCCAAAGAAAAACATAAACATAATCATGAAGATCGTAATCAGTAGAATAAGGAGCTTCTTCCAGTTTTGAATGACGATTATAGTCAGCTTAATGTGCATGCTGCAACATCACTTTCTGTCCGTAAATCTTTTCATATTTCTCCGGATGGATCAGCCTCATTTCCTCCGGTGTATGATCTACCTTCATGTGAACACGGTTATTCCCTACAACATAAATGCCTTCACCCTGTCGGAATTTGCTTATGATAAGCTCTTCTTCCTCTGACAGCTTGAGAATTTCGTGGTTTTTCAAATCGGCAATGTCTTTTTCTTTCAATGGAAGGATCAGCTGAGAAATGGAGTTGCCGATAATAGCTTGTCCATAGTTTCTGTGTCCTTCTTGGGCTGATAAGAAATCGGCTATTTGCTGAGTAGCTACTGTCGCACCGCCGCTATACTTCCGAATACGCTTGTAAATTTGATATAGAAATTTCATAGCCCTTGGATTGTCGGGATCGGCAATCGTATGAGCTTCATCGACATTCAGCCAGGTGAATTGTTCTTTCTTTTGCGTAATCTCATCCCATAAAAAGCTTAAAGCGTTATACATCGCCGCTGCTTGCGAATCTGATTCTTCTTCAAGCTCTTTTAGGTTAAAAGAAATAAAATCATTACTAAGGTCAACGTTGGTATGGCCGTTAAACATCCGGCTGTTTGATCCTTTTACGTACATATAAAGAATTTCACGAAAATCTTGTAAATGAGAGTACCGTTCCTTGTTTTCAATTTCGTTATACAAGTCTTCCAATATCGGAAAATCTGTTGCTTTCAGTCTTCTGAAGTCCGTTACAAAACCAATCCCTTTTTGCTCATACGTGGCAATGATCGCTTTTTCGAGCTGAGCCATCTCCACAATCTCCATATTCTTTTTGATCAGCTTAAAGAAGATTTTTAAGCGCTGAATTTTTTGAAACAGTAGCGGCAGCACTTCCGATTCATCTTGCTCGTCTGCTTCTAGATCAGTTGAATCCATTGACGCTTTAATTTCTAAAATGTTCACAACTGATTTAGACATTGGTGACATTTTGATCACCTGCCCGCCCACCTTTTCACATACCTTTGAAATTTCGCCCTCTGGATCGATCACAAACACGCGATCTCCAGTCATCCATTTCCGCAGCAGATCTTTTATTAAATAAAAAGTTTTTCCCATACCTGTCTGCCCTACAATAAATTCATTATGAGAAGCCAATGCTTTTTGGTCGATCAATACTAGGCTGTCTGTTGTCAAATTGATTCCTTTGATGATTCCTCTGTTATGAAAGAGCTCTGATTCATCAAAAGGAAACAGGCTGCTTGCTGCTTCCGTATCAAAATTACGATAAGTCATTTCCGGAATTGTATTAGATAACGTAGGTAGTATCGATTTGAATGCTTCAATCATATTTGTATCTGCTTGAGCGATCCGCAGTCCTCTTTTAAAAGCATTTACTTTCAACCGTTTAGTGGCTCTGTCCAGTTCGTCTAATGATGGTGCTTGAAGGTGAAGATACATATGAACATGAAAAATACTTTTATTATCGCCGCTCATTAGTTTTTCCAGCGTATCTTCAGCTGCTTTCAGTTTTTGTTCAAGCGCTAATTTGCGTGCTGGCTTCATCTTTACAACCTTTTTGCCATGTAGCTCTGTGTTCAACTCACTGATCGATCGTTCCGTTTGCTTAATATATTCGTCAGAAGGCTTCGGAACCAAATGAGTAGAAACCGTTAGATTGCCTTTAAAACGATACAGTTTCGAAAGAAAATTCCCTTTAGGCTGCCGGGGAAAATCAATAACTAAAAAGGTTCGTGCAAAGTTGTCACCTAATCGAATATGCGACATTTCTTCTTGAAAAACAGGTGCTGGAGCAATCATATCTTTCAATGTCATGGCCTGAGTTGGTTCAATCATTTCCGATTGTTTGAACATCTTCTTTCCCTCCCTGAATGATCTGTGAAATGGTTTCACTTTCAATGGGCCTGTTTTGCGCTTCGTTATAGTCAAACAATGTATGAAGGTAACGTATTAATTCAAGATCTGTTACCTCCTCAGCTATAAGTTCCAACTCCAAAAGAGAGGTAACAATTTCATCTTTCTTCTCTTCCAGTTCCAGCATCGTTTCGTATCGGATCTCCGGCGTATCTTCCTTCATTTGCTCACAGAAAATGACGTAGCGCTGTCGCTGCATAATGTCCTGACTGATTTCAATCTCTTTGGCATACTCAATGTAACTTTCTTGTAGCTGTCGTTTATACGGATTTTTGGTTAAAAAATGTGTCCTCTCCTGATCTGCAATATAGCTTTTCAGATCAACTGGCATGGAGACATTTGTAAGCTGGACCGGGTATGTGAGTGTCATTAAAAACCCTTCAAACAACTCAAAAAGTTCATTGCACTCCGCGTTGCTTGTCAGTTCCAGATTTATGGCTGACACTTTCAAGCATTGGACCATTTTGTGACCTGGCGTGATTAACTTTCCTTGCTCGATCTCCTTGATTGGAATCAACTGCTGAACGGATTTCAGTGCTTTCTCCTGCTGTTTTGCCTCTTTCGCCTTTGTCTTGCGATTGATCCACTTCATTCATATAACCTTCTTTCCTGTATTGAAATAAGCGTTGTCGGTTCAGAAACTTTAGTTTCCACTGAAGATGCTTATACAATGGAACGTTTTCCCTGATGGGATGTGTGCCCATGAGAATCCACGGTAGGCCAAGCGAAATCGCAATGAACGTTACTTTGTTTGAAAAGCTAAAAGGTGTGTGTTGCAGAATGATGAAATCCAATGCAATAATCGGCAGGAAGGCTACATGCTGCCATCCTGAAATGCCCGGAATCCATTCGAATTTTTTGTCATAGTTTTTCGGAATGAAAAATTGCTTTTTTTCCCTCACAATCTCAACTCCTATTCTTATAAAGAAAGCACCCTCTGAAATCAAAGAGTGCTTTTCTTGTCGTAATTAAATCAAACCATCCAGCCACCCTAATAACGGCTGCAACACAAGCAAAATCAAGTAAGCAACAATCGCGATATAAGCTGTGCTTTTATGTTTGCTTTTCTTATGCTCATCACCAGCCACAATGTACATCAAGAAAGAGAACCCGATCACAACAAGCGCAATCTTTGGAGCTACTTTCAATATTTCTGCAAACAATCCATCAGATATTTTGTTCACATAAGAAGATGGAGCTGTGGCGCTTGTAGACGTTGGGACAAGAACTAGCAGTGTAACTATAGTGGCTGCATATAGTTTGGCGAAGAAAGCTTTCCTATCTTTTTTCATGTGCAAACCTCTCCTTGTTTTCGTTTTATATTCGAGATTCAAATTACAGTATATTAGATTAAAAATTAACCAAGATAATTTATTATCCTTGCACCCGCGAGTGAAGTGAGTCCTTCTCCATTTCATCTAAAAAGCCTTCAATAGCCAGAATCACAACTTCTTTTATATCTACATCCTCTTGTGCACAATAGATCTTAATACGTCTTTTAAGCTTCATTGGCACATCTACATTTAGTCGAACAATCACCTTCTTCTCCCCCAAAAATGTCCACCACCTTTCTTAATTTGATCCTTCATTCAATCTTTCACTATTTCATTTATTCATAATACAGTATATTAGATTAAATATAAATAGGATAAATTAACCACTTTGAATACCAATATGGTTGTTTGAGATTGCCGAAAAACCCTAAATAGTCTGGAGAACTATTTAAGGTCATATTAATTTTATTCCTCTACAATTCTCATTTTCAAAGCAGTACCACTTGGTGGTCCCGTAATGTATATCCAATCATACGTAACTATTACTTTCTGTCCAATGTGTAACGATGATTTAATAATCTCATCAACTTCAGATAAGTGAATAGCATAAGCTTCGCCATCATAACTTTTTCTTAAATATGCCTCTAATCCATCTGGGTTCTTGCCCATGATTTCTTCTTTAGTGATTTCAGGCATAACTCGTATTGAATTTTCACTTTTCCTAACGATATAACCTTGTACAACAGCACTTTCCTCTTCGCCGTTGTTCCCGGTTACAGAAGGCGGTTGATTTGCAGGAGCAGATTCTTTTCCATTTTGAGTTCGATTATCAGGTGTACAGGCTGCAAGAAAAAGAAGAGGAATACAAAGGAAGAACGAAAAATATTTTTATTTTAATGTGAAAGGCTTCTTTACCTCTAGTGTGTTTTTCTACAATTCGTTTAAGCGGCAGAGTTGCTACTCTACAATGTTAAAATCAAATTTCATCAAAAAAATAGAAACATTTAAAGTGAAATAAAGTTTGATCAAATTAATACTAATAACTTTGATAAATGAACAAACAGAAAGAGCATGTTTTGAAAAAAGGTTATAAAAAAGTTTGATTAAAAATGTATCGCAAAACCTCATATTTCAATAAATAAAAGTCTCCGAGACCTTTTATCCGTTTAAAAATGTGCTAGCAAAAATCTATTAGATGTCCTCTCTCTCCATTAATCATAACATGTATGGGTAACGAAGCCTATTGAGAGAGAGTTAATTTGACAGATAAATTCCTAATCTTCACACCAATGGATTTGTCCCTTCTTCAACCAAAAATGACTCCTACAGCCTTTTTGTCTCCAGATAGAAGGATGGAGGGAAACAGTTCCATCATTATGTTGAGCAATTTCCCATTTAGGTCTTCCATCTTTGTGTAAACTAATCTGAAGAAGTTCCTGACACCCACATGGACATATTAATGCAGCAGACCAAAGGTATTTACCCTCCCCAAGAATATAGATTGTATCCTTTGACAGATTATCCGGTAACTCCGTTAAATAAATGGAGCGGTAAATTTTTGATTTAGAAGTGCTAAAAATTCTTTTGATTAAATTGGTAATTTTCTCAAATAAATTAACGAGCCTCATTAAGTATTATTCCTTTCGGCTAATTCCTGTAGACCTAATAGTGGTAATATATTACCCCGCCCGGCATAATGAGATAATACTGGACAGGGTTCCTTTTCATTATCGGTTACCAAACGAGTTTGTGTAAGACTGACTGTAATTGAGGTGATTTTCTTGTTGTCGTTGGGATCATCTCGAATAGGGTGTATCCTGCATAGTAACTCGTTAACTGCTAAACTGGATACTAGTGTATTTACACTAATTACAGCTGGACTTTCTTCATTTGCTCCCTCAATATACTTATCTTCCAGAAGTTGCAAATACAGATCTGGGTTTTTACGCTTCATATTCTCCGTCCTAAGCTTATCCGGCGTATATACTTTACGACTGCTAAGACTAGAACCATCTGGCTGTAAATAATGCACTGTTCCACATACTTGGTCAACGCCCCCGTATCCATTTGCTTTGATCTTTACACCCAGATCAAAGTAAGGGATGTTATAGTAAACACATAAACGATTAAGAGTGTCCCTACCTTCTACGGAGTCCATACAACCGAAAATAATGTCGCACTGAGCTAGAAGTTGTATTACTTCTGGATAATACAAATTTTTACAAATCGGAACTATTTTGGTTGGCAACCCTATCCTCTCAAGTGCATCTGCCATTAATTCCACTTTATAACGTTTGGCTTCTGCATCAGCAATTGTGGAGTTATAAATCCGGCCAACATTAATGTCTTTTACTATATCATCATCAACCAGTACTAGTTCTCCTACACCTAGTCGATAAAGCATTTCCGCTGTAGGGCTACCTGTTCCTGATACTCCAACAACACCTATAGATAGTGTTTTTAGAATTTCTGTAGTTCCTTTTCCAAAAGCTTGTCCAGTTCTTTTCATAAAAGCAGGAATTGTTGCTGGCTCTTTTTGAATTGCAGGCCAAATTTTAATATCATCCCCAGCTATAGAGATAGAATGAACTGGTTGGGTATTTCCAATAGCATCCCATGATCTAGCTAAAATTGTACCATCAGAAACCATAATTGCACTAACACCGGGAAACTCTGTTTCTAACCGGTCTGCGATTCTTGGAAAAAGTTCTTTATCAGATAGGTCATCGTACTTTGAGAATTGCATTAATCCATTAGGATGGCTATGGATTTTTAGTAAAACCATTTTTTTACGAATGGCTTCATCAATTAGAGGAATAATGTACTCAGTCGGCCACTTAACCCGCGATTCAGTTCTGATGCTACACTCTTCATGTGGAATTTTGTAGATACGATGAATACTTAGTACCCTCTGAGTACTAGTTTCTACCTGTCTTTCTGTAATTCCACATAAAGCAAAGGCTACTGCTTCCAAGCCATCTCCGGGAAAAAGATGATTATAAAGTGATGAATGCTGACGACCCGTTAAGCGCAACTTTACTCGGTTTAACATGAGGTTGACACCGTTTTGAATTCGCGAAGAAGCCATTCCTCGATTAATCCTATATGTGTACTAAGATTATCAACACCGGGTCTCCATGGATTCGTCCCAGTTCTATGGCGAGACCATCGCTGAAATTGTTTTTGATCTATCATTTGTGTATATTCAGTAGCTCTAATTGGAACATTATCAATCCTATACAGGCTAGGAGTGAAATAAACCATATCCAACCCAGCAACAAGATAATTGCTTTGTAATTGTATAGCTGCTATAGCGGTTTGGATATTATAACCAGTTGGTATAGGGAAATGATGAAGTAAAAGCCAATAACCTGAACCTTCAGCAATAGTTTCCCAAGTAATTCCCAACGAATCTAAGTAAGCAACTTCATCCTCTTCTAAGTAGAATTCTTTACGCAATTGTTCCATTACAAGTTCCCTCCGTTTGATCTAATGGAAGTGTCAGAAATCTTTCTAGACCAGGAGTAGCAAAGTCCACTTCTTCATCAAGTTCGATTTTACGTGTACTACCGCCTTTTAGTTTCATATCTAGTCGATAATTATCTGGTGGTACTAAACCAGCTTTTATTAAAATGTTTCTGCCTGTTAAGAAACGAGTTTCTGACACTACCATGATTTTATCAACTCGGAACTTATAATTTACATTATGCTTAGGTACTGGTTTACCTTCCTTTGAATGTTCCTCAATATTTACGACGGTTAAATTTAAATCTTTATTTTTCGTCAATGTAATCATTCCTTTTCTTGTAATATAGTAATCTATCCACGTGGTGGGAACTTGTCATTCCCGTAACTATTTTTTTCTCTGATTTGTCCGTTTTTTCGGTGTATAATCAATTCCGATTTTTGATTTTGTGCAATCTGTGTTGCTCTGTTTACAGCCTCCAATTGTGTAGCCGTTTTTAATGTAGCCCTTGAGTTTCCAGCTCCTTTTATTTGCCAACCCCCACTAGGATGCGGTGTCACATGTTGATTTTTTATAGTCACTTTAAATCCCTTCTCCCTTCTCGCTTTCAATTTTTTTTTTGAAATCCATCTATTTAAAATGAGGGTGATTAACCCCATTTGATTTCAATTTTTTTTTTTGAAATCCCTTTTTTTTAATGAGCCGCATTTGGCTCATTAAAAAAGACTTTGATATAAAAATTGCCTTCCGCCTTCCTCGAGTATGATTTCATCGCGGGTAATTAACCGAAGGTTATAAAGATCAGATAATTGAGTACTTGCTAAAGTTAATTTTTTACCATATTCATCGGAAAGTTCCCTTGCCGTTATCTTTTTCTTTTCGTAAACAATATTTAAAATTTCTGTTAGTGTTTTTCCAAGATGACCAAGAAGTAAATGACCTTCTTCCGTCCTTGCTACTATGCAGTCCTTGAGACCGGCCAAAGAACTGCTGATGTTATATTCATGATCATATTCTTCGTTAAGACTGTCCAAATAGAGATACTTATCATGAGATTGAACGCTTTCTCGCATCCAGCTAACAATTTTCGTTATTATTTCATGCACTCCTGAAACATTTATTCCATCCACTTCGGTCATATCATAGTAAAATACTGTGCCTTTAGGCGAACCGATAACTTCGGACATTATCCTACTATTTAAGGGTTGTAGTGATGGGCGATGCAAGAAATTTCTGCTTTTGTATCCTTCGTCTTGAAGGAAAATACGTTTCATTTAAAAATTCACCGCTTTCTCCGGTTTCAAATTTATTTTTGAAATCGGAATCTATTTATAGATTAATTCAATAAGTACATAATGTCAATAGCAATTATACTTCAATTGTTAAATAAAAGTATGTCCCAAAGAAATAATCTCCTTTTGCTAAAACCACCAAATCATCTTCTTCTATTGTGTATGCACAATTATGCGATCTTAAATAAAAATTAACGTTACTAAAATTGTAAGCTCTAGATTTAACGTCCACTAGACCTTTTCCTCTATTGTCATTGACATGCCTTGAAGCTGTCGTTAGAATAGCCTCTCTAATCACATGATCTGGTTTATTTGAGTTAACAGCTTTCTTTAAGCTATTATAAATACCCTTACCCGTGTCGCAAATAGCAATTTTAACGACATTATTATAATCGTAATACTGAATACAAGAAAATGGGGGACATTCAGCATGTTCCAATGCGTTATTGCCTAGTTCAGATACGATATTGGCAATATCGGCGATTCTGTCTTTAGGGAGTTTAGATGTCTTTTTTAAAATCTTTGTTATTGAATTATGCAAAGTCCCTACATCATCAGGATTTTCACATTTTGTTATCTCAAACAATTTGTTTTCTTTATTATTTCGATGGCGGTTATAAAATAAATCCATATTAGTCTGTCTTTCAAATTTGTTCTTTATTTCAGGGCTACATACTCTAAAGAAGTTCATTCTCTCCATATAGCTAATAATTTTACGGTTTTTAGGTATCGTAATATCTAGATAGAAAAATAAATTCAAGTAATCCAAAGTAGAAGATAACACTGTACATCCTGCCGGCGATAATTTCCCTAGGTCTGAAAGATCGACTCTTATAGTTTGGTCTGAATCACTTCCATAATAAACATGCGAACAAAGGTTTAACCATTCATGTACATGTTCTATTGTTTCTAAATTACCTTCCCAATTAAGCATTGCTTCACATCCTTAACCTCTTCCATTTATACAGCCTTTGTTTCGACAATTTAAGTCGCAAATAATCAATTATAGAATAGATAGTATATAGTAATTCCACATAAAGTTATACAGCTTTGTTATACATTAACATTTCTGTTTTTTTCACGAGTGTCTCTTTCAACTAAAACAGACTTTAATTAAAGAAGAATTTGCATTTCCATTCTGGAAGCTCTTCATTGTATTCTAGTAAGCACTCTTTCATACTTTCTCCATCAGAGGGTAAGGTTTTTTCCAACTCAGACCAGCCAACGAGCATTAACTCCTCTGGCATCGCATTAGGATCTAGTATACAGTCCCAAAAAGCGTCCCAGTTTTCTCCGTAATAATCAGGGAACTCAAGCCTTTCTTTAAGAAGCAAGTGCAACTCTTTTACTGTTTTTATCTTAGTTATATCAATGCTAACTACAGACTTTCGCTGTTCTTTCATTCCATGGCACCTCTATGTTTTTACTCAACCAGCCTCAATATTTCAATAAAATCTACCTCCCGGAGTCATAAATTGCTTATACAAACACAAAGAAGTGTAAAAATGTTCCCGAATATTTTCTTCTTCAGCTCTTTCCTTTATTAATTCTCCAATATAAGCCGGAACGTTTGTAAAGAAAGTAACCATTTCTCCGTCTTCATATGAAGGTAGTTGCTCAGAGGGCCCTTGCAAAACGGAGTATGAAACTAGAGCGTTCAATGGAATATAATGCTTTTCACTGTATTCCATCATCTTTTTTTTTAATGTTTCATTCACTTGGACCATTAACTTCTTCGCTTCGATGTCTTTTTCTGCACCTGTATTCACTACGTGTTCAAAGTGATTCGATACAATGTATCCAATCAATCGGTTCTTTTTCATTCCATAGTCTTCAGCTAAATGATTGATCTGATTCATCAGGTTTTCGTTTACCGTTAAAACGAAATGTTCACGCTCAAGCGTGATGGCATCTTCAAGATCAGTGATTTCCGTTTGTGATGGAGGATTTTTCAGCAGCTTTGTTAATTCAAATAAAATGATTCCTGCTAAAGAAACGCCTAAATTTTTTGCGGCGATTTCGATCTGCTCTCTTGCACTGGCGGATAATCGAATGCTTAATTTTATGGTTTTTCCTTTATTTAATTTTGGCATTTTATCAGCCCCTTCTTCAATCTATTATACTTCACTAAGATTAAAATCTAAACATGGCCCTGCTACAAAAATCGCGCAGCAAGGGCCACGCCCTCCGCAAGCGACCCCCTCCCCTCAAACCAAATGCAGGGCATTGGGAAGGGGTGGCGGAGATAAATCCCCTAGCCAGGGGATTAAAAGCCATGCTTCGCATGGGCTGAAACAGCTACCTCCTATTTTTGACTAGCTATATTTAATCTGATATACTGTATTATGAAAGCTATTAGGGTGCTAGCACCTGTATTTTAGTAGAAAACAAGCACCTTAATTTAATGGCTTTAAAGGAGGAACACAATGGCCAGGAAGCAGCAAAAGAATATTCGGATTGACCAAGGTGTACTTGCTGAATTCGAGAAAATTGCTAATCGAAAAAAGCAGCATCATAACGCTGAAATTGAAGAATTAATGAAGCAGTACATTGCTAGAGATGGACAGCTTTTGTTTGACGATTTATATGCTCCACGAATCGCTCACAGCGTTAAGCAGGCAGTCGATGACCAGATTAATCGGCTGGCAAAAATGATTTACAAAACGCAAATTGAGTCAACCGCTGCTTTGTATGCTACGCCTGTTTTCCATAATCAAATTGTAAAAGGCGTTGAAGATGTTCTGGAGATGTTTTTGGATGCACGGATCTTAAATCAAAATCGTATTCGAATTAGTGACCAATACTCGATCTCTTCTAACGGAAAACAAGCAGTAAAGAACTTGCGAAAAATGGCACTCACCGATCATCAGGAACAAAAGAAAGAAAGACCAAATGATCAAATGAGTATGTAAAATTATCTAATTTTTAATCTGATATGCAGTAAAAGGAGTGGGTTGAAATTGGTGCATATGCTTCTCATAAGTATATTAAATCCTTCGAAGATGCCCGTTCTCATATCCGATATATCGGTTTTAGAGAAAGAGAAGATCGATCCGAGTCACTCGGACTTTTTTCTGAGTGCCACAATGCTGCCGATGCAGGAGGATTTATTGATTCTTTAAAAGAAAAACGTTTCTCTCATCCTGACGTTCCACATATTCATACCGTTTTGTTTTCAATGTCTGGAGATGAATGGACGAGATCTGGATTTGAACCTGGGGATTATCAAGCGATGATACGGGATGTCATGAAAGAGTGGGAAATCCAAAAAGGATACAGGCTTCAATGGGTAGCAGCTGAACATCGGAATCCAGACCATCCCCATTGCCATGTAGCTATTCGTGCCTCTTACCACGACCGGGATGGAGTCGAACACAAACTCAAGATTTCAAATGAAGACCGGAAGTTTTTTCGCGAACAATTCCAATTAACAAAAGAGAGAATACGCTCTTTCGATCCCCCGCCCCGTGAATTGGCGTATCAATACGAGCGAGAACCCAGGTTGGTGATTGATACTTCATTTATTGACAACTTGTTTTACCAAATTAATCGGGAGTTAGAACAGGAAGAATGGGAACGAGAACAGGCCCGTAAAAAAGCTCAAAATCAGGAAAGGACGCGATGATAATGGTAGTAGCTAAAGACAAATGGAAACAATCACTGCTAGCGTTTGGAATCACTGGAAGCGTAGCCGAGTATATCAGTGCTGCAGCAATGATTAATTTTTCTTTATTTAAGAATTATCAATTCAATCCATTCTATGAGGCGTTTCAATATAATCTTTTACATCCAGTTCAGACAATGTCAGAAGCATTTTCAAATGACTTGTTTATGCAAATGCAGCCTATTCTTCTTGCTGGAACACTGCTTTTGTCCGGAAAAGCTTTTTTTCAAAAGTCGAATAAGTATGAAGAAGCTTCCCAATACGGTGCATATGGCACTTCACGATGGGCAACGGATTCGGAAATTTTCAAAACCAATTCCATTACGACAACCTTTCAGGGAGACGGAACCATTTTAGGTATGTACAAACGGAAACCAATTATTCAGCATACAAAAAGCCATTTAAACCGCAATGTTTTTCTCGTCGGAGGATCTGGCGCTGGCAAAACGCGCTCTGTGATCATCCCGAACATTTTGAACAATACAAGTAAATCCATTGTCGCTGTGGACCCAAAAGGCGAGCTTTATGAAAAAACATCACAGGCCAAGCGTGAACAAGGCTATGATGTACGGCTTGTTAATTTTAAAAACCGGGATGTTTCCGACCGATATAATCTATTTGAATACATTAGAAAAGATTCAGATGCATTTAAAGTTGCTGATACACTGGTCAATAATGCTGGTGACGAATCAAAGCTGAGAAAAGATTTTTGGAATCAGGCTCAGACTTCTGTTCTTCAGGCGCTTATTTTATATGTTAAGTACGCTCTCTCTCCTCAAGAGCAGCATATGGGAAGCGTTATAGCTGTAGGACAATTGCCAGAAGAAGAACTAAAGAAAGCATTTCACGAATTTGAACCGGGGCATGTTGTTAGAAAAGCCTATCAGACAGCGGTTGAGAATTTAAAAGAAAAAACAATGGGTGATGTTTTTATTACGCTTATGCAGACGCTCAATCCGTGGCAGTACGAAGACGTATGTCAATTCACCGCAGCCAATGACTTTTTATTTGAGGACTTGGGCAAAAAGAAAATGATCGTTTATATCATCATGCCAATTGCTGATAATGAGTTCCGCCCTTTGATTACTACCTTCTTCACTCAAATGTTTTCAGAGCTCTATCGACTGGCAGATCAGCATTATGGAACGCTGCCAAACAATGTATTACTGCAGCTTGATGAATTTGCGAATATCGGTAAAATACCCAACTTTGAAGAACGACTTTCTACGACACGAAGCCTTGGTATTGAAGTAACAATCGTGTTGCAGGACACCAGTCAGCTAGAGCGAGTATATGGAAAAGAAATCGCCAAAGAGGTTATGAACAACTGTGACATTCGCTTGCTGCTAAAAGCCGGTGAACATGAAACAGCCAAGTACTTCAGCCAGTTAGCCGGAAAAACAACGATTCGAGTTAAAAACCAGTCTAATTCAAGCAACAGTACCTCTTCATCCAAAAGTGAATCAGCTCATTACATGGGACGTGACCTGATCACAGCTGATGAAATTACACGGTTAAATAAAGACGAAGCTTTACTATTTTTATCTGGTCAATACCCAATGCGGATCGAAAAAGCTTGGTTTGACCGATTTAAGCACTTTAAAGTTATGCTGCAGCAGGAAGTGTCAAGAGACGACTATCCTGTTACTGATCGAAGTGATTATGCTGTATTTTGTTCTAACTCTACAAGTTCCACTTCTGATTCTCCATACATCATTGATGATATTGTCTTGGAAGAAACGGAGCAGGCCCAAACAGATGAAGAATTAGAAATCGAGCAAAATGATTCAAATACAAAACAAACAAAAGATCAAGGCGAGCTAGATGATCTTATGAACAGCTTTAAATTTTAAATAATCCAATATACTGTTTTATGAATAAAATGATTGGAGGCTTTCAGATGAATGTATTCAAAAGCCCGATTGAATGGCTAAAGGAAATGATTCAAGAGCTGGTTCGAGATTTTGCTAATATGGCTTTTGACTGGCTGGAAATTTTTATGCTTGCCCCAACGGATTTGTCCAAGTATCCGAAAGTCGCAACCGTTTATGACTTTGTCTTTTCGCTTGCTTCTTCCCTTTGTATTGTATTTGTCGCCTGGTCATTGATAGGGATTATGTTTAATCATCTAGCTGGAGTACAAAGCCGCAGTGTTGCAGAAGTAGTATCTAAGTCTATTCTGGCGTTTATCCTTGCTGCAACTGCCCCCTGGCTTTTAAATGATGTTTTATTGAAGCTCAACAACAGCATCGTTCAATTCTTTTTGGACAAAGGATTGGACACGAAAATGCTTGAAAAGTTTGCGTTAATTCCACCTACAGCTAACCTGTCTATTTTTCTCGGCGCCTTGATCATTGTCATCCTGTTTGTTTTGCTCGGGATGCAATATATCCAACGCCTTGGCGAGTTCATTGTATTACTGGTTACGTCTCCCATTGCCGCACAAAGCATTGTAACGGAGAACTTTGACATTTGGTCTGTTTGGTGGAGAGAAGCCATCAGCGTGGTATTCTCGCAAGCATTTCAAGTATCTCTTTTATGGATGATCCTGAATATGATCACCGGAACAGAACAGTTGCAGGATTACATGATGGCCATTGGGCTAATGATTATCTTGCTAAAAGGCCCTAAGTATATTCGTCAATTCCTCTACTCCTCCGGTGCTGGTAAAGTGGCTGTAGGCGTTGCTGGAGGGGCTGGCAAGATGGCTATATACAAATATGCAGCTGCAAAAATTGCTAGTAAATAAAGAAATGGTTTTTTGGTTGATAAGCAGAAACGAATAACCGCACCGCCTCTTATCAAGGTGGTGCTATCAACAGTACGTCTAAACCGCCAAGTAAACCTTACGCAAAAAATGTCTTTATCACGATCGTTAACCAGTAAATCAAGCTCATGACAGAAAAAACGCTTATAAATGTAAATAGCGGTTTTGGTAATTCTTTGGACTTGAATATTAAAAATAATCCGATTGCAAGATGAATGAACACGAATATTAGGGCTGACATAGTGACACCCCTTCATTTTTCATCAAATTTTTGAGCAGTGATCGCAAAAATTAGAGTTGCTCAAACCGCATCTGTTTTCCAGTTCCTAATACTAACAGATACGTAAAACACTGTGAAAAAGATTCACACGATAGGCTTTTTAGCCATCACCCCTCAATACTCTAAATCTGTTATTAAGTAGATTAAAACCGCTGTCTATCTTTTGTTTTCGTACCTTGATGAAAAAACATTTGCCACCTTTCGTCTTTAAATTTCCAGATCGAACTACGTAAGGTATGCTGCATTGTTTCCTCATTAAACGTTCGATATGTAGCTAATACTGAATCGCTTGATAACTGGTGTATATCAAAATCATATAAGGTCATCTTTACTACACCAATACCTTCTTCACTAATACCGTCTTTTCTGTACCAAATATGACCTGAGCTGCCAAATTCGAAAAATTCATCTGCCAGTAGCTTTGTAAGTTCTTGTCGCGATGTACGTATCTCAGGCTTTAACAATTTTTGTTCAAGATGTAGCAAGTGCTTTTTTAAAGAGAGCTGACTTTCCATGTTCGTACCTCTTTTTTATTCTGTCATTTGCAAGGTATATTTTGCACCCGATTCGCTGAGTAGTTTTGAAATTCCGTCTGGATAATACGGCATTAGTCGATCAGCTTCTTCTAAACTCATCCAATCAACTTTTATAATGTTTTCTTCTTGAGGAATTTCTTTAGGACGTTTTGTAATCTGCCCGTGGTATGTAATAAAATAAACATGATTTTGTTCGATAAAAGCCTCGTTTAAAGCAACAATATTGCCAACATTTACGTCATATCCCGTCTCTTCTTTAACTTCTCTTATCGCTGCTTCTCGCAAGGTTTCTCCCAATTCAACTGCCCCTCCTGGCAAAGACCAAGTACCATTCTTGTTAAATACCATTAAGATTTTTCTTATACTTTCATCGAATATTAGTGCGTATACAACATCTACTCTTTTAAAGTTCATTTTTTATCTCCTCTCTTCGTATATCGGAAATAATCAGCCCACAACTCTTCGGAATAATCGTTATTTGTTCACCAAAGTGGCTCCTTTTGATTCGATAATTTCATAATCTTTATTACTTCTAAACTTTTTCAAGAAATTTCAAAGAAATTTTTCTCGCCTCTTCATCAGCTAATGAATTATATTTTGCTGAATATGGATCGCTAAATCCGTGTTCACCATTAAATTTATAACTCTCTACATTTTTCTTATTTAAAAAAGTGATTAAACGATCTACGTTAAAAGAACGTTCTTTTTGTGGGAAGAATAACACTACTGGACAGTTGGGTGTCACGTCAACAGAATCTCTGATTCGCGATCCATAGTATGCCACTACTCCGTCAATAAAATCTGCTTCAGCACATAGCCAGGCAATAGTTGCTCCCATACTGAACCCAATGATAAATATTTTTTTGTAATCAGAGCGAATAACTTTTAATTGATCTTTAAGCTTATTTGCTTCGATCTCAACATTAATGTTTTCCATGAAGTTTCTATAAGCAATTTCTTCCTGGGAATAGTCATAGTGCTTTTCTTTTCCTAAGAGATTCGGACAAAGAACCTTAAATCCTTGTTTTCTTAGGAACTGACAATAGTCTTTTATATGCTTGTTAATACCATATATTTCATGTAAAACCACGACTAAGTGATCCTGATTTTTATAAATGATATTTCAGCACCTCTTCTATTTGTAGTTGTATGTAACCATTATCATATCACTTCTAGTTAACTCCAAATATGTTAAAATAAATATAACGCCAAATATTTCTAACAAATAAAGGAGGGCTCACGCATGTCTTTTGGTGATTTCATGATATTAGTTAAAGCCGAGCAAGAAAAAAAGAAGAAGATTAAAAAACAACCGACTAAGTCTATGAATAAGAAAAAGCCCCAAGACGATAATCGGGGCAAGTAATTAACACCTTGTTTCTTTTCTAAGTTTTGCTTCAAGTTCTGCTTTTTTACGCTGAAATTCTTCATCATCAGCAATTAAACCTTGTTCCTCTTTGCCGTCTTTACCGTCAATAAACCACTGTGGCAATTTTTCCTTTCTAATTCTTCCCTGCTTTTGATAATCCATTTTTTTAATCGGCTTTTCCTGCTGAAGATACATTTCAAAGTTTTCTCCAAACAATGTTTTGGGCCGCAAATAATGTTTAAACTGTTCATGGTCCAGCCATTCTGCTGTTTTGATTCGGATAACTTTCTTAAAGTCTTCCAGTGTAAATCCTTCTTCATATCTTTCGGTAATCAGCTGTTTTGTATGCTTCGTGTTTGCCTTATAATCTTTTTCAGCTATGGTGTTTAAGTAAGCAATGATCTCTTCAAACGGAATGTGTGAGGGACCTGCACCATTATTAGTCCTATCATTCTTTAGTTCATTATATTGATTAGTTTCTTTATTCTTTAGTAGTGGCGGATTATCCGAAAACGGTTTTTCCGAAGACGGTTCTGCCGGGGCGGTTAAGCCGGAGCGGATTTCCCGCTCCGGTAAAACCTCCTGCTTTTCCTCGTATACATCATAAATATAACCAGCAAATTTGCCGTTATCCGTCCGGTGATTAGACCTTGAAATATACCCCTGTTCAATAAGCTCTTTGATGCCATTTCTAACGCTGTCCTTGCCATCTCTGCTATGCTTAATGATCTCTGATTCATACACTTGCCAATCATCTGGACGGCTTAATAAATAGACGAGAATGCCTTTTGCTTTAAAAGAAAGAGTTTTATCATATATAAATCCTTTATGAAGCTGCACATAAGGATTTTCCCGGTCTTTCCTTTTTCGATAGACACTCATACGCTCACTTCCTTGATTCCCTGCTTTATGCTACAATACAGGATGAAATAAGTTGTTACATCCGAGTGGTTGTTCGCAGCAACCGCTCATTTTTTATATGCTGTTGAATTTTCAAGGCTCAATACTTCAGGATACTCCGTTAAGCTATAATCCGTTGCTTCTGAAAAACGAATAGCTTCTTCTGCAGTCATGGGCTGTTTTGCTGTTAGTGACTCTAGGGCAATCCATCTTTTCAGACTGGCTCCAATAATAGCAGCCATATCAATGCGTGAAATCCCTGCCAGAACACGGGCTTCTTTTAAGGACAAAGGTTCACTCATGTTGCTGCTTACTTTTTCTACAGCATAGGAAAAAGTAATAAATTCTTTTTCTGCCTCTTCTTCCGTTTGAACTAAATAAGCTTTTTTGCATGTTATTTTCTCTATTTTATTTTTGGATGTCATACAGATCCAAAATGCTCGTCCCGTCCTTTTTATATTTAAATCATAATTAAGGCCCTTTTCTCCAGCAATATGATAAATCGCTTTTGACTCCTGAATGATCAAATTCATCAGGTTCCTCCCCCTTAACTGATACTTCTTTCCTTTCTAGCTTTGCTAACCTTGTTAACTGATATTTTCATATTTTTAGCCTGCCCATTATAATTATTTCTCACCTCATCCACCCATCCGTCTATAAATACATCAATTTCTGGCTTATAAAACAGCATTCTTGTTCCAACACGAATAATTGGGAAGTCAGGATCATGAAAAAACAGTTCGCTTAATGTGGGATAGCTTAACCCTAAATATTTTTGCAAATCCTTGCTACTCATTAACAATCGGTCATGCTCAATTTTCTCAAGCTTCTCTTCTACTGCCTTTTTATACAGCTCTTCAACACGCTTTTCATCAATCGAGATTTCAATCATTTTTTCACTCCCTTTCATTAAGTTTAATAAAACTCAAGTTAATTATATGAATACTCAAATAATTTGTAAAGTAATTAATGGTAAATCATTCTTTTTATATTCGATTCAAGTATAATATTACTCAAGGAATAGGCTTAGCACAGGGGGATTTAGAATGAAGAAATTTATTAAATATATAAAAGACAAGCGGACTATGAAAGGTTTGAGTACGTATAAACTTGCTGCTCTTATAGGTGTTTCTCAAAGCTATCTTTCACAATTAGAAAATGGTCGAAAGGATAAGCCTCCTTCTCCAGAGATTATTAAAAAATTGTCCAGTGCTCTTGAAGTAGATTACTTTGAGTTAATGAGACTAGCAGGCTACATGGATACGTTCGATTTTCGAGCTGATTTCACTAGCTACGATCCTCTCCCTCCCAAAAGAGAGCCTGAGTATAATCAACAGGCAGCAGATAGTGTCTATGATCCAGGACCATCTTATAGAAAAGATCCTATTGGGCTCCTACTACAAGGAAGCTTTCCTAAAGAAAAATTGTTTAAATCTATACGATCTTATAAAAAAATATCTATTGATGAAATTAGCAAAAGAAGTGGCCTTGATGCTCAATATATTCAGGATTTTGAGGATGCAAAGACTTATCCTACAGATGAACATTTATATTCGTTGTTTCACGCTTTGAATCTAGAAGATATTTACAATTGGTTCCTTGATCATGCAGACGTTATGATAGAAGATCTCGAACAGTTAGATCGGATAAAAATAAGAAAGAATCTGATTCATTTTTTAAAAACCAATTTCACTGAGATCTCCTTCCATGTTTTTAATAGAGAAGAATATACGGGTCCTACAGGTGAAAAAGTGACCCGAACTGTTCCAAAAGAAGAATTAACGGAACGCTTCTTTTCCTTGAACCACCTACTAGAAAGAGATGGAAATGTTTATTACCAAGGTAAAATTTTATCAAAAAAAGATCGTGATAAAATCAAAATCCTGCTTAACCTAATGTTAGAGGATTAAAGAGGAGCATAAACAACTATGGCATATATCTATCAAGCTAAAACTGGTAAAGAGGATCATACATCTTCTAATGATTCTTCAACATTAGAACTACATGCTGCCATTATAAAAAGAATCCAGGAGCTAGCTGATGAAAGAAATATGACTGTTGCCCAAACAGCTAAGTTAGGTGGTATTAGGCAATCAACTATTTCTGAAATCCTGAATGGTAGATCCAAACATCCCAAAGTATCGACCATTTTTCAATATTGCCAAGGATGCAACATTTCTTTAAGGGAATTTTTTGATACACCCGCTTTTAAAACACCTCAATTAAAATGAATCATAGCTAACGCCTTGAAAATTCCATTTAAGTATTAACCATTAAGAGTTTTTTTAATGAACAGAAAATAAAAAAGTGTCAAACCCTTATAAATCAAGGTTTGACGCTTTTTCGGGGGATGATATTACATCATACCGCCCATTAGTCCAGTGGTATGCAACATGTTTAATGTGAATTAATGTAAGTTAATTATTTCGCGTCAGCAAAAGCTTTTTTCAAATCATAGGTGTAACATTTTTAACGTAAATTAACTACTTAATATAGGATTATGTTACCCTTTTGTTACCCCTTATTAGGATACGAGTATAACGCTTAATATAGGGTTAACTAGAAATCAATAAAGATAAAAAAGGTGACAATTATTTAATTTGTCACCTTTTTTATTTATCCTAATAAAAACTTCTCACTGATCATCAAATTATTTCATGAACCTTCCAGTCTTCTTCACGGTTTACAATCCAGTATTTATCAATTTGTTTTAATGCCATATCTCTATGCTTCTCTAGCGTTCTTGCACTAGGTTTGCGTAGAAGCCTTACACCCCAAATGATACTATATCCAAGCGGGATAATTTCGTCTAATACTTCTCTCCTAACAAAAAGCATTTTCTGCTCATCTTGATATGGTATTCCTGTAGAAGTATAAAACCCTTTTACTTTATTTTTTTCATCAATATATTTATAACCTAATAAATCTGTAATTGATAACGCTTGGCGAATATCCTTAGAGGGCATACTTATACTCACCTCACCAGCAAGCGTAGAATCCGTAACGCTTACTATCCCTGCCTTTATTCCTAAAAATCCACCCCCATTTTCACTATCTTGTATATCCACTCTGTTCAAGTTGTATACCTCTTGTAACCAAGGTATCCATATGACATCAGCAGGTGACATATATGTTTCGCTAGCTATACTTCCATAAAACCCATCTAAACTATCCATAGTTTCTAATCCCTTTTTAATCTTGTTCAGTTCACTTTTATCCTCATTTTTTATTAAAAATGTATTTATCCAAAACAAGGATTCCCCACCAGATTCTCTTTCGGTAAGTGCCGTAAAACCATTTAGAGAGATCCATTCACCAGCTAACTCATCACTTTTTAATATTGGGAGATTTTCGTCTGTAGGTAAAATCCACTCAATTATATTTGGTGTCTCAGCATTTTCTACCCATTCATTGATTTGGGTAATCGGGTCAGAATCAGTGAAATGGACTGTTGGTGTTAAACTATTTGGTAAGAACCATTGTTTATAAGGTTCTTCTTTCTGAACAATTAAATTATATGCTGAATTGTTTGTATTAATTAGAATGGAATAATCGTCAACTACCTTGAAAGATATAGTCTCTGAAAATTGATCTAATATTGGTAATCTATCTGATAAATATCCTAATAGTTCAAAAACAGCAATCCAAACATACTTTTCAGCAATTGTTGTAATTGTACTTTTACTCCCGTGAGTTGCCCTTTGATATTTTCTTATGATTGTAGTGTCAATTCCGTCTTCTGGACTTAGAAATCTAGTCTCACTCCAACCATAACCCTTTATTATCTCAATAGCAGCCCCAATTGCCCACGCATGCGGTGTTAAATTTTCTATATCATATTTTGATAAATGCTCTATAGCTTCAGAAGATTTGGAGCTTGTTATCGGGTTATTCTCGAAGAACGGTTCATAGCCTTTTTTAATTACATACCAAGCTAAATCAGATGTAATAGGAGTTACCCCCCACCCTCTACCTTGCTCTTGGGTTACCTTTAATGTTGCAGATTCATCTATAGGCAAGAGTTCATCGTCATGTGAATAAGGTGGGCGTGAAGAAGTTAGTAGATTTTCTTCTACCGCTCCGAATAGCACGGCTCTTTCGATAACTCCTCTTGCACTTTGACGAATTATTGCATTTTTATAATATTGAATCCTAGAGAATATATTTTCATGAACCCAGTTTGCTAACTTCTTGAGCTCGGGAATATCCCTTATAAGACAAGAAACACCATAAATAACATTCGCTAATTCCTGTAGCATTTGGGGGTCATTTGATTGGAAAACTCTATCTAATAGCTTTAATAATTCATTAACATTTTTAGAGCCCCATTCTGTTAATTGGATTTTACTATCTTCTATAACCATTTCTTCCACAGATGTTAAACTCCAAGCAACAATTAAAGGTAACCCATCGCTTTGTTGCGATGGTAGAAGTCTAAGTATCTCACTAATAGGATGCCTCTCTCCTCCAGCGCTAGGTATGTCATCGGGTACTGACCAAATAATATCTCGTTCAGCAGGAGATGGATACTCCATTAGAGTTTCATGTAAGAGCAGTGGTCCAACCGGGTGATTGGGTACACTCGCTACCGGAATAATAAGTGATTTTATAGCACTTCTACTTCTAGCCGTGGATGTTGTTAAACACTCTTTAATCCAATCCTTATATTCCTCTGTTAGATTTATCGGAGAATTTGCAAGAACAAACCAACGTATCTGGTCTAATAGTTCATCCTCGAGTCCATCTTCAAAGTTTAGCTCTTTGCCAATAAATAAGTTGTAATCCATAAAAAGCTGTAAAGCAGCCATATTGAGTGCTGCAGGTAACTCTTTAAGATATTCAGGTAAATATTTAAACCCTTCCGCTTCACATTCAATAATAGCTTCCCTTGCTATTAGGAAGTCCATTAAAGGTTGGATAGCTGCATTATAATCTGCTTCATGTTCACTTAAAGGGTCACTTTCATCGTAATTTATAGATTCATAAATCAATCCATACTTAACTAGATAATCTAAAATCTGAGCGGCTTCACTTAAGGTTATTAAACCTTCTGGACTTTGCGCATCATGTAATACCTTAATAACCTTCGTACGAGGAATACTGCTACTCGTTGACAATATTTTCACTAATTTTGTTAATCCCTTTAATATAACTTTATCTGACTGATCCCACCTACCGTTTATTGCTCCCTTCACCTCATTATCAATTTTCATTATTTTAGCTAATAATAAATGAGCAACAGTTGTCTTAATCGAATCATTTTCTCTTAAAGTTTTTCCAGCGTAAATTTCACAAAAAAGTCTTAAAGCCAATGGGGTCTTTAGAGTAAAACGAACCCAAGGTACTTCTGTTACATCGATATTATAAGTTGATATATACTCATCAAAAATATAACTAACTGGAACGTCACCCTCATCCCTAATCTTAACAAGGTTTACTTTACTTAGTGGCAAGGGCTTGTTCTCAAAAACGTATGGTCTAGCCATTATACAGAACCTAATTTTCTGGTTAGTTATTAAGATCTGATCTAGTTCCCCTAAACGATTCTTCCAGGCATCTAATTCAACTGATTCTTCTATACCGTCTACAGCTATTAGGAAAGTGGTCTCTTCAATTTCCAAATCATGCTTTTTATCTTCATTATATATTCTATTTATATGTGCTCTAATTGCCGTTGCCTCCAAAGCGGAGAAAAGCTCCTCTTCAGACCAAGCACTTGAAAGTCCTAATGCCTGTCTAAGTATTGAACCCCACCCTTCACTTGCCCTAACATCTTTTGCTCTTATAAGGATACTAGGATAACTATTAGACAGCCTTTTATTTACAATATCCGTAATACCATGCGTCTTTCCTGTTCCAGGTTGACCTGTAATTATGGTATTGTGCCTTTCTAACGCTTTACCTATTTGCCATATCTGGTCAAACACCAAAGGTCCTACATCTAATTCATTCATTGCTTTAGTTAACTGCAAGCGTGCAATTTCTCTACTTGAACGAGGAGATTCTTCTAATATCTGTTTAAACCCAGAAAAATTTATTGACTCTGGTTCAATATATTCATCTATATACAAGCCTTTTATTAAAGCATCTTCTAACTTATATAATAATAAAATATATTTTTCTATCGACTCTAATGTGGATCTTCCAACGTTTTGCTTCTCAACAGGAATAATTTCTATATCATTTAAAGCTATTTCTAACTCCTGTTTAGCAATTTCCATTTTGCTTTTTATATCCTTTATGTAAAAAAGAGAGCCATCTCTAAAGTCAGCTGAAATTAATAACCCTTCAAGGGTTTGTTCTATCCTTCCCTGAGCATGCAAACTTGGAATATAACGTTCTTTTAACCAGCCAGCCATCATTAAATCAAAACGTCTTTTCAAAAAATCAAAATCAAATTCTTCGCTTTCAAACCAAAATTTCCTTATACCTTCATTACCAGATTGTTGTAACTCGGTAGTGAGACTACTTTCATTCCAAAGCACTAATTCTAAATTAGTGTAAGTATCGAGAATATCACTCTCCATACTATCCCATCGGCTTTGTTCACTGTTTCCTCCCCTACCAGTTTCATTACCAAGGTCTCTTGGTATACATACTGTGTATGATATAATGTTAGAGCGAACGCTCATTGCAGTTTCAATGGAGGATTTTATCTGTCTTATTTGTTGGTCCTCTATTTTGCTAGGAAACCATTTAGCCTGGACTGCAACAATTTCGTCACTCTGTAATTCTGCGTAGGCCTCGACTCCTCCATCTCCTCCTGCTCCATTAACAACATAGAAGTTTTTTAAGTTGTCTTTATAGGTTCTCCTTGCCCATCTTTCAAAAAGTTGTATACAGAAGGTTTCAAACGCTTGAGTTGGTGCCTGGTTATGTGTTTTAAAGTTTGTCCAATTCATTATCCCCACTCCTATGCTCCAGCAATTTTCTATGTATCAGTAGTATTTAGCATTATATAATTAATTAGCTATCAATGGACAAAAATGCTTTCATGTTTTGTCTCTCTACTAAAGTAAAAAGCATTTAAATCTATTCGTAAGATATTGTATCAATCTATTACTACTCAGTAAATTGGTCGATTAAACAGTTATCTATAAAAGTACCCCACGTTACAATTTATTTTTAATTAATAGTTTGAGGCCAAATGTGGTCACACTATTAATTAAAAATAAAAAAGACTCCCAAATTAGTTGAGAGCCTCAGAAACGTTGTTAATTAATTTTTTGAGAACCCAGATAAAAGATAGATACCTTTAGAACGTGTTTCTCACGTTCTTTAAATACCTAAAACATGATATTTGACTAGGAAAATTAAGATACCTCTTGTTGATACAAAGCTTTTTGAAAAGAAGTAAATGTTTCTTGGATCCTACTGACGTCGCCAAGTACTGCCAATGCATCTGAAATTGAATGATATTTCAATTCAAGTAATTGTGGTAATTTTTCTTAATCAAGCTCTTCAAAACCAGTCTCTACGTACTTGGATAGTACAAATTCGAAAAATTCCTTTTCTTTATCATTTAGGCCCTTAAAAATGAAATAAATCAAGGTGTTTATGTAGAGGAGTCCGATGTAATATTTGAGGATTTTGCTAAAGAGTGGCTAGCACTTTATGAAGGAACTGGAAACGTAAAAGAAAGTACTGTACGGATTCGCAAACATGAAATTAAACGGCTAACGGATTATTTCGCCAAGCTAAAATTAAAAGATATTACTAGGAGACAATACCAAAACGCTTTAAATGATTTAAAGAAAAGAGGGTATGCTCAGAACACTATAGATGGTGCACATCGAACAGGCAAAATGATTTTTAAAAAGGCTGTAGAATTAGAAATACTAAAGAAAGATCCAACTGAATACACTCAAGTTCCTAAACAACAAATCACCATTGAAGATTTAGAAGGCCGAAAAAGTTTACCCAACTACTTAGAAAAGCAGGAACTTAAGTACTTCCTCCAGACGGCAAAAAAATTTGGTTTGGATCAAGATTACTTAATCTTTTTATTACTGGCTTATACTGGCTTGCGGGTAGGTGAATTATGTGCCTTAAAATGGCGCGATATTAATTTTGAAGAACAAACACTTAACATTTCAAAAACATACTACAACCCCACTAACAATAGAAAAGAATACAAGTTATTAACACCTAAAACACCGACAGCGGTGCGCATAATTGATATTGATGAAGCGGTGATTAATGAGTTAAATAAGCATAACTTGGCCCAAAAAGAAACAATGATGAAATACCGGGATAGATATCATAATGAAGATTTTGCTTTTGCAAACATTGATGAGGTGCTGCCCGGTTACCCGCTCTACATTAAAAAGATTGAGAATCGTATGAGACGCTTATTAAAGATAGCTAAATTAAATTCAAATCTTACACCACACTCTTTACGACATACTCATACTTCTCTTCTAGCTGAAGCAGGTGTAAGTCTTCCACAAATAATGGAGCGGCTAGGTCACAAAGATGAAGACACGACGAAAAATGTATATTTGCATGTAACAAAAGAAATGAAAAAAGAGGCTTCTCCCAGAAGTTCAAAGAACTCACGGAAAGCCTCTAATTTAGACCTTTATTGAAGAAAATGTTAATCTTTCGTTACCCTTTGATTATTTTAGAGTATATAAAGGTCTATAAACCCCACTTTTGCTGGGATTCATGAGGCAGATATTACATCATGCCGCCCATCATGCCGCCTATAGAATAAGAAGAAATAAGTCTAAAGAATGGCTTTAAAACAACATTTTTCAAATTTGTTTTTAAATAGTATTGAACGCAAATGAAGTATACTATGAGAAAAAGTATGAGTTTTTTATGGATACTAATACACTCATTTATATATTAGTTTTTTGGCAGTCTTCGCATTTGTGACTCCTCCTACTGTTAGGAGCCTTCTTCCACTCATGACCTTTCTCGCATTGCCACCAGTATTCTTTTCTTGAAAATGCCCCTATCTCTTCTGGAGTAACACTGTCGTTTTTCATAGGATGCCATTGTTTAGCAATAAGTGGTTTCTTAACTGCTAAAGAATTTTCTTTCTTTATTTTTTTACGTAAGTGTCGTCCATCAAGTTTATGACAATCAGGACACCCTCGACCACCTGTTCTACTATAAATAAACGCTTCATAGCTATGGCTTTTCTTGCAAATCCACCATACTTTTTTATGACTCCCTTTTGTAACAAGTTCTGGGACCAAGCCTTTATTTTTATTATAATCCCATTCAGCTGCTATGTCTGGATGTGTAAATGCAAGGCAATTTGTTTCATTAACTCTTTTACCTGCACAATAAGGACACCCTTCATTACCAGCTGTTCTTTCATTAATTTTTTTATCATAAGAGCTTTGACAGCGTGGGCATTTCCAAAATACTAACTTATTAGAAAAAGGTAAGTACTCATAAGGAAAATTGTCAGTGTTTTTTTCAAAATTCCATTCTTTCGCAATTTTCGGGAATAGTATTTCTAAATTATGTTCTTCGGTTGCTACTTGCCCAGCACAAACTTGGCAACCATGCCCTGCGGCTTTACTTCCAATCTGAGACAATGTAGGATGTTTTTTATCACAGATAAACCAGACCTTAAGATTAGAAAATGGCTTAAAGTTTTCAGGTAATAATGGGTAGTTTCTTTCATAATCCCATATCTTTGTAATACTGGGACACTTCTTAAGTAAATTATCTTTTTCTATAATCGCTGGAATTTGAGCAAGTATAGGAATTGTATCGATATCAATATTGATTCTAGCGCTTAATGCTTTTATCTTTTCTGTAAAACCTTTAAAATTTTTATTAATTATTTCTAACACTTCCGTAATCATTTTTCCAACGGTTCTATTAGTAGTTCGCTCATAAAAATATTCTTGTAAGCTTTTTAATTTTAATGAAGGTAAACCATTATCACGTACCCGTATAAGATAATATCCACTTTCTAAAAGTAGATAACTTTTTTCTTTATCAATCCTCTCCCTTCCTCGATGAGTATGTCCACCATCATATTCAATAATAAGGCTGAGGGAAGGAATAAAAATATCTACCTTTTTTTCTTTGTCGATAGTTGCAATAGGGTGATTTAATTTTGCGTCCTTGAAAACCTGCTTTAAATAAAAATAGATAGCCAGCTCAGGAAATCCAACGTTGTACCTTTCATTACATTTAGGACAGCCGGTATTTTTTAGTGCTCTGTTTTTTGCTGTTGACTTCCATACATAATTACACTTTTTACAACACCAAAGAATTTTTTTGTCGGAACCAGCTTTTACATTGTCAGGTGTATTGCCCGCATTTCCAATGCTATGCCACTCTTCAACTAGGTCTGGTCGTTCCTTTATAATAAAACCTTTTTTATTTTGCACTGTGCACTGATCCCCTTTGACCTTCCTAATTAATCAAGGCTTCTTTCATTTTTTTGTACTCAGCATAAATAGTCGACCTCGGAACACCCGTTAACTTTGAGATATCAGAGATAGTCATACCTTTGTCTTCTCTTGTCTCAAATAATTTTATCGCTTGTTTAACGTTTTGTTCAGGCTGCCCTTTACGCCCCATCTTCTTACCATTTTTCATAGCCCTCTTTCGCCCTTCACCTGTTCGTGAAACAATCATATCCCGTTCAAATTGCGCAAAGCTACCAAGCGTATTAAAGAGCAGCATCTGAAATGGATCATCTTTTGCATCAGCATTAAACGTCATATTATGATCGATAAACGTTATACTGATCCCCTTTTCCATTAACTCACTAACAATTTTATTTAAATCTAGAATGCTCCTGGCTAAACGATCAATTTTTGTTACATAAATGTGATCGCCGGGACGAACATGTTTTTGAAGTGCTTTTATCTGTTCCCTAGCTGCCATTTTCGTGCCGGTTACTTTTTCAATAAATAATTGATCTTTTTTTACACCGGCTAGTTCTAGTCTCTCAATCTGTGTCTCTAAATCCTGACCAATCGTACTAACTCTCGCATAACCCAGTTTCATACAATATCATCCTTTCATATTGGAATCACAAAAATTAAAGATTTTCCTCTTTAATCAACTCCCAGACTTTCCGAAGCTTACGGAGATCTTTTTTACTCAAATTTGGAAGCTGCTTATACCAATAATCAAGTTCTGGATCTTTAATAACTACTTCTTCTCTATCTTGTGTTTGATATCCACTTTCCCCAATCCCAAGCAACCAGCTAATGGATACTTCATACATTTCTGCTAAATGCGCAAGTGTTTCTGTTGGAGGCTTTCGATAGTTGCGTTCATATCCCGATAAACTGGAAAAAGAAAGACCGATTTTCTTGGCTACTTCAGTTTGTGACCATCCCTTTCTTATTCTAGCCATCCTTAACCTATCACCCAGTACAGTATCTAAATTCTTTTTATTCATCAAAATGAACTAATACACTTTTTGATTTTTTTATGGTGAAACTTTTTTGTCTTAACATTTTAAACCTTCACCTCTTATTTTATTTTCTATCCATATTGTACCATAGAACGTCTACAATTTTATTATATTCTAGACACTGATTTTAGACTAAATTCTAGACGTTAATTACCTATAAGATGAGCTCTTTTTTGAAAATAAAGAAGAGCGTCTAAAACTTTTAAATTCTAGACACTCTTTTTTAGTAGACTGATAAAAATATTACCGATCTAATCGACCAGACCAAGAAGAGAAGGCTATATCTTTTTGTTGGAGCATCATGCTCGTTTATTTCATCATTACCGCTTGCACTGCTTCCGCAAGTCCAAGAAACTCTGTTCTGACCGGTTTCATTTTTAAAAGGCTGTTTAAGCTAATTGTCTTTTGATTTCCTTTTTCTTGATTAATCTGCTCAGTTGAAAGAACAAAAAATTCCCACTGGTCTAGATTCAGCGGATTTACAGTGCTTCGGTCCTTTTCATTCAGCAAACAGAAAACATACACATCTGCACTTCTCTTTATTTCTGTAGCATATGTATTCGTACCAGCTTCCCATCCCTTTGCAGGAGCAATCCCAAAGCTGATGGCCGAATTTTTTGCTTGCTGCCATGATTGCACATAAGCGGCCGACTTTACTTCAATTTTAATACCTGATGGTGTTACAAGGTCAAATGCATCCCACTCAATTCTCATTTTGTTGGTTGCAGTTACAGCTTTTGCTACAATAAACTCCGCAAGCATTCCACGAAGCGCATTACTTAGAAGATCTGATTGGTTCCACTGCCAAAACTCCAAAAGTCGCATATCTGTCTCGGTATTTCTAAGCAGGAATCGTTCTTCACCGTTTTTTTTCATTTTAAATAGATCACTCCTTTTAAAACGGGATTCCTATATATTTATTCGATAACCCAAAATAGAAACTTGGCTGAGAATACGATATTTCCTAATCAGTTTTCTTATTTTTAATTTAACATTTAATGGTCAATAATTAGAAGAATTTGCAGAGTGCTTCTTTTCATTGAATCACTATTTGGAAATATAAGAAAATTTTATCTGAAAAAGATCGGGCAAAATTAAAGCTCTTCTTAACCTCATGTTAAAAGATTAATGAAGAGCATAAAAAGTGGATTATTATAGAGTTGAACAATCCTGTGTGAACAATCTTAATACCTTAATTTTACTGTAGACAAGAATGTTTAAATAGCTTATACCCTTATTGAACAAAAAAACCACTTCATAAATGAAGTGGTTAAAAAGTCAATGAATGCTTAAACTAAATTCCTTCAGATGCCGTATTGCTTCTGCATGAACTTCTACGCCTCCCGCACTTCTAGTAACTTTTGTAATTTTAAAATCTTTATCCAGCTTAGGATAATACATTTCACTGTTTAAATTCACTGCTGCTTCTTTCAAACATCCATCGGCATCATAAATAGCTTTGTTTAACATTCTTATATTTATTGTCTTAAATTCGTTAGCCGGAATAATTTCTGCGGAATTAATTAATTCTTTTTTCTTCAAAAGGATAAAAGGTTTTATCTTCTTCCAGCATAACGTTGTCCGCCCACATCTCACACTGCTGCATAACTGTTTTTACGGCATCCTCCATACCTTCTGGAGGATATTTATAAATTTTTAAAAGTCTTTTAACAAGTCTTCTCATTCCAGCTCTAGCAGTTTCTTTTTTTTGCCAGTCAATAGTTCGATTTTTTCGGAGCATGGCTGTTAACTCTTTAGTAATGGCCACAAGCTCATCATTTTCAAAAAAATCTTTAATAGCCTGCGGTTTCGTAAGAGCATCATAGAAAGCTAACTCATCAGTATTAAGTCCCATTTTCTGTCCCTCTTCATTAGCTCGCGCCATTTCTTTGGCCAGTTTTAAAAGCTCAGCAATAACTTCTTCATTAGTAAGCATTCCATTAAAATAGGCATTCATTGAGCGCTGAATAATATCAGAGAACTTTTCCGACTTAACTAGATTTGTTCGCTTATAAATAGATACTTGCTCTGCAATAAGTTTCTTAAGTAATTCTACAGCCAAGTTTTTTTCCTTCATTCTAGCAATCTCATTAAGGAAGTCCGGATCAAATAAGGAAAACTCTTGTTTTACATCTGAAAACAGATTAATAACACCCTCACTTTTAATACTTTGTTTAAGGAGATGATTGATCCGCTCATTCACTTCAAGAAGAGAAAATTTATTTCCTCCACTGCCAGCGCTAGTCAACCGAACTATCAACGTACGGACTGATTCAAAAAATGCTGCCTCAAATCGCATAGTTTCTTCAACCATACTACTACATAAAGATAAAGCTTGGTGGAGCAGCAAAGCATCTTTAATAAAATTCTCCTTTTCCACTTCTTTTCTAGGATCAATTATAAAATTGACACCGCCACTAATAATTCTTGCCCTCTCTAGATCTGTTCCACTAAAGAATTTACTGTAATCATATCCGTAGAAAATATCCTTGCACACAGATAATTTTTCTAAAAATTTTGGATAAGCTGCTTTGCTAATGTCTGGATCACCATAATTCTTTTTATCCCTGCTGGTATAGTCACTCATAGCCTGTTTTAGAGCCTGGGCAATACCTACATAGTCAACCACCAATCCCCCTTCTTTATTTTTGAATACTCTATTAACCCTTGCAATTGCCTGCATCAAATTATGCCCTGTCATAGGTTTATAAATATACATTGTAGCAAGTGATGGCACGTCAAAGCCCGTCAACCACATATCAACCACGATTGCAATTTTTAAGCTATCGTTATTGTCTTTAAATCTTTTTGCTAGCTCATCCTTATGTTTTTTATTGCCAATTACGTCACGCCATTCTTCTGGATCATTATTGCTTGAAGTCATAACCACTGCGACTTTTTCATGCCAATCCGGTCGCAATTCCAAAATTTTCTTATGTATCTTCATTGCAATAGGCCGTGAATAAGCAACTATCATAGCTTTACCTGTAAGCAAATTAGCTCGGTAGTTCTCATAATGGTCTATAATATCATTGACCAGAGAATCAATGGTCTGGTCAGATCCTAAAATAGCCTCCATTTTTCCTAGTTCATGTTTACTCTTTTCAATAACAATTGTCTCTGCATTTTGCTCCATAATATCGTATTCTTTATCAATTAGTTTAAGGGTTACATCGTCTAATTTAAGTTGAATTACCCTACTTTCATAATAAACGGGTCTCGTAGCACCATCTTCAACGGCTTGCGTCATATCATAAATATCAATATAATTACCAAATACTTCTCTAGTGCTTCGATCTTTAGACGAGATAGGTGTACCAGTAAAGCCAATATAGGTCGCGTTTGGCAAGGAATTTCGAATTATACGAGCAGTCCCGATAGCCAGCTTAGCCTCCAGTTCCCCTTGTTCATTCTTCACGTATTTAATTTTCTCTTCAAGGCCGTATTGTCCCCGATGTGCCTCATCTGCCATTACAACAATATTGTGGCGTTCTGACAGTGGTTCATGAGACTCTTCGAACTTCTGCATAGTAGTAAATATAATACCATTGGCTTTTCTATTTTCCAGCAATTCCTTTAGATTTTCTCTACTACTCGCTTGTTGTGGAATCTGACGAAGAAAATCTTTACATTTAACAAATTGGCTATAAAGTTGATCGTCTAGATCGTTTCGATCTGTAATTACCACAATAGTGGGACTTTTTAGAGTCTCTTGCAAAAGATGCGCATAAAAAACCATAGAAAGAGATTTGCCACTCCCTTGAGTATGCCAAAAAACACCACCCTTACCGTCAGTTTTTGTAGCATTAACAGTAGAGGCTATAGCCTTTTGGACAGCATAATATTGATGATATCCAGCGAGTATCTTAATATTTTCAGCACCATCAAAAGAGAAACAAGTAAAATTTTTAATTATGTCTAGGAATCGCCTTTTCTCAAATATCCCTTCAAAAAAAGTATCAAAGGCAGCAAAAGCGGTATTTTCATAACTTCCATCTGTGGTTTTCCATTCCATAAAACGGTCTTCACCTGATGTGATTGTGCCAGCCTTTGATATTGCTTGGTCACTCAATACACAAATTGCATTATAGACAAACAATGAAGGAATCTCACGTGTATAATTGCGAAGCTGCCTATAAGCCTCAGACACATCCGTTTCCTCTCTGGATGGAGACTTTAATTCTACCACGACTAAAGGCAGGCCATTGATAAATAAAATGACATCTGGTCGTTTCTCACTATATTCTACGTAAGTCCATTGATTAATAACGTGAAATGTATTTTTTTCAGGGTGTTTGTAATCCACCAGATAAACAAGGGATGAATGTTCTTCACCGTTAATAAAATATTTTACCGGTACACCATTCTGAAGATAATCCATAAAGGTAACATTTTTTTGCACCAAGTCACCATTTTCAAAATTTTTCAGTTTATAAATAGCCTCATTGATAGCATCTAAAGAAAGTTCTGAATTGATCTGCTGAAGAGCAGGTAATAGAACATCTTCAAAAAGCGGATCTCGGTAGTCTCTTTTTATATCTGGACCATACAAATAAGTGTATCCTAGACCATCACTCAATAACTCAAGAACAGCATTTTCAAAATGTGACTCGGCATAATACCCTGTCATGGCATCATCTCCTTATAATCCTCTAAACAATTGAAGCGGAAAAAGTTTTCTAATTAACATATATTTGCTTTGAATATCTAACGGAGGACAAACAATAAGCTTATGCTGTAACTCCTCTTTATCTAAGACTTGTCCTTCCCGTGCTCCTGGCTTTATTAAGGATAAAAAGTAATCAGAACATAATCTCATATAAACTTCTAAAAATTCTGCATTTATTACATCAGTGTCTATTTCGTAAACATGATATGCGGGGCTTACACTCCCTATCTCATCCTTCATAATTCCAAAGTTAAAAATCTCTCTACTCATTCCAAAAACGATGTCACCTTTCTCAACAATTTTATTCTTTTTAAAATTTGACGATAATTTTTTATTGAATTTTTGTGCTCTTGGATGAACTCCTGAATTTGTTGTTGAGTACTCACTAATTCCTTCTCTTTCCCCAACTTTTATATTTTTAGGGGTTAAAAAGCTTCCCATTGTTATACACTGCCATGTAATAGGGATATCTCCATAAGCTGTTTTATGGAGTTTTCCTCCGCTTTCTTGATAAGGATAACCACTTTCATTAGGGAAGTTAAAATCTATAAACCAATATTTGAATAACCTTTCTGATATGTCATTTACCAATACTTCTATTTTTTCTGTATATGAAGAATGCCGTTCAACTTCTTTGAGCAATTGAATTGCATTGTTACCTTCGAGTGAAGTTAAATCTCTTGCATTTAAATTACTAAACAAATCATAATCTTTTTTAGGACCACCGAGTGAAACTGTATTTAATATTGAAGAAATATTTTCAAAAGAATTTTTCGTATTGTTTTTCAACATAGTAAGATTGTTTATGTCCGCTTCAAATGTGTCTGTTATTTCACCTATATCTGCTACATCTATAACCCCTGAAACGTATTTTGATGGAGAGATATTGTAGTTTTTCTTTTGAATTTCTTCTAAATCAGCAACTTGACAGAAACCAGAGATATTTTCATACCCCTCATTATTTTGAAACTTAGAAACAGTATTGGCTATCTTTTCGATTTCACTCTGGGAAAACTCTTTGAGAGTTCTACTAGCCATGTGCCCTAAATTTCTACTGTCAATAAACAGAATTTTCCCTTTTTGTTTTTTATTTTTATTCAAAAACCATATTGATACTTTAATTTTTGTTGTATAAAACAAGTGAGCTGGTAAAGAGACGATACACTCTACTAAATCATCCTCAATTATATTTTTTCTTATTTCATACTCCGAACCACTAGAAACAGATAATGCGGTGTTTGCTAAAACCATCCCTATTTTTCCATTTGGAGATAAATGATAAATCATATGTTGAAGCCAAGCAAAGTTGGCATTATTGGCTGGTGGAACACCGTATTTCCATCTAGGATCATCTTTAAGCCTAGCCTCTCCCCAATTCGACAAATTAAATGGTGGGTTTGCTAAAATATAATCTGCTTTTAGAAAGGGATGTCTATCGTTAGTAAACGTATCTCCATTAAATCCTCCTAAATCAGCCTCAATTCCTTGGATTGCTAAATTCATATTAGCCAATTTCCAGGTTGTTGGATTGGAATCTTGTCCGTAAACAGAAATGTTATTAATGTTACCGCTATGATTTTCAATAAAATTTGCTGACTGAACAAACATGCCTCCGCTTCCACAACAAGGATCGTATACCCTACCATTAAAAGGCTTTAAAACTTCGACTAAAGTTTTAACTACACAAGATGGAGTGTAGAACTCGCCTGCTAGTTTCCCTTCCTGCTCAGCAAATTTTGCTAGACAATATTCATACGTTCGTCCAAGGATATCTTTTTCATTTCCATGCTCAATCATCCTAATGTTCGTAAACAAATCAACAACATCACCTAGACGGCGCTTATCCAATTCCGGGCGTGCGAAATTTTTTGGCAGAATGTCCTTTAAACGTTTATTCTCTTTTTCAATTGCACGCATGGCCTCATCAATAATTGTCCCAATTTCGGGGGTGTGTGCTTTTTCCGCTATTAACTTCCAGCGCGCCTGTGGCGGTACAAAGAAAATACCCTCAGATATATACTCATCAATATCTTCCTCAAATCCTGCACCTTCTTCGACAAGGTTCATATATTTTCTTTCGAATTCATCAGAAATATATTTTAAAAAGATTAGTCCAAGAACTACTTGCTTATATTCTGCAGAATCCATATTTCCTCTTAAAATACGAGCAGCATTCCAAATTTGTTTTTCGAATCCTATATCTGCTGAATTCTTATTATTTATTTTTAAATCATTTTTTTCCATATCATTATACTCTCCTAAATTAGCTATAAAAATTAAAGCTTATTATTACAATAACATCTAAATAAATTTAGTATATAATCTATTTCCAACCTTCTAGAATGTTATTGGTATTCCTTAAACTCTCGTATTAGCAATGGGTCAATCTTTTTCTCCTCACAAAGTTTCAATAATAAAATCCTGGCAATTTTATTAGGGACAGCTTTCTGATTTTCCCACCTATTTATAGTAGAAAAACTTACATGCATTGCAGTAGCGAATTCACTTTGAGTCATTTGCATTTGAAAACGTACCTTTTTAATTAATTCATGCAGTTCCATTACTCTATCCCCCTCTTTATCAACAATATAGCATACGCTATATTTTGACTCAAATGAAACTATAGTCATATACTCTGAAATGAGTTTATGTATTCGTCTATGCACACAAGGTGACAGAGCATAAAACAAGTTACCGCTAAATCCCCTTAAATTTTTAAAATACTAAAGTGGAGCGTTGGATTATTAGCCAATCTAGAATATCAAAAAACATGTTGAGCTGGATTAATAACAGGTTTTTCTCTGCAAAAGTTTTAGCTTGTGTCAACGATCGGTGTAAATGATGAACTCCCCTCTCATATTCCGTACAAACTGCCATTAAAGCAAAGTCACGTTGCCACTTCCAGAGTTCCATACTCTCAAAGTCTTTATCTACAATTTCCTCAATGTCGCCTATGTTCATTTATTGTTACACTCCATGCTTAACATTCGGATTTCCTATTATGTAAATAAATTCTATCCAATTATGACTATACTCCAGAATATCTTGAACTACCAGAAATATATTCCTTCTAGTTATAGTTTAATAGCAACAGATAAAATACTTGGAACAGCGAAAAGAAGCCGGGATGAAAGTTTTGGCTTCTTCTACTTGCAGTGCTTGCTCTTCGGCTTCTTGTGCGCTCGGTTAAAGTATCCGGATCGCGTAAACCGCGCTGGTGCAGCTGGCAATCGTTGCGATCCTGAAGGATCAGATCTATGTCATCTCCTTTCATCGACGACCAAAGAACAGCCTGTCAGAAAAGTGCTTGTCAAAGCGAAAAGGAAAAGCGGCTTATAACAATTTGGAGCTTGTGAGAAATTGTTATGTACTGCTTTGACGGACCTTGACGAGCGCCGTTGACATGCTAGGATGAAACGACGAAAGGAAGAATACAACGGAACCACACAGCGGCAGCTTTAAAATTTGATTTCGATAATCAAATTTTAAAGCTGCCGCATCCCAATCCAAGCTCAATGAGACAATATCTTTAATGCAGTATGATCCACCTTCCAGTTCCAATCGCCCGCGAAACGAATTTAAGCTCTGGACAATCCCATAAAAAGTCGATTCATTAAAAGCCTGAACCTCTACACGGACCGGTATTTGACAGGTAAAAGACGTATAAATAATACGGTTATAAATATCATGTTCCTGTGCGCCAAAATCTTTATGCATCCGTTTCTTTTTTTATCCTGTAATAGAAGAGCTCGTTCGTGAAAATCAGATAAAAATAAAAGAGCAGCTGGAGATCTTTCTAAAAAACAACTTCACCAAACTCTCCTTTTATGTCTTGAATGCAGAAGACATAAAAAAACAAGGGAAACCATCCGATATATTTAGAGATAACAAGTTTTATAGACAATTTGTAATTGGAACATCAAGGCGTCACAAGATCGAGGAGTTGAATACATCATGTTAAAAAAATCACTATTGGGCTTCTTATTCCTTTTTTTATTGGGGGCTAACGGCATAGTGGGCTATATCCTCTATGATCATTTCACAGAAGACCGCCTCTCACTGTCCAAATTAGATCAGGAAAGCATGGATGTTATAAACATCATCGCGAAAGCTACAGACGGCATCCGGAACGGGGCTCCGATTAGAAGCAAACGGGGGATCATGCCTAACGAAGACTATGAGGCGGTCATGGATTATATGAATAAGTATAGTGTGCTCCTTGACGAGGATTCAAGTCCTAAAGAACATGGGTACACCGAATCAGAACAGGCATTAGTGAATTATGTGGCACGCCTTTTTGTCAAATACGGGCTGATGAATGAACAGTTTATCCTTGGCGATACACAGTTCGCCTCGTCCATCATGGATGGACTGTATGAAGATTTGGACAAAGCGACCTCTATCCTTTGGCTGGCATCACAAAAATCCCTGACTATGGATGGTGTCAGTGGAGAAGATGAACTGGACACCGAAGAAGCGATGGATGAGCCAGAAAAGGTAGAGGAAATGCCTGAATACGATGATGAGGAGAAAATAGAAACACAAAAAACAGAGGGTTTGGATTCTGAAGAGAATATGAACACAATGAATGAAGTCGTGGCGGATAGTCCTAGCTTTCCCACCAATCTTAGACCAGAAGGTGACCTTGTAGGTAATCCTAACAGCCCATACGCTTTGACCATAGAGCAAAGAGAGGACTTAGAACATCTGGTGGAAAACGAACTGGGGGCGGACTTTGTCTTTGACCCGAACAAAGACTACGACACCGCGGGCTGGCCTGACGCCATGATCGAGGCCCTGATGGCCGCGGATACGTTATACTATGATGCAAAAGGCGTTCCCTCCCCCAATAATTGATGATAGGTTACTTTTTTAGGACACTATACTTCATAGTGTCCTATTTTTCCTGTTACATTTCAAAAAAATAAATAAACAACATAAAAATTTCTCAAAATAAATAGACGTACAATTGCTATGTCCTAAAATGGCCAGTTCTAATAAGAATAGGTACTACCATAATTCTTTTTGATGATTAAAATACAACCTTTGCAATAAATCCTCTTCTTCGTGTAAAGATGCACTAATATTGTACCTACAGCTGTCTGGAAAAAGTACATTATTACCTTTACGCTCAAATAAAGAAGGAAAGGAGAATGCAAATGGCTAGTATTCGAAAGTATAAAAAAAATGGTGAAAAAAAAGCGTATTATGAATACCGGATTCGCTATAAAGATCCTATAACACATGAATATAAAGAAAAATCCAAAAGAGGTTTTATATCATCAATCGAGGCCCAAATTGCTGCTGCAGAAGAAGAAAAAAGAATTCTAGAAGGCTTTGAAGTCAATGAAAAAGTATATACCCTGCAATCGTTTTTAACTAATTGGCTGATGGAATACAAGCATGGTTCAGTCCGTAAAAATACTTACCTCGTACATGAAAGGAATATCCAAAATCACATTGTTCCATATTTTCAAAATCTCCTGTTAAAAGATTTAAAGCCCATTATGTACCAAAAGTTTTTAAATCACCTAACTGATAAAGGCTACAGCAAACGAACTGTGGAAATCGTCCATGGAACAATGTACAACGCCATGAGTAAAGCAGTTATTCTGGACATTCTACAAAAAAACCCTTGCTTAGGTGCAACTGTTAAAGGTACGGAAAAGAAAAAAGAAATCGAGTTCATTGATTCTGCTGATATTCCGGTCTTTCTACAGGCAGCTTACCAGGATAACTATCTTTACTGGCTCTTTTTTATGTTGCTTATTGAAACTGGGATGCGTAAAGGAGAAGCCGCTGCCCTCCAATGGACAGATATTGATTTAAAAAGGAAAACAATCTCCATTAATAAGACACTGGACTTTGATCCGAAAGAAGATGAAGAGTTGTTTGGAGATACAAAAACACATAAGTCGAAACGAATCATCACCATCAGCCAGTCTTTAACCAATACTCTTCAATTTCATTTGAAATACCAGAATCAAAATAAGCTGGCGCTGAAGGATTTCTACAACCATGATTTAAATCTTGTTTTGTGTCGTAATGATGGAAATGTCATGCCTAAATCCACTCTCTTTAATTCCTTTGCCCGAATATTGAAAAAAGCAGGTCTCCCCCAGCTTTCTATCCATTCACTGCGACATACCCATGCAGTCCTTTTACTGGAATCCGGCGCCGATATGAAGTATATCCAGGAACGCCTCGGTCACGGGAGTATGGGTATTACGGCAGATGTGTACTCACACATTTCAAAAAAGCTGGAACAGGGGAATCTAAAAAGGTACGAGGATTATTCAGAGCAGCTTTTTAAAAGAGAATAACATCTTGTGGGTGTTTTGTGGGTGCGGGGTTTTCCGCACTCTTTTTTTTAGTGTTTCACCCACAATTTAAAACATAGAAAAACCCCTTGAAGCCATACGGCTCAAGGGGTTGAGTCACTTAGTACATTGACATGTATTGCTCGCGCTCCCAAGGGTGTACTTGTGTGCGGAACATATCCCATTCGATTTCTTTTGCTTCGATGAAGTGCTCAAGGATGTGTTCGCCAAGTGCGTCTTTGATGGCGTCGTTCTTTTTAAGGGCATCAAGTGCAGCGGCAAGTGTTGCTGGAAGGTCGCGTACGCCTTCTGCTTCGCGCTCTTCTTTGTCCATTGCATAGATGTTGCGGTCTACTGCTGGCGGCGGCGTCAAGTTGTTTTTGATTCCGTCAAGGCCGGCTTTCAATAGAACAGCCATTGCAAGGTACGGGTTAGCTGCCGGGTCAACGCTGCGCACTTCTACGCGTGTGCTCATGCCGCGTGAAGCCGGGATACGGATTAACGGGCTGCGGTTTTGGCCAGACCATGCTACGTAGCAAGGTGCTTCATAGCCAGGTACAAGACGCTTGTATGAGTTAACTGTCGGGTTGCAAATCGCTGTGAATGCTTCAGCATTTTTCACGATACCCGCGATAAATTGATACGCTGTTTCGCTCAATTGAAGCTCGCCGTCTTCTTTGTAGAATGCGTTTTTGCCGTTTTTAAATAAAGACAAGTTCATGTGCATGCCTGAACCGTTTACGCCGAACAATGGTTTTGGCATGAATGTTGCGTGCAAGCCGTGCTTGCGTGCGATTGTTTTCACCACAAGTTTAAATGTTTGGATATCATCGCATGCTGAAATAGCGTCCGCATATTTAAAGTCAATTTCGTGCTGGCCTGGTGCCACTTCATGGTGAGATGCTTCAATTTCAAAGCCCATTTCTTCAAGCTCAAGAACGATGTCGCGGCGGCAGTTTTCACCAAGATCCGTCGGTGCAAGGTCGAAGTAGCCTCCGTTATCGTTTAGTTCAAGTGTAGGTTCACCGTTTTGGTCCAATTTGAAGAGGAAGAATTCCGGTTCAGGCCCAAGATTGAAATCAGTGAAGCCAAGCTCTTCCATTTCTTTCAGAATGCGTTTCAAGTTTGCACGAGGGTCACCAGAGAATGGTGTGCCATCTGGCGTGTAAATGTCGCAGATTAAGCGTGCTACTTTGCCTTTTTCAGCTGTCCAAGGGAATACAACCCATGTGTCAAGATCCGGATAAAGCTTCATATCTGATTCTTCAATGCGGACGAACCCTTCGATGGAAGAACCGTCAAACATCATATCGTTATCAAGTGCTTTATCAAGCTGGCTTACAGGAATTTCAACGTTTTTGATTGTACCAAGAATATCCGTGAATTGAAGACGGATAAATTTTACGTTTTCTTCTTCAGCTAATCGTTTAATATCTTCGCGAGTGTACTTGCCCATGTTCGTTCATTCCTCCTCAAATATGTAAAACCTTATATGGCAAAAGAATTAGTGGAAAAACCGTCTGTCGATTCCCGAAGAGCGGTTGAAACGTCCGGCATTGATTAATTCTTTCCGGAGCAGCTTCCGCAGTTCTTCATCGGTGAACTCTTTTTTCGGCTTTGCACCACTTTCTTTTGTAACTGATTGTAAGTCTTGCGATTCATCTTTCAGCAAAATTTTTTTAATACCGGCCATGTTGATTCCCTGATCGAGCAAGTCTTTGATCTCGAGCAGGCGGTCAATGTCGTTCAATGAATAAAGACGCCGGTTTCCATCAGAACGATCCGGGGTAATTAAATGATGCTGCTCATAATAGCGAATCTGCCTGGCTGTTAAATCTGTTAGTTTCATAACGGTTCCCATTGGAAAAAGCGGCATTGTCCGGCGAATATGGCTGCTCATGTTTTCCCCTCCTCTTTCTCTGATACACTTACTATATAACATGTTATTTATGTTGTCAATAACATGTTATGTTTTATTACATTAAAAAATTTCTTTTTAAGAGGATTGTTTTATTACTGGAACCTTTATTGATTTTGCCCATTGATTATGAAGTTTACACTTCGAAAAAAAGAAAGACAAACCAGCCTTCAAATGAAAGATTTGAACGTTGATTTGTCTAGGATCTTTTCTCTTTAAACGAGAATTTTTTATAAATGATTCTTTTCGATTAAATGATCGATCGCACTCGTGACGGCAATCTTTACGTGGGCATAGGTAAGCCCGCCCTGTACGTACGCAGCGTATGGAGGCCGCAATGGACCGTCCGCTGTCAATTCAATGCTCGCCCCCTGCACAAATGTGCCGGCTGCCATAATCACATCATCTTCATAGCCCGGCATATAGGCAGGAAATGGCGTGACATGCGAATTAACAGGAGAAGCAAATTGAATTGCCTGGCAGAACGCCACCATTTTGTCACGGTCGTCAAATTGGACGGCTTGAATTAAATCCGTGCGCGGTTCGTTCCATGACGGGGTTGTTTTCATGCCAAACAGTTCAAGCATGGCGGCTGTAAAAATCGCGCCTTTTAAACTTTCAGCCACGACGTGAGGTGCGAGAAACAGCCCTTGATACATTTCCTGGAGGCTGTAAAGACTCGCGCCTGCCTCCGCACCAATTCCCGGGGATGTCATACGATAAGAACAGCTTTCCACATACTCTTTTTTTCCGGCGATGTAGCCGCCCGTTTTGGCGAGTCCTCCACCTGGATTTTTGATTAAAGAACCGGCGATTAAATCTGCGCCTGCATGGAGCGGTTCTGTCTTTTCAACAAATTCACCGTAGCAGTTGTCTACAAACAGCACTGCATCCGGTTTGATCTCTTTCACAAAACGGCACATTTCACCGATTTCTTCTATTGTAAAAGACGGTCTGACGGCGTACCCTTTTGAACGCTGGATAGCCACCATTTTTGTGCTGCTGTTGATGCTTTCACGAATTTTCTCGAAATCCGGACGGCCTGTTTCATCAAGATCAACATGGCGGTAGGTAATGCCGAATTCCCGCAGTGATCCATTTGAAGGCCGGTTGATGCCAATAATGTCATCGAGCGTATCGTAAGGTTTTCCGGTAATATATAAAAGTTCGTCACCCGGCCGTAAAATGCCAAACAACGAAATCGTAATGGCATGTGTGCCGGAAATAATTTGCGGACGGACGAGTGCACTCTCGCCCCCGAATACGTCGGCATACACCTGCTCAAGTGTTTCACGGCCTGAATCATCGTAGCCGTAGCCGGTGGATGGATTGAAATGAAAATCACTCACCTGGTTTTTTTGAAAGCTTTTCAGTACACGAAATTGGTTATATTCAGCTGTCTGTTCTGCTTGTTGGTGGACAGCGGCAATTTTTTGCTCGGCTTCTTCTGCTTTATCACGAATCAGCGTGCCATTTTTTAATAAATCAAACATACTAGTCATCGTTGGCATCCTTCTTTCTTGTTCACTTGTTTCATCATAGCAAAATCGCTCTTTTCTTAAAAGAAAAAGTAGCCGGAAGTCGAATGATGTATTATAATAAATCCGAATATTTTACATTTTGAATGAAAGAAGGTTCGGAATGGACATTACATGGGAAGTGTTTACGGTGATCGGAACGATTGCCTTTGCCATTTCAGGGGCAATCGTTGCCATGGAAGAAGAATACGATTTGTTTGGCATATATATACTAGGCATGATTACCGCTTTTGGCGGTGGAGCGATTCGAAATTTATTAATCGGCGTTCCTGTCTCCGCATTATGGGAACAGGGCGAATTTTTTACCATTGCGATTTTATCCATTACAGCTGTCATCTTATTTCCACAAAACCTGCTTCGCCACTGGCCGGTTTGGGGAAACTTTTTTGATGCGATTGGACTGTCGGCGTTTGCCATTCAAGGAGCGCTGTACGCAGCAGGCATGGGGCATCCGCTAAGTGCGGTAGTCGTGGCAGCTGTATTAACCGGAAGCGGCGGCGGCTTAGTGCGGGACGTGCTAGCTCAAAGAAAACCGGCTCTTTTGCGGGACGAAGTATACGGTGTATGGGCGGCGCTCGCTGGTGTGTTTATTGCGCTCAGCGATTCACAATCACCTGTACATCTTATTCTTTTATTCTTGTTGATTACGACGCTGCGAGTTCTTTCGTATAAATTTAGCTGGCACCTGCCAAAACGCACAGTGAAACTATGAAAAAAAGCACTTGCCATACATGGGGCAGGTGCTTTTTTACATAAAAATAAAAGAGCCAGCTTATGCAGGCTCTGTTTTCAATAAAAATTGTTCCCCTTTTCCCGATTTCAACGCTTCTTCTGTCAAAAGGGAATGGAGCATCATATCGTTGAAAATGCGGGCAATCGTTTCGATTGACAGCTCGCCTTCTTTTTTAAACCATTTATACATCCAGTTGATCATGCCCATAATGGCCATCGTGGAAATTTCCGCGGGCACTTCAGGCCGGAAATCACCGGAAGACTGACCTTCCCGAATTGCTTGAAAAAGCAGTTTACGGTATTCATCCCGCTTTTCATTAATCTGCTGTTCGAAATCCCCTTTTAAATACGTACTTTCCTGATAAAATACCGTAATATGAGGTTTATACAGGTCAAATATTTTCGTAAATGACGTAATGATTGCACACAGCCTTGAAACAGGATCGGATTCTTTATCATATGTTTCTTTTGCTTTATTGAGCAAATACGAGATAAACACATCGTGGATATGATAAAGGAGCTCATCTTTTGACTTGAAATTGTGATAAAAGCCGCCTTTTGACGTACCGCATTCATCAACGATCTGGTCGACCGTGACTCCGTGGTAGCCGTGCTTTTCAAACATAACTAAGGCAGTTTCAATGATTCGTTCTTTAACAGGTTTCTTTTTCATCATCAACATCCTTTTCGATATTCTATCATATGTGTCATATTTGTGACAATTTAAAAGTCTTCTCCTTTTAATAATCTCAGTTCTTTTTTGGAAAAAGACGTCTGCTTCATTAAACGAAGTGCATGATTTCTGGCCGCTTTTTCAATCATCGTACGGATGTTGCGCCCGTTGGCGAAGCGGAATCCTTCTTTTCTCTTTTCTTCCGTTATTTTATTCATGAGAATTGTTTTCGCTGCAGCATCAATATCATAGCATTTTTCACGCGCGATCATTTCCGCTATTTGATAAAGGTCCTCCACGTCATAATCTTTAAAATGATGCGTGATCGGGAAACGGGACTGCAATCCCGGATTGAGTGTTAAAAAGTGCGCCATTTCCCTTGGATAGCCGGCTAAAATTAAAATGAAATCGCTTTGATGATCCTCCATTTGTTTTACAAGTGTATCGATCGCTTCTTTTCCGAAATCTTTTTCGCCGCCGCGGGCCAGCGAATAGGCTTCGTCAATAAACAGCACACCGCCCATTGCTTTTTTAACAAGGTCACGCGTTTTTTGTGCTGTATGGCCGATGTATTCACCGACCAGATCCGCCCGCTCCGCTTCAATAAAATGCCCTTTTTCTAAAATGCGCAGCCGTTTAAACATCGTTGCGATTAAACGTGCCGCGGTCGTTTTCCCGGTGCCCGGATTCCCGGTAAAGAGCATATGAAGCATTTGCCCTTTCGTTTCAATGCCGGCTTCCATTCGTTTTTTGTTAATGTACGCCGCTGCATACAGTTCACGGACGAGTATTTTTAAATCGGCGAGTCCGATTAAATGCTCCATCTCTTTTTCAATATCAAGAAGTGTTTCATGGTCAGGGTGACGGCGCCAGTCCGGTTCCGCTGCCGGCGCCGCTTTTTCTTTCGGCTGCAGGACGACATGAATGCGGCCCGGTTGATTCATCTGTTTCATGACTCGCCCTCCTCTTCCTAAAATCATATGCGGACGGCATAAAAAAAGACCCGCGCGTTTTGGCGGGTCTCCGTTCTTTATTCTTGTTCTTCAAAATTTAAGCTTACACTTCGTTGAGGAGCAAATGTAGAAATGGCATGTTTGAATACAAGCTGCTGCTTGCCTTCTGTTTCGACCAGAACCGTAAAATTATCGAATCCTCTAATATGGCCGCGGAGTTGGAATCCATTTAGTAAAAACACTGTGACCATTGTGTTATCTTTACGCAGCTGGTTTAAAAATTGATCTTGAATGTTAATTGGCTGTTTCATGCTTCGTCCTCCTCTTTCTATCTATATGCATTATTATTTATTCTATCTTAGATTCAGCTTTCCTGCCAGCCATTCGCATATTTGTTGTTTTTTTTCATGGCGAAGCGCCTCATCTGTCACATCCACCCATTCAAGATCCATCTTATTACGGAACCATGTCAGCTGCCGCTTCGCGTATCGGCGGGAATTTTGTTTTAGCAGCTCGACCGCTTCTTCTAATGGCTGCTCACCTTTTAAATACCCGAATAATTCCTTATAGCCGATCGCCTGAACGGCCGGGACATCCTTTAGTCCGAGCTCATACAGCATTTTTGCTTCCGCTAAAAGTCCGGCTTCCATCATGATGTCGACACGTTTGTTAATTCGTTCATACAAAACGCTCCGGTCCATTGTTAAGCCGGCAATGGCACTGTCGTATTTTTCATCGGGTTTTTCTGTGCTTTGCTGTTCGGATGCCGGACGGCCTGTCGTACTATATACTTCGAGGGCTCGGATCGTACGGCGCACATTATTCGGATGAATGGCGTCCGCCGATGCCGGATCCACTTTCCGCAATTTTTCGTGAAGTGCATCCGCACCGAGGGATTCCGCTTCTTCCTCCAACTGTTTCCGGATTGTCTCATCATTGCCGTTTTGCGCAAATTGGTAATCATACAGGACCGATTGAATATAAAGCCCTGTCCCGCCGCATATGATCGGCAATTTGCCTCTGGCGTTTATATCCGTTATTTTTTCACGTGCAAGCTGTTGAAATTCAGCTGCTGAAAACGATTCATCTACGTTTTTAATATCGATTAAATGATGCGGCACACCATCCATTTCCGATGTTGTCACTTTCGCTGTGCCAATATCAAGCCCGCGGTAAATTTGCATAGAATCTCCGCTGATCACTTCTCCATTTAACTGCTTCGCCGCAAAAATACTCAAGTCCGTTTTGCCCGAAGCAGTCGGTCCGATAATGACCGCTACTTTTTCTTTCGTCAACATGTCTCACAGCCTTCTTCATTGTCAGTATCCCTATTATAGCGGATTCACACTTTTAAGAACAGGCGGCGATTTCCTCTTCCAATTCACGTATATGTGCTTCTTTTTCTGTTTCCGTCCAGCCGAACTGTTCAGCGAGAAGGTTTGTACATTCGTCTTTGTATTTGCGGACCGTTTGAATGTCAAATAACAATGCGCCCGTGCGGCGGATGAAAAAGTCAGCCGGCGTATAAGCCATTTCTTCTTCGATGGCGTACATAAGCTGTGCATACAAGACATCCGGCAAGGTACTTGTTGTGTTTTTATGTGCAAAAAGATTGTCAACGTTTGACCCGTACATTTTGGCTAAAAAGCGGGCTTCGTCTTCTGAAAATCCTTTCTCTATGCCATCAGCTGTTTTTACTTTAATAAACGACGGGAACTTCGCTGAACCGCCCACTTCGCCGCCTGACATCGGCAAATTTTTTGTTTCTGACGGACTGTATAAAATGCCGACCTCTTCTTTTAGCCGTTTCGCCACAAGATCCACAATCATTTCCGCCATTTTCCGGTAACCGGTTAATTTTCCACCCGCTATCGTCAGCAGCCCTGTCTCCGATTCCCAAATTTCATCTTTCCGTGAAATGTCTGATGGATCTTTTCCTTGTTCATAAATGAGCGGCCGCACACCGGACCAGGATGATTCAATGTCGGATTCTTTTACATCGACAGTTGGGAACATGAAGCGAATTGCTTCAAGCAAATAGGCCCGGTCCTCGGCCGTCACATCCGGCCGGATAGGGTCCTTCGTATAAAACGTGTCGGTCGTGCCGACGTATGTTTTTCCATCCCTCGGAATGGCAAACACCATTCGTTTATCCGGTGTATCAAAGTAAACGGCTTGATGAAGCGGGAATACCGACTCATCTATGACAATGTGGACCCCTTTTGTGAGGCGGAGCTGCTTTCCATTTTCACCGCCGTCTTTTTTGCGGACGGAATCAACCCAAGGTCCCGATGCATTGACGACTTTTTTTGCGGAAATGGCAAAGCGGGAGCCATCGATCTGGTCCACTGCTTCAATGCCGGCAACTCGCCCGTTTTCATACCGGAATTGGTCCGCTTTCACATAGTTCAGACAAAGCGCCCCTTTTTCCACTGCTTTTTTCATTACTTCAAGTGTTAAGCGTGCATCGTCTGTCCGATATTCTACGTAGTAGCCGCCGCCTTTCAGCCCTTCCGTTTTGACAAGCGGTTCTTTCTGTAATGTTTCGGATACCGTCAGCATCGAGCGCCGTTCAGATCGTTTTACACCTGCCAGAAAATCATATACACGAAGGGCGGCAGACGTCGTAAATTTGCCGAATGTGCCTCCTTCATGAAGCGGCAGCAGCATCCATTCTGGCGTTGTCACATGTGGACCGTTTTCATACACGATCGCCCGCTCTTTTCCGACTTCTGCTACCATTTTTACTTCGAACTGTTTTAAATAGCGGAGGCCGCCATGAACAAGCTTTGTTGACCGGCTTGATGTCCCTGCCGCAAAATCCTGCATATCAATAAGCGCAGTTTTCATGCCGCGCATCGCTGCATCAAGTGCAATTCCAGCACCTGTTATGCCGCCTCCGATGACAAGCACATCAAACGTATCACTTTTTAATCTGTCTATGTTTTGTTTTCGGTTTTTATTTGAAAAGTTCATTTCGTCATCCCCTTGATTGTCATTTACCCGTAAAAAGACAAAAAGAGACCTGAATATGCAAAACAGTAAGCGCTGTTTTGCTTTCAGGTCTCTCCAATTCTCCGGACAATGTATTAACTTATTTTCATTCTAGCATAGTTGTTTATTGGAATGCAATAGCTGCCTTCACCGCTTTTTTCCATCCGCTGTATAATTCATTCCGGACATCCGCCTCCATATTGGGCGCAAATGTGCGCTCTACCTTCCAGTTGCGGGCAATTTCGGAACGATCGCTCCAAAAGCCGACAGCAAGACCGGCCAAGTATGCTGCGCCAAGTGCGGTCGTTTCATTGACGGTTGTCCGTTCAACCGGCACATGAAGAAGATCACTCTGGAATTGCATTAAGAATGCATTCATAACCGCTCCTCCGTCGACGCGGAGTGTTTTTAATGATATCCCTGAATCAGCTTCCATTGCTTCCAATACATCTTTCGTTTGATAAGCAAGTGATTCAAGCACCGCCCGGATAAAATGTTCTTTTTCCGTTCCACGGGTTAAGCCGAACACTGCACCGCGCACATCACTTTCCCAGTACGGCGTACCAAGCCCGACAAATGCTGGTACAACATACACACCGTCAGTTGATGCAACACGTTCTGCATATCTCTCGCTGTCACCGGCATTTTTAAACATGCGAAGCCCGTCACGAAGCCATTGTATCGCAGAACCTGCCACAAAAATACTGCCTTCAAGTGCATACTCGACTTTCCCATCGATGCCCCATGCAATGGTTGTTAATAATCCGTGTTCAGACTTCACCGCTTTTTCACCCGTGTTCATGAGCATGAAACAGCCGGTGCCGTACGTATTTTTGGCCATTCCTTCATCGAAGCAGGCTTGTCCAAACAAAGCCGCCTGCTGATCGCCCGCTGCACCTGCAACCGGAATTTCCTGGCCGAAAAAGTGGAAAGGCGCTGTTGTCCCATACACGTCGGAGGAAGGCCGAACTTCCGGCAGAATGGACGATGGCACATCTAAAATGTCAAGAAGCTCCTGATCCCATTCCAGCGTGTGAATATTAAATAGGAGTGTTCGGGACGCATTTGAGTAATCCGTTACATGTGCCGCACCGCCAGTCAGTTTCCAGATGAGCCACGTATCAATTGTTCCGAATAACAATTTTCCCTGCTCCGCCTTCTCGCGGGCCCCTTCCACGTGATCGAGTATCCATTTCACTTTCGTACCAGAAAAATAAGGATCAATCAGCAACCCTGTTTTTTCGCGGAATATCTGGTCATGTCCATTTTGTTTTAATTCAGAACAAACATCAGCTGTTTGACGTGACTGCCATACAATCGCATGATAAATCGGACGTCCTGTCTCCTTATCCCAAACGACGGTCGTTTCACGCTGATTCGTAATCCCGATGGCTTCAATCTGGTTCGCTTGAATGCCTTTTTCACTTAAAACAGATGCTATGCAAGACAAGACAGACCCCCAAATTTCGTTTGCGTCGTGCTCGACCCAGCCTGGATTCGGAAAATGCTGTGTGAATTCTTTTTGCGCTGTATGAACAATGTCACCATCTTTATTAAATAAAATGGCTCTGGAGCTTGTTGTTCCCTGGTCAATTGATAGAATATATTTTTCCATAAATAAATCCCCCTATTTCTGTATATACACTTGAACAGCTGAACCGGCTGACATGTACTTAATTAACAAAATGAGAAGAGCAGATGAGGCTAACGCAATATAGAAGGCACCTGTTCCTTCATGCAAGAAAAAGCCTTTGTAAAAAAAAGCGGCTAAAATGGAACCAGCGACCGGACCGAAAACAGGCACCCATGCATACTTCCAGTTCGAATGCCCCTTGCCCGGAATCGGCAGTAAAAAATGGGCAATACGGGGACCGAGGTCACGGGCCGGATTGATCGCGTATCCTGTCGTCCCGCCAAGCGACAATCCAATTGCGGTAATTAAAAAGCCGACGATCAATGGGTTCAGCCCATCTGTAAATTGATTCGCACCAATGGTTAAAATTCCTGTAATTAAAATAAACGTCCCGATCATTTCACTTATCATGTTTGCGTACGGACGATCAATTGCCGGTGATGTGGCGAACACACCAAGTTTTGTACCGGCGTCGCTTGTTTCTTCCCAGTGCGGCAAAAAGTGCAGGTAGATCACAGCTGAACCGATCATCGCGCCGATCATTTGCGCTGTTACATATAATACAACATCTGACCATGAAAAGGTACCAATGACAGCAAGTGCCAGCGTAACAGCCGGATTTAAATGGGCACCGCTTACACTTCCGACCGCATAAACCGCCATCGTGACGGCAAATCCCCAGCCAAACGCAATCACCACCCAGCCGGCACCTGCAGCAAACGACTTTTTCAAGCTTACATTCGCACATACTCCGGCACCAAAAATAATTAACAATGCCGTTCCTATTAACTCTCCCATAAATGGTGTCATATCCTCATCCCTTTCTATTTCACTGCCTCTGTACCCTTGTATTGTAAAAAAGGCGGAACAACAAAAAACTCACACTGCTCCCTCTGCGGGTGTCAATGTGAGTCTCCATGTTCTCTTTCACAGTTTTATTAACTTGTAATCTATCGTACACGCTAATGGAAGCGTTGTCAAATGGTTTTCAGCGGGATGTTTCCGTTAATAAGGAATCTGAAGTCATATTTAAACGCTGCGTGATTCCCTTTTGGAAATCACGCAGCACTTATTTCCCTTCGAATTCTTTCCAAAGTGCTACATCGGAAGTGGTCACGGCGGATGCACCGGCTTCGAGTGCTGCGGTCACTTCTTCTTTCGTTTCAATTAATCCCCCTGCAAAAATGGGCTTGCCGGTTTCGCGGCGAATCGCCTCAATTATTTTCGGCGCTACACCCGGCAGCACTTCAATAAAATCCGGATTCGCTTTTCCTGCGAGCTTGACACTCCGGCTTAACGCATTCGAATCAAGAATAAATGCCCGCTGCGTGGCAATAAGCCCTTTTTGCTTCGCTTTAACAAGCGCCGATCCTTTTGTAGAAATGATGCCGAACGGCTTCGCATACCGCGCAATAAACTCCACGCCGTGTTCATCCCCTGCCAATCCGCTGATTAAATCGAGATGGACGAACATGTTCTTTTCATTTTGCCGGGCCAAATCCATGACACTTTTCACCATGCCGATATGCAAATCCAAAAACACGCCGTACTCATAATTCATCGAAAGCATTTTTTCAAAATCTTTCATCGACCGGATCGCCGGCAAAATCTTTTGCCCGTGAAATGACATAGTACACCTCTTTACATAATTCGTTTAAACATTTTCTCAATATCATAGGTCGATAGATGAATGACAATCGGGCGGCCATGCGGACATGTGAACGGATCCTCACTTTCACGAAGATCATTTAGGAGCTGTTCAATTTCGTCATTTCGCAAGTGACGATTCGCTTTAATCGATCCTTTACAGCTCATTAAAATCGCCGCTTCCTCGCGAATTTTTTTCACATCCGGCTTTTTCATCTGCAGCACTTCTTCAATCATTTCTTCAATGACTTCCCGTTCTTCTCCCTTCGGAAACCACGACGGATGTGCGCGGACGATGTATGATTTGTCGCCGAATGGTTCTAAAAACACACCGACTTCTTCAAGGAATGCCCGGTTCTCCTCAATTTTCACATATTCATCCGCTGAAAATTCAAACGTCATCGGCATAAGCAGTTCCTGCAGTTCATTTTCAATCTGTCCGACTTTTTCTCGAAAGTATTCATATTTTAACCGCTCCTGGGCAGCATGCTGGTCAATCATGTATAAGCCATTTTCGTTTTGCGCGAAAATGTACGTTCCATGCATTTGTCCGATTGGATAAAGCGGCGGCATTCTTTCTGCTGCTGGTTTTTCTGGTTCAGGCGCTGTCGGAGATTCAATGATTTCTTCTGCAGGCGGCTCTTTCACCGGTTCGTTGTAAAACACGGGGTCATACAGTTTTTTTACTTCTTCTGCCGGAGGCATTGCTGGTTTTTCAATCCGCGGTGCATCGAATTGAAACGCTGGCTGCTCGCTAAAATCTTTCCGTTTTTTTAATGTCGGCAAAGCATCTGGAATAAGCGTTTCTTTTCGGAGAGCTTCTTTAATCGCCGAGGATAAAAGCGAACAAAGTTCTATTTCTTTGCTGAAACGAACTTCCAGCTTCGACGGATGGACATTCACGTCGACTAAAATCGGATCCATTTTCATGTTGACTAAAACGATCGGGTAGCGGCCGACCGGCAAAAAGGTGTGGTACCCTTCTAAAATAGCGTTCGATACTTTGAAATTTTTAATGAACCGCCCGTTCACCATCATCGACATATAATTGCGTGATGCACGGGTTACTTCCGGAAGAGAGATAAAACCGGACAGCTCAAAGTCAAGGGATGCGGCCGTTATTGGAATCATCTTCTTGGCGATATTGATCCCATATATGGCCGCCAGCACTTGTCTCGCATCCCCATTTCCGTTTGTTTTCAGCAGCTCACGGCCGTTATGCCGGAGACGAAAAGAGACATCCGGCCGGCTAAGCGCCATCCGGTTGACGACGTCTGTAATATTTCCGAGTTCGGTATGAACGCTTTTCATATATTTTAAACGGGCCGGTGTGTTGAAAAATAAATTAGATACAACGATTTCGGTTCCTTTTCGCATTGGTCCCGGTTTTTTTAACTGAATAACACCGCCGGAAAGAACCATTTCTGTACCTGCTTCCTCACCGGTCGACGTTGTCATGGTTAATTCCGAGACGGAAGCGATACTTGGCAGTGCTTCACCGCGAAAGCCGAGTGTTCGAATGCGAAACAAATCATTTTCATCTTTTATTTTGCTAGTTGCATGACGGTAAAAAGCGGCCTCAACATCGTCTGCTGTGATGCCGTTGCCATTATCTGAGATACGGATGGAGGAAAGGCCCGCTTCTTCGACGTCAATTTCAATAACCGTGCTGCATGCATCGAGCGCATTTTCGGTTAATTCTTTCACGACAGACGCCGGTCGCTCCACCACTTCACCTGCGGCAATTTTATTTGACAGCGATTCGTCCAGCTGCATAATGATGCCCATTGTATCACCTCTCTTTGTTACTCCATGTAGTCCTAATTCAATTTCCGGTTTTCTTCGCTGATTTTTGCAGCGCATATAATGTATTCATCGCTTCCATCGGCGTCATTTCCATAATATCGTAGCTTAATAATGTTGAAATGAGTGATTTATCCTCTTTCGGTGCAGGCTCTTTCACCGGCACGGATTCGTCAAAAAACGAAAGCTGGCCTTCGTTTACTACGAGTGGTTTTTCCTCTTTGTTTTCGAAGGAATGCAGCAGTTCATCCGCCCGGGTAATGAGATCAGCCGGCAGTCCAGCCAGCTGTGCGACGTGTATCCCGTAACTTTTATCTGCGGCACCATCTTTTACTTTATGCAAAAAGACCACTTTCCCGTTTTGTTCTGCAGCCGTTACGTGGACATTTTGTAAATGTTCAAGCGTTTGATCCAATACGGTCAATTCATGATAGTGGGTAGAGAATAATGTTTTTGCTTTTATGTTTGTATGAATGTATTCGATCATGGCTTGCGCGAGCGCCATTCCATCGTATGTGGAAGTTCCGCGTCCTATTTCATCAAATAAAATAAGCGAGCGGTCAGTTGCATTCATGATCGCATGTTTTGCCTCTAACATCTCAACCATAAATGTGCTCTGGCCGGAAACTAAATCATCGGCGGCTCCAATGCGGGTGAAAATTTGATCAAATATTGGAAGAACGGCTTTCGATGCTGGTACGTAGCAGCCTATTTGCGCAAGAACCGAAATTAGAGCCGTCTGCCTCATAAATGTGCTCTTTCCGGACATATTCGGGCCTGTTATCAGCAGCATGTCCCGCTCTGGCCCCATTAGACAGTTATTCGGTACAAAAAGCTGTGCGTCCAATACTTTTTCAACAACCGGGTGGCGTCCTTCCTCAATGATCATGGTCCGGTCTTTTGAAAATTTTGGACGAACGAACCGGCGGGATTCACTGACCGCCGCAAAGCATTGCAGGACATCAATTTCACTAACTTTCCGCGCTAGCTCTTGAAGACGCGGAATGAACTCTTTCACATTTCCACGAAGCTGCGAGAAAAGTTCATATTCGAGATCGATCATTTTTTCATTCGCTTCCAAAATGAGCGCCTCTTTTTCTTTTAATTCCGGCGTGACAAACCTCTCGCAGTTTGCGAGTGTCTGCTTCCTTTCATATCGCCCTTCCTCAAGCAGTCCAAGATTTGCTTTCGTCACTTCAATGTAATAGCCAAAAATACGATTGTAGCCGATTTTCAGCGATTTAATGCCTGTTTTTTCCCGCTCCTCTTTTTCAAGCGCTGCAATCCACTGCTTCCCGTTGCGGGCAGCATCACGATAGTCATCAAGCCGCTCATGGAACCCGTCCCGGATCATTCCGCCTTCCTTCACCGAAATGGGCGGTTCATTGATAAGCGCCCGGTCAAGAACGTCATAGAGTTCGGTACACGGATCAAGTTTATCCGCTAACTGATTGACTTCTTTTCCGCTAATTTTCTTTAATACTTCCGTTAACGCCGGTATTTGACCGATCGATTTTTTCAGCTGGACGAGGTCACGCGCATTCACATTCCCGAAGGCAACACGCCCTGCAAGCCGTTCAAGGTCATAGACTTCTTTTAATTGTTCACGCAGTTCTTCCCGTTCGAAATAGGAACCGATCAACGTTTCAACAATTTCGAGGCGCCTGTTTATATCCGGTTCATTAATAAGCGGCCGGTCAATCCATTGTTTTAACAGCCGCCCGCCCATAGCGGTTTTTGTTTCATCGAGCAGCCATAAAAGTGATCCTTTTCGCCCTTTGGAACGAATCGTTTCCGTTAGTTCCAGATTCCGCTTTGAAAAATAATCAATATTCATGTAATCGCGGATTTCATACTGCTCCGCCGGCTGTAAATGATCGAGGTTTCTTTTTTGTGTACGGTGAAGATAATGATAGAGACGGGCAGCTGCTCTTCTCACTAATGAATGGGTTAGCTCTTTTATGAGCGGTTCAAATTCAATTTCACTCTCCTGCTCTTCAATGGAAACAACCGCCCCAAGCCGGCCGTTTATTTGCTTTGTTTCTTCCAGCGTCCATTTACCGTTTGTAATCACTTCTTTTACGCCGAATGACGCTAGTTCATGAAGTGCACTGTCGAAGGATTGAAAAACGGCTGAGCGGCATTCGCCAGTCGTCAAATCTGCTGCAGCAACCGCATATTCATTACCGGATATCTCAAATGACGCAAGATAATGATTCTCTTTTTCCTGAATGCCGGCACCTTCCATCATCGTCCCCGGCGTGATCACCTGAACCACTTCGCGTTTAATGACGCCCTTAGCTTGTTTCGGGTCTTCCCGCTGCTCACAAATCGCCACTTTATGGCCCGCAGCAATCAGTCTTTCTATGTACCCTTTCGCCGAATGAAACGGTACACCGCACATCGGAATACGGTCTTCGCTTCCTCCGTCGCGTGATGTTAATGTTATTTCAAGAATTTGACTTGCCTTTAACGCATCGTCAAAAAACATTTCATAAAAATCGCCTAGACGAAAAAATAAAAAGGCATCTTCATAGTCTGCCTTTACACGCAAATATTGCTGAATCATTGGAGTATATTGTGCCATGTTTAATTCCTCTCTGTCAGTCTTCTTATGCTAGTATAGCACACAGAAAAAAGGCGGGAAAACAGTCTGTTTCCCGCGGTGTTTTTATTTGGAGTCGTGTTCTTCCGCGGTTTCCCGCTCAATGTCCCACTCGTCTTCATACGGATTGACTGTCACGCATATTTTCGTTTCTCCCGTCACTTCAACGGACAACTCACGCTCCGCCTGCACATTAATTTTTGTTCCACAATCACTGATTACTGCTTCCTGGCAGTTTGGCTGCTGAAGGACTTTCACCCATACATCGTCATCGCCCTGGCTGTCATCATCACGATACGAAAGTCTAATGTTATCCTTGTACTCCACTTTTTCCGTTACGACCGCTGTTTTCGTATGATCATGGAATGAATACCAGACATTTATTTCATATGAGCCGAATACTTCTGTTTTATCTCCAGCTTTTTTCGCTTTGTATTCGTGGTTAATAATCCAGCAGCCAAGAATACCAGACGGCTTATTCGGCGGCAATATAGTGTGGTGTGTCTGTGTATACTTCCGGCCTTTGGCGACGACGGACTTCGTGATGATTTCGCGGAATTGGCTCAAGCTGTATGTCCCTCCCCTTTGTTAGTCTCTGTATTGTATGCAGCGTGTGTGAGTGGTGTGCCCATAAATTTATTCAGACGATACATCATTTCGATAGACGAACCCTAATTCCCACGTGTGAAGGCTCAAAAAATCCCGCCACGATGAACGTAACGGGAGAAAAAATAATTAGCAGCTGCCTGGTGTGCTGTTTTGAACTTGTGCGCCGGTTTCGCCTCTCAGCAAATCACCGCCTGTTGTTTCAATAATGTTGTCAGTAACTTTATTTGAAATCGCTGTGGCGACCATTTGCAAAATTTCGTTTACATCGGTCTGTGACTGCTTGAATTGCTGCACGATTGGCATTTCATCAAGTTCTGTCTCAATTTTTTCGATTTTTTCTTCCACCATTTTAAGCGCCGACTCTTTCCCGTAATGCTGAAAGTTGACCGCTTGTTTTTGCAAGCTTTTTAAACCGGCCATTTTTTCACGGATTTTCTGGTTTTCATGAATTTTTGCTTCTGCCTGCTTGAAAAATTCTACTTCTTCCGTCGCGGAAATCATATCTGCAATTTCTTTTGCTTTTGCAATAATATCATCTTTTGTGTAGATTGTTTTTTCCATTTTAGTTCACCCCGGCCATAGTTTGTGTTTCTACCGCTTCTCCGTCCATCGACCATGATTTCGTTTCGATGATTTTTACCGGAATAATTTTTCCGATTGCGGATTTCGGCGCTTTCACGTTCACAAGCTTGTTTTTCGATGTGTAGCCTGCCAGAACATCAGGGTTTTTCTTGCTTTCCCCTTCAATGAGCACATCCACGATCTGGCCCTTATAACGCTTCATTGATTCGGCAGATAGTTCATTGACAAGTGCATTCAACCGCTGCAGACGATCTTTTTTCACATCCATCGGCACGTTATCGTTCATTTTCGCAGCTGGTGTTCCTTCGCGCGGTGAATAAATATACGTATATGCCATCTCAAAGCCGACTTCTCGGTACAGTGACATCGTTTCTTCAAACTGTTCTTCCGTTTCATTTGGATAGCCGACGATAATATCCGTCGTTAATGCAACATCTGGCATCGCCGTTTTAATTTTTCTGACAAGCTCTAAAAATTGTTCACGGGTATATTTGCGCGCCATTATTTTCAGCACATCCGTTGAGCCGCTCTGTACCGGTAAATGAATGTGATCCATTAAGTTGCCGCCCTTTGCGAGGACTTCAATTAAGTGATCATCGAAATCACGCGGATGGCTCGTTGTGAAACGAACACGCGGAATCCCGATTTGACGGATTTCATCCATTAAATCACCGAGACGGTATTCCATATCTGAAAAGTCCTTCCCGTACGCATTGACATTTTGACCGAGAAGCATGACTTCCTGGTAGCCTTGAGCTGCCAGCTGCCGCACTTCCTGTATAATTTCTTCCGGCCGGCGGCTCCGCTCTTTTCCACGCGTATACGGGACGATGCAGTACGTGCAAAACTTGTCACAGCCATACATGATATTTACCCATGCTTTAATATTGCCCTTGCGTACTTTCGGGAGGTTTTCAATCACGTCGCCTTCTTTGGACCATACTTCCACGACCATTTCTTTTGAAAGGTACGCTTCGTTTAAAATTTCAGGCAAACGGTGAATGTTATGTGTACCAAAAATCATATCGACGTGTGGGTATGATTTTAATATTTTGTTTACGACGGACTCCTCTTGTGACATACAGCCGCAAACACCGAGCAGCAAATTAGGATTGTCCCGTTTTAAATGCTTTAAAAAGCCGATTTCGCCAAACACTTTATTTTCGGCATTTTCACGGATTGCGCATGTGTTTAGCAAAATAACATCTGCTTCTTCCGGTGTTTCAACCGCATTATAGCCAAGTGCCATAAAAATCCCCGCCATGACTTCCGTGTCATGTGCATTCATCTGGCATCCATACGTGCGAATGTAAAAACTGCGCCCATTGCCCATTTCCTTAAAACGTTCATCAATTTTAAAGTCATGATGGTACGCGACTTCTTCTTTTCCGCGCTTTTTCGCGTCTTTTAATGACGGAGGTGTATAGACGGTTTCAAAATACTGGCTGTAGTCCTTAGCGGATTTTTTGTCCGATGGATTAACTGCCTGTTCACCGTCTCTTCTTTGTTCTTCGTTCATTGTGAATCCCCTTTCCGATCTATCAAAACTATCGTGCACATTCATTAAGTATATACCGGAAAAAGAAACGGCTCAAGCAAACAGAAAAAAAAGACACAGAGATTTGAAATCTCTGCGTCAACATCTTACATAAACTCTTTTACAAGCTGATCAAACGCTGCTTCGTCCAGATTGAGTTCTGCCTCAGACAGTGGAGTTTCAGAATAACCTTTTACTAACTCCTGGTATGACGGGCGCTCTTTATCTTGATAAATGATGCCTGTGACTAAATCGTCGTGCTTCATTAATGTATTCATGGCGATTTCACGGCTTGATGGATCATAGCCTTCAATGTCTGCAAGCTTTGTTAAGTTTTCTTTAAACCAGTCGTATGTGTTTACTTTATTGTAAGTCACACATGGGCTGAAAACGTTAATTAATGAAAAACCTTTATGATTAATACCTGCTTCAATGATCGCCGTTAAATCTTTCAAATCCGTTGAGAAACTTTGAGCGACAAATGTTGCGCCAGTTGTTACGGCTAGCTGCATTGGCGATAACGTCTGCTCGATTGAGCCAAGCGGCGTGGATTTTGTCTGGAATCCAGCTGCTGAGCGTGGAGACGTCTGCCCTTTCGTTAATCCGTAAATTTGGTTATCCATCACAATGTATGTCAAGTCGATGTTACGGCGCATGGCATGAATCGTGTGTCCCATACCGATCGCAAAACCGTCGCCGTCACCACCTGATGCAATAACGGTTAAGTCTTTGTTCGCCATTTTTACACCTTGCGCAATAGGAAGAGCGCGGCCATGAATGCCGTGAAGGCCGTATGAGTTAATATAGCCCGAAATACGGCCGGAACAGCCAATACCGGAGATAACGGCTAATTTTTCAGGTGTTAAACCAACGTTCGCTGCGGCGCGCTGAATGGCTGCCTGCACCGAGAAGTCACCACAGCCAGGGCACCAGTTTGGTTTTACATTGTTACGGAATTCTTTAAATGTCGCCATTATTAAATCAACTCCTTACTGCTGTTGACAATATGATGCGGCTGGAATGGATTGCCGTCATATTTCAAAATGCTTTTAATTTTTTGCGGATAACCTGCATTCATTTTTACAATACTTGCGAGTTGACCTGTCGCGTTGTTTTCAACTACTGCCACGTTTTTCGCTGATTCAATTAAAGGTAATATTTCGTCTGTCGGGAACGGATGAACAAGTCGGACACGTGCATGATTCACTTTCAATCCGTCTGCTTCTAAACGCTCCATCGCTTCTTCAATGACGCCGCCTGTGGAGTTAAAACCGATGAGAAGCAAGTCCGCGTCATCATGTTTTGCATTTTTGTAAACCGGTTCAGGGAACACAGCATGAAGATTGTCAAGCTTTCGCATACGCTTGTCCATTTGTGCTTTTCGGTTTGCCGGTGATTCAGACGGTTTCCCGGTTTCGTCATGTTCAACGCCTGTGACGTGGTGAATGCCGTTTGCGACTCCCGGAATAACCCGCGGCGATACGCCGTCTTCTGTTACTTCATAACGTTTAAAGTACGCTTTGTTTTCCGCTTCCGGGATTCCTTCTTTTACAAGTTTTCCGCGGCGGATGTTGATTTTACTATAGTCAAGCGGATCTACTGTATGTTTACCGAGTGACAGCTGCAAGTCGGATAGAACAATTACCGGCACTTGATATTCCTCTGCAATGTTAAATGCTTCAATTGTATCATAGAAGCCTTCTTCTGCTGTCCCTGGCGCAATGACTACTTTCGGAATCTCGCCATGAGTACCATAAATCATCGCCATTAAGTCAGACTGCTCTTGCTTTGTCGGAAGACCGGTAGATGGACCTCCGCGCTGTGTATCTACTATAACAAGCGGTGTTTCTGTCATTCCGGAAAGACCGATCGCTTCCATCATAAGAGATAGTCCCGGTCCTGCTGAAGCAGTAAACGAGCGTATACCGCCATAGTTGGCACCGATTGCCATTGTTACGGCCGCAATTTCATCTTCTGTTTGAATAACTGTACCGCCGACTTTCGGTAATTTTTTAATTAAGTATTCCATAATTTCAGACGCAGGTGTAATCGGGTATGCAGCCATTAATCGTACGCCCGCTGCGAGAGCACCTAGGGCAATCGCATCGTTTCCGATCATGAACATACGCTTGTTCCCGTCTGCAGGAGGCAATTCTAGTGCGCTATTCCCGCTTGCCATGTTTTCTTTCATATAGTCATAGCCTTGTTGAATCGCTTCCATATTCTTTTGTACAACAGTTTCTCCTTTGCGGCCGAAAATTTCCTCTACGACCCCTTGGAAAACAGACACATCAAGGTTAATAATCGCGCAAGTCGCTCCAACCGCCACCATGTTTTTCATTAGTGACGTACCAAGTTCTGTCGCGATGTCCGTAAATGGCACAGCATAAAATGCCGCATCTGTATCTTCCGGCTTCACCGGGTTAAATTTTGTATCAGCGATAATAATGCCGTCTTTGTGAAGTTCATGATAGTTGACGTCAATCGTTTCCTGATCAAATGCTACGAGAATATCAAGGTCATCTGCTACAGCACTTACTTTTCGTGTACTAACACGAATTTTGTTGTTCGTATGTCCGCCTTTAATACGGGATGAAAAGTGACGGTAGCCGTATAGATAATATCCGAGGCGGTTTAACGCCATTGAGAAAATTTCCCCTGTACTTTCAATACCTTCCCCTTGCTGTCCTCCCACTTTCCAAGAAAGCTGTTCTGCCATTTTGTGTTACACTCCTTTATTCGTACCCATCATTTTTATTTACTTTTTATAGTTTATCATTTATGTAGAGAAATCACTATACGAATACCTTATGATAAGAATACGTAATTACTTATGATAAAACTTACTAACTTAATCGGATTAAAAATAATATTCATAGTTTACTCCTTTTACCTGGAAAAATCAAAAGGAATTTTCACAAAAAAAAATTCCGGTCGGATGACCGAAATTTTTAACGGGATTGAACAATTAATTTTATTGCTGTTCGGGCTTCTCCAGCGATCAAGATACTGGTGAATGCAGGGATGCAGATTAAATCAATACCACCCGGTGCGACGAATCCGCGGGCGATGGCGACTGCTTTCACTGCCTGATTAAGCGCGCCGGCACCGACAGCTTGAATTTCAGCGCTTCCTCTTTCTCGCATCACACCGGCAAGTGCACCAGCTACAGAATTCGGATTTGATTTCGATGAAACTTTTAAGACATCCATTCCGTTATCCCCTTTCCAAAGCCTACATTCGTCTTTCATATATATTCAAATGAGACGGGGCTATGAATTAATAATCGGTGAAAGGATGGTCTTCGTTTATTAAGATGCGCCGGATCGATTTCGCGAGACCCGTTTTCCGATCCGCCTGCACGATGCATCCGGAAAGCTGCGTTCGTCCTTCTTTAGGTACTTCGAAGCGGGCAGGCAATGCGTTAAGAAACTTTTTCAAAATCACTTCTTTCTCCATGCCAAGAATACCGTCATACGGTCCTGTCATCCCGGCATCTGTTAAATAGGCGGTGCCGCCCGGCAATACTCGGTTATCCGCCGTCTGGACATGTGTATGTGTACCGACAACAGCTGTGACACGGCCATCTAAATACCAACCCATCGCCTGCTTTTCACTCGTCGTCTCCGCATGAAAGTCAACGAAAATAAATGGCGTCCGTTTTCTTGCTTCTTCCACCAGCAAATCCGCTTTTTTGAATGGACAGTCCAGATCATTCATAAATACGCGGCCCTGCAAATTAATGACCGCTACTTCAAATTCTCCAGCCGGGACAAACGCAATGCCTGTTCCTGGAACCCCCTCAGGAAAATTGGCAGGACGCACAAGCCATTTGGCCCCATCTATAAATTCAAAAATTTCACGGTTATCCCAGGCGTGATTGCCAAGTGTCACAACATTGGCACCGTCATTCATAAATGCTTTATAAATTTTTTCTGTGATCCCCCTTCCTCCTGCTGCGTTTTCGCCGTTTACGATCGTAATAGACGGACGATATTTTTGTTTTAACTTTGGCAAAAACTCACTTACCATATCACGGCCAGGTGAACCGACGACATCGCCAATAAATAATAATTCCATAATTACGGCCTTCTTTCCCGTTTTTTTGACAAAAAGAAAGCGATGTGACCAGCGCACACCGCTTTCGCTTATTTTGCGTATTCTACAGCCCGTGTTTCACGAATGACCGTCACTTTAATATGACCAGGATAATCGAGTTCGCTTTCAATTCGTTTTCGAATGTCACGCGCTAGTCGATGAGCCTGCAAATCATCGATCTGTTCCGGTTTAACCATAATCCGTACTTCACGGCCGGCTTGAATGGCAAATGATTTTTCAACACCATCATATGATTCTGAAATATCTTCCAATTTCTCAAGACGGCGAATGTAGTTTTCAAGTGTTTCGCTTCGTGCACCTGGACGTGCAGCTGACAGTGCATCAGCGGCAGCAACAAGGACAGCGATAACGGAAGTCGGTTCTGTATCTCCGTGGTGAGAGGCAATGCTGTTAATGACGACAGGATGCTCTTTATATTTCTGGCCGAGCTCAACGCCAATCTCAACATGGCTTCCTTCCACTTCATGATCGACCGCTTTACCGATATCATGCAGAAGACCTGCACGGCGGGCAAGCATCTCGTCTTCCCCTAATTCGGCTGCCAGAAGACCGGATAAATACGCGACTTCTATGGAATGTTTCAGCACGTTTTGACCGTAGCTCGTCCGGTATTTCAAACGACCGAGTATTTTGATCAAATCAGGATGCAAACCGTGAACGCCGACTTCAAAAGTTGTTTGTTCACCAATTTCCCGAATGTGCTCGTCCACTTCACGTCTCGCTTTATCGACCATTTCTTCAATACGTGCCGGGTGGATGCGGCCGTCCTGCACCAATTTTTCGAGTGCAATTCGTGCCGTTTCACGACGGATTGGATCAAAGCCGGACAGAATGACAGCTTCTGGCGTGTCATCGATGATTAAATCAATGCCTGTCAGCGTCTCAAGTGTACGGATGTTGCGTCCTTCACGCCCGATAATACGCCCTTTCATTTCATCATTCGGCAAAGCAACAACCGAAACCGTCGTTTCTGCGACATGATCGGCGGCACAACGTTGAATCGCAAGCGATAATACTTCACGCGCCTTTTTATCCGATTCTTCTTTCGCACGGTGCTCGTTTTCTTTCACCATGATGGCAATATCGTGGGACAATTCCTGTTCTGTTCTTTCTAAAATGATGGAGCGGGCTTCATCCCGTGTAAGAGCGGAAATCCGCTCAAGTTCGGACTGCTGCTTTTTCACCATCTCATCCACTTTGCTGTCCATCTCTTCAATATGTTGTTGTCTTGTCTGTAACGCTGCCTCTTTATGTTCGAGCGTTTCTTCCCGCTTATTTAGGGAATCATCCTTTCGATCAAGATTTTCTTCTTTTTGAAGGAGGCGGTTTTCCTGTTTTTGCAATTCATTTCTTCGTTCACGGAGTTCATGTTCCGTTTCCGTTCTCAGTTTATGAATCTCATCTTTTGCCTCGAGCAATGCTTCTTTTTTCGACGCTTCCGCTTCACGTTTCGCGTCATCCACAATTTGATCCGCGGCGTTTTTCGCACCCGCTATTTTTGATTCGGCAATTGATTTTCGTACAAAATAGCCAACAACGACACCAATGATAAGGCCAAGCAAAATGGAGATGATCGTAATGGGTTCCATCATTTCACCTCCTCTTGCTATAAATAATTGTCATGTTTTTAACATGTCGGCTGCTGCAATGAATATAAATAAAACAAACAGCGCTACATTTCCATTTTCAAGATAAAAAATGTCAAATATACAATTTTAATTTTATCGGTGTAAAAATTCATTGTCAAGGTTTTCTCTTTGAAAGACCTTTTTGCATAAGGTTTTAACAAAAAAAGCAGAAGATCGGGTCGTCCCGTCTCCTGCTTTATGATCATTCATCATCAAAAAGTGAGTCACTTGCGTTTTCATTTTCTGTCGCCACTGGAAGGGATGCGGCATCATCAAGTCCATACCGTTCCCGGATTTTCATCATAATTTCATGACGAACGTCCGGATTTTCTTTCAAGAACTGTTTCGCATTTTCACGGCCCTGACCAAGACGTTCCCCATCGTATGAATACCATGCACCGCTTTTTTCGATAATGTCTTCTTCTGAACCAAGATCGATAATTTCACCTTCACGTGAAATGCCTTCTCCGTACATAATATCGACTTCCGCTACACGGAATGGCGGCGCGACCTTATTTTTGACAACTTTAATTTTCGTTTTATTCCCGACAATATCATTGCCTTGCTTCAGTGCTTCGGCACGTCTTACTTCAAGGCGAATTGAACTGTAAAACTTGAGGGCGCGGCCTCCTGGCGTTGTCTCAGGATTGCCGAACATAATCCCGACTTTTTCACGAATCTGGTTGATAAAGATCGCGATTGTGTTTGATTTGTTAATCGCACCAGACAGCTTGCGAAGCGCCTGTGACATCAAACGTGCCTGTAAACCTACATGGGAAGCACCCATTTCGCCTTCAATTTCCGCCTTCGGTACGAGGGCAGCAACCGAGTCAACGACAATAATGTCAACAGCACCGCTTCGTACAAGTGCTTCAGCAATTTCAAGTGCCTGCTCTCCCGTATCCGGCTGCGATAAAAGTAATTCATCAATGTTGACACCGAGCTTTTGCGCATAAACAGGATCAAGTGCATGTTCCGCATCGATAAATGCAGCTTGTCCACCTGTGGCCTGTACTTCTGCAATCGCATGAAGGGCAACAGTTGTTTTACCTGAACTTTCCGGACCGTAAATTTCTAGCACACGGCCACGTGGATATCCGCCTACCCCAAGTGCTGCATCAAGTGCGAGAGAGCCACTTGGTGTTGTCGAAACTTTTCGTTCTGCCTGCTCTCCAAGTTTCATAACAGAACCTTTACCAAATTGCTTTTCTATTTGTTTTAGTGCCATATCTAAGGCAGCTTGACGATCGTTCACTATAAAATTCCTCCTTCAAAAATATATATCTATATTAGGAACAGCTGTTTCGCGAGTGTGTATTAACCTGACTTAACTATACCTCATACGAAAGAGAATTACAAGCAAAAAACGAACGTTTATTCGATTTTTTTCACCTGCTTTCAGAAGAAAGGAGTAAACAAGATAGGTAGTGAATATGAGAGGATACAGAAGGACAATGATGAGCAGTCTTACAACAGACCTGGAATCTGCTTTTTATATTATAGCATAGCCCGATTAAAAAGCGTACCGGAACCTCCGATACACTTAAAATCGATACAATATTATGTTAAAAGAGAGGTGATAGGGGGCTCTATGCACCGGTCAACGGATTGTTTCAGGCTATATATACCTCTCATCACCTATCCTCCAGCTGAATTCATAGCAAATTAAATGTTATTGTTTATGGTCAAATAACTGAAGCAAATAATGACAGCCGTACCTCACTGTTCTTTTCCTTACACCGTCCCTGCTCCCAGCCATCTTTAACGAATGAATGATCGTTTCCTGTCCTTCTGCGGCGATTGCTAAAAAAACAGTTCCCGGCTCATGTCCTTCAAGCGAATCAGGTCCCGCTGCACCTGTAAAACTAATACCGATACGCGATCCACACAACTTGCGGACATTTTCAGCCAGCTCTTTCGCACACTCTTTGCTGACTGCGCCAAATTCGGTTAAAGTTTCTTTTTTCACGCCGAGAACAAGTTCTTTCACTTCATTTGTATAGCAGATAACACCCCCTTTAACATGGGCACTCATGCCGGGAATCGCAGTTAATTCTCCGAGAAACAGCCCGCCTGTCAAACTTTCTGCCGCTGCAATCGTGAGCTGTTTATCCTTTAATTTACCTGCAAGCTCAGCCGCGATGGTCGTTTCATCATAGCCATAAAAATAATGGCCAACCCGCTCTAATATCTCGTCTTCCGCCTGCTGGATCATTCGAACCGCTTCTTCAGGAGATTCATGTTTGGCCGTTATACGCAGCGTGACTTCACCGTCGCCTGCAAGCGGGGCGATCGTTGGATTCGTCTGTTTCATTAAAATATCATCGATTTCTGTTTCAAGCGCCGATTCGCCGATGCCAAAAAACCGCAGAACACGCGATTCAATCCGCTCGACTTTTTCCATCACATTTAAAATTTCCGGTCGTCCGTAGTTTAAAAACATCGGCTGCATTTCACGCGGCGGGCCAGGTAAAAGCATATAATATTTATCACTGGATTTAACAAACATGCCTGGTGCCATTCCATTGTCGTTTTTAAGCACGATACTGTCTTTGATCACAAGAGCCTGTTTTTTATTGTTATCCGTCATCATTCGTCCGGTTTTGTCAAAATATGATTGAATGCCCTCAAGCGCTTCTTCATTGTATTCCAGCGTTGTCCCGATCATCTGTGCAATTGTTTCTTTTGTCAGGTCATCTTTTGTCGGTCCAAGACCCCCGGAGAAAATGATTAAATCTGCCCTTTTTTGAGCCAGTTTGACCGCTTCTTCAAGCCGCTGTTTGTTATCGCCAACGACAGTATGATAGTAAATATTAACACCGATTTCAGCAAGATGCTGGGAAAGAAAGCGCGCATTCGTATTCGTAATTTGTCCGAGTAATAATTCTGATCCAACTGCAATAATCTCAGCATTCATATGTATTTCTCCTCCATGTTTAAGAAAGGCACCTATGGAATCATCCAAAGGTGCCTGTTCGTCATTTTGAGTTTTTAAAAACATCTTTATTTAATTTGAAGTAATCCCAGCCGGACCATATGGTGAAAAATAGCGCGATCCAGAGCATAATGTCACCGAACGGGATGCCCCAGCTTTCAAATGGCGCATTATGGAGCAATAGAACAGCAATCGCCACAATTTGCGCCCACGTTTTAATTTTCCCAAGCATGTTCGCCGCAACCACTTCCCCGGTACCCGCCAAAATGAGACGGAGACCCGTTACCGCAAACTCGCGGCTGATGATCGCAATGACAATCCATGACGCTGCAAAGCCCAATTCGACTAAAATAATCAATGCCGCCGAAACAAGCAATTTGTCAGCAAGAGGGTCTAAAAACTTGCCCAGATTCGTGACAAGGTTGTACTTTCGTGCAACATATCCGTCAATCCAGTCGGTAGTGGAAGCAAAAATAAAGAGTAAAGCTCCGGCTAAATGCTCAACCGGCATTTCGGTACCGAACACGCTCACCGTACCCCATCCGAAATCAGCGACCATAACCAAAATGAAAAACGGAATCATAAGAATGCGTGAAATGGTAATTTTATTTGGTAAATTCAAGACAGTTCCCTCCACAAACAACCGTTATTGAGCTTTCATGCGAATGACGATATCCTGCCGGACTTCATCCGCAGCCGGAAGCTTATAAGCAAGTGGTTCGCCATTCACAGTAATAACGGTGTCTGGTGCAAATCCAACAACGATTTGCGCTTCAGTCTGACCTGTTAAGTTGTGTGTTTGTGTCTGTCCATTGGCCAGCATTCCACTGTAATACTTTTTCCCGCTTCCATCAGCCATTTCGACCCATGTTTCACCTTTTGAAGATACGGATACTTCAAACGATTTTGCACCTGCAAGTTCGTACACAGTTTGACGGCCGCTCGCAGATACTGCTGTTAATGTTTGAGCGGGAGCTGCCGGCGGTTCTTCAACAGCTGGTTCATCTTTTACAGGCTCTTCTTCAACAGCAGGTGTTTCATTTTCCACTGCTGGGTCTTCCTGTACCTGCACTTTTTCATCAACAGCAGGCTCACTTTCTGATCCGCCTTTCGGAATGAGCATCCATACAAGGAAAAGTGCCCCAATAATAAAAGCAGTTACTAAAATTTTTGGCAAATAATCTAGAAATTTTGATGAATCCCGAACCGGTTTTGACGCTGCCACTTTTTTCTGTTCTGATGCGGCAGCTCCGGTTGGACGAAGAGGCACCTCGTCTTCTTTAGAAGACGGCACTTCGCTTTTAAATTCTTCAAACAATTCTTCCGCATTTAACCCTACAGCTTCCGCGTACTGCTTGATAAAAGCCCGCACGTAGAATTTGCCCGGCATAATATCGTAGTTGCCTTCTTCAATACCGGCCAGATAACGCTTTTGAATCTTTGTTAATTCTTGAATGTCTGATAATGACATTCCTTTTGACTCCCGCGCTTCCTTTAATTTTCTCCCTAATTCTGTCACCCGTAACACCTTCCAATATTAAAAGTTAAAACCACCGAAGTTCGAATCCTGGAACAGGTTGTTTTTTTCTACTGCCTCATACGTAATTTCTTCATCCGGCTCATGTCGGAGCTCAATAATATAGTCAAAGTCATCGAGTGAATAATCACTGTTTTCTGCAAACACATCCGGGTGCTCCACGACTTTTACAGCCGGCAGCTGCATGACTTCCCGGACAAGCTGCCAGTGCTTTTCACCAGCTCTCTTTGCCGACATTACCCCATCAAAAATAAAAATGTTATTCGAACTGTATTCGTCACGCAAAAGCTGCTCTCTCACTGTCTGTTTAATCATCGTTGATGACATAAACAGCCATTTTTTATTGGCACACACACTTGCAGCGACTATTGATTCTGTTTTCCCTACCCGTGGCATTCCTCGAACGCCAATGAGACGGTGCCCTTCCATTTTATACAATTCTGCCATAAAATCGACAAGAAGTCCAAGTTCACTCCGAATAAATCGGAATGTTTTGCGGTCGTCTGCATCACGCTCTATATATCTTCCATGGCGGACAGCCATACGGTCGCGTAATTTCGGCTCACGCAGTTTCACGATTTCAATCGTATCCATTGTCATTAATATTGAGTCCAGCCGCTTAATCTGGTCTTCACTTTCCGCCCTCATTAGTAAGCCCCGGCTTTTATCATCGACACCGTTAATCGTTACAATATTGATCGACAGCATACCAAGCAAAGAAGAAATATCACCGAGCAGGCCCGGACGGTTCTTTTTTATTCTATATTCAAGGTACCATTCTTTTTTGACCATCGAACTCCTCCATTGCGGCATGCTTAAGCATCTGTTTACTATAATAAAGGATATTATGTATTTTTAAAAGCAGAACTGAAAAGAAAACCCTTCTTGAACGTAATTGTTCGAGAAGGGTTCCCAATAATGTCATTTTTGAACGAGCTTCATCATGCATGCAGCCAGTGCTTTTTGCTCATTTTCATTGGCTACAGACCATAAATCAGACAAAACACGTTCCTGCTCATTTTTTGGATCAACATTTGCATGCAAGTAGTCGCCAATTTCATATGCAAGTTTGTTGATCGCTTCGTCAGGCATTCCACGCTGCTCAGCATTATTCATTTTATTGCCTAAAAATCGTTTCCAGTCTTGCCAGTTATCGAGTACAGACATTTGAAAATCCTCCTTTAAAAGTGGAATCATTCATAGTATGTTCTGTATTTCGTCATTTATGCGTACCATCCACCGTTTACTGACAGGGTATGTCCGGTAATGTAACTGGCGGCAGGCGAGACTAGAAATGCCGCTGCATTCGCAATTTCTTCTGGCGCTGCGAAACGTCCGAGTGGGATATCAAAGGCAATTTCCCCTTGTTCTTCCGCTGAAAAAACACTGTTCATAGAGGTGTGAACCGCACCGGGTGAAATGGCATTAACCCGAACACCGGATGGACCAAGTTCTTTGGCCAGTGCTTTTGAGAACGCAATTTGAGCACCTTTCACAGCAGAATATACTGTTTCACAGGAGGCACCTGTTTCTCCCCAGATTGATGAAATAAACGTAATCGATGCGTTTTCCTGTTTTAATAAAGATGGGATCAACTTTCTTGAAATCATCATGGGCGCTTTCATATGTACGTACCAGAGTTCGTCCATTTCTGCATCTGTAACGTCTTGCAGCATTCCGTATTGACTCATTCCGGCAGCGAATACGATTGCTGTTACATCATTTGCAGATTCGGCAAGGGCATCAATCTCTTCTTGTTGTTTTAAATTCGCTTTAAAGAGGACCGTCTCTCTCCCTGCTTCTATAACTTGAGCGGCAAGAATGCGGGCCGATTCTTCATTTTGACTGTAATGAAGAATCAAGTCCCACCCATCCTTAGCCAGTTTAAGCGCAATCGCTGAACCGATTCCGCCTGAAGCCCCGGTGATCAATGCTTTTTTGCTCATTATGCGCTCTCTTTTGGCAATATAAAACAGGAAGAAAACCCTTCTTCTTGAATCATTGTTCGTGCAAAGCTGATTACATCTTCCATCTTCATTGCCTCAAGAACCGGTACGGTTTCAAATAAATTCAACCCATTAAATTGATACCGCGTGAATTGGTTAGCGATAAATTCCGGTGAATTAAAGGCCCGGAGCAAGGCACCGATTTTTTTCTTGCGTGCTCGACTAAATGATTCTTCTGTAATGTGCTGTCCTTCTTTAGATTCCATCAGCTGCGCCTTAATACGTTCAGACAGCTTTTCCGGTTCATCTGTATCGCCGCCGACAATGGCAAAGCTGACGCCCCTCTCACCTGTATAGTCGAAGCCGAACGTATCATCAATAAGTCCCTCATTATAGGATTTTTCGTAAAATTTAGCGCTTTTTCCAAATAAAATTTCAAGCAGCAGCCCCGCCGCCAGTTCTTCTTTTAATTTTTCTGTTCCCGTTTTATCCGAGACAGGCATTTTCAGACCAACTTCACATTTTGACGTATTTACGCTCATATGAAGAGAACGATGTTTTTCTGCTGCTTCTGAAGGCTCATCCGGGAAACGGCGCTCCACCGGGAATGGCTCTGGAAACTCCTTGCTTGCTTGGTTGCGGCGTACAAGCTCCATCATGTCATCCGGATCAACAGGACCAACGATAAACAACGACATGTTCCCCGGATGATAAAATGTTTCGTAGCATGTGTATAAATGATCTTTTGTGATATCCGCAATTGATTCGACCGTACCTGCAATGTCTATTTTCACAGGATGCTGTTTATATAGGTTTTCAATTAACCCAAAATATACACGCCAGTCCGGGTTATCATCGTACATGCGGATTTCCTGACCAATAATGCCTTTTTCTTTTTCCACCGTCTGCTCTGTAAAATAGGGTGCCTGAACGAAATTCAGCAATGTCTCTGTATTTTCTTTTATATTTGATGTCGCCGAAAATAAATAAGCTGTCCGGGTAAAAGAGGTGAATGCATTTGCAGAAGCCCCTTGGCTGCTGAACTCCTGAAATACATCGCCATGTTCTTTTTCAAACATTTTGTGCTCTAAAAAGTGAGCAATGCCGTCCGGAACATGGATAAATTCATTTTCGCCCTGCGGTATAAAATCGTTATCAATTGAACCGTAATTCGTCGTGAATGTTACGTACGTTTTATTGAAACCCGCTTTCGGCAATATATAGACATTCAGCCCGTTTTCAAGCTGTTCATGGTACACCGTTTCATTCATTTGATCAAAGACTGTTTTATTCATCCCTGCTCCTCCTTGCCTGACAAAAAGTACACAGTATCCACAACAACCGTTTTGGCTGCAGCTGCTGTCTCTTCTTTCGTTACCGCATCAATGGCTTGGATCAATTCGTCAATTGGACGGTCAACACCTGCTGCAATATTGTGATACTTAAGTTCTACCATCCCTCTTGCTGTATCAGCGGATTCTTTCAATTGATTTTTTAATAGTGCTTTTGTCTGATCCATTTCAAGATCCGAAATGTTCCCTTCTTTCACTTCATTCAGCTGCTCTTTCATAATCTTGACTGTTTTATCGTAATTTTTTTGATCAATGCCGGCAAGCATCATCAAAAAGCCTTTATGACTGTCAAGACGGCTCGCCGCGTAGTACGCCAAGCTTTCTTTTTCACGGACATTCATAAACAATTTCGAATGGGCAAATCCGCCGAAAACACCGTTGAAAACTTGGAGTGCTGCAAACTGCGGATCGGCATATCGAATACTCGTCCGGCATCCAATATTTAATTTCCCTTGATTCAAATCCTGTTTTTCATGAATTACACGGATGTCTTCCACCTGGACTGACGTATTTTTCGGTTTAAGGGATTTTGACCGCTTTTCAAATGGAAAATACGATTCAATTTTTGCTGCGGCATTCTGGGGATCAACATTTCCAATTACGAAAATGTCAATCGTATCTTCTGCCAGTGTCTTTTTGTAATAATGATAAAGCGACTGCGGTGAAATGGGCTCTACTTGTTCTAAAAGACCTCCTGCTGGCAGTGCATATGGATCTTCTTTGTACATCTCTTCTACAAGTTTTACCGATGCGTAGCGGGTTTTGTCATCATAAATAGACCGAATACGCTGCTGTAAACTTCTTTTTTCCTGTTTTACAGTCGAATCAGGAAATACTGCTTCCTTAAGATATGGGCGGAATAGTACATCCGACATGACATTTAATGCCTGATCAAATAAGTCACTTGCCCCATGTAAATACTTTTCATTTGCGACTTCAATCGTAAAGGTAAGAACATGGTCATCTCCTTTTTTCGCTGAATCAACAAAGAAGTGCGCCCCGTACAATTCATCGAGAGCGGTACGGAATGCCGTCGCTGAAGGCGCGTTCTCGGTACCGGACTGTAAAACATGCGGCAATAGGGCGCGCATTGTGACTGTTTCCCGGTCTAGACGCGATCTCATTTTAACAATCACTGTATTCGTTTTATATTTTTCCGTTTCAATCACATGGACGGTACATCCCGGTTGATTAAACGATTGTTCCTGTGATGCTTCCATTATTATTCCTCCCCTAATCCGGACTTCTACATAGCTTTTACTAGTATATCTTCACTATACAGCAGCATTCATAAAATGAAAAAGAATTTACTTGCAAACGTATTCTTTTACAGCAAAAGTTTCCAATGAAATTTTTTTAATTTATTGGAAAATCTATTGTTCCCCCAAATCACCAGCAGGAACCGCTTTTTTTTAAAAAAAGAACAGCCATTAGACTGTTCTTTTTACTTTATTTCTTCAGTTGGTTTTGGAACGAGTACAGTGCGGGGTTTACTCCCTTCATAAGGACCAATAACGCCGCGCATTTCCATTTCATCAATTAAGCGGGCTGCTCGGCTGTAGCCAATTCGAAAGCGCCGCTGAAGCATAGAAACGGATGCTGTCTGCATTTCAGAAATAAGTTGAACTGCATCATCATAAAGTTCATCTTCTGACTCCCCTGTCGCTTCCGGTATATCTTCAGGAATCATTTCTTCTTGATATTGAGCTTTTTGTTGAGAAATCACAAAGTCAACAATATCTTCAACTTCCTCATCTGATAAAAAGGCACCTTGAACGCGGACAGGTTTAACCGCTCCAGAAGGGTAAAAAAGCATATCCCCGCGGCCGAGCAATTTTTCAGCTCCGCCCATGTCAAGTATTGTTCTTGAGTCGGTCGCCGAAGACACCGCAAAGGCAATTCGTGATGGAATATTCGCTTTGATTACGCCGGTAATGACATCAACAGACGGGCGCTGAGTTGCAATAATAAGATGAATTCCAGCTGCCCGTGCCATTTGCGCCAAACGGGTAATGGAATCCTCTACATCATTTGATGCAACCATCATTAAATCAGCAAGTTCATCAACAATCACCACAATGTATGGAAGATGGGGCTGTTTTTCACCTGTCTCCGCATTATGCTTCGTCACATATCCGTTATAGCCTTCAATATTTCTCGTGCCGGTATGTGAAAATAAATCATAGCGCCGTTCCATTTCACCAACGACTTTTTTCAAAGCCTGTGATGCTTTTTTCGCATCCGTTACAACTGGCGCCAGCAAATGGGGGACACCGTTATATACATTTAATTCAACCATTTTTGGATCGATCATCATCATTTTTACTTCATGCGGTTTTGCACGCATTAAAATACTTGTAATAATGCCGTTTATGCACACACTTTTCCCGCTTCCAGTCGCACCTGCCACTAGTAAATGGGGCATTTTGTTCATCTCAGCGGTAATTGCTTCACCTGTAATGTCCCGCCCTAAAGCAACAAGAAGTTTTGAATCTGGTTTATCATTTTGCTTCGCTTCAATCACTTCACGAAAACTAACCATTGCCACTTCAGCGTTAGGCACTTCAATACCAATCGCTGATTTTCCTGGGATTGGCGCTTCCATCCGAATGTCTTTCGCAGCAAGCGCAAGCGCAAGATCGTCGGTCAAGCCGACAATTTTGCTTACTTTTACTCCTGTATCAGGATGGACTTCATATTTTGTGACAGCAGGACCTAGATGGACTTGAGTAACTTTCGCTTTGACACCAAAACTTTGAAATGTTTTCTCCAGTTTTTGTGCGTTTTTTTGAATATGTTTTTTTTCATTGCTCTGGTCTGTTTTCTGAGGTTTTTTCAAGATGGTGGCAGGTGGTAGCTTGTAATCTGTGTTTTCTTCCTCTGCAAACGCTAGAATGGTTTCTTCCAATTCTTTTACCGGTTCTGGCTTTTGCTGCACGATTGGTTCATCATTGTATGCTTTTTCAGAAAAACTTGAGATGACCGGCTCCGGTTCATTCATGACAATTGGAAGATCTCGTTCCGGCTCAATAACTTCTTTCTGTTCTTCAGGCTTCACCCTTTGTTTCTCTTCTTTTCTTTCATTCATTCTCTGTTTCCATTGCTGCAATTGGTCTTTAACCTTCTCACCAATAAGAACAGCAGTGTGAGACAGTTTTTCAATAAGCGGGTTTCCGCCGATCATGACAATACCGGCCAAGAAAAGAAAAACAGCAAAAACCCATGTACCGGGACGGCCGAATAAAAAGTAAAATAAATAGAACAGTGAGCCGCCAATCATGCCGCCGCCAATGTTTACATCTTGTTGTGAAATGCTGTCTTTATATAATAGCCAGGTTTCTGAAAGGTAGTTGGTTCCTTCGTTTGGATTTTCAAACAGGCGAATATGCAGGAAAACAAGGATGCTTGCGATAATAAGCAATAAACCAAAAATACTTCTTTTCCATATGGGCGGGCGCCGCCGTTTAATCACCATGTATACAGCCATTCCTGCTATACCGATTAATCCAGCCATATAGAGATTTCCAAAGAAAAATGAAGAAGCATGTTTCACCATTCTCCCTGCCATTCCTGTACCGATCATTCCAATCGTACAAACAGCGAGTATGACAGCACCTGCTCCTTGCAGCTTAAACGATTCAATCCGGGCTTTTTCTTTATTTGTTCGGCGCCGTGTCGTTTTTTTGCGTTTTTTTTGTACCAATTCAATCACCCTTGTTTTTTGATCTATAAACAGATGGAAAGCAGCCTACTCTTGGCTGCTTTCCAATTATACCATATTCTAATCGAACACACGATCCATTACACTTCCATGATGATTGGTAAAATCATAGGGCGTCTTTTCGTTTTTTCATGCAGGAATGAATTTAATTGATCCCGAATATCTTGTTTAATACCTGACCATTCAAAAGATTCCCCTGCAAGATTTTTTTCAACAATATTTGTAACAAGTTTCACTGAATCCTCTATCAATTTTTCTGACTCACGAACATAAACAAAACCACGCGAAATAATTTCTGGACCCGCTACTATTTTTTTCTGTTTTTTACTCAATGTAATGACAACGGTAAAAATACCATCCTGTGACAGTAATTTCCGGTCACGAAGAACAATGTTTCCGACATCCCCTACACCAATTCCATCAATCAAAACATTTCCGGCTGTAACCCTGCCCGCCGGACGCATTCCGCCATTTTTAAATTCAATGACATCGCCTTTTTCCGGAATATAAATATTCTCACTCGGCACACCTGTCATTTCGGCAAGTTTCGCATGGGTTTTAAGCATCCGGTATTCACCTTGAACCGGTATGAAATATTTCGGTTTCATCAAGTTCAGCATAAATTTCAAATCTTCCTGGGAACCATGGCCGGAAACATGAACACGACGGCTGCCAGTCAACACATTTGCTCCTGCACGGTACAGTAAATTCACTGTTTTTGCTAGAAGCAATTCAAGCCCTGCTGAAGGGGTCGCTGTAATTAAAACCGTATCCCCCTCTTTAATTTTCACATGACGGTTTGTGCCTTTCGCCATTTTTTGCAGTGCTTCAATCGGTTCTCCCTGTACACCAGTTGCTAAAATAACTACTTCGTGATCCGGGTATTTGCTGATTTCATTTAAGTTAATTAAAATGTCTTCTTCAACATGAAGGTAACCTAGCCGAATGGCAATGTCGTTTACACGTTGAATGCTTTTGCCGCTTACAGCCACTTTTCGGCCGTTTTCATGCGCGGCATCGAATACTTGCTGCATACGGATTAAGTTGGACGCAAATAATGAGACAATAATGCGTCCTCTCGCTGAGTGAAACGCATCAGATAGCTGCGCAGCAATCACATCTTCAGAAGTCGTATGTCCTGGGCGCTCTGCTTCAGTGGAATCAGATAATAAAGCAAACACACCATTTTTACCAAGCGCGGCCATTTTGCTGATGTCCGGCGCGTAGTGTCCTTTTGCACTCTGATCAAATTTAAATTCACCCGTATGTACGATGGCGCCTTCTGACGTATGAATGGCTACCCCAACAGAATCTGGAATGCTGTGCGTTGTGCGGAAGAACGTGACTTCTGAATGATCGAAACGAAGCCTTGAATCAGAATGAACCGTATAAAACTTCACATCTTCCTTCACGTTTTCTTCCCGAAGACGCATTTTCGCGAGCGCTAGTGTCAATTTCGTTCCATATACTGGCGCTTTTACTTTTTTCAATACATATCCTAGCGATCCGAGCGCATCTTCATGCCCGTGTGTTAAAAAAATTCCTTTGACCCGATCTTTGTTTTCCTCTAAATATGTGATATCCGGAATAACGATATCAATGCCAAGCATTTCGTTTTCTGGAAACATGAGTCCAGTGTCAATCACGAAAATATCGCGATCCACTTCCACGACCGTCATGTTTTTGCCAATTTCACCGACTCCACCGAGCGGAATGATTCTAATCAGTTCATTTACTTTCTTGCTCACAATATTTTCCTCCTAAACATTTAACAAACCCGTTCCATACACTTACGTCTATTATAATCGATGGAGAAAAGTAAAGCCAATACTATCTGACATGAATAAAAAAAAGCCGGTTTTACAGAAAAAATCTGCAAAACCGGCTTTTTGTTTAAAGCAATGTCGACAATGTTGTTCGTTCGTCTTCTGTTAGCGGAATAAGCGGAAGACGGACGCTGCCAACATCCAGCCCTTTTATTTGAAGAGCTGTTTTCACCGGCACCGGGTTCGGCGCGGCAAATAGTCCGCGGAATAGCGGGAGAAGTTTTTGATGAATGACTGCGGCTGTTTGTACGTCACCTTCAAAAAACGAATCAATCATTTTTCTCATTTCGTTTCCAGCCACGTGAGATGCGACTGAAACGATACCTGAGCCGCCAACTGACAACACAGGGAGTGTCAAGCCATCATCGCCGCTGTAGACAAGAAAGTCATCAGCTGTATTAGCCAAAATTTCTGTGATGATATCGATGTTGCCGCTCGCTTCTTTTGTCGCTATTATATTAGGTACTTCATTTGCGAGACGAATAGTTGTTTTCGGTTCAATTAAGATGGACGTGCGTCCAGGGATATTATAGATCATGATCGGAAGACTAGTCGATTCAGCGATCGTTTTGAAATGCTGAAATAGTCCCTCCTGATTCGGTTTATTATAATAAGGTGCGACGAGCATAATCGCGTCAACACCTGCTTCTTCCGCTTTTTTTGTCATTTCAATTGATGCTCTTGTATTGTTGCTGCCCGTTCCGGCAATAACCGGGATACGGCCTGCAGCCACTTTTACTGCATGACGGAAAAGAGCTATTTTTTCTTCTGAAGTAAGTGTCGGTGATTCACCGGTCGTACCTGCCACAACGAGCGAGTCCGTTCCGGTTTGAATTAAATGTTCAATCAGTTGGGTTGTTTTATCGAAATCAATGTTTCCTTTTGAATCAAACGGCGTAACCATTGCCGTTGACAACCGGCCGAAAGAAATCATTTGTATTCGCCTCCTGTAGTCTCGGCCTCCTCATTCAATTCAGCCTGTTCGTCTATTGTTTCTAATAAAAATGCATCGTGAAGTGCGTTGACTGCAGCCGGCATCTGTTTTTCTTTGACAAGAATCCAGATTGTCGTATGACTGTCTGCTGACTGCATAATGTTAATACCCTTAGCTGAGAGCGCGGTAACAATTTTAGACGTTACACCTGGCACGCCTGTCATGCCTGCGCCGACAACAGAAACTTTTGCACAGTCCGATTCCATAATCGGTGTGTAGCCGTTGTCCATTAGTTTCTGTTTCGCGCGGCGGGCATCGGCGGACGGGACGGTATATGTGATCCGATCCTCTGAAATATTTATAAAATCAACGCTGATTCCCTCAGCCGCCATAAGTTGAAAAACAAGTGCCTGTTCAGTCGTCTGGACTCTAATCCGTGTTATACCGGTTACATGAGCAATCCCGGTCACCGTACGTTCACGCATGTCAGAACCGTGATTTTCATCCGTTGAAGACGTCACAAGCGTGCCTGTTTCCTCTGTATATGTCGAACGAATACGGAGCGGTACTTTCGCCTGCATCGCAATTTCCACTGCGCGCGGGTGAATCACTTTTGCCCCTTGATACGCCATATTACATACTTCCGTATATGTCACGATAGAAAGCGGACGCGCATTCTGAACGATGCGCGGGTCCGCCGTCATAATACCGTTCACATCAGTAAAAATATCAATAAAGTCAGCGCCTACCGCTGCGCCTATCGCTGCTGATGATGTGTCGCTGCCTCCCCGGCCAAGCGTGGTAATTTCACCTGACTTGGATGCCCCTTGAAAACCGGCTACAACGACTACATCGTTCGTTTCCAGTTCTTTGAGAAGGCGCGTACACCTCATTTCAATTATTTTGGCGTTCATGTGTTCATGATCCGTTACAAATCCTGCTTGCCCGCCGGTTAAAGCTGTTGATACAAGCCCGTTTTCTTTTAGCATGTTTGAAAAAACAAGACTGGAGATCAGTTCGCCAGCTGACATTAGAAGGTCTTTTTCTCTTCTTGTCAGCTTGCTTTCTTCTCCTCCGGTAAGAGAAAGTAATGTATCCGTTGAATATGGATCCCCTTTTCTTCCCATAGCGGAGACAACAACAACTACTTTATAACCTTCACGAACGGCCCGCTGCACGTGGACAAGTGCACTGAGCCTTGACTGTTCGTCACGAACAGATGTGCCGCCGAATTTCTGGATGATGATTTTCACATTGAACACCTAACCTCTTCTTAGAAGAATGGCAGCCGTTTATTTTTCTGTAACAATCTCCATTTCGATCAATGTTTCAGCGATCTGTACAGAATTCCAGGCTGCGCCTTTTAACAAGTTATCAGAAACAACCCACATATGAAAACCGTTATCTGTATCAAGATCTTTCCGAATGCGGCCGACAAATACGTCATTCTTGCCAACGCAGTCCGCAGGCATTGGATACACTTGCTCTGCCGGGTTGTCTTGGAGGACCACACCCGGTGCATCTTTCAGCAGACCTTGAATGTCACTAGCTGTGAGAGCGCCTTTTTCTGTTTCAAAATAAAGTGATTCAGAGTGACCCGTTGCAACAGGCAAACGCACACATGTCGCTGCAACAGGAAGATCTTCCATGTGCATGATCTTTTTCGTTTCGTTAATCATTTTCATTTCTTCAAATGTAAAACCATTATCTTCAAACTTATCGATTTGCGGTATCGCATTGAAAGCGATTTGATAGTGCTTTTTATCGCTTCCAACCGGCAAAATTTTCGGTTCGAATGATTCGTTATTAATGATTGCTTTTGTTTGATTGTAAAGCTCTTCTACTGCTTGTGCACCCGCACCGGACACTGCCTGGTACGTTGACACGATCACTTTTTTCAAGCCATAAGCTTGACGGATCGGTTCTAGTGCTACGAGCATTTGAATCGTTGAGCAGTTTGGATTGGCAATGATGCCTTTATGGCTGCGCAAATCTTCTTTATTCACTTCAGGTACAACTAGCGGAACTTCCGGATCCATGCGGAATGCACTTGTATTGTCGATGACCACAGCACCACGCTTTGCTGCTTCAGGAGCAAGTGCCTTTGATACACTGCCGCCGGCTGAGAACAATGCGATGTCAATCCCTTCAAAACTTTCCGGTTTTGCTTCCTGTACCGTTACGTCTTCGCCTCTAAATGAAACGGTTTTTCCCGCTGAACGGGCGGAAGAAAGAAGCGTCAATTTCTTAATCGGAAAATTGCGCTCTTCCAGTGTTTTAAGCATTTGCTGCCCGACCGCTCCCGTCGCACCTACGACGGCTACGTGAAAACCTTTGTTACTCATGTAAATCTTCCCCTTCCAGAATAAGTGATTCATTTTTACGTATGTGATACGTTGTCGAATAATAGCTAATAGTGAAAATAAGTATCTCGATACTATTAATAGCATTATTTTAACACATTAAAGGATGAATAAAAGAAGAAAATCATTCGTTCGATAAAAAAGACGGAATTTAAGGGGAGCTGTGTTAGTTTTCTTTTAACAGCGGCTGAAGTTGCTGGTAGTTTAGTGCGGCAGCAACGGTTTCTGGAATGAGGTTCATTTTGGCAACGAGTGAATTCGGTTTCTTGAAAGGATCGTCCTGTCCGAAAGGAACGAAAAAAATGTTCTTTGTATTTAACAGTTTAAAAATGTTATGGCTGTTTAACCCGAGTCCATCATTTGTCGATACTGCAAGGACAACCGGTCTGCCATTACGGAGAGTTGCTTTTGCCGCCATTAAAACTGGAGAATCCGTGTTAGCATTGGCAAAACGGCTGAGTGAACTTCCTGTCATTGGCGCGATAACCATACAATCAAGCGGTTCTTTTGGACCGAGCGGTTCTGCATCTTGTATCGTCACGATCGATTTTTTCCCGGCTGCTTCTTCCACTTTTTGCAGCCACTCGCCAGCCGATCCAAAGCGGCTCGCCTCTTTTTGAACGGTTGCAGTCGCAACCGGAACGACATTCGCGCCGAGTTCTTTTAACCTTAAGACGATTGGGACCACTTCCTCAAATGTACAATGAGAGCCTGTCAACCCAAAGCCAATTCGGCGTCCTGTTAAAGACAGTTCCACTATTTATAATCCCCTTTCCCTTTTCCATTCACGTGCAGCATCGACTATGACATGACCGAGTATTTTCCCGGCCGTTTCAGGCGCTGTTTTCCCTGGTAGACCAAGTGCATGAATGGCCTGAATACCTGCTTTTTTCGCCGCTTCAAAATCTGTGCCGCCAGGCTGTGAAGCGAGATCAATGATCAAACTCTTTTTTTTCATATTTTGAATGACGTCCTTTGTTAAAACAAGTGACGGTACCGTATTGATGATAATATCCGCATTCTTAATATGAGTATTGAGTTCCTCCATATAAAAAGGCTCAAGCCCCATTTCAATTGCACGGGCAAATTTCCCAGGTTCTCTTACTGCCGTTTTGACAAAAGCACCCGTTTGCTGGAAAAGCCGGGCTGTTGTCAAGCCAACCCGTCCTAAACCGACAACGACGACATTTGAGCGATGGATCGTAATCGGTGTGTGCATTATCGCCAGCAAAAGCGTCCCTTCTGCTGTTGGAATTGAGTTATGAATCGCGACATCTTCACGGTCAAATAAATAGAGAATTTCACGCTTAACAATATCAGTGAGTTCTGGGGTATGGATGCCGCTTATGATGATACATCTCTCCGGCAGCAGTGATGCGATCTCTTTCGTAAATAGAAGCGGATCGCCGGCATATGGTGATTCAACCTCCCCGCCCTCTTTAACACCCGATACAGGCAAAATGAATAGATCAATCGGAAGATTTTCCAGTTTATCAACATGTACCTGTTCAGCATGGTCTATTTTCTCAATATGATTAAATCCAATCATCCAAACGTGATAACCGTTTTTTGACAGTATACGGCTGATTTCCAATTGCCTTGCATCCCCGCCAAATATAACTGCGTTCATCTTCATCTCCTCCATTTGCGACGTATTCTTTTTATTGTATGAAACGTTTATTTCCCTGTGCCTTTATTATGCTATAAAAAAAGAACCCGCAATTAGCGGATTCAGATTGTTGCTGATGTCGGCCATTTGCCATCAGGACTGATCAATGATGCCGAAAATGGTTTATCGAATAATTGTCTGCCCAGCTGATCAATGCTGTCTTTCGTTACACTGTCAATAAGTGAAACAATTTCATCAAGTGAACGGTGACGTTTTAAAAGCAGCTCATTTTTCCCGTTTCTGCTCATCCGGCTGTTTGTACTCTCCAGGCTCAGCATTAAGCTGCCTTTCAACTGCTCTTTACTATTATACAGTTCTTTTTCGGTAAAGCCTTCTTCTTTCACAAGCTTGATGGAATTGACGATTGTTTCGTACAATTCATCGAGCTGACCGGCACCGGTTCCGCCGTAAAATGTAATTAAGCCGGTATCCTTATATGAGGAATGATAGGAATAAACAGAATAAGCAAGACCCCGCTCTTCACGTACTTCCTGGAACAAACGGCTCGACATACTGCCGCCGATAATATTGTTCATAACAATTAAGTTGTAAATGTCTTTATCTCCAATTGGAATGCCTTCAAATCCTAGACACAAATGTGCTTGCTCTGTTTCTTTTGAGCGAGACTTTTTCTCGTGGAAAAAATGAACCGGTGCGGCCATAGACTGCGCTTTTCCACCTGTGTATGAACCAAAAAGCGCTTCCGCTTTGCGGACAATCTCTTCATCAATATTTCCGGCAATGGAAATAACAATTCGGTCCGGAGTATACATGTTATACATATAGTCCTTTAACGTATCACGTGTAAACGAAGCGAGTGTTTCTTCTGTTCCTAGTATCGGCAGACCAAGCGGATGATTCCCGAATGCTGCTCTGCTTAATAAGTCATGGACAATATCGTCAGGTGCATCTTCATACATTTTAATTTCTTCATAAATGACATTTTTTTCTTTCTCCATCTCTTCTTCTTCGAATTTAGAATGGAAAAACATGTCTGACAGTACATTTAATGCATGATCGGCATGATTATCGAGCACTTTTGCATAGTAGCACGTATATTCTTTTGACGTAAACGCATTAACCTGACCGCCGATGCTGTCAAAACTTTCAGCAATTTCCTTTGCACTTAATGTATCTGTCCCTTTAAAGAACATATGTTCAAGGAAATGGGATATACCATTTAGCTCCGGAGATTCGTCCCGTGAACCGGTCGCAATCCAAATACCGATTGCTGCCGAGCGAACAGTTGAAATTTCTTCCGTCACTATAGTAACACCATTATTACATGTAAATCGTTTTATCAAGGTAATCAAGTCCCCCTAATTCTGTTTCACCAGGATGTCATTTTCGTTATACCAATGAATAACAATAGCATATGTAGCACATTTATGCCAGAAAAAAACGCTGATCTGCAAAAGAGATCAACGCTTTTAAAAATTACTGTTTTGCCGCTTCTTCTTTTTCTTTTTGCTCTTTCAAAACCGCTTTACGGGATACGTTTACACGTCCCTGGTTATCAATCGCGATGACTTTTACAAGGAACTCATCGCCTATTTTCACAACGTCTTCCACTTTGCCGACGCGCTCTTCAGCTAGTTCAGAAATGTGTACAAGTCCGTCTTTTCCTTTAAACAATTCAACGAATGCACCAAATTTTTCAATTCGTTTTACTTTCCCCATGTAAAGCTCGCCAACTTGAACTTCACGAACGATGTCTTCAATGATTTTCTTAGCACGCTCATTGTCTTCTTGATTAATGGATGAAATAAAGACTGTTCCATCCTGTTCAATGTCGATTTTAACGCCCGTTTCTTCAATGATTTTGTTGATCTGTTTCCCGCTTGGTCCGATGACATCGCGAATTTTGTCAGGATTGATCGTCATTGTCATTATTTTTGGTGCATATGCAGACAATTCAGCACGCGGCGTGTCGATGACAGACAGCATATGCTCTAAAATATGCATTCTTCCTTCTTTTGCTTGCTGCAATGCTTCTTCTAAAATTTCTCGGCTTAAGCCATCAATTTTAATATCCATTTGAAGCGCTGTAACACCTTTAGCTGTACCAGCTACTTTAAAGTCCATGTCACCCAAGTGATCTTCCATGCCTTGAATATCGCTAAGGACTGTATAGTGTTCGCCTGACTTCACAAGACCCATTGCGATACCTGCAACAGGTGCTTTAATCGGCACACCCGCATCCATCATTGCCATCGTACTTGCACAAATACTTGCCTGTGATGATGAACCATTTGATTCAAGAACTTCTGACACGAGACGAATCGTGTACGGGAAGTCTTTTTCATCCGGGATTATTGGCTCAAGCGCACGTTCACCTAGAGCACCGTGACCGATTTCACGGCGTCCTGGCGCGCGAAGCGGACGTGTTTCCCCTACGCTGAAGGACGGGAAATTGTAATGGTGCATAAAACGTTTAGACTCTTCCACACCGAGTCCGTCCAAAATTTGAACGTCGCCTAAAGCACCTAGAGTCGCAATGCTCAGCACCTGTGTCTGTCCACGTGTAAACATAGCGGAACCGTGTGTGCGCGGAAGCAATGTTGTTTCCGATGCAAGCGGACGGATTTCATTTATTTTACGGCCATCCGGACGAATTTTTTCCACCGTAATTAAACGGCGTACTTCTTCTTTAACAATTTTGTCGAGAATTTCCGATGCTTCACGGAGTGCCTCTTCCGCACCTTCTGCTTCAAGTGCTGCTTTAACAGCGTCTTTTACTTCTTTGATCGCTTCTTCTCGCGCATGCTTTTCAGCGGTTTGAATTGCTTGAATCATGTCCTGTTCGCACATTGTACGGATTTTCGCTTCGAGTTCTTTGTCATTTTCATACAGTTCAACTTCGCGCTTTTCTTTTCCGCATTTTGCGACAATTTCTTCTTGGAATGAAATTAATCGTTGGATTTCCTCATGGCCAAACATAATCGCTTCAAGCATCACTTCTTCTGGAACTTCTTTGGCACCTGCTTCGACCATGTTAATCGCTTCTTTCGTACCGGCAACCGTCAAATCGATGTCACTTAGTTCCGCCTGTTCAACAGTTGGGTTAATGACGAATTTTCCGTTAATCCGGCCTACTTGTACACCGGCAATCGGACCTTCGAACGGAATGTCTGAAACAGAAAGTGCGAGAGACGAACCAAACATCGCAGCGACTTCAGATGAGCAGTTTTGGTCAACACTCATCACCATGCTGATCACTTGAATTTCATTACGGAAACCATCCGGAAAAAGTGGACGGATCGGCCGGTCAATTAAGCGGCTCGCCAATGTGGCTTTTTCACTTGGACGGCCTTCGCGTTTAATAAATCCGCCGGGAATTTTCCCAACCGCGTAAAGGCGTTCTTCATAGTTAACCGTCAATGGAAAGAAATCTACTGCTTTTGCTTCTTTTGAGGCAGTTGCAGAGCTTAATACAACGGTATCACCGTAGCGAATTAACGCTGATCCATTGGCCTGCTTAGCGATTTGTCCAACTTCGACAGTCAGCTCACGCCCTGCCCAATCCATGGAAAATACTTGTTTTCCCTGCTCCATTTATTTGCACCTCTCTTATTTAAAAAACGTTTTTTTTCCTAACAAAAAAGCGGGAAAAATCCCGCTTCATCGTGAATTATCGGCGCAAACCGAGTTTTTGGATCAACTCGCGGTAGCGTGCAACGTCCTTGTTACGAAGATACGTAAGCAAGTTACGGCGACGACCTACCATTTTCAAAAGACCACGACGTGAATGATGGTCTTTTTTATGCGTGCGTAAATGATCATTCAAAGTGTTGATTTGTTCAGTCAATACAGCAATTTGCACTTCTGGAGATCCAGTATCGGACTCATGCGTTCTGTACTCCTGTATTAGTTCGTTTTTGCGTTCTTGTGATAATGCCATTGTTTTGCTTCCTCCTTTAATTTGTTTCATCCCCGTCAGCCGAGCATGCGTTGGAGACTCGCTATGCCAAGCAGCGGTTCAAAATGTTAAGCACTGTACATTATACGAAATTTATTTACTTTGGTCAAGGAGTTTTGTCGAAGAAACGGATGGCAGACTGCTTGTCTTTTTCAATTTGAGCGGATAGTTCTTCAATCCCGTTAAATTTTTGTTCTCCCCGAAGGCGAATGTACCAGTCTACATCTACTTCTTCTCCATATATATCTCCATTAAACTGAAAAATATGCACTTCAATTGATAAAACAGGCTTGTCCGGGCTTTTAAACGTCGGCCTATAGCCAACATTGCACACTCCTTCAAACCACTTATCCTGTACACGCATTTTCACCGCATATACACCTGTCAAAGGCAAAAAGTACGAATCATCTGGTTCAATGTTGGCGGTCGGAAAACCTAATTTCCGTCCTCTTTTATCGCCATGAATAACCGTCCCCCGCATTCTGTATGGCCGGCCAAGCAGGTCAGATGCATCACGGACTAACCCGTTTGACAATCGGTCACGCACCTTTGTCGAACTTACTTTTTCTTCTTCAAATTCAAGTTTATTCACTGCTGTATATTCGAACTGCCCGCGTGAATGGAATCGCATTGTTTCCATTGTCCCTTTTCCAAGCCGGCCATATGTATAGTCGAATCCAGCGATGACATGTTGAACGTTTAGTCCAATAATGTATTCATCTATAAACTGCTGCGGCTCAAGTGCGGCAAAATCCGATGTAAAACGGACAATAAACAAATAATCGACACCGAATTCCTCAATTAATCGTTTCTTTTCCTCAAGGGGCGTAATATGGCGAATATGCCTGTGTTTCCGGCCGAGTACGACGGATGGATGCGGATCAAACGTCATGACTCCACTTTTCCATCCATGTTGGTCAGCGATTTTTTTGGCAGTTGAAATAACCTTTTGATGTCCTTTGTGCACGCCGTCAAAAAAACCGAGCGCGAGTGCCATTGGCTCAAAGCGCTCTCTCTTTTGTTCATGCGGATGACGCAGCATCACTATCTCCATAATTTGACACCTGTCTCTCTTTCAGTCTGGCATTACTTTAACCGGCTTCATTTTCCCTCTTTTTTCCGGATGAAGTTGATAAATCGCCAGCAGCTGTCCATTCAAAAATACCGCTGTTTCTTTTTCCCCGTCCGGCCAGTCAGAAGGCACCGGGAGTACTGCCCCATTTTTTATCATTACTGCTACTGTATCATTTACGTCCCACTTGGGCAAATGAGAAACCGCAATTTCGACCGGTTTTAACACGTCTTCCGGTGTTCTTTCAGCTAGCTCTGACAATGTCACGCAGTCTTTTTTATAAAACCCGCCTGAACTTGTGCGTACAAGTTTCGACATATGAGCAGGATAGCCCAGAGCTTCACCGATCATAACCGCAAGCGTTCGGATGTATGTCCCTTTTCCACACGCCACGCGAATGGTAAAACGGGCAGTGTCTTCATCGTGTGTAATGCTGCTGACCAGTTCAATATGATCAATGGTTACGATTCTAGAAGGGCGCTCTACGGTCTGGCCCGCACGCGCATATTCATAAAGGCGCTTTCCATTCACTTTTACAGCAGAATACATGGGCGGTGTTTGCTCAATTCGGCCTGTTAACTGGTCAAATACCGGCAGCAATTGTTCTTCGGTAATGGGTGTCTCCACTTTTTTTATTTCAATAACCGCACCGGATGCATCTTCTGTTTCTGTTGAAACGCCAATTGTGACTTCCGCTTCATACATTTTTCCGCTCTCTGTTATATATTCAGCGAGACGAGTCGCTTTTCCAATGCAAAGGGGCAATACCCCTTCCACATCGGGGTCGAGCGTGCCGGTATGCCCGACTTTTTTTGTTTTCAATATTTTGCGTACTTTAAAAACACAGTCGTGTGATGTCATGCCTTTTTCTTTCCAGAGCGGTAAAATTCCGTTCATTTTTACTCCTCCTTGTTCATAAAAAAAGATGCCAGACAAACAGCAGACCTGGTCCGCTGCTGTCATGGCATCTCATTTTTTTAGGACGGATCGTCTGAATCACCAATTTCTCTTAAGAGAGAATCAATTCTGTTTCCATATGCTACGGATTCATCGAATTCAAACATAAGCTCCGGCGTCTTGCGAAGTCGGATTCGCTGACCAAGTTCAGAACGGATAAAGCCTTTCGCTTTTGCGAGTGCTTTTAATGTTCCTTCACGCTCATCTTCACCGCCAAGCACCGTTATATATACCGTTGCCTGCTGCAAGTCACCTGTTACTTCTACATCCGTTACGGTTAAAAAACCGATACGCGGATCTTTTACTTTCCGGCTTAAAATATCCGTCAATTCTTTTTTCATTTGTTCTGCGACACGATTTGAACGCATTGTCATGTATACCACCCCTTAAAACGAAAGGTTATTTGCGCTCGATTTCCTGTTCGATAAACGCTTCAATAATATCTCCTTCTTTTACATCATTGAAACCGCGAATTGTAATTCCGCACTCATAACCTTGCGCTACTTCTTTTGCATCGTCTTTAAATCGCTTCAAAGCATCGACTTCGCCTTCGAAAATGACGATGCCGTCGCGGATTAACCGCACGCCGGAATCGCGTGTAATTTTTCCTTCTGTTACATAGCTTCCGGCAATCGTACCGATTTTGGATACTTTGAATGTTTGACGAACTTCTGCCTGGCCGATAATTTTTTCTTCAAATTCCGGATCAAGCATACCTTTCATCGCTGCTTCAATTTCTTCGATTACTTTATAAATAATGCGGTGAAGACGCACTTCTACTTCCTCAGCTTCAGCCGTACGCTTCGCATTCACATCAGGCCGTACATTAAATCCGATGACAATTGCGTTTGATGCAGAAGCTAGAATAATATCAGATTCAGTAATTGCACCAGCACCTGTATGGATGATTTTCACGTTGACGCCTTCTACTTCAATTTTTTGAAGAGCTGCCGCTACAGCTTCGACAGAACCTTGTACGTCAGCTTTTAAGACGATGTTCAAATCTTTCATTTCACCCTGCTTCATGTGTTCAAACAAATTATCAAGGCTTACTTTTGTTTTTTCTGAACGCTGTGCAAGCAAAGCTTCCTGCGCTCGTGACTCACCGATTTGACGCGCTGTTTTTTCGTCTTCAAATACTACGAAACGGTCGCCTGCAAGTGGCACTTCATTCAAACCCGTAATTTCAACCGGCGTCGATGGACCAGCTGTTTTGACACGGCGGCCAATATCATTGACCATGGCGCGAACGCGGCCAAATGTATTGCCGACAACAATTGGATCGCCGACATTCAGCGTACCATTTTGAACGAGCAAAGTCGCAACGGAACCACGGCCTTTGTCAAGTTCAGCTTCAATTACTGTACCCATTGCTTTGCGCTTCGGATCTGCTTTTAACTCTTCTACTTCTGCAACGAGAAGAATCATTTCAAGCAACGTATCAATACCTTCACCGTTCTTAGCCGAGAGTGGAACAAAAATCGTTTCGCCGCCCCACGCTTCAGGAACAAGGCCGTGTTCTGTCAACTCTTGCATAACACGATCCGGATTTGCTGCCGGCTTATCGATTTTATTTACAGCTACAATAATGGGCACTTCCGCTGCTTTCGCATGGTTGATCGCTTCAACTGTCTGAGGCATAACGCCATCATCCGCTGCGACTACAAGAATCGTAATATCTGTTACTTTTGCGCCTCTTGCACGCATCGTTGTAAATGCAGCATGTCCCGGTGTATCAAGGAACGTAATTTTTTTGCCATTTGTTTCAGCCTGGTAAGCACCGATATGCTGAGTAATGCCGCCTGCTTCGCCTTCTGTCACTTTCGTGTTGCGAATCGAATCAAGAAGCGTTGTTTTCCCATGGTCAACGTGACCCATAATCGTTACGACTGCCGGACGTTCAACTGCATTTTCTTCTGCATCTTCATCTTCAAAATACGTTTCAAGGTCCGCTTTATCAATTAAAATTTCTTCTTCTACCTCGACATTAAACTCACTTGCCACTAGTTCAATCGCGTCTTTATCAAGCTCTTGATTGATTGTCGCCATAACACCAAGCATGAACAACTTTTTAATAACGTCTGATGGTTCAACGTTCATTTTTTTCGCCAGTTCGGCTACTGTCAATGAACCTGAGAATACGATTTTTTCTGGGATTTCTTTCTTTTTCACCGGCATCTGCGGTTTTGGAGCTCCTTTACGCTGTCCGCCTGAACGGCCTTTCCCACGCGGTCCGCCATTAATTCCGCGCTGTCCAGGCTTCGAGCCGCCGCGTGCGCCGCCTCCTTGCTTTTGCTGTGCGCCTGGTTTTGAACCTGTTGGTTTCGGTTTTGCCGGTCCACGGTTTTGTGCCGGCTTACTTGATGATTTATTCGCTGATTGTTGGTTGTTCGATTTATTATCCAAGTTTGAATAGCCTCCTTGTCATGACCATTTTTTTTGGTCATTCCCCGTCGATAAGTGCCTTCAACTTTTTCGCGAATCCGGCATCCGTTACGGCCACGACGACACGGGCATCTTTGCCAATCGCCTGACCCAGTGCCTCCCGGTCTTGTATACGCCTGACCGGTACGCGGTAAAAAGCAGCCTTATCGGTAATTTTCTTTTCTGTATTGCGCGATGCATCCTCTGATAAAATCACGAGTTTTGCATTGCCGCGCTGAATTTCTTTAACGGTTAATTCCTCACCGGAAATAATTTTACCGGCCCGGTTTGCAAGTCCTAAAAAGGATGTCCATTTGGGTCCAGCCATTTTATTTTTCGTCCTTTGTGATGAATTCCAGCAGTTCATCGTAAATAGACGATGGTACTTCTGCGCTAAGCTGACGGGCAAGAACATTTTTTTTCTTTGCCGTTTCCACCGCTTCTCTCGTTTTAGAGACATATGTTCCGCGCCCAGATTTTTTACCAGTCGGATCGACAGATACTTCGCCTTCTTTTGAACGTACGATTCGGATCATTTCTTTTTTCGGTTTCATTTCTCCCGTTGCCGCACATTTACGGAGCGGGATTTTTTTCGGTACAGGCATCGCTGTCCCTCCTTATTCGATTTCTTCTGAAAAGAAATCTTCAAGGTTGTCATTAGTAGACTCAAACTCATCATCCTGGTCATTCAGCTTGCTGTTTTCAGATGGATAAATGCCTGCCGCGCGTGCATCTGTTTCACTTTTAATGTCGATTTTCCAGCCGGTTAATTTTGCAGCAAGACGTGCATTTTGACCGCGTTTTCCAATTGCAAGGGATAATTGATAGTCAGGAACGATCACGGTAGTGGCTTTATTTTCTTCATCCACGCTTACTTCGACAACTTTCGCCGGGCTGAGTGCGTTCGCAACGAAAACAACTGGATCATCGGACCATTTGACGATATCAATTTTTTCACCTTTTAACTCGTTCACAATCGCCTGAACGCGGTTTCCTTTCGGACCGACACATGCACCGACCGGATCCACTTCCGGATTTTCCGCATGAACCGAGATTTTCGAACGGTCCCCTGCTTCACGTGATACAGAGCGAATTTCAACCGTACCGTCAAAAATTTCCGGAACTTCAATTTCAAATAAACGCTTTAATAACCCTGGGTGAGTACGAGATACAAAAATTTGCGGCCCTTTTGTCGTCCGCTCCACTTTCGTAATAAAAACTTTAATCCGGTCATGAGGCTTATATGTTTCGTTTGGCATTTGCTCTGACTGCGGCAGCAGCGCCTCAATTTTACCAAGGCTCACATATATAAAACGTGCATCCTGACGCTGAACAATGCCTGTCATAATATCTTCTTCGCGGTCGATAAATTCAGAATAAATAATACCTCGTTCCGCTTCGCGTACACGTTGTGTAACAACCTGCTTTGCCGCCTGCGCTGCAATACGGCCGAAATCTTTCGGAGTCACTTCCATTTCAACTATATCCCCGATTTCATAAGCCGGGTTAATTAACGCAGCATCTGGTGCGGCAATTTCAAGGCGTGAATCAAATACTTCGTCCACAACTTCTTTGCGGGCAAACACACGCATCGAACCGCCTTCAAGATTTAAATCTACCCGAACGTTTTGCGCCTGGTTAAAATTTCGTTTATATGCGGAAACAAGTGCCGCTTCAATTGCATCAATTAATAAATTTCGTTCAATTCCTTTTTCTTTTTCAAGATAAAGAAGGGCATCATATAGCTCTGAGCTCATTGGCCAAAAGCCTCCTTACGTAAATATCTTATTAAATTTTTTAAAATGTGACGGCTAAGCGCGCTTTTGCCACTTTAGAAAGTGCAACAGTTAATTGTTTCTTGCGTGTTTTCACCGCATATTCAACTGTTAACTCTTCACCATCAAATGAAAGCAGTGTGCCTTCATACGTTTTTTCTCCATCAATTGGTTCATATAGCTTTATATTGACATACTTACCGACAGCGCGTTCAAAATCCTGTGTTTTCTTCAGTGGTCTTTCCGCGCCAGGCGAGGACACTTCCAGAAAATAATTGTGTGGAATAGGGTCCGGATCAAGCGCATCCAGTTTCTCGCTTAATCGTTCACTTACAACCGCACATTCTTCAATGTCAATGCCGTTTTCTTTGTCAATGTACAAACGCAAAAACCAGTTTTTTCCTTCTTTTACGTACTCCATGTCAACGAGTTCAAGATGTAATTCGTCAATGATTGGCAAAGCGATTTTTTCTACCGTCTCGATGATTTTACTCATGTGTTATCCTCCCGCATGAAAAAATTTGTTTCGGAACATCCCCGCAACAAACACGAAAGAGTGGGGGCGGCCCACTCTTTCGAAGAGAGTTATCATGCAATTTCCATCTTTAAGGCTACCATAATAAGGCCCTTTTTGCAAACAGCACATTAGAATAACGACAGCTGATTTTGGTCAGGCAGCGCATCAAGGCAGCCCATTTTCTCCAAATATTCCATAATCGTTTTCGACACTTTTCCACGCTGCTGCAAGTCTTCTTTTGATAAAAATTCACCATTTCCCCGCGCTGCGACAATATTTTTCGCCGCATTCGTTCCTAAACCAGGAAGAGCGTTAAACGGCGGGATAAGTGAATCACCGTCAATGATGAATTCATCAGCACTTGACCGGTAAAGATCGACTTTTTTAAATGTAAAGCCGCGTTCTACCATTTCCAAGGCTAGCTCGAGAACAGTCATTAAGTTCTTTTCTTTTGGTGAAGCATCAAGCCCTTTTGAATTAATTTCCTGCAATAATGCTTTAATCGCTGCAGATCCTCTCGACATCACGTCAATTTCAAAGTCTTCTGCCCGTACTGTAAAGTATGCAGCGTAATATAATAACGGCAAATGCACTTTAAAGTATGCAATACGAACAGCCATTAACACGTACGCGGCAGCATGGGCTTTCGGGAACATGTATTTGATTTTTTTACATGAATCAATATACCATTCCGGCACTTCATTTTTACGCATCTCTTCTTCCATTTCGTCAGACAACCCTTTTCCTTTACGGACGGATTCCATGATTTTAAAGGCGAATGCCGGATCGAGTCCCTGATAAATTAAATACACCATAATATCATCGCGGCAGCCGATTACGTCAGACAATTCGCAGATGCCGTTTTGAATTAATTCCTGGGCATTGCCCAGCCATACGTCCGTTCCATGCGACAGACCGGAAATCTGAACAAGTTCTGAAAATGTCGTTGGTTTTGTTTCTTCAAGCATTTGACGAACGAACCGAGTGCCAAATTCCGGAATGCCAAGCGTACCTGTTTTGCACATAATCTGCTCTTCCGTTACACCAAGTGATTCCGTCCCACTAAAAATTTTCATTACTTCCGGATCATCAGTCGGAATTGTTTTTGGATCAATGCCGGATAAATCCTGCAGCATGCGGATGACCGTTGGATCGTCGTGCCCAAGAATATCGAGTTTCAACAAGTTGTCATGTATTGAATGAAAATCAAAGTGTGTTGTTTTCCACTCTGATTTATCGGAATCAGCCGGATACTGAATTGGAGAAAAGTCATATATGTCCATGTAATCAGGAACAACAATAATACCGCCGGGATGCTGGCCTGTCGTCCGTTTGACACCCGTACAGCCCGAAACTAAACGATCCACTTCAGCGCTTCGGTATTGCTTTGTATACTCTTCTGCGTACTTTTTCACGTATCCATACGCTGTTTTTTCCGCCACTGTGCCGATCGTTCCTGCTCTATAGACATACTCTTCGCCGAACAGCTCTTTCGTATAGTTATGGGCCCGCGGCTGATACTCGCCAGAAAAGTTTAGATCAATATCCGGTACTTTATCTCCTTTAAAGCCAAGGAATGTTTCAAATGGAATGTCGTGTCCGTCTTTTCTGTACGGGATGCCACAGTCCGGACAGTCTTTGTCCGGCAGATCAAATCCGGACCCTACCGATCCATCATCAAAAAACTCCGATTTTTTGCATGTCGGACAAACATAATGCGGGGGCAGCGGATTCACTTCCGTAATTTCCGTCATCGTTGCGACGAATGATGATCCTACGGAACCACGGGAGCCTACAAGATAACCGTCATCAAGTGACTTTTTCACAAGTTTATGTGAGATCAGGTAAATAACGGCAAACCCGTGCCCGATGATGCTTTTTAATTCTTTTTCAAGGCGGGCTTCCACTATCTCCGGCAGTTCATCTCCATAAATACTTCTCGCCATCCCATAACTCATTTCACGCATTTCTTCGTCGGCGCCTTCAATTTTCGGCGTATACAAATCATCTTTGATCGGCTTTACGTCTTCTATCAGATCAGCAATTTTATTTGTGTTTTCAACAACGATTTCATGCGCTTTCTCTGATCCAAGAAAAGAAAATGTATCAAGCATTTCGTTTGTTGTCCGAAAATGGACGTCCGGCAGCGTCTGACGGTTCAGCGGATTCGCACCGCCCATAGAGGAAATGAGAATATGGCGGTACACCTTGTCTTCTTCATTTAAATAATGCACATTTCCCGTTGCGACAACCAGCTTGTCCATTTCTTCCCCAAGCTGAATAATATTATGAATAATATCCTCAAGCCCTGCTTCATCTTTAACCAGTTCCATTTCAATAAGCGGAGCATGAACCGGTTTCGGCTGCACCTCAAGATAATCATAAAACTCTGCCGCTTGGCGCGCTTCTTCAATCCCTTTTTGCATCATTGCTTCGAACACTTCACCTTTATTACAGCCGGAGCCAATCAATAGGCCGTTCCGGTGTTTTTGCAAAACGGAACGTGGAATGCGCGGCACTCTGTAAAAATAATTAATATGTGATAGGGAGACAAGCTTAAACAAGTTTTTTAACCCTTCCGCATTTTGCGCCAAAATCGTGCAGTGATATGGACGAGCCCGCTTGTAAGCACCGCCTTCACCCATATAATTATTAAATTCATTGTGCCGTTTAATGCCTTTTTCATCAGCGTCTTTTAACAGCTTCAATAAAATATATCCAGTCGCTTCGGCATCATAAATCGCCCGGTGATGCTGGGTTAATTCTACGTCAAATTTTTTCGCGAGTGTATTAAGACGATGATTTTTCATATCGGGATACAAAAGACGCGCTAGTTCCAGCGTGTCAATGACTGGATTTCCTGCTCGTCCAATTCCATATTTCTGATAACCCGTTTGAATAAAGCCCATATCAAATGATGCATTATGGGCAACTAAAATCGCATCGCCGCACCATTCTTTAAAATCACGAAGCGCTTCGTCAACGTCTGGCGCATCTCTCACCATTTCGTCGGTGATCCCCGTTAATTCGATCGTTGTCGCCGACAGCGGATGATGGGGATTGGCAAACCGCTCAAACCGGTCAATAATGTCTCCGTCTTTTATTTTGACAGCAGCAAGCTCAATAATCGTGTCATATACAGCGGATAGACCGGTTGTCTCGACGTCGAATACAACGAACGTATCCGTTGCCAGTTCCCGATCCGCATCTTCATAGGCAATCGGCACCCCGTCATCGACCAAATTCGCTTCCATTCCGTACAATATTTTAATGCCGTTCTTTTTTCCAGCGCTGTAGGCTTCCGGAAACGACTGTGCGACCGCATGATCCGTAATTGCAATTGCCGAATGACCCCATTTTTTAGCCTGGCCGACAAGTGTGCTGATTGACGTGACCGCATCCATCTGGCTCATAGGTGAATGCAGATGAAGCTCAACACGTTTACTCTCTGCTGTATCTTCTCGCGACGGAGGCCGAATTTCATTTATATCGTTTGCAATCATAACAAGGTCACGCACAAATGTATCATTTTGAACTGATCCTCTTACGCGGACCCACATCCCTTTTTTGACACGGTTAAACATCGCCGCATCTTCTTTGTCGCGGGAAAACATTTTAACCATTAATGAATCCGTATAATCGGTGATTTTAAACGTAAGTAATGTGCGGCCGCTGCGCAGTTCTTTCGTTTCCGCATCAAAAATATAGCCCTCGGACGCAATGCGGCGTTCTTCATCGATAATTTCCTCAAGCCGTTTAAATTCACTGTCTGCTTTAATCGTGTAGCCAATCGTTACAGGACCCGAATCTTCCACAGCACCAGCCTCTTGTTCTTTCGCCCGGTTTTGCATGTCGATAACAGCCTGTCTTGCCCGTTCAGCGTCTTCTTTTCGCTTTTCTTCGAGAAATTTCTCATACTCCTCATTTTGTGCTTTCTCTGACACCTGCACATCAAATGTAAGCGGCGGAAATCCTAAACTTTCATATACTTCACAAAGGCGGCGGCCGTATTTATTTTTAAGCGCCATTCCTTCCATTTCATTTTGTGTTTGTATGATTAATTTCGTGCCGGACACTCCCGGTTTTTGTTCATTTAATGCAGCCAGAAGAGGCGGCGCAATGCCTTCAAGCTGCCGGATGCAGTAAGTCCAGTAGTCTGTAATATCCTCCGAAGTACATGATCTCTCATTAATTTCGATGCTAAATGTGACCGATGCAAAAGAAGAAAACGTACTGCTGAGCGCATCCGCAAATCTCATTAAAACACGGCACGGGATAATGGTCTGCGCTGAAAAAACAAAATGCCACTTTTTCTCCTGTTTCAACACAGTCAATTTTTTTATTTCCGTATGTTGAAAATGCTGGACGACTGCGTCTTCTGTAAGACGAAGCTGATCCAGCAATATTAAAAATCGACTCCGGCCGCTGGATGTATCTCCATTCATGCTTTTTCCCCCTTACGTAGAAAAGGATGAGCGGCAAAAGCCGGTCATCCTCTTCTGTTTAAAGTGAAGCTTGAAGCTCACGAATGACGTTGACAACATTTTCGATCGTTGCTTCAACCACATCACCCGTTTTACGTACTTTTATTTCTACAATGCCTTCTGATGCCTTTTTACCGGCCGTTACACGAATAGGCAAACCAATCAAGTCACTGTCGGCAAACTTAACGCCTGCACGCTCAGCACGATCATCCATTAATACACTTAAGCCTGACTGACGTAGAGAATCATAAAGTGTATCCGCCGCCGCCATTTGGGATTCCTCTTTGACATTGACTGGAATAAGGTGAACATCAAATGGCGTAATGTTAGCCGGCCAGACAAATCCTTTTTCATCATTAAACTCTTCCGCAATCGCTGCGACTATGCGCGATACACCGATTCCGTAACAACCCATGATCATTGGCTGCGTACGCCCATTTTCATCAAGGTACACAGCATTCATCGCTTCGCTGTATCTAGTGCCAAGTTTAAATATATGCCCTACTTCTATCCCTTTGGCAAATTGAATCGTTCCATGCCCGTCTGGCGATGGGTCGCCTTCTAGAATAAAACGAAGATCAGCATATTGATGTACGTTAAAATCACGTTCAACATTGGCATTTACGTAATGCCAGCCATCTTCATTCGCCCCGCAGACAATATTTGCGATTGATTGAACCGCATTATCGGCAATGATCTTTACATTTGACGGTAAACCGACCGGACCGAGCGAACCAAACGGTGCACCAAATAGTTCAGAGGCTTCCTGCTCAGCCGCCATTTCTACTGTACCGGCATTCAGCAAGTTTTTCAATTTAATATCATTAATCTCATGATCTCCGCGTGCAAGTACAACGACCAATTCATCATCTGCTTTAAAAACGAGTGTCTTTATGCATTGTTCAGCGGGCACGTTTAATAACGAGGCAACTGATTCAATCGTTTTTGAACCCGGTGTAGAGACTTTTTCAAGCGGTTTTTGAGCATCTGTACTTTTTTCATAAACTGTTACAACTGGTGCCATTTCAACGTTCGCTGCGTAACTTGACGTATCAGAATACGCAATTGTGTCTTCACCGATATCAGATAAAACCATAAATTCATGTGTATCTTTGCCGCCCATTGCACCTGAATCTGCTATAACAGCCCGGAAATTCAACCCGCAGCGGCGGAATACGTTCGAATACGCTTCAAATAGACGGTCGTATACTTCGTCCAGGCTTTCCTGTGAGGAATGGAATGAGTATGCGTCTTTCATGACAAACTCTCGACCACGAAGCAAGCCGAAGCGTGGACGTTTTTCATCGCGGAATTTTGTTTGAATTTGATAAAGAGTCAAAGGCAGACGCTTATATGACTTCACTTCATCTCTAACGAGTGCTGTAATCACTTCTTCATGAGTAGCGCCGAGTGCGAATTCACGTGAATGACGGTCTTTCAAACGCATCAATTCCGGACCGTACGTTTGCCAGCGGCCGGATTCCTGCCATAGTTCTGCCTGCTGGAGTGCCGGCATTAATAATTCAACTGCACCTGCATTGTCCATTTCTTCGCGAACGATGTCTTCCACTTTGCGGAGCATTTTTTTCCCAAGCGGCAAATAACTATATACACCGCTCGCATTTTGCCGTATAAAGCCGGCGCGGAGAAGAAGCTGATGACTTTTCACTTCTGCATCAGCAGGCACTTCTCTCATTGTTGGAATTAACGTTTTGCTTTGCTTCATTCAATCGCACCTCGAATAAAAATAATTAATCTATTATTGTAAAAAGAAACGCTGGATATCGTTCCATGTGACGACAATCATTAATAACATTAATAATGCAAAGCCGACGAAATGAACCATTCCCTCCATCTGCCGGTCAACCGGCTTCCCACGTACGGCTTCATACAAGAAAAACATAAGCCGTCCTCCATCAAGTGCAGGTAATGGGAGCAAGTTCATTATACCAAGATTAATGCTTAACACACCAGCCCATTTCATTAAATACAAAATGCCTGATTTCGCAACGGTATCCGTTGCCGCATAAATCCCTACAGGGCCGGATAACATATCAATCTCAAATTGACCGGTTACAATTGTCCCTAGGAGACGGCCAATTTCAGTAGTCCAGAAATATACTTCTTTTGCGCCGTACGTAAATGCTCCGATAAAAGATTTTTCAAACGGACTGTGGACGCCAATACGCCCGAATGTTTCCCCTTCCGCTTCTTCTATTGTCGGCGTAACGTCCAGCGACATTTGTTCGCCATCGCGCTCAATGTCAAATGTAAGCTCCTTGCCAGGGCTGTCTTGAATGACTGTGACAATACCTTCCCATGATGACATCGGCTCACCGTCAATCGCGAGTACATGGTCACCTTCTTTAAGTCCAGCCTCAATTGCTGCACCGTCCTCTGTCATTTTGCCCAGCATCGGATCATTCGTCGGAATTCCCTGAATGATGGCGATCAATACAAATACGATAAAGGCCAGAATAAAGTTAAACAGAGGACCTGCAAAAATAGCCATTGCGCGCTGCGGAAGTGTTTTAGAATTAAACTGGCGGTCCCAAGGCGCAATTTGTGTACTTAAGTTGTCTTCTGTCAGTAACGCTTCACGATGTACGCGGTATGTTTTTAATTCCTCTTCGCCTTCTTCGTATCCACTGATTGTCAGCCCGTGCTCAAGATCCGCTTTTTCAATTTCAATAACCCGCGCTTCTTTATAGCGATCCCGGCCATTTACTATTAAATGAACGGCTTCTCCTGCCACATTAAAGACGACGCCAATGCGCTGTCCTGCTTTCAATTCTGTCATTTCTGGATCTTCGCCTGCCATGCGGACATACCCGCCAAGCGGCAGCAGGCGAATCGTATAAACCGTTTCTCCTTTTTTATGGGCAAATACTTTTGGCCCAAAGCCTATCGCAAATTCCCGGCACAGAATTCCCGCCCTTTTAGCAAACAGGAAATGACCGAGCTCATGAAAAAAAACTAGCGAGCCAAATATTACGATAAACGCGATTATGGTATTCAAACGTTTCTAACCACCTTTTTATGATAAGAATGAGCGTACAAACGCTCTTGCTTCAGCATCCGATTCTATAATAGCACCCAGTTCGGGTGAAAGAATCGAATGATGGTGTTCCATCGCCCGCTCCACCACTTCTTCAATTTGTAAAAAAGTAAGTTTTCCGTTAAGAAAAGCAGCGACAGCTTCTTCATTGGCTGCATTCATGACAGCAGGCATCGTTCCGGCTGCTCTTCCCGCTTCATATGCCAGACGAAGCATCCGGAATCTGTTGAAATCCACCTTTTCAAAATGGAGCTGACCAAACTCCGCTAAATTCAGCGGTGCTGTATCCTGCAGCGGCAGACGGTCTGGCCACGTCAGTGCATATTGAATTGGCACCCTCATATCTGGTGAACCAAGCTGCGCCATTACGGAACGATCGTGAAACTCTACCATCGAATGAATGATGCTTTCCCGATGTAAAATAACATCTATTTGATCATATGGCAAGTTAAAAAGCCAGTGTGCTTCAATCACTTCGAGTCCCTTATTCATCATCGTTGCAGAATCAACGGTAATTTTGGCACCCATCGACCAGTTTGGATGATTCAGAGTTTGTTCAACCGTTACATCCGCGAGCTCTTCCCGCTTTTTATCTCTAAAACTTCCACCTGATGCAGTTAAAATAATTCGGTTTACATTTTTCCCATGTTCACCTTGCATGCATTGAAAAATTGCCGAATGCTCACTGTCGACCGGAAGCAGTTCAACTCCTGCTTTTTTAGCGGCAGCTGTCACAATATGACCTGCCGTCACAAGCGTTTCTTTGTTGGCAATGGCGATTGTTTTTCCTGCTTCTATTGCTTTTAATGTCGGCTGTAACCCGACACTGCCAATCACGGCATTCACGAGTGTATCAGCTTTTTCATGGACGGCGGCCTCTTCTAGCCCTTTCGATCCGTGGAGGACCGTAATGGCAGGGTACTCGGTCTGCAGACGCTCTGCATCCTCTTTTTCAAGAACAGATACGAGTGCCGGACGAAACTCGTTAATAATCTGTCTTGCTTTATCCACATTTTTTCCGGCCGAAAATGAAGACAAAGCGAATGAATCTGGATGCTTTCTTATAATGTCGAGCGTTTGCACACCGATCGAGCCTGTTGCCCCGAGCAAACTAATCGTTTTCAAAAAATCATCTCCTTACAGTAATTGAAGCATATGTAACAGCGGGAATACGAACAGCCAGCTGTCTGTCCGGTCTAAAATCCCTCCATGTCCGGGCAATAAACTCCCAGAGTCTTTTACATTATAATGGCGTTTCAACGCAGACTCTGCGAGATCCCCAATTTGTCCTGCAACAGATAAAAAGGCTGTGGCGAGCAGCACCCAAACGGCACTCGCTTCAAAATCAAGTATAAACAAAAAAATGACGGCTACTATAACAGCCGATCCAATACCCCCAAAAAAGCCCGCAACGGTTTTGTTTGGACTGATTTCCGGCCACAGTTTTCGTTTACCAATCGAACGTCCGACAAAATAGGCTCCTGAATCTGATGCCCACGTAACAAGCAGCGCAAAAAAGACAAAAGCAATCCCTTCTTCTCTCGTTTCGATCATATACGAAAAACCGAAGCCGATATAGAGCGGTACAAGTACGCAAAATGCCGCTTCATCAAATGTAAATCGATTTTTTGATAGAACTGTATAGACTAATAAAAGAAGGACAAATATAAATGTTAATTCCATCTTTCCATATCCTGCATCTTGCCAACCTTGTGCAATTGATGATGGCATAAGCAGTAAAAAAGAAAGCAAGACAGACGCCAAGCCAGGCAATGACATAGCCCGAATGCCTCTCATTTTCAACGTTTCAAGAACGGCTGCTGCACTCATTAAAAACACAAGCACAATAAAAGGCACTCCACCGTATAAAACAATCGGCAGAAATGCCGCTGCTGCGATAACACCCGTTACAATTCTTTGTTTCATAATTCAAAATCCCCCAGCTTATTCATCACGACAACCCGCCGAAACGCCGCGACCTTTTTTGATAAGCGGCCACTGCTTCAAGAAGGTCTTCTTCTGAAAAATCTGGCCATAATACATCTGTAAAGAAAAACTCTGTGTAGGCAAGCTGCCAAAGCATAAAATTACTTAAACGGTGTTCACCGCTCGTGCGGATCAGTAAATCCGGCTCTGGTAAATGACTTGTCATTAAATAGCGGGAAATCGTTTCGTCCGATACACCACAGTTTGGCAATACACCGGATTGTACGTCATTCATTATTGCCTGAACCGCGTTTGCAATTTCTGCACGGCTGCCATAATTTAATGCAAAATTTAAGATAAGACCATCATTGCCGGCAGTTTTTTCAATTGCGTTTTGAACAGCCCGTTTTGTATGAGCAGGCAGTTTCTCCATGTCGCCAATCATTTCTATACGGACGTTTTCCTCTATAAGCTCCGGTAAAAAGGTGGATAAAAATTCTTCCGGTAATTTCATTAAGAAATCGACTTCCAGCTTTGGACGCTTCCAGTTTTCCGTTGAAAACGCATAAAGGGTCAATACTTTAACGCCAATTCGATTGGCACAGCGGGTAATCTCCCGTACAGTTTTCATGCCTTCGTTGTGTCCGGCAATGCGCGGCAGAGCCCTTTTTTTTGCCCAGCGGCCGTTTCCATCCATTATGATGGCAATATGTACAGGCACATTTTCTTCCGATATCGTTTTATCCCCTGTTTGTTTTGATTGCCAGAACCACTGTTTTTGTCCCATACAAAATCCTCCACATCGCTTCTTCCTAACCATTTTACCATACAAGGCGATTTCATTGGAAATGCGGCGAATTCATCCATAAAAAGAAACCCTCTTGCCAGCAAGAGGGTTTGCTAATTACACTTCCATAATCTCTTGTTCTTTATCTTTTGCGATTTCATCCACTTTTCGAATGTAATCATCTGTCTGCTTTTGAACGTCTTCTGTATAGCCGCGAAGATCATCTTCTGTTAAATCACCGTTTTTTTCACTTTTTTTCAGCTCATCATTCGCATCTCGGCGAATATTACGAATTGCCACTTTCGCATCTTCTGCTTCCTTTTTCACGAGCTTTGCAAGTTCTTTCCGGCGTTCTTCAGTCAATGCCGGGAAGTTTAAACGAATGACAGAACCGTCGTTTGATGGTGTTAATCCAAGATCCGATTTTAATAGCGCTTTTTCGATATCGCCCATCGATGTTTTATCGTATGGCTGAATCACAAGGAGACGAGCTTCCGGAATATTGATGGAAGCAAGCTGATTAATCGGCGTTGGCGCACCGTAGTAATCAATTGTAATACGGTCCAAAACGTTCGCACTTGCCCGGCCGGCACGGATTGATGCCAGTTCGCGTGTGAAAGCTTGAATCGCTTTGTCCATTTTTTCTTTAGACTGGTTGATAATTTGCTGTGTCAAGATTATTTCCCCCTCACGATTGTTCCGATGTTTTCACCCATTACAACACGCTTGATATTTCCTTTTTCCATTACTGAAAAAACGACGAGCGGGATATCGTTATCCATACATAAAGAAGAAGCTGTTGAATCCATGACTGCCAAACCTTCCTTAATAACATCAAGATAAGATAATTCCGTATATTTTACTGCGCTTGCATCCACTTTTGGATCCGCACTGTAGACACCGTCCACATTGTTTTTCGCCATTAAAATAACTTCTGCTTCAATTTCAGCAGCACGTAAAGCGGCTGTTGTGTCAGTTGAGAAGTAAGGGTTCCCTGTCCCAGCAGCAAAAATGACAACTCGTCCTTTTTCAAGGTGGCGAATCGCTCGTCTGCGAATGTACGGTTCTGCAACTTGACGCATTTCGATCGAGGTTTGAACACGCGTTTCAATACCCAGCTGTTCCAGGCTGTCCTGTAATGCCATCGAATTCATTACGGTTGCAAGCATTCCCATATAATCAGCAGTCGCACGGTCCATGCCCATTTCACTGCCGATTTTACCACGCCAAATATTGCCGCCGCCAACAACAACTGCTACTTGTACGTCAAGTTCACTTACTTCTTTTACTTGTTCTGCAACTGATTGAATCACTGCAGGATTAATCCCAAAACCGGCTTCCCCTGCAAGTGCTTCCCCACTTAATTTTAATACAACGCGTTTATATTTAGGCTGGCTCATGTAAACCTCCATCTGTAATGTACATGAAATCCCTCACCGGAGCGGCAAGGGATTCCACTTATTCCATTCCGCCCCGCGGAAAAGGAATCATTATTTTTTCACTTGGCTCATAACTTCTTCAGCAAAGTTATCTTGGCGTTTTTCTAATCCTTCGCCTACTTCATAGCGAACGAATTCTGTCAATGTTGCGCCTTTTGATTCAAGGAATTGACGTACTTTTTGATCTGGATCTTTAACGAACCCTTGATCCAAAATGCAAACTTCTTCAAAGAATTTACCAAGGCGGCCTTCAACCATTTTCGCAACAATGTTTTCCGGTTTGCCTTCATTCAATGCCTGCTCAGTCAATACTTTACGCTCACGGTCTACTTCTTCTTCAGAAACCTGGTCGCGTGATACATATTTAGGATTTAGTGCTGCGGCATGCATCGCAACGTCTTTCGCTGCTGCTGCGTCAGTTGTACCTTCAAGAATAGCAAGCACACCAATGCGTCCGCCCATGTGCAAGTATTCGCCAAATGCTGCGTTTTCGCCTTTTGTACGGATTTCAAAACGACGCAGAGTAATTTTCTCACCAATTTTAGAAATGGCTTCGCTGATGTACGTATCAACAGTTTTACCATTTCCCATTGTTTGTTGAAGTGCTTCTTCTACAGATGCAGGTTTGTTAGCTAGAAGATGTGCCGCGATATCTTTCACAAGAACCTGGAAGTTTTCGTTTTTAGCAACGAAATCAGTTTCTGCGTTTACTTCAAGAAGAACAGCTGTGTCTCCTTCGCTAGTGATGAATGTCGTACCTTCTGCTGCGATACGATCTGATTTTTTCGCGGCTTTCGCGATCCCTTTTTCACGAAGGTAGTCAATTGCCTGGTCCATGTTTCCATCAGTCTCAACTAATGCTTTTTTACAGTCCATCATACCTGCGCCTGTTTTTTCGCGTAATTCTTTAACCATTTGAGCAGTAATAGCCATTAATATTCCTCCTTTAATATGTAGAGAGCAATACCCGCTTACAGCGAGTCACGACAGCATTTCGGCAGCTAGCCGATTTTCGCTCTCAAAGCTTATTTCTTTAAAAAAAGGTGATAAGGGTATCCCTCTTATCACCTTTGTGTACATTACTCAGCTGCAGCTTCTGCTGTTTCAGCTTCTACTGCTTCTTCTTGAACTTCTGCTTCAGCGATTTCTTCACCTTGCTTCGCTTCAAGAACAGCGTCAGCCATTTTACCAGTCAAAAGTTTTACAGCGCGGATTGCGTCATCGTTTGCAGGAATAACGTAATCGATTTCGTCCGGATCACAGTTTGTATCAACGATACCAACGATCGGGATATTCAATTTACGTGCTTCTGCTACTGCGATGCGTTCTTTGCGCGGGTCAATAATGAAAAGGGCATCTGGAAGACCTTTCATGTCTTTAATACCGCCAAGGAATTTCACAAGACGCTCATGTTCTTTTTTAAGCTGAACAACTTCTTTTTTCGGAAGTACTTCAAATGTACCGTCTTCAGCCATTTTTTCGATGTTTTTCAAACGTTGAACGCGTTTTTGGATTGTAGAGAAGTTTGTAAGTGTACCACCCAGCCAGCGTTGGTTTACATAGTACATACCTGAACGTTCAGCTTCTTCTTTTACAGACTCCTGAGCCTGTTTTTTCGTACCAACGAACAATACTTTACCACCGTCACCGGCAACTTCTCTTACAAATTTGTACGCCTCTTCCACTTTGCGAACGGTTTTTTGAAGATCGATGATGTAGATCCCGTTACGCTCCTGGAAAATGTACTTTTTCATTTTTGGGTTCCAACGGCGAGTTTGATGACCGAAGTGAACACCAGCTTCAAGCAATTGCTTCATTGAAATTACTGACATGTTTATTTCCTCCTGTTTGGTTGATTTTCCTCCGCCTTTATCATTTTCAGACAAAATCCGTCATGGACGGCACCGTCTATCTGAATCAAAAGACGTGTGTATTAACACCGTTAGTTACTATATCACAACAAGACTTCACCCGCAACTATTTTTATTGATTGCGCTGAAATTTTAAACCAAGCTGCACTTCTGTAACGCCAATCTGCAGTTTCCGAGCAATATCCTCGTCTGATAGCCCCTGTTTTTTCAGTTCCATCATCTTCTCTATTGTAGACTGTTCGGACGGCTGCTTCGGTTCTTTCTTAATACCGGCATAGGCTTTCGCCGCTGTTTTACGTGGAACGACCGGAGGAAGCTGGACAGCGTTCACCTTCTCTTCATCAGGCTCTGGCATTGTTTCGTTTCGTTTGTACTGAGTTTTCGATAACTGCGTGATAAGCTGCTCGTTTTCTTCTTTTAAATCCATCAAAAAGGCTGTCATCATTTCTTCTGTTTCCGCTGCCATCTGCTGCATCTTTTTTTCTGTCTTCTTCATAATATTTTGCCGCTGGAATAATAAAATAAACGCAAGCAGACTGACCGCATGCAGCAATAATGAAATCGTCATTAAAAACGTCGTCATAATTCTCCTTACCCGCTTATATCAATCTGCTTTCCTTTAAAAGGGTGAGCTGATTTCTTTTTTTCTTCCTGTTTTTTTTTCTTTCTTTGTCTCTGCTGCTCGTTTTGGCGGTCACGGTCTTTTAAGTTCAGTTTATCAATGTTGTCACCTTCAACTACCGCTTTCCGTTTCCATTGAGCTTCTTTTTCCACATCTTCATTCGCGTTTTGCTGCGCGGCAAGACCATTTTGCTGCTGTTCCTGAACCGCTTTTGAAGCTTCAAATGTTCGAGGGAGAGCCACCTGCATTTCAACTGATTTAAAATCCATACCGCACCCCGTTTCATACTAAAATTCATTATCTTGTTTTTATGAGCTGCTGTTTTAATTTAAACAGCGCTTTTGAATGAATTTGCGAAATCCGGGACGTGGATAACCCAAGAATTTCACCGATTTCTGTAAGCGTCAATTCTTCTTTATAGAAAAGGTCGATAACCAGCTGTTCTTTTTCCGTCAATTTTTCAATTTGAGCAGTCAGCTCGTTAATTTGCTCATGTTTGACAAGTTCATCTTCAGGTGACATCGTCTTTTCATCTTTAATCGCAAATCCGGAACCGTCTTGCTGATCCAATTCATTCACCTGTTCATCCGTCGATAGGACGTGTGAAAAAAAATGTTCCGCCATTGTATCATGGACATCATCCGCAGTGATCCCGAGTTCTTCCGCCACTTCCTCTGCCGTCACGGTTCGTAAATAGCGCTGCTCAAGTTTCGAAACTGCCGCTTCGATTTTTTTTGATTTTTCTCGGGCAGCACGTGGAAGCCAATCCGCTTTTCGCAGTCCGTCTAAAATGGCACCGCGGATTCGAAACGAGGCATACGTATCGAATTTCAAGTCACGCGAAGGTTCAAATTTTAACAGTGCGTCGTACAAACCGGATAAGCCAAAACTCGTTATCTCTTCCCTGCTCACCGCTTTCGGAAGAGTGGACGCAATTCGCCGGCTATGAAAGGTCACAAGGGGCATGTAACGGGCGACGAGTGCATCTCCATCGTCCGGATGTTTCTCTTTTTTCCACCTTTCCCAGAGATCATGCTCTTCGTGCGGCGTAAACTTTGTCATTTGATCCCCCCTCACCTGACCTAAACGGACAGAAAAGTTCTTACCTATTATTTTAAAGAAAAGTCGTCCATTTGCCAACAATGAGCACAAAAAAGCAGCGGAAATGAAAACCGCTGCTTTTTACAACTGTTGTTCGCCTTTATTAACAGTCCGAATGTGGAGAATTGAGGTGGATGGATCGAACTCAATCGTCCGGCCGCTGTTTCCCCCTACATCTTCAGCCATTAATGGAATTCGCGCTATTTGTAATTGCTGTTTGACTGCATTTACATTACGAGGTCCAATTTTCATTAAATCCGTTCCGGACTTGAACTGAAACATTTGGGCGCCACCCGCTATTTTAGCCTTTAGCCGAGATGCCTTGGCACCGATTAGTGTCAACTCTTTAATAAGGGAAGGCACCCCCGTATCGGCGAATTTCGCGTCATTCTTCATTTCTGATTTCGCAAGGCTTGAATCCGGAAGCATAACATGAACCAAACCGGCAATTCGGGCCGTTTCATCGTACAAAACGACACCGACACAAGACCCGAGACCGGACGTGCGAATTGTACCCGGAGGCTGGACGACATTCATGTCAGCAATCCCTACTTTTACGACATCCCGCACATTACTCATTGTACCCGGCTCCAAGTGCCTCAAAAATCACCGGGAACGACTCTGGAGATAGCAGAAAAAAGAAATGTCCTTTTACTGTTTCTACGTTTCCCGCATCCAATTCTGTCAAAATCGTATCAATGACAATGGCAAAGTCACTGTACTGAGAAATTTCGAGTAAGCCATAGCTGATGATAGCACCGAACATGTCTACCGCAAGTTCTGGTACAGATGGCTGTAATTTTAAGCGTGTAAAATCACTAAGTGCCGATAAATATGAGCCGGATAAAATATTTCCCATCTCCTGCATTGCCGAGAAACCGATAGGCTGCGAATCAGGGTTATGGAATGTAAAAGAGTCGTCAGTCATCAATTTCTGAATAAAACGGTCCGCTTCTTCTACTGTCAGCATGAAAAACATGTTGCCGCCAGCTTCTCCTTCTATACAAAGACTGACACTGACAACTTCTTTTTCCGAACCACCCGTTAGCTCTAGCATTTCTGAAAACGGAACAACCCGGACACTCGGTACTCTCATATCAATTTTTCGGTTCAGGAGGGTGGACAGCGATGTGGCAGCATGTCCCGCTCCTATGTTGCCAATTTCTTTTAAAATGTCAAGGTGCATAGGCTGTATTTTCTCAAAATAGTTCATGATGAACCGCCCACCCGTTATTTAAAAATCTTTTCTAGACTGAGCATGATCAGCAGTCTTTTTTCGAGTTTGGCAACACCGGTGATGTATTCATCTCCAAGAGAACCAACGACTTCCGGTTGCGGTTCTATCGCTTCAACAGGGATATCAAGTACATCGTTTGCACCATCTACAATAAGACCGACTTCCATATCATCCAATGCAGCAATAATGATGCGTGTCGTATCGTCATATTGTTCATCAGATAAACCGAAACGATTACGCAAATCAATAATTGGTGTAACAACACCGCGCAAATTAATGACGCCTTTAACGAAAGGCACGGTTCCAGGCACGCGCGTAATATGCATTAATTTTTCGATGGAGTGGACCTGATTAACTGGTAAAGCATATTCTTTATCTAACAATTGAAAAGCAATTACTTTCACTGCGGTTGAAGTACTTGTTTCACTCATAGCCGCACCTCCTCTTATTTAATGAGCGCATTGCAGTCAACAATAAGCGCTACCTGACCGTCACCTAAAATCGTTGCACCAGAAATAGCAAACACATTAGTTAAATAGTTGCCAAGACCTTTTAATACAACTTCCTGCTGCCCGATAAACGAGTCAACTACTAGACCGGCCATTTTCTCACCTTTTCTGACGATGACAACGGAATAGAATCGATCATCGTTTTCCTGTTTCGGTACAGTGAAAATATCATCAAGGAAAAGAAGCGGTACTACTTTTCCACGGAAATCAATCACTTGCTGGTCATGCGCATTCAGTATTTCATCTTTTTTCACGATCGCCGTTTCAATGATGGAGGAAAGCGGAATCGCATATTTTTCTTTCTCTACTTCAACAAGCATAACCGAAATAATAGAAAGCGTTAGCGGCAGCTGAATCAAGAAAGTCGAACCAGCTCCTTCAACCGAATCTATGGTTATGGATCCGCCAAGTGATTCGATTGTCGTTTTTACAACATCCAGTCCGACACCACGGCCTGATAAATCAGAAATTACATCAGCTGTTGAAAAACCGGATGCCATAATGAGTTCAAATATTTGACGATCATCAAGCGATAGTGCCTGTTCTTCTGTCACAATGCCTTTATCTAGTGCTTTTTTCAATACTTTGTCTTTATTAATACCAGCACCATCATCTTCAATTTCAATGAAAACGTGATTTCCGCTATGATAGGCTTTTAATTTAATTGTCCCTTCAGCAGGCTTTCCTTTTGCCACCCGATCATCCGGCATTTCAATCCCGTGATCTCCCGCGTTACGGATTAAATGCACGAGCGGATCACCGATTTCATCAATTACAGTACGGTCGAGCTCGGTTTCCGCACCAATGATCTCCAGATTGATCTGTTTGCCTAAATCCCTCGATAGCTGGCGAACCAATTTCGGAAACCGGTTAAAGACGGTTTCAACTGGGACCATGCGCATGTTTAAAATAATATTTTGAAGATCACCGGAAATACGCGACATGCGTTCGACCGTTTCATTTAGTTCAGAATGATTCAATTCTCCCGAAATAGATTCAAGCCGGCCCCGATCGATAACAAGCTCTTCGAACAAGTTCATTAAAATATCAAGCCGTTCAATATTTACGCGAATTGTTTTGTTGGAAACTGCCTGTTTTGATCCTTTATTCTCTTCGGCTTTTTTCACCACGGGCTTCTTTTCTGCCTGTTTCTCTTCCGCTTTTTTCGGCTCTTCAGAAGTTGTTTCAGCTTTCACTTCAGGCTGCTGCTCTGGTGCAAGAGTTGCACTGTTGCTGATTTCTGTAATTTTCACATTGTCGACTTCAGAGACTTTTTTCACTTTTTCTTGTATATCTTCGACCGGCTCTTTTGTTAAGAGTGTCACGGTAAAATGTTCATCAAATTTTTCTTCTTCCAATTGTTCAGAAGCTGGAACTGATTTAATCACTTCGCCGCATTTTTCAAGAACATCAAATACCATAAACACACGTGCTGCCTTTAAAACACAATCGGCACGAAGAGAAACGACAACTTCATAACATGTAAAGCCTTGTTCTTTTGACTGTTCAATAACGGTACGTTCAAATTCATCATACTGAAGTCCCGTTTCAGTTTCAGAAGTCTCTTGTTTTCCTTCTGACGATGCAGCAATAGAGGAAACTAACTCTCCCTGTTCGATTTGGAGTAGTTTTGTGACGACCTCTGTAACGTCGCGCTTCCCTTCTCCGCCAGAAGAAATATCGTGCACCATCGCTTCAAGATCATCAACGGAGGAAAATACCGTATCCATAATTTCTAATGTAACCGAAATTTTATGATTACGAATCGCATCGAGTACGTTTTCCAATTTATGTGTTAAGTTCGCCAGGTCTTCATAGCCCATTGTCGCTGACATGCCCTTCAACGTGTGAGCGGAACGGAACACTTCATTGACAATGTTAATATTTGTTGGGTCTTTTTCAAGTTGTAGTAAATGCTCATTCATTGCTTGTAAGTGTTCTTTACTTTCATCAATAAAAATTTCAAGGTATTGATTCGTATCCATCTGTGTTCACCTCTTATCATATACGTGCTTTACAATGGTAAATGCAATTTCATCAACCGGTACTACATCATCAACTAGATGTGTTGCAACAGCAGCTTTTGGCATCCCGTAAACGACACACGTTTCTTTCGCTTCGGCAATGGCTTTAACCCTGCTGTTTTCTTTCAGTTTAATCAACCCCTCAGCTCCATCCGCTCCCATACCAGTCATAATGACTGCAACCTTTTCAAAATCATTTAACGCTGCTGCCGAGCGGAATGTTACGTTTGCTGCAGGACGATGTCCCCCTTCCGGCTCAGTTTGATCAAGTGCAGCAACGGTTGATGTACCCACTTTTTTCAGAGTTAAATGATATCCCCCTGGTGCAATATAAGCCGTGCCTTTTTGCAAAATCTCACCGTCATTTGCCTCTTTTACATGAATTTCTGATAATGAATCAAGGCGGGCGGCAAGTGATTTAGTAAAGCCGGGCGGCATATGCTGTACAACCACGACCGGGGCGGGAAGAGATGCCGGCAGTTTCGTGATGACATGCTGCAGCGCTCGTGGACCACCAGTTGATGTTGCGATTAAAACAAGCTTGTCCATCTTTTTAAAATGCGCTCCCGTGCGTACGCCTGGTTCTTTAACTGCTGGTTCAGCAGGCATATTGACTGACGGTTTCTCCCGGAGCACCGGCTTTATGCTGATGTTTGCTTTTGAAGCAGCGAGCACTTTTTCAATTATCTGCTCTTTAATTTTGTGAAGATCCAAAGAAATGGTTCCCGATGGCTTGGCGATAAAATCAACCGCTCCAATTTCAATTGCTTTTAGCGTTACTTCCGCTCCTTCTTTTGTCAGGCTTGACAGCATAACAACAGGGCACGGTTGTTTGTCCATAATGATTTTCAACGCTTTTAACCCATCCATCTCAGGCATTTCAATATCAAGCGTTATAACATCTGGCTTTAACTCCATCGCTTTTTTAACTGCATCATGCCCGTTTCTGGCAAAAGCAATAACTTCCAGTTCTGGATGCTCTGATAAAAACTCGGAAATCAGCTTTCTCATAAATGCAGAATCGTCAACAACAAGAACTTTTTTTGATCTCATCAGCTGTCCCTTCTTTCTTTAAAAAAGCGCCGCAGCTTATTGATGAAGCCTATTGTTTTCTGTCCATCGAATACAGGTACACCAGCATACCTATTTACGATGATGTCGAATGCTGTTGAAATACGAGCATCTGGAAAAGCGATTGTAAAAGGCTGTCCCGCTTTAACAGATTGACGAACGGTTGGGTCTTCGGGCAATGATCCTAGAATGTTCGGACTGACCTGTAAAAATGTATCCATCGTTTTTTGTAGACGTTCTGCTGTTTTCCTTCCCTCTTCTTCTGAGTCCGCCCGGTTGCACACAAGATAAAAACGCTTCTCATCGTCTCGTAAACAAATGAATTTTATCATGGAATATGCATCTGTCATTGCAGTCGGCTCCGAAGTCGTCACGACCAGCACTTCTTCTGCCGCAATCAAAATATTCAAGCTTTCTTTCGTTGCACCAGCGCCCATGTCGAACAAAATGTAGTCATATTCATCCACCAGCTGCTCAAGAGCAGAAATCCACTTTTCTGTGTACGTATCATCCCATTCAAATAACTGTGCTGCTGCTGATCCACCATGAATGAATGCAATTCCTTCGGGACCAGATTTGATCAAATCAGTAAGCGGAGTATTTTTTGTGAAAAAATCGGCAATCGATTGTCCCGGGTCCTTACTAATTAAATGATAAATATTACCCATGCCAATGTCCATATCAAATAATAAAACTTTATTGTTTAGTTTTGCGAGTCCAATCGCCAGATTTACTGAAATATTTGATTTCCCAACACCGCCTTTTCCGCTTACAACGGCCAATGTTTTCGCTCGTCTTTCCCTTAAAATTTCAATATCTGTCGTTTTTTGCATCATTTTTTTTCTAAGTGATGCCGCTTGATCGTTCATCATCTGAATTCCTCAAATAATGATTCAATGATCATTTCTGGTGTTATTTCCGCTAGATCATCCGGGACATTTTGACCATTTGTAATGAAATGTGTTCCTACTTTATAAGTATACATTAAATTTATAATTGTGCCTTTAGTTTTTGTTTCATCTAGCTTCGTAAAAATAAATCCATCAAGTTGAATGGAAGTAAAATTATCAATGACTTCTTCTAAGTCTTCCTGTTTTGAAGCCGCGCTAAGCACAAGATAATAAAGGGACTGTTCAGTCTTTTTTGTCATCATTTTTTGCAAATCTTCTACGTACTGCTTTTCGCGGTAATTACGGCCGGCAGTGTCGATAAATAAGACATCATATTTTGATAGATTTGCAAACGCCTCTTCCATATCGTTTCTTGAGTAAGCTACTTTAAACGGAGCATCGAGAAGACCCGCATACGTTTTCAATTGCTCGATTGCGGCGATCCGATACGTATCAGTTGTAATAAACGCCACTCTTTTCCCGTTTTCGAGCACTTTTTTTGATGCGAGTTTTGCAAGTGTTGTCGTTTTCCCAACACCGGTTGGACCAAGAAGATGAAAATATTTTGCCCCCTCATTACTCACTGTCCGACACAATGAAAGGCGTTCATTTAAAAAATTGACTGCCCAATCACGTACTTTTGAATTGTCTGCTTCACTGCGCTCTTCCTTCCATTTTGCCAAAAGATGATCTGCTGTCATTTGCCATAATTCAGCTGATAAACCTTGACGTTTCAAATGGTCAAGCACCGGCTGCAAAGCGTCTGGATACAAAAAATCTGCCGGTTTTGCTTCCTTTAACTGGCGAATCATTTGTTTCACTTCCAGCATTTCATTTCTAAGCTCTGAAGAGACCTGAGCAGGTTGATTAACTGTGATAGGTGCCGGTTTTGCTTCTGCTGTCCGTTCAAACGTTTCAGCATATGGATCAATCGCCGCAACGACTTCAATATTTTTCTTTTTAAACAGCCCAAACATGCCGCCTTTATACACCGTTTTGGACTGTAAAATAACAGCTTGCGGGCCGAGTTCAGCCCGCACTTTTTTCATTACTTCCGGCATGGAAGGCGCCATGAATTTTTTCATTTTCATTCGATCGTCACCACTCCTGTACTCTGTACTTCTACGCTTGGTTCAAGCTCATTGTATGATAAAACAGGAATTTGCGGAAAATATCGTTCAAGCAGCTGCCTTACGTACATTCGAATGGCCGGTGAACAAAGAATAACCGGTGACTGCTGCATAAACGATGCCTGTTCTACCTGCTGAGCAGTCGCTTCTAAAATCCGCTGCGATTCATTAGGATCTATCGACAAATAATTTCCGTGTTCCGTCTGCTGAACACCGTCCGCGATGATTTTTTCGATGCGTCCGGATAACGTAATCACATTAAGTGACCCAGAATCGTCTGCAAATTGCATTGTAATTTGACGGGCAAGTGCCTGGCGGACATATTCGGTTAATAAGTCGGTATCGGATGTCATTTTTCCAAAATCAGCAAGTGTTTCAAAAATAATGGGCAAATTGCGGATCGATAAATTTTCTTTTAACAGCTTTGCCAGTACTTTTTGAACTTCCCCGACTGAAAGCGGATTTGGCGTCACTTCGTCAATTAAAATTGGATAAGATTCTTTTAAATGATCAATCAATTGCTGCGTTTCTTGTCGACCAAGCAATTCATAAGCGTGTTTTTTTATAATTTCAGTTAAATGGGTGGAAACAACACTCGGTGGATCAACAACAGTATAGCCAAAAATTTCAGCTTGTTCCTTCGCATCTTCCGTTATCCATTTTGCGGGCAGGCCGAATGATGGTTCAATGGTATCAATGCCCTCAACCATATCATCTTCTTCACCGGGGCTCATCGCTAAATAATGATCCAGCAAAAGTTCTCCCCCTGCTACTTCACTTCCTTTAATTTTCATACGGTATTCATTCGGCTGCAGCTGAATGTTATCGCGAATACGGACGACCGGAATAACGAGACCGAGTTCAAGCGCCAGCTGACGCCGTATCATGACAATTCGATCAAGCAAATCGCCGCCTTGATTTGTGTCTGCGAGCGGTATCAAACCATAGCCAAATTCAAATTCAATCGGGTCCACCGTCAATAAGTTCACAACCGATTCAGGACTTTTAAGTTCTTCCGCTTCGGACTCTTCTTCTGAAGGCGGCGAATCATCAAGTTCCTCTTTGGGTGACCGTGAAATCATGTAACCGCCAAAAGCAAGTCCGGCCGCAATCGGAATCGTTAAAATGTCGTTAATAGGTGTAGCGATTCCAAGTAAAAAAATCGTTCCTCCCGCAATGTAAAGCATAGCAGGGTAACGTAAAAGCTGCCCTGTGATTTCTTCACCAAGGTTTCCATTTGATGCTGCACGCGTCACGACGATACCAGTAGCTGTCGTAATTAAAAGCGCTGGCACTTGGGAAACAATCCCGTCACCGACAGTTAATAAAGAATAACGTGCTGCGGACTCGCCAAAAGATAAGTCCTGCTGCATCATTCCAACGACAATCCCGACAATGAGATTGATGATAACCATGATAATACCGGCGATCGCATCCCCTTTTACAAATTTCGTCGCACCGTCCATCGCACCGTAAAAGTCCGCTTCCCGGCTCACTTTTTCTCGACGTTCACGTGCTTGCGCTTCCGAGATCATGCCGGCATTTAAATCAGCATCTATACTCATCTGTTTCCCTGGCATTGCATCGAGTGTAAAACGCGCCGCAACTTCAGAAACACGCTCAGCCCCTTTTGTAATAACGATAAATTGAATAATGACGAGGATGATAAAAATAACCATCCCGACAATTAAGTTTCCTCCAACAACGAATGTGCCGAATGTCTCGACAACGCCCCCTGCTTCCCCATGACTTAAAATGGATCGCGTTGTCGACACATTCAGACCAAGACGGAATAAAGTCAACAGCAAAAGGAGCGAAGGAAATACAGAAAACTCCAGCGCTTCCTTCATATTCATCGAGATGAGCAAAACGAGTAGCGCAAGAGAAATATTTATGATAATTAGCACACTTAACAGCCACGTTGGAAGCGGCACGATCAGCATCGCTACGATTAAAATAACACTGAGTAAAACTGAGAGGTCTCTTGCTTTCATTATTTTCTCTCCCAACAAAGAAATTACAATTTATTTTTAATCTTGTATACGTACGCAAGAATTTCTGCGATCGCTTTGAAAAATTCTTCCGGTACTGCATCACCAATTTCTGCTTGATCATGAAGTGCTCTTGCAAGCGGTCTATTTTCAACCATGGTGACGTCGTTTTCTTTCGCAATCAACTTGATTTTTTGTGCAATATAATCCGTTCCTTTGGCAACCACATATGGTGCATCCAGCTTTGATTCATCATATTTTAACGCAATCGCGTAATGGGTTGGATTCGTTATGACAACGTCTGCATCCGGTACTTCCTGCATCATGCGGCGCATGGCCATTTCACGCTGCGTCTGCCGGATTCGAGATTTAATGAGCGGATCCCCTTCCGAATTTTTATGCTCATCTTTTATATCCTGCTTTGACATCCGCAGGCTTTTCTCAAAATCGTACTTTTGATAAAAATAATCTAGTACACCAAGCACAAGCAGCACCGCAGCGGCGACAAGCCCCATTTGCACGGTCAATGTGCCAATAAGCGGAAGCGTATCTTCAATCGGCTTCAGTGCCATTTCCAGCACTTCTTCAATATGAATCCAGATAACTAAAAAAGCGGCAATCCCGACGAGACCAATTTTTAAAATTGATTTTATTAGTTCCACGATTGCCCTCATCGAAAAAATCCGTTTAAATCCCTTAATCGGATCTAATTTTTCAAGCTTTGGGTTTAGCGGTTCCGTTGTGACAAGCCAGCCGATCTGAAAGTAGTTTGCGATCACCCCGGCAAGCATGGCTGCCCCCATAAATGGACCGAGAATGATGGCGCACTGTTCCATGATTTCAAACACAATTGTTTTTAAATTTGCTTCTGTCACAGGCATCAGCATGTAATATTCAATTGAATGCTGGAACATGTGAAAGATATCCTGTCCCATTGACGCAGCAAATGCAGTTAAAAAACCGAATAGTACAAGCAGGCTGACTGCTGTGTTTAAATCCTGGCTTTTCGCGACCTGCCCTTTTTTACGGGAGTCCTGCTTCTTTTTCGGTGTTGCTTTTTCCGTCTTTTCTCCCGCAAAAAATTGCAGATCCAGTTTCAGCAGCATGGTGCTATCCGCCTCCAAAAATAGTCATTAAATCCCTCATGACATTCAGCATCATTCCAAACAAATCTCGAACTAATGTAAAAATGACGCCGATGACAATAAATAAAACAACAAATCCAACACCAATTTTAAGAGGCAGCCCAACAACAAAAATATTAAGCTGTGGAACCGTCCTGGCAACTACCCCCAGCATGACATCTGTCAAAAACAATACGGCGACTATAGGCATGGACATTTGAAAAGCGATCAAAAAGACAGCACCAAACGTTCTTGCCATATAATAAGCCGCTTCCCCGTTTCCAAACGGCAAAAACAATTGGTTCATTGGAATGAATTCATAACTGTAAAAAATACCGTCTAGGATTAGGTGGTGACCGTTTAAAGCAAGGAGCATTAATAACGAAAACATGTATAAAAACTGCCCTGTAAGCGGACTTTGTGCACCAGTCTGTGGATCGACAACATTCGCAATAGCAAATCCCATCTGAAAGTCGATAAATCCACCTGCAATTTGAATGGCAGATAAGACGATATAGGCTGCCAATCCAATTAAAAGCCCGGTCATCGCTTCTTTTAAAATAAGCAAGATGTATTCACCATTTATTTCAAATGGACCAGCGTCAATGGAGTAATACATTGTCCAAGATAGTACAAGTGCAAAAGCAATCCGATGCTGTGCCGGAATTGTTCGGTAAGAGAATAGCGGAATCGTCACGAAAAAGGCCGATACACGAACGAGAATAAGGAGAAAAACGGAAAGGTCAGGGAGCAATTCAACCATACACTGCTACCCTACAAATCTCGTTAAATTTGTAAAAATCTCCATCATGTACGTTATCATTGTTGTCATCATCCACGGACCGAAGAAAATTAATCCAACAAGAACCGCCACAATTTTCGGAACGAAAGCAAGCGTCTGCTCTTGAATTTGCGTTGTCGCCTGAAAAATACTGACCGCAAGACCGATTCCGAGCGCTAGCAAAAGGAGTGGCGCACAAACAATAATCGTCGTATAAACTCCTTTTTCAGCAATGGAAATAACCATTTCAGTATTCATTTCTTCACCTTCCTAAAAGCTTTGGAGCAGCGACTCTATCACCAGATACCAGCCGTCGATCAGTACAAATAGCAAAATTTTAAATGGCAGTGAAATCATAACAGGCGGAAGCATCATCATCCCCATCGACATGAGTACACTCGCGACAATCATATCAATTACAAGAAATGGTATAAAAATCATAAAACCAATTTGAAACGCGGTTTTAATTTCACTTAAGGCAAAAGCCGGCACGAGCGTTGTGAGAGGAATATCCTCAATCGATTCCGGCTGTTCCGCCTGCGTATAATCCAGAAACAATTGCAGATCTTTTTGCCGCGTATGTTCGCTCATAAATTCTTTAAATGGACCACTTGCAAGCGTATACGCTTCTTCAAGATTAATTTCATCATTAAAAAGAGGCGTTAATGCTTCATCATTCACTTCCTGTAAAACAGGTGACATAATAAAAAAGGTTAAAAAAAGCGCCAATCCAAGAAGCACCTGTGTAGGCGGCATTTGCTGCGTCGCAAGTGCCGTTCTCACAAATGACAAAACGATAATTATACGCGTAAAACATGTCATTAAAATTAAAATACTTGGTGCAAGTGACAGAACTGTCAGCATTAATAACAGTTTCACGGACGTCGAAACATTATCAGGTGAGCTTGAATTAAAAAACTCCATAAATTCATTCATTTTTTTTCTGCTCCCTGTCGGTTAAATCTTGTACCGCCTGTTCACGGCTCTTTTTTAAATCGGCTATTTTCCGTTCGAATTCCTGCTTAAAATCTGATGGACCACCGGATTGTTTTTTCCGTTCTGTCATGGAGGCTTTGATTCGATTGAAAATATCAGAAGGCTGCATCATCATGTCCGTCTGTTCCTCATAGCGGGTAAGAAGTTTATCTCTTTCTTTCTTATCATCAATTTCTTTTAACAATGAAACATCTTCACCGACACCAAGAACAAGGACACGTTCTCCCACTTTGATCACCTGAACGGAACGATTGCCGCCAAGAGCAGTTCCGCCAAGATGAAGGACCGTTTGATTTTCTTGATACGAGCGGCTTTTTTTATTTATAAACCGCAGCAAAAAGTATAGCAGTGCAACAACGAATGCAAGCGCAGCAATCATACGAAAGACATCTAGAAATCCGATGCCTACCTGTTCCATTTCGGCTTCAGCTTTCGCATCCGTCTCCCCGACGTCTGCCGGCTCTTCTTCTGAACAGAGATCACGGTTTTCGATGCAATCTTTCACATTCGAATTAAATGGCTCTGCCGCGGCAATCAAATGATTGCCAGAGAACAGAGCCATTGCGAAAAAGAAAGGCATTATCCATTTTGAAAATAAGTTCATGTAAAATCACACCTTACGATGAAAGCACTTTTGAAATTGCTTCAATAACACGGTCGGCCTGGAAAGGCTTTACGATAAAATCTTTTGCACCGGCCTGAATTGCGTCAATAACCATTGCCTGCTGCCCCATTGCCGAACACATAATAATCTTCGCTGCACTATCAGAAGCTTTAATTTCTTTCAATGCGGCAATCCCATCTTTTTCAGGCATTGTAATATCCATTGTCACAAGATCCGGTTTTAACTCAGCATATTTCTCAACTGCTTGCGCACCGTTTTCCGCTTCACCCACTACTTCAAAACCATTTTTTGTCAGAATATCTTTTATCATCATTCTCATAAATGCTGCATCATCAACTATTAAAATACGGTTTGCCATTTTTTATTACCCCCAAGTAAAAATTAATTTAAATTTTTCAATCGGTCGGCCGGACTCGCGATATTTGTAATCCGGACACCGAAATTCTCTTCAATTACAACGACTTCACCTTTTGCGACTAACCTGTTGTTCACCAGGACATCGACCGGTTCTCCAGCCAGCTTGTCCAATTCAATAATCGACCCGGACGTCAGCTCTAATATATCTTTCACATTCCGGTTTGTACGACCCAGCTCAACGGTTACCTGCAGCGGAATATCGAAAAGCATGTTTAAATTGCGCGCTTCTTGTTCACCAAGCTGTGGAGCATTAAATGAAGAAAAGACAGCCGTTTCCACATTGACCGGCTGCTGCTGGCCAAATGATGAACCACCAAGATGACGAGGCGTTTCTGATTCACGCGATGGCATCTGTGGCGCTGGTTGTGGTGGCGCCTGAGGAGTCGGCGGCGCTTCATTTGAAACAGGTGCCTGCTGAACAGGCTGTGCTGCAGGTTCCTCAGGTGCAGGATTCATCAGTTCCATAACAAGCTGTTTACCGAATTGAAGCGGAATGAGCTGCATAATACTGGAATCAATAAGTTCGCCAACCGTTAAACGAAAGGAAATTTTAATTAATAATTCTTGTTCTGGAATCGAATCCGTTCCTTCGCCTTCATTCAAATTTAATAACGAGATAGAAGGTGGTGAAATGTCTACTTTTTTATTAAATATGGACGACATCGATGTTGCTGACGAACCCATCATTTGATTCATCGCTTCCTGAACAGCACTTAGTTGTAGTTCACCGAGCTCTGCTGCAACATCAACGCCGCTTCCACCAAGCATTAAGTCTGCAATAATTGCAGCATCATTCTGGTGAATGACAAGAAGATTGGCGCCGGTAAACCCTTCTGTATATTCCACTTCAATTGCTGCATATGGGTGAGGGAATTCGTCTTCGAGGCGACTCTTTTCAACTACCGAAACAGTCGGAGTTGTAATTTCTACTTTTTGGTTTAATAAACTTGATAAAGCCGTTGCGGAGCTGCCGAATGAAATATTTCCAATTTCGCCAAGTGTATCCTGCTCCAATTCATCCAAATAATTTTCTACTGTACCTACTGAAGCTGTTTCAGGATCCGATGAACCAGCTGGCTCATCGTCGTTTCCTCCTTTTAACAATGCATCAATTTCGTCCTGGGATAGCATATCGTCACTCATCATCGTTATCCCCTCCTTTCATGTAATCCAGCACTTGCACAGCGAGCTTGCGATTTACACGCCCCGGCTGCGCAGTGAATTTCGGTACACTGCCGACTTTAATTGTAAGCGGGTCATCAATTTGTGTGTTTAACTCAATAATATCGCCTTCTGCTAATAGTAGAAATTCTTCAATGGTAATACCGGACTGCCCAAGTTCAGCTATAACTGGCAACTCCGCTTTTTTAATCCGTTTGTTCAAGTTTTCAATGTCTTCCGGACTGCGTTCTTTTTTATCAGGATTTTGCATCCAGTAATGGACGGACAGCTTTGGAATAATTGGTTCAAGGACAACATGCGGAATGCAAATATTGATCATACCGTTCGTTTCACCGATTGTCGTGTTTAAAGAGATAACGACTACTGTTTCATTCGGAGACACCATTTGCAAAAATTGAGGGTTAACTTCAAAGTCAGTTGCAATCGGATCGATTTCAACAATATTTGACCATGCTTCACGATAGTTTTCAAACGCATGGTCAAACATACTTGACATGATTTGCGTTTCGATTTCGGTCAAGTTTTCAACTTTGTTAATACTTTCGCCCCGTCCTCCCAGTAGGCGGTCAAGCATCGCATAAGCTACATTCGGATTTACTTCCATTAAAATGCGGCCTTCGAGAGGCGGCACTTCAAATACGTTTAAGATCGTCCGGTTTGGAATCGAGCGAATAAATTCTTCGTACGGAATTTGGTCCGCTGACACAACGGTTACTTGCACGTACGTTCTCAACTGTGCAGCGAAAAACGTCGTTAAAATACGGGCGAAGTTATCATGCATTCGCGTCAAACTTCGAATCTGGTCTTTCGAAAACCGGAGTGCCCGTTTAAAGTCATATACTTTGACTTTCTTTTCTTGTTCTTCTTTTTTTAGTTCTTCCGCATCCATTTCGCCTGTTGAAAGCGCGGAAAGAAGCGCATCAATTTCATTTTGAGATAAGATCTCTCCGGACAAATAAGTCACCCCCAGTCTGTCGCGTCCAGCTTATTGAATAATGTACGAGGTGATGTAAACGGCCTGTACTTCTCCGTCTTGCATAATGCTGTTTAAATCGCTTTTCAGTGTCTCAGTCAATTTTTGTTTGCCTGCTTCACCTTTTAAATCATCTGCCGTCATTTCCGAAAGTTTTTGAATGATAATGTTTTTCGCCTGGAAATCGCGTTTTGTCATTTCTTCCATTGCTTCTGCACTATCAGTTTGAATTTTAAATGAGATGCGGATGAAATCATCTGATGCCAGATTCGTTGTCATCTCGGGAATATCGACAGATGACTCGAGCACTTCATCAATGCTCGGACCTTCCTCAGCTTTACCGCCTTCTGATGATTTTATAATAACGACAACAGCAATGGTCCCGGCCAGCAGGATGACCGACATGAGCACAATCATGATCATCATCAATTTATTTTTTGGTGCTTTTTGTTCATTCTCCATCGTCGTCCTCCTCCACTTTCACTTTCCCGAGAAGTGAAATGCGTGTATAAAATGATTCAATGTCGGCGGTCACTTTTTCATGCGCTTCACGAACCACGTATTTCTTGCCATTCGTAAGCGTAATGGTTGTATCGGGAAAACTTTCGACCGTTTCTATGTATATCGCATTAAGTGAAAACGGCTTGCCGTTAAGTCTCGTCACAGTAATCATATATGTCAGGGCTGAAGCGAACCTCAGCCCTGTCCCCTCCCCGCTGTTAAAATGCTGCGCTTACCGCTTTAAGCTGGCAATTTCCTGAACAATTTCATCCGCTGTTGTGATAACACGAGAATTTGCTTGAAAACCGCGCTGTGCAACGATCATTTCGGTAAATTCTTCTGATAAATCAATGTTGGACATTTCAAGCGTCCCTGTTACAACAGTTCCTGCACCATCTTCCCCGGGCCATGTATACACTGGCTCACCTGAATTGACTGTCGCAACATATTTATTCGAACCGCTCTTTTCAAGTCCTTCAGGATTAGCAAACTTCGCCAATGGCAATCCGCCTTGCTCAACCGTCTCTCCATTTTCATCCTTATACGTGATTGTGCCATCTTTTTCAATGTTGAAATCACTCGCTGTCGCAGGGACTGTAATAGGAATGTATAAGACAGAAAACAACGGATTAGCCGGGTCAGGTATAGCTTTAATTAAATAATCACCATCGCTGTTAACAACATTTCCGTTCGCATCAAGAGAGAAACTTCCAGAACGCGTATACTTTTGATCGGTGATTGTTGTCCCATTTCCGCGTCCTATCATGAAAAACCCTTCACCGGAAATCGCAAGATCAAGCGAGCGCCCTGTTGTCTGCAAGCTGCCTTGCGTATGAATAGTATCAATCGCACCTATTTGAACGCCCAGCCCGACTTGGAGCGGATTCGTACCGCCGCGCGTCGCAGCCGGTGCAGCAGCACCCTCTATTTGCTGGCTTAACATATCTTTAAATGTTGCACGGCCTTTCTTAAAGCCGTGCGTATTCACATTGGCAATATTGTTGCCTGTAACATCCAACTTTGTTTGTGAGTTTTTCAACCCGCTATATCCGGAATACATTGCCCGCAGCATGATAAAACCTTCTCTCTACCAATCAGTTATTAACGTTTCATACTCATCAATTCTTGTAAAATTTCATCAGAAGTCGTAATGATACGCGTATTCGCCTGGAACCCACGCTGTGCAACGATCATTTCGGTAAACTCTTCTGAAAGGTCAACATTCGACATCTCAAGAGTACCAGAAACAATTGTCCCCGCACCAGCAGCACCAGGCACTCCAACTGTAGGGACTCCCGAATTGGTAGTTTCTTCGAATGTGTTGCTTCCTACTTTTTCTGTACCATCAGGATTCGCAAATTTAGCAACAATTATTTGACCAGCAGCTCGTAAGTTTCCATTTTGATCTACATATGTGACTTTTCCATCTGAACCTATACTCAAACTTTTAGCAGTAGAAGGAACATTAATATTACCTTGAGTTGTATTAAATGTTGCATCAGCTGTTGCTGTTGGTTGAGATGCAACTCCGTAACCACGAACGTATAAACCATCTGAATTCACCAAGTTACCAGCCTCATCAAGATAAAAATTACCAGCTCTTGAGTAAACATCATTATTTCCATTTCTTAAAACAAAAAATCCATCTCCCGAAAGAGCTAAATCTAGAGTCCGTGCTGTAGTTTGTAAACTACCTTGTGTATGAACAGTGTCAATTGCAGCGAGCTGGGCACCAAGTCCAACTTGTCTTGGATTTGTACCACCTATACCAGCTGCTGCACTTGCACCAGTTGCACCTGAGATTTGCTGAGATACCATGTCTTTAAAAGTTGTACGACCTTTTTTGTAACCGTATGTGTTTACGTTAGAGATGTTATTTCCCACCACATCAAGTTTTGTCTGGAAGTTTTTCAATCCGCTGATTCCGGAGTACATTGAACGTAACATTTATTATTTTTCCCCTTTCGATTTGCGTCTGCGTCAGTCGGTCGGCAGACGGCCGGCTTCCTTTTCGGTCCAGCCGGTTATTATAGATTATCCATGACGATTGTGCCGTTTATATTTGTAAAAATGTGCGATGATGCTTCATCACGGTTCATTGCCGTAATGACTGTATTATTTTTTGCGCTGGCGATGAGCGCCGCATCTTTTAGTAAAACAAGTGAATCCGTCACGCCTTTTGAACTTGCTTCAGCCAGTTTTTGACCTATAGACGCCCATTCATCTGTGTGGATGACAATGCCCCGTTCTTTCAAACGCTGCTCTGCATGTTTTGAAATATTTGGCATGCAGCTCTGTGAAATTGCTTTACTGAAAGTGTCACCGAATGAAACGGCTGCCGCGGTTTTTTGCTCGATGCGCTTTTTAACCGGCGCAAGCGGTTGATATGTTCCTGTGATAATTGGATTTACGGGTTTCATTCTTTCTTCACCCGCCTTATTATTCGATTTTCGTTAAGCTTGATGCCGCGATTTTTTCATCGTTTGCCATCTGCAGCCATACTTGTCCATCTTTTAGCGAAACAGATTTCACTGTTGCACTTTTCTCACTTCCATCTGCGCCCCAAGTTACCGTACGCCCAATTAAATAGCTTGCTTCAACAAGCTGATTGGAACTGATCACGCTGCTGCCTCCTGATGTACCTGTGCCGCTTGTTCCGCTTCCACTGCTAATAAGTTCTGAAATATTTCCAGGTTCTAGAACAGTCCCGTCTGAGAGGGTGAATTGAACTCCTCCATCTTCGAACTTAATTGATTTCACTGTCCCCGTACCTGTTTCAACAACCGGTTTACCTTCTGCATCGGTTTCTTCTGTCATCTTATGCCAAACCACATCTTTCCCGACAAATGATTGATAATTAATCATCTGAGAGGCTTGCTGTGCCTGAACCATTTCTTCTATCATGGAAGTCATGTTCACCATTTGTTCAAGTGATGTAAATTGTGCCATTTGTGCGATGAAATCTTTATCTTCCATCGGGCTGAGCGGGTCCTGATTTTGAAGCTGAGCCATTAGGATTTTTAGAAATTCGTCTTTGCCAAGAGCGCTGTTTCCCGTTTGTTTTGTCTTCGCTGGGTTATTCGCTAAATATAACGATGGATCAATTTTCGACATGGGTTACACCTCGGTTTCTATTTCGGTCAAAAAATCTGCAAATGACCCGTTTTCTTCATCTGTTGTTTGTTCCGGCTGCTGCTGTTCAGACTGTTGTCTTTGGCCATTGTTTCGGTCCTGACTGTTCCGTTCGAACATTTGCTGTCTCGTTTCCGGATTGGTGACTTCTATTTTATCCACAGCGACGTTCTGCTGGCTGAATGCATTTTTGAGTTGATGCGCATTTTGTTCGAGCAGCTCTTTTACCGCCTGCGTGGAAGATAAGATTTTCGCTGTCATGATACCGTTTTGCTGTAAAAGTTCAATTCTTAGCGATCCAAGCTGTTCAGGATAAAGCTTTATTAACAGCTTTGTACCATTCGGGGTTTTCATCAAATTTGAATTTCCCAGCACCTGTGTGAACTTTTCAATAAACTGTCCCATATTCATTGGACGTGGATCCGTTTTGACGCTCATCACAAATTGCTCTGTTTTTGTCATTTGATGAACAACAGGATTCAGTGCATCTTGTCCAATTGTTGAACGAGCTATAGACAATTCAGTTTTCACTGCTCCTAAATGATCAGAAGCATGCGGAGCACTCTGCTTTACGAGCGGTGTATCAGCTACTTTCGGCTGAACAGTTGGCTGACCCACGCCATCATAGCGTGTAAATGCAGTTTGAAGTGCCGTTTGACGAGTGTTGATAGCCGGACTTGGACCTGCTTCTTTTTTCAAAGAAACAGCTGCCTGTTGTAAGGCTGATTGCAAAAATTTCGATTCCTGCGAAGTTTGCTCTGCAGCCGGCGTTGACGTTGGCACCTGTGTCACTGATACCGTATTCTTCAATTGCTGCAATACTTGAGCGGCTTTCATAACGGCAATTGCGGCCTGTTTATCTCTTTCTTTTACGATTTGCTGCGCGTTAGCTGCAATTAGCTGTACGACTGCGGCAAGCTCCATTACCGGCATTGTTCCAGGAATTCCTTCTTCCTCATCACTTTTTAAGGATTCTAGTGCTTTCTTTAGTTCAGATGGCAATTGCCCAATGATTTGTTCATCTGTAAGTAAAGATGCCAATTGCTTCATGGACGACAATAACGTTTCTGCATCAATGCCAAGAACTAGTGACAATTCCTGCATTGTCGGCATCTCACCGTCCTGCATGAACTGTTCTGCTAGCTCTGCAAGTTCGGGGTTGATTCCTGGTATATCCGAGATCGATTCGACAGGGTTCGACAGTTCACTGAGTGTCAGTAGGAAATCTTCTGACACTGCTGGGAGCGCTACAGGTGCTGTAGGTGCATCGATCGATTGCTGTACACTGCCAAGCATTTGTTTAAACCCTGTGCCAGATGTCATTTGACCCGCATTTTGACTTGAAACTCCAGCTGGACCTGCTCCTGATGTAACAATTTTACTAAAAGTTGCCTGCATCTTTTTACACCCCCTTTTCATTCTCTATTATCTCATAAAATTCGACTTTTTTCCTTATTCATTTGATAATAATTTTGTATATTCAGCGGCAGTTTCAGCTGGTAATTTCGCTAGTACGTCTGCCTGTTTTTCAATACTTAATTGTTCTAAAATTCCGACGGCTTCTGCATCAGTCATATTCACAATAATACTTGATATGTTTTTCGCATTCATTGTTTCATATGTCTTGATTACATCGTTTGTTCCAGTCTCTTCCACCGCCCCCTCACCTTTTGCAGTCTCTGCTGTTTGCTGTTGCTGCAGCTGTTTTAACTCTGCATTCAGCCGGTCCTGTTCAGTCAGCAGTTCTTCAATCTCTTTGTCAGACGATGACAACTTATCTTCCAAACTATTAATTTTAGCTTCTTTATTCTTAATATCCGCCTGCAGCTCGGAAACTTTTTCACTGTCTGATTTTCCATCCTTTTCTTTCTCCGCACCGACCCATTCCGACACGTACGGAACATTAGCAGCGACTTCTTTCGTTTTTTCAAATACGTTAACTCCTGCAATTGTCATAACAATCAGCGCAACCGTCAACGCAAATAAAAGAGGAATAAAAAAGACGAAAACGATCCATTGAAACGTGCTGTGTCCCTTTTTTTCTTCAATTTCAACAGCAGCTGCCTTCTTTTTCTTTTTTGCCATACCATTCACCTGATCTTTCGGTTCATAAATTGAATGGACGACAGCTCATCCATTTGTTTCGCTTCTTCCATTCCCATCCATTTATGATAAAGTGCTAACTCTTTTGCGCGAATTTTCCCGTATTTTTTCACTTCGATATTCTTTTCTTTCAATTGCTGCTCACACCATTGCATTCGTCCGCGCGCTGTTATGACCACTTGTTGCTGGCGGTCAATCAGCTTTTCTAGATTGCCTATAAACTGCTGGTAATGTTGAATATCGAGCACTGAAAATCCCGTTTTCATTTTTTCTTCTTGTACTTCAATTAACTGTTCTTTTTTCTTTAATAGGTCGTAAAGCTTTTGTGCTTCTGATTCAAATTGATCGACTGCTTCCCGATAAACGTTTTCCGATTCTTCTTTTTCACGTTCACGCAACTGCAATATTTTTTCGAATTTGTACTGGTAGCCCATTAATATCAATCTCCTTTATTCGCGAGTTGAATTAGTTTTTGAGCCGTCTCGTCTAATGTCGATTTTTCATTCGTCCGCTGCTTTAAGAAAGAAAGAATTGGCTGATAGTTTTGTATTGCCCGGTCTATTTCAGCAGACGAGCCCTTTTTATAGGCACCGATGTTAATCAAGTCTTCAGAGTTTAAATAAGTGTTCAACGAATCTCTTACCGTCACTGCTGCTTCATAATGGCTGCTGTTAACAATGTGAGGCATAAGCCGGCTGACACTTTTCAACACATTAATGGCCGGATATTGGCCTTTATTGGCTAGCTCACGGTCCATCACAATATGTCCATCTAAAATACCACGCACCGCATCTGCAATTGGCTCATTCATATCGTCACCGTCCACGAGCACAGTGTAAAAAGCAGTAATCGTGCCATTTGTATTGGTTCCAGTCCGCTCTAACAGTTTCGGCATAATTGCAAAAACAGAAGGCGTATATCCCTTCGTCGCTGGCGGCTCACCTACAGCAAGTCCGATTTCACGCTGAGCCATGGCCACCCTTGTTACCGAGTCCATCATAAGCATGACATTCAACCCTTTATCACGAAAATATTCAGCGATGGCTGTTGCGGTAAAGGCGCCTTTAATCCTCATTAATGCAGGCTGGTCGGACGTTGCTGCAACAACTATTGATTTTTCCATTCCTTCTGGACCGAGATCACGCTCAATAAATTCACGTACTTCACGTCCTCGTTCTCCAATCAGCGCGATCACATTCAGATCAGCGTTTGTATTCCGTGCAATCATGCCAAGCAATGTACTTTTTCCGACGCCGCTTCCGGCAAAAATACCAACGCGCTGCCCTTTTCCAACTGTAAGCATGCCGTCAATCGCCCGAACACCCACTTCGAGCTTCTCCTGAATCGGCGGCCTTGTGAGCGGGTTCGGCGGATCCGCATCTGTTTCAATAGAAGTCAGTGTACGGGGCAGGACCGTATCATCAAAAGGTTCACCAAGTGGATCAATAATTTTTCCAATTAATGCAGGCCCCGCCTTTACTTGAAGTGGATGACCAAGCGTTTCAACAAGGCTTCCTGGTGAAATTTCATTCATATTTGTGTACGGCATTAGTATTATCATTTCATCTTTAAATCCGGTTACTTCCGCCATAATCGTTCGTTTGCCGTCTTTCGAACGAATTAAACAAATATCGCCAACCGAGCTTTCTGGTCCCTGTGATTCAATCATGAGGCCGACGACACGTTTAACACGGCCATATCGTTTAAATGAGTCAAGCGTTGGAATAATGGAACGCAAATCGCGTGCTTTCATCGATTATTCTCTCTCCAGTATGTCAAACAAAGTTTTTCGAAGCTGCTGCAGCTGTGCATCAATACTTGCATCGATGCGGCCGCTTGCCGTTTCCACAAAACAAGCTTCTTCATCCGCTTCTTCATTCGGAAAAATATAGCAGTTAATATCCCCTGGGAACAATGCTTCAATTTCATCTTTTTGTGATACAACAAATGAATATCTCGCCGGATGCACGTGTATCTGTACCTCTTTTTGTTCCCTTACTTCTTTAATTGCCGATTTGACAATGCCCATAAACATCTCATTATTGTCTGTAAGTTGTACTCGAAGAATTTTTTCTGCACAAACGAGCGCCAAATCTAGAATCGTCTGTTCTGATCGCTCGACGTTTTTCTCGTATTCAACTTTAGAAGCATCAACGACAGCCCTTGCTTCTTCGATGTGTGAACTCGTTTCACGATAGCCTGTTTCCCGTCCTTCGACAGCACCCTGTTCAAATGCGTTTTGATATGCTTCCAGTTGGATTCGTTCTTTTTCCTTTTCCCAGTCCGACTGCCAGGCTGCCGCTTCATTCATGATTCGCTGCTTCTCTTCTTCAGCCCGTTCTATTATGGAGCGGGCTTCACTGTTTGCTTCATATATTACAGCAGACCGCTCCTGCTCAAAATCAGGAATGGTATTCTCCTCTTCTTCCTGATCGGTAAAAATAGGTTTAATCCCGATAATGCGCTTTGTTTTTTCCTCAGAATTTATATTGTCTGTACGAATGACATTAGACAATAATATCATCTCCTCCACCGCGGGCGATGATGATCTCGCCTGTTTCTTCAAGTCGGCGAATTGTCGCTACGATCCGTGACTGAGCTTCCTCTACGTCACGAAGACGAACAGGGCCCATATATTCCATCTCTTCCTTAAATGTCTCAACCATGCGCTGTGACATATTCCGGAAGACGACATCCTTTACTTCGTCGCTCGACACTTTCAGAGATAGAAGCAAATCTTCATTTTCACAGTCACGGATAACACGCTGAATCGAGCGGTTATCAAGCGTAACAATATCTTCGAATACAAACATCCGCTTTTTAATTTCTTCAGCAAGTTCTGGATCTTGAATTTCAAGCGCATCGAGAATCGTTTTTTCAGTTGCCCGGTCAACACCATTTAACACTTCAACAACTGCCTCAACGCCGCCAGTCTGCGTATAATCCTGCGTAACCGTAGAACTCAGTTTCCGTTCTAAAATCGCTTCGACTTCATTAATAATTTCCGGCGATGTGCTATCCATAATCGCAATTCGTTTCGCAATATCCGCTTGTACTTCCTGTGGCAGTTCGGATAAAATCTGTCCGGCCTGCTGTGGATCTAAATACGACAGTACAAGCGAAATTGTCTGCGGATGCTCATTTTGAATAAAGTTTAAAATTTGTCCGGCATCTGCCCGTCTTGCAAAATCAAACGGTCTAACCTGCAGTGAAGACGTGAGCCGGTTAATAATGTTTTGAGCTTGATCCGAGCCTAGCGCTTTTTCAAGGACGGTTTTTGCATACCCGATCCCGCCCTGTGAAATATAATCCTGCGCCATTGCAATGTTATGAAACTCTTCGAATATCTCTTCTTTTACTTCTGTTTCTACTTTCTTCACTCCGGAAATTTCAAGTGTCAGCCGTTCAATTTCTTCTTCAGATAAATGTTTATAAACGGAAGCCGAATAGTCCGGCCCGAGGGAAATAAGCAGGATGGCGGCTTTTTGTTTCCCGGTTAGTTTTTTCTCTCTTGCAGCCATTGTCAATCCTCCTATTCCTCAGACAGCCATGTACGTAGCAGTTTCGCGAATTCTTCCGGCTTTTCTTGAGCCATTTTTTCGAGCTGTTTGCGTCGTTCACTGCCTTCTGTTTCTGTCAAAATATTACCCACTGCAATTTCTTCCAACTCTTCTTCCTCTTCTTCCTCTTCCTCACGACGTCTTCTAACCATTATAAAGACGAGAACCCCGATGATCACAAGAAGAACTCCACCGATTACGTATACCCACCACGGGATACCAGGACTTGCTTCTTCTTCAAAGGTCACTTTTCCGTTAAACGGCTGAACTGAAACTGAAATCTTTTCTTCTAGCACTTGATCAGTCAAGTCCGCATTATAGCTTTCATCCACAGACGTCCGGACAATCGTACCAAGCATTTGCTGAATATCATCAATATTTTCCTGCGGCAATGATTCTGGGTCATCTGCTGTTGGCGGCTCGACCATTACTTGAATACCGAGGTCACGAATTTTATACGGGCTTTCTGTAATTTCGCGGCGTATACGATTCACTTCATTATTAATGGTTTCTTCATTTCGTTCATAGTCGCCTGTGCCGGTTGCGCCTTCCATATAAGTCGCTGTATCACCTGGATCTTCAGCCTGCGGAATGCCTCCTGCGCCTGCAGCATCACCTGTAAAGGTTTCAGTAATACGCTGGGCGCTGATTTGAATGCCTTCCATGTTCTCTTCATCGACAGGTTCTACCAGGTTCTCTTCCCGGTTTTCCTTTGTAAAGTCGATATCTGCTGTAACGGATACAACTACTTTGTCTTGTCCCATCAAGGTACCAAGCATACTTTGCACTCTGCGTTGAATGTCACGTTCAATTTGTTTTTTTACATTCATTTGCTGCGCATAGCTATCACCGCCAAAAGAACCTCCACCATTATTTAAATCGAAATACTCGAAGTTCTGATTCATGATCGCTATATTTTCCACTGGGAGGTTTGGAACACTTTTTGAGACAAGGTGATAAAGTGATTTCACCTGCTTTTCATCGAATTGGTAACCTGGTTCTGTTTCTAACACAACCGAAGCAGAAGCTTTTTCCGCTTCTTCTGTCACAAAAATTTGTTCCTGCGGCAAATTGATCATGACATTCGCATTTTTCACACCGTCAATGCCTTGAATCAGCTGACCGAGCTCTGTTTGCATGGCGTCGAGCTTCAATACATTAAATTCATTATCCGTCATTCCGAAACCGGCATTTTGACTAAAAAAGCTGTAGTCAATCGTGCCAGACTGGGGCAGACCTTCCGCGGCAAGATCCACTTTTAACGTATCAACCGCTTCTTCAGGAACAAGGATGCCTGTGCCTCCTTCAGTAATTTCATAGGCGATTCCCCGGCCATCCAGGTTTTCTTTGACAGCACCAATTTCAGAAGGCGACAGCTCACTGTATAAAGGCGCCATCGTTGTTCTTGTCGCAAAAAAGACAATCAGCGACAATGCGATGACGAAGAAAGCAAATGCTCCGACACCAATAATTTTTTGTTTCTTTGAACGGCTGTTCCAGTATTCTTTTATTTTAGCTAGTTGCTGTTTTATATTTTCGTTCATCCCTATCCCCCGGTTGCCTCATTGCCATATGAATGGTTTAAATTTGCATTCGCATAATTTCTTGATATGCTTCGACAGCTTTATTTCTCATTTCTATCGTTAACTGCATCGTAATCCCTGATTTTTGCGCAGCAGCCATGACTTGATGAATGTCGACGTCTTCGCCTCTAATCATTTTAGCCTGCAGGGAATTTGAATGTTCTTCATTTTTCATGACATTATTCAGCGAATCCTTTAAAAAATCCGCAAACTTTTGCTGAGCTTCATATGGGGTTGAGACTTTTTTCACATCTCCTGTTTGGATAACATTTGAGGAGACGGCGTTTAATGCTTCAATAGCCATTTATTTTCTCTCCTTATTTTCCAATTTCTAGTGCTTTCGTCATCATCGCTTTTGAAGCATTAAAAACGGTAATATTGGCTTCATAAGAACGAGTCGCACTCATTAAATCAACCATTTCACGAAGTGGATCGACATTGGGCATATTTACATATCCATCTTCATTCGCATCCGGGTGCTCAGGGTCGTAAATAAGTTTATTCGGTGTTTCGGTATCTTCAACAATTCGTGTTACTTTTACACCATCACCTTCTACCTGCCTGTTTGCCGCAAGGTTTAGAAACGAAGCAAATGATCCTTCTTTCGGCTGAAGCACAACTGATTTTCTCTGGTACGGCTGCCATTCTCCATTTACCCGTTTTGCACGCGTTGAATCCACATTTGCCATATTCGATGAAACTACATCCATTCGAAGACGCTGTGCAGTTAAGGCGGAAGCGGTAATATTCATTCCATTAAACATATTTATCTGCCTCCCTTAATGACATTTGTTAGTGATGAAAACTTGGAGCTTAGCCGATCTGTTAAAGCATTGTAATAAATTTGATTTTTCGCAAGATCCGACATTTCTTGATCAATATCAACATTATTTCCACTTTCATTATAAGTAAGATTTCGTTTCGCGATAATCGTGCCATCCGAGGAAGCGGAAAACTCAAAATGACGCTGATCGGTTCGGTTGGCTGCCAATGTCTCCCCCGCATTTGATAAGATACGTTTGAAGCTTACTTCCCGAGACTTGTAGTTTGGCGTGTCAACATTTGCAATATTATCGGCAATTGTTTTTTGCTTCAATGCTGCATAATCTAATCCACGCTCTAGAGATGTAATTGAGTCTGAAAAGAGTTTCAATATTCATCACTCCATCTATAAATTTCATAGTTTAAATACATACTTAAAGAAATATAACATAAAAGTCATTTTACGACACGAATCTTTACAAAATTAACATTAATTTTTCAAAAACCTACAAATCCTTCACTAATCTGTCATAAATATACTTATTTTTATATTTTCATTATACATATCCCTCTATCATTTCACAAAAGTTATCCGAGAAAATCAGAAAAAACCGGCGGAATGTATTATTCCACCGGTAAATAATGGTTGTTTTTAATTTGATTTCAATTTTTCCAATTCCATTAAAAATTTGTCATTTAATACTTTAATATAAGTTCCTTTCATCCCTAAAGAACGAGATTCAATTACACCAGCACTTTCTAGTTTGCGAAGGGCATTTACAATCACGGAACGCGTAATTCCAACGCGGTCAGCAATTTTTGATGCGACAAGAAGGCCTTCTTTTCCGTCAAGTTCTTCAAAAATATGTTCGATTGCTTCAAGTTCGCTGTATGAAAGTGAACTGATTGCCATTTGAACTACAGCTTTGCTTCGTGCTTCTTCCTGCATTTCTTCGGCTTTTTCACGCAAAATTTCCATTCCGACGACAGTTGCACCATATTCGGCTAGAATAAGATCATCATCGTGAAATTGTTCTTCGAGACGAGCGAGAACCAGCGTGCCTAGGCGCTCACCAGCACCAACGATTGGAACGATGGTTGTTAACCCATTTTGGAATAGTTCTTTATTTTCTTCAGGAAATGCCGTGTACTCACTATTTACATCAAGGTTTGATGACGTTTCATTCAAGTTAAATAAATTTTTTGTATATTGTTCCGGAAATTGTCGTTCGGCAAGCATCTGCTTCATTCGATCATTCTCGATTTGCTGATTGACTCCGAATCCAAGAAGCTTGCCTCGCCGGCTGACTACAAATATATTTGCTTCAATTACTTCTGACAGCGATTCTGCCATTTCTTTAAAATTTACTGTTTTCCCTGCCGCGTTTTGCAGCATTTTGTTTATTTTTCTAGTTTTATCTAAAAGATTCATCTGTTGTTCCTCCATCAAATTAAAGAATAAATTCACTCAAGTCTTTGTTTTGTGAAATAGCTGATAATTTATCATCTACATATTGCGGTGTAATGGTCACTTGTTCTAGTGTAATATCTGGTGCTTCGAATGACAAATCTTCAAGCAATTTTTCCATAATGGTATGAAGACGCCGCGCACCGATATTGTCCGTTTCTCCATTCACATGAAACGCAATTTCCGCAATACGCTGTACTGCTTCATCCGTGAATACCACATGGATTCCTTCTGTTTCAAGCAATGCTTTATATTGTTTAATCAGCGCATTATCGGGTTCAATTAAAATGCGTACAAAGTCGTCAGTGGACAGTTTTTCAAGCTCAACACGAATCGGGAAACGGCCTTGAAGTTCTGGAATTAAATCGGATGGCTTTGACATGTGAAAAGCGCCTGCTGCTATAAATAAAATATAATCTGTTTTCACCGCCCCATATTTTGTGACGATTGTTGATCCCTCTACAATCGGCAAAATATCCCGCTGTACTCCTTCACGGGATACATTTGCACCAGACTGGGCACCGCCTTTTACTGCAATTTTGTCCACTTCATCGATAAAAATGATTCCAGTCTGCTCTGCACGTCTTACCGCTTCTTGTGTCACTTCATCCATGTCGATAAGCTTTTGCGCTTCTTCTTGTTCAAGCACCGTGCGGGCATCTTTTACCGAAAGCTTTTTTTTCTTTTTCTTTTTTGGCATTAAAACGCCGAGCGCATCCTGCATGTTCATGCCCATTTGTTCCATTCCGGACCCTTGAAAAAAATCAAACATGGACGGAGTCTGTTCTTCCACTTCTATCGTGATTACTTCATTTTCAAGTTCACCGGCTGCGAGTTTTTTGGCAGCGACTCGCCGCTTTTCATGTATCGACATATCTTCCGGTGTTTCATCTTGTTCCACCTGCTGATTTCCGTTCCCGCCAAACAGCATTTCAAACGGGTTTTTAACCGTCGATGTTTTTTTGCGTGACGGAACAAGCAATTCAACAAGACGGCGGTTTGCAGCTTCTTTTGCTGGTTCACGCACGGCATTTATCTTTTCTTCTTTTACTAAACGCACTGCCGTTTCAGCAAGGTCTCGCACCATTGACTCTACGTCACGGCCTACATAGCCGACTTCCGTAAATTTTGTGGCTTCCACTTTAATAAAAGGAGCACCTGCAAGCTTAGCGATACGCCTCGCAATTTCCGTTTTTCCAACACCAGTAGGACCGATCATAAGCATATTTTTCGGTATGACTTCATCGCGCAGGGAGCTTTCAAGCATGCTGCGGCGGTAGCGGTTGCGCAGTGCTACAGCCACGGCCTTTTTTGCTTCTTTTTGCCCGACTATATATTGATCAAGACGCTCAACAATTTGACGAGGCGTCAATTCCAATGCGTTGCTTTTCATTTTCCCACTCCTCACTGCAGTTCCTCTACAATAATATTATGATTCGTATAAACGCATATATCTGCCGCTGTCTTCAGTGATGCTTCAGCAATTTCGAATGCGGATAAATGAGATGCATACTGCTTTAAGGCACGTCCTGCTGACAATGCATAATTCCCTCCAGAACCGATCGCCAAAATACCGTCATCCGGTTCAATCACTTCCCCTGTACCAGAAATAAGCAGTAAATGATCTTTGTCCATCACAATGAGCATCGCCTCTAAACGCCGAAGCATTTTATCCGAGCGCCATTCTTTTGCAAGTTCAACTGCTGCCCGCTGTAAATTACCGCTGTATTCCTGCAGTCTCTTCTCAAAGAGTTCAAACAATGTAAACGCGTCAGCTACTGAACCAGCAAAACCGGCGATGACTTTTCCATTAAAGAGCCGTCTCACTTTTTTCGCTGTATGCTTCATGACGACTGCATTCCCAAATGTCACCTGTCCGTCTCCAGACATAGCGGACGAACCGTTGTGTTTTACAGCAAAAATCGTTGTGGCGTGAAATTGTTCCATTGATTTCTCTCCTTTATGCCCGCGGATGATGATTCATATACGTTTTTTGCAAATGTTCTTTCGTTACGTGCGTATACATCTGCGTTGAAGTCAGGCTGGCATGTCCAAGCAGTTCCTGTACTGTCCTCATATCCGCTCCATTATTTAATAAATGTGTCGCAAATGTATGACGCAGCATGTGGGGGTGAATCTTTCCGGATAATGATGCTTTTTCAATCAGCCCGGTTAAAATGTGGCGAATTCCTCTTACGGTCAAAGGTTCACCGCGGTAATTAACAAACAGGACTTTATGATTGCTGTTTTTCATTAAGTTTAATCGGCTCAACTCTACATATGATTGTACGGCTTCTGCTGCAAAACTGCCGAACGGAACATACCGTTCTTTTCCACCTTTACCCCGAACGAGAATAACACCGAGATGAAAATCCACATCCTCCAGTGTAAGACCCGTACATTCACTCACGCGGATACCCGTCCCGTACATGAGCTCAAGGAGCGCTTTATTTCGTATGGAAAGCGGATCCGTTTCCTGAACCGTTTCGAACAGTTCTTCCATTTCTTCTTCATAAAAAAAAGAAGGGAGTTTTTTTGTTCCTTTTGGACGGTGGACAATTAAAAAAGGATTTTCATTCACAATGTCTTCCCTCATTAAAAATCGGTAAAACCCCCGCAAAGACGAAATTTTCCGTGAAACAGACGCTCGAGCCATTTTCTTTTCATGAAGTGTCGTTAAATAAAGCCTGGCATCCTGATGGGTTACATCAGACAGTTTTTCGATATGCTGTTCGTTCATAAACACAAAAAATTGCTCTAGGTCATCACGATAATTTTTCATCGTGTGGACAGAGCTGTTTTTTTCTATTTGCAAATAAGCAAAAAAAGAATGTGTATAATTATTGAAAAGTTTCGACATTTTCCCACCTCAGAAAGGGCTACTAAATGATAACACAAGATAGCAGCCCTTGCAAGAAAGTTTACAAACTTTTCGAAAAAGTTTGAATTGTTTCTAAAGCTCGTTCAGCAAGCGCTTCATAGCGCTCTTTCTTATTCTTTATTTTTACCGGAAGCTGCGGAAATAACCCAAAATTTGCATTCATCGGCTGGAAATTATCCGCGGCTGCATGCGTAATATAATGAGCCATGCCACCAATCGCTGTTTCTTGTGGCGCCGTAACCGGTTCCTGTCCGTTCGCAAGACGCGCTGCATTAATTCCAGCCATTAAACCGCTTGCCGCCGACTCAACATAACCTTCTACACCTGTCATTTGACCCGCAAAAAATATATTTGGACGGTCTTTCAATTGATAGGTGGAAAGCAATGCTTTGGGCGAATTAATGAAGGTATTGCGGTGCATGACACCATAACGGACAATTTCTGCATTTTCAAGTCCCGGAATCAACTGTAAAACTTCCTTTTGCGGACCCCATTTTAAATGTGTCTGAAAACCAACAATGTTATAAAGGGTTCCCGCTGCATTATCTTGACGAAGTTGAACAACAGCATATGGACGCTTTCCTGTACGTGGATCTTCAAGACCAACCGGCTTCATCGGTCCAAAGAGCATTGTTTTTTTTCCGCGATTCGCCATTACTTCGATCGGCATACAGCCTTCAAAGAAAATTTCTTTTTCAAACTCTTTTAACGGGACTGTTTCCGCACTGATGAGCGCTTCGTAAAAACGGTCAAATTCTTCTTCATTCATTGGACAATTTAAATAAGCAGCTTCGCCTTTATCGTATCTTGATTTCAAGTAGACGATGTCCATATTAATACTGTCTTTTTCAATGATCGGAGCAGCCGCATCATAAAAATACAAATAGTCCTCGCCAGTAAGTTCCTGAATTTTTCCAGCTAAGCCTTTTGTTGTGAGCGGACCTGTAGCAATCACGGTAATCCCGTCTGGAATCTCCGTTACTTCTTCATTAATGACTGTTACATTCGGATGATTTTTAACCCGTTCTGTAACATGCCCCGCAAATTCATGACGGTCTACTGCAAGCGCTCCCCCCGCCGGTACAGCACATGCATCCGCCGAACTGATAATGACAGAGTTAAGACGGCGCATTTCTTCTTTTAATACACCAACAGCATTCGTTAAACCGTTTGCCCGAAGTGAATTACTGCAGACAAGCTCTGCAAATTGGCCGGTATGATGAGCTGGGGTTTGTTTTACCGGACGCATTTCGTATAGATGAACATGAATTCCGCGCTCGGCAATTTGAAAAGCCGCTTCACTTCCGGCAAGACCGGCGCCGATAACATTAATTGTTTGAACCATTGTTTGTTTCCTCCTGCGAATAAAGGTACGTACCTATGTATCCTTTAAGCATTTTACACTACCTGTATTCAGAAAAAAAGAAAAATGTTTTTTGAAAAATAAAAGAACTGTCTGAACACAATTGATTCAGACAGTTCTTTTATTTTATGACTGGGGCTGTTCTTTATAATCACATTGCGTACATTGAATCTGCACGCCTTTTTTCAATTTTTTCTCTACGAGCATTTTGCTGCACTTTGGACAAGGACGCTCTATCGGTTTATCCCATGATAGGAAATCACATTCCGGAAACCGGTCACATCCATAAAAAATACGGCGTTTTTTACTTTTTCTTTCTATTATATTACCTTCTGAACACTTTGGACATTTCACGCCGATTTCTTTCACGATGGCCTTCGTATTACGGCAGTCAGGAAAGTTTGAGCACGCCATGAATTTTCCGTAGCGACCCATTTTGAAAACCATCGGGTGACCACAGTTCTCACAGTCTTCACCGGCCGGCTCATCTTTTATCTCGATTTGTTCCATTTCTTTTTCTGCTTTTTCAAGATGCCCCTCAAAGCCCTTGTAAAATTCATCAATGACTGCGACCCATTCTTTCACGCCTTCTTCCACGTTATCAAGATCGCGCTCCATTTTCACTGTAAATTCAACGTCGATAATATCCGCAAAAAATTCCACCATCAGCTCATGAACAATACTGCCCAGCTCTGTTGGAACGAACCGCTTATTGTCGAGTGCGACATATCCGCGCTTTTGGATCGTATCAAGTGTCGGTGCATAAGTAGACGGACGGCCGATGCCGAGTTCTTCCAGTGTTTTGACGAGGCGAGCTTCGGTGTAGCGCGGCGGCGGCTGAGTGAAATGCTGTTTCGGATCGATTTCGCCTGATGTTACACCGTCACCTTCTTCAATATTTGGCAAGAAGTTTTCTTTTTCTTCTTTCGCGTCATCTGACCCTTCAACGTATACTTTCATAAACCCCTGAAATTTCACTTTCGAACCGGTTGCACGAAACATCACATCGCCATTGACGATATCAGCGCTTACTGTATCCATTACTGCTGCCGCCATTTGGCTTGCTACAAAACGTTCCCATATCAACTTGTAAAGGCGGAGTTGATCGCGTGATAAAAACTCTTTTAAAGCGGAGGGCTCACGCAGGGTACTCGTTGGTCTGATCGCTTCATGAGCATCTTGAGCATTTGCTCTTTTCGTTTCTTTTTTCTGCCCCTTCTCTCTCGCGTATTCTTTTCCATACTGAGATAATATGTAGTCATAGCTCTCAGCTTGGGCGACTTCTGACACACGCGTTGAATCTGTTCTCATGTAGGTTATTAAACCAACTGTTCCTTCTTTGCCAAGATCAATTCCTTCATATAATTGCTGGGCAATCATCATTGTTTTTTTCGCCCGGAAATTTAATTTCCGTGCAGCTTCCTGCTGAAGGGAAGACGTAGTAAAAGGAGCAGCTGGGTTTCGGCGGCGTTCTTTTTTTGTTACAGAAGCGATATGAAAGGTATTACCTTTAATCGCCGACAATACCTGCTTTACGTCTTGTTCGGATGATAGTTTCGTTTTTTTGCCGTTCATTCCATAAAATGATGCCTGGAATGTCTCTTTCCCTTTACTAAACTCAGCATCGATTGTCCAGTATTCTTCTGGAACGAATGCTTTAATTTCATTTTCCCGATCAATAATAAGACGAAGGGCGACTGATTGTACGCGGCCCGCACTTAACCCTTTTTTTACTTTTTTCCAGAGCAGCGGGCTGATATTATAGCCAACAAGCCTGTCTAAAATGCGCCGTGCCTGCTGCGCATCTACAAGGTCCATATTGATCGGGCGAGGGTACTTAAAAGACTCTTTAATTGCATCTTTTGTAATTTCATTAAACACAACACGGCAGTCAGAGGACGTATCAATATTTAATGAATGCGCAAGATGCCAGGCAATCGCTTCTCCTTCACGATCCGGGTCAGCTGCGAGATAAATCTTTTTCGCCTTTTTAGCGGCCGTTTTTAATTCTTTTAATACAGGGCCTTTCCCGCGAATGGTAATGTATTTTGGATCGTACCCGTTTTCTGTATCGACACCCATTTGGCTTTTCGGTAAATCGCGAACGTGCCCCATCGATGCCCGTACTTTGTATTTCTTCCCGAGATAGCGTTCAATTGTCTTCGCTTTCGCCGGGGATTCCACTATAACTAAATAATCCGACATAGAAAAACCTCCCCTGAGAGGTGAAATGAATAATTAGACATAATTATTATGTGTACTGCCTCTGTTTGTCAAACGATTCTTTTATCCTTCATTCATTTTCAGGCTCTCTCTGTTACAAAACAGGACATGTATTGTAAAAATCGTTCTGTTGCAAAATTTATATGATAATGGCAGGAATTGCAACTATTTTTATAGAAACAGTGCGTGATTTTTTTAAATTCCATTTAATTCAACCAAAATATCTTCCGCCGAATGCACAATTTTCGCACCATCAGCAATTAGTTCATGAACCCCTTCTGACAGCGTGTGAGTAATCGGCCCAGGTACCGCGAACACATCGATCCCCTGTTCTAATGCAAATGAAGCGGTAATGAGCGATCCGCTTTTTTTCGCAGCCTGTACAACAAGGACAGCTTTTGACAGCCCGCTAATGATCCTGTTTCTTGCCGGGAAATGCCACTTTGCAGGCTTTATATGAGGCGCATACTCAGATAACACAAGTCCTTCGTTCACAATTTGACGTGCAAGGCCGATGTTTTCACGGGGATAAAAATGATTAAACCCACCGGCGATGACTGCAATTGTATTTCCTTTAGACTCGATTGTCTGCTCGTGTGCAAACGCATCAATCCCTTTTGCCAGGCCGCTGACGATTGTGAAATTTCGTTTAACTAACGGCGGGATAAGCTGTTTGAGCGACTCCTTTCCATATTGATCGCCGTTGCGTGAACCGACTACCGCTATTTTTTGACTGCTTAGCAACCCGGTATTCCCTTTTGAAAATAACGCCCACGGAGGCTGCGGCAATGTTTTTAACACATCTGGATACCGTTGATCATAAAAGGGGATAAAGTGAATATTTTCCTCACTAAGAGTCGCAAGAATATGTTCGGCGGAGAGGGAATGAAGTTTGTAAAGAATTGAGGCGGAATGTTGTTCCGACCGGCCGGTAATGTGGGAAAGCTGAGAAGCAGTTAAATTAGGCAGCTGTGAAAAATCCGGATCATGTTTAAATAAATGAAAAAGATCCTTCCATCCGGCTTCACAGCAATAGTGAAATAGCAATAAATATTTTGTCGCAGAATCCACGTTATACCCCCTTTTTTTCATAGCAAAATGGGACGCCTGTATAAAGACAGGCGTCCATTTTCGGCAATTAGTGTGTTTTACACTCTTCTAAAAGTCCTTGTTCTTTAAGAACGTTAATTAACGTTTCACCCATAACAGACGGTGTTTCAGCTACCGGAATTCCGCATTCATTCATCACGCGGATTTTCTCATCAGCTGTTCCTTTTCCACCGGAAATGATGGCACCGGCATGACCCATGCGTTTTCCCGGAGGTGCTGTACGTCCACCGATAAAGCCGACAACCGGCTTTGTCATATTCGCTTTCACCCACTCAGCTGCTTCTTCTTCTGCTGTACCGCCGATTTCGCCAATCATGATAACCGCTTTTGTTTCCGGATCTTCATTAAACGCCTTTAAAACGTCAATAAAATCCGTGCCGTTAACCGGATCTCCACCGATACCAACTGCTGTTGATTGACCAATTCCAGCTTTTGTCAACTGATGAACCGCTTCGTAAGTCAATGTGCCTGAACGTGAAACAACGCCGACATGGCCTTTCGTATGAATATAGCCAGGCATAATACCGATTTTGCACTCATCTGGTGTAATAACACCTGGGCAGTTCGGTCCAACAAGGCGTGTTTTCTTGCCCTGCATATAGCGTTTTACTTTCACCATGTCAAGAACAGGGATATGTTCTGTGATGCAAATAGCAAGATCCAGTTCTGCATCAACCGCTTCCAAAATCGCGTCCGCTGCGAATGGTGCTGGCACATAAATAACAGAAGCGTTAGCACCAGTTTCTTTTACTGCTTCAGATAGCGTGTTAAATACCGGCACGCCTTCAACTTCTGTGCCGCCTTTACCAGGCGTTACGCCGCCGACGATTTTTGTGCCATATTCAAGCATTTGTTTTGTATGGAAAAGAGCAGTCGAGCCCGTAATTCCTTGAACAATTACTTTCGTATCTTTATTAATAAATACACTCATGCCTGTACCTGCCTTTCTATTGTCAACATCATTATTATTTTACGAGACTAACGATTTTTTGCGCGCCATCAGCCATTGAATCGGCAGAAACAATGTCAAGACCTGACTGGTTTAAAATTTCTTTACCAGCATCGACATTCGTGCCTTCTAAACGGACAACGAGCGGTACAGACAAGCTGACCTGTTTCGCTGCTTCGACAACGCCAGTTGCGATGACGTCACATTTCATAATTCCACCGAAAATGTTGACGAAAATCCCTTTAACGTTTTCATCAGAAAGGATAATTTTAAATGCCTCTGTTACTTTTTCAGCTGTCGCACCGCCGCCAACATCAAGGAAGTTAGCAGGATCGCCGCCATAATGTTTAATAATGTCCATCGTTGCCATCGCCAGACCAGCACCATTTACCATGCAGCCGATGTTGCCGTCGAGTGCAATGTAGCTTAAGTCATATTTTGACGCTTCGATTTCTTTTTCATCTTCTTCTTCAAGATCACGGTATTCTAAAATATCTTTATGGCGGTATAATGCATTTGAATCAAAGTTCAATTTTGCATCCAGTGCCATGACTTTTCCGTCTCCAGTCACAACGAGGGGATTGATTTCTGCAATAGAGCAGTCTTTTTCCACAAACGCTGTATATAGGCTCATCATAAATTTAACTGCTTGGCCAACAAGCTCTTTCGGGATGTTGATATTAAATGCCACACGGCGGGCTTGATACGCACTAAGACCGGTAACTGGATCAATGTACTCTTTAAAGATTTTCTCCGGTGTTTTTTCTGCCACTTCCTCGATTTCAGTTCCGCCTTCTTCTGATGCCATTAAGACAATCTGAGACGTCGCACGATCAAGAACGAGTCCAATATAGTACTCTTTCTTAATATCGCATCCTTCTTCAATAAGAAGGCGCTTTACTTCTTTTCCTTCAGGACCTGTTTGATGTGTGACAAGGACTTTCCCAAGAATTTCTTCTGCATATGTACGCACTTCATCCAGATTTTTTGCTACTTTTACTCCGCCCGCTTTTCCGCGGCCGCCTGCATGAATCTGTGCTTTGACAACGTTTACCGCTGTGCCAAGCTCCTTCGCTGCTTCAACCGCTTCTTCAACGGAAAAAGCAACTTTCCCATTTGGTACAGCAACGCCGTAACTTCTGAGAACTTCTTTACCCTGGTACTCATGAATATTCATCTTCCAGCCTCCTATCGATCTCAAAACATAGTAAACAAACAAAACAGACTGCGACTTCATTGTAGTTAAAAAATGAAATTATGTCCAGTTTTTGAACATAAAAAAACACTCCTTTTTTTCAGGAGCGGTTTTATATTGCTATGCGCTTACATTGTTTATTTGTCAAGGTTTTTGTCAAGACGGTATACGAACGCAAATACTTCTGCTACCGCCTGATACAAATCCTCTGGAATCGCTTCATTTATTTCAAGCTGGCCAAGGAGTTCAACGAGACCAGGATCTTCCTGCACGGGAATATTGTTTTCTCTTGCTGTTTCAATAATTTGCTCTGCGACTAAGCCTTTCCCTTTCGCTTTGACAATCGGCGCCCCTTCTGAGTCCGGATTGTATGAAAGCGCAGCAGCCTGTCTTCGATTTGCCGGTTTCATATGCGAATGTCCACCCCCAGATAGTCACGATCATCCATTATTTGGGCAAGCGGTGATTTGGAACGCTGTGACTCTTCTTTATCGGACGGCTGTTTAAATTGAACACCCGAGAGTTTGTACCCCTGCTCCTGGAGCGAATCTTTTAAACTATCAAGTGCTGTATTGCTTAGCTGCTTTAAAGAATCCGGTTCTGCGTCTGCTACTATATTTACATGAATAATCCGATTTTGCACCTGCATATCGATCACCGTATTTTTCAATTTCGGCATTTCTACATAAAACAATACACGACAAAAATCGGCATCAATTTTACCATCCTGTTTCTTTCTTCCTTGCCACTTTATCGTGACATCCCCGTGAAAAGACGCAAATTGAACAGGCATTTGCATGACAAGCTGCTGAAGAGGTCCTGATTCTGCCGATAAAATGTGCTGTGCGTTGATACGTCCGACAATTTGTTCAGCGGCTTCACGAATAGGAACCGGGAATGTTTCCGACATTAGTTTTAACAGCTCCTGCTTCACATTTTGCTGCACTGCTTCAGGCTGATGTTTAGTCGCAATGACCGCTTCATGATCAATTCCAAGAAAACGAAAAGCATCTTTTAAAGCCGCAGCTGCTTCTTTCCCGTTAGCCAAAGGCTGCATCGGTCCTTCTTGGGGCAGTGCATCGGTGCCCAGCAGAGTGGCCATTCGAGCGGAGGCTTGTTCCGGTACAGTAGCTGCAGCGGATGAAGCAAGTTGAAATAAGTGAGTGATCTGCCTGTCGGTAGCCTGTGCACGGTTTATCAGCTGGTCCGATAATTTGGCTGCTTGCTGCATGATCGCTGTCCGCTCCGGATGATTGGCCGGAATAGATTGCGCTATAGCTTCTTTAAAAGATGCAATCGCTTCAGGACTAACTGGTCTTGCAGCCAGCTGCACAAGCGCTTCCTTCATCATCTGCACAGGCGGCATTCCTCTTTGTATAGTTGGCATAGGTTCAGATAATGACGCATTGTTTTTTAACAATGAGACGATTTGTTCCGGCGTCTCCGTGACAGCTGCTTTAACCGATTGTACTGTACCGCGATCAGGAAGCAGCCTGCTTATCGCGGATAATGCTTCCGGTGCCTGTCCAAGCTTTACAAGTGTATTGTGAAGTGATTCTAACTTTCCGGTTAACGATTCAGTTGATCGGGCCGATAACAGCGCTTGAAACACGTTTTCTGTTACCGGTAAATTTCGGCTGAACATAAAGCGAAGCGTCTCTAGACCTTTCTCCAAACCGGATTTTGATAACCATGCACTTGCCGTTTGTATGCTCTCTTTTGAAATCGGGCGGCCTAACTCAACCGATAGCGCTGTAAACGCGGCACTTTCTTTTGTGACTGGCAGCTGTAATTTCTCAAGCAGAACAGCCGCTTGATCAGCCGTACGCTGAATGAGGGCATTATCCGACACAACTTTCAGCCGCATTTCCCCTTCAAGTGAAGTGACTTGAAAAAAGTAGCGTTCACCAGCTTGCAGAGGGACTTCAAGCTGGGCGGTAATCCTTTGACCGAAAGCAGCAAGTTCTGCCATCTGTCCCGGCAAAAGCTTCACCGCTTTGGCAGAAAAAATCTGCCCTTCTTTCAGCATATTCACGGGATTCCGACCGGGTTCTGCTAAGATTCCTCTTTGAATGGGTGATTGACCGATTTCCATGCACTTTCACCTCCTCTAAGTGTTAAGCATTTCTTTCACCGGCGCAAATGTTTTACGATGCTGAGGAGTAATCCCATACTTCTTGAGTCCATGTAAATGCTCACTAGTCCCATACCCCATATTTTTATTAAATCCATAGCCTGGATACTTCAGCGCATATTCTTTCATAAGCCGGTCGCGTGTTACTTTTGCTACTATAGATGCTGCCGCAATCGAGGCACTTTTTGCGTCTCCTTTAATGATCGATGTTTGATCAACTTCACCTGGAATAACCATCGCGTCGACAAGAAGGTGATCCGGGGGTTCCGGTAGAGCCTTGACCGCTTCGACCATTGCTTTTTTTGCCGCTTCATATATATTGATTTCATCAATTTCTTCTGCACTAATGATACCGACACCGGTCTGGCAATGGTTCATGATTAACTCATAAAGATGATCTCTTGCGCTTTCACTCATTTTTTTCGAATCATTCAAGCCGGATGGTAAAAATCCCTCTGGCAAAATGCATGCCGCGGCTACCACAGGTCCTGCAAGCGGTCCTCTGCCAGCTTCATCAATCCCTGCAATGAAGCGAGCTCCGCTTGCCTGCACATTTCGTTCATACTCCATCATTTGATAAAGGCGCTCTTTTTCTTTTTTTTCTTTTTCTAGCCGCCGAATGCACGATATGACAGCTGTCTGCACACCTTTTCGTTCATCCTCTTTCCATACTGCAAACCTTGGATCATCTATGTTTGTGACAGTGGACAGCTGTTCTTTTATACATATAATTGTTTCTTTCACCATATCTATTCTCCCTGTGATTTTTATCGGCAGGATTCGATTTTTTTCCACAAAAAAACGTGAAGGCAGTCCTTCACGCTTTTTCAGGTGGAATATCAAATGTCAGACGGCCAAACTGGCTGTTCCGTACATCTCGGATAATGACGTCGGTTACTTTATCGTAATCCACTTCGCCCCCTGACGAAAGACAGCCGCGGCGCTCACCGATTTGATGAAACACCTGAGCCATATCATCCGGCAGTGCCGAAAATCCATACCGTTCTTCCAGACGTGCTGGATACCGTTCCTCGAGGTAACGAAGCCCGTAAATCGCTACATCCTGCAAATTTAAAATAGAATCTTTGATCGCACCTGTTAGTGCCAGTTTAAAGCCTGTTTCCGGGTCCTCAAACTTCGGCCATAAAATCCCTGGTGTATCAAGCAATTCCAATTGTTTCGCTGTTTTAATCCATTGCTGTGCTTTTGTCACGCCTGGCATATTGCCTGTCTTAGCAATATTTTTTTTCGCGATTCGGTTAATGAGTGTGGACTTCCCAACATTCGGAATACCAACAATCATCGCGCGCATCGCACGTGGTTTCATACCGCGCGCCCTCATTCGGTCAAACTTTTCTTGTAAAATGCTCTCCGCTGCTTTCACAATTTTATCGAGTCCATTTCCTGCCTGTGAATTGACAGAAACAGCTTCAACGCCCTGCTCTTTAAAATAACGGATCCATTCTTTCGTTGCATGAGGGTCCGCCATATCTTCTTTGTTTAAAATAACAAGACGCGGCTTATGATTGATGATTTCATCGATCATCGGATTGCGTGATGATAATGGCAATCTCGCATCAACAAGTTCAAAAATAATATCAACAAGCTTTAACTTTTCTGTTACTTGCCGCCGTGCTTTGGCCATATGGCCGGGAAACCATTGAATCGTCAAGCTCATGCCATCCTTTCTGTCAGTTAGTCAACAACACGGATCTGGTCAAAAGGCCAATAAACAAATTTCGTCTCGCCGACGATTTCATCGATCTTCACTGTCCCAATATGACGGCCATCTTTACTAAAGCGGCGGTTATCACCAAGTACAAAAATTTCACCTTCCGGCACCGTTTCCTGTCCGGTTATTTCTGCAAGTGTGAAGTCGGGTGTAAGCGGACCATCTGTTGCTTGGCTTTTGTACTCATCTAAATATGGTTCATCCTGCACTTTTCCATTTACATACAGTACATCATCTTTATATTCCACTGTATCACCTGGGAGCCCGATCACCCGTTTTATGTAATCTTTATTTTCAGGAGCATGAAATACAACGATATCGAAACGGTCCGGTTCACTCATTTTATTGACAATCATGCGGTCGCCGCTTTCCAGCGTCGGCATCATCGAAAGACCATCTACGACAATCGGCGCAAAAATAAAATATCGAATAAGAGCTGCCAGACCGACTGCGATTAGCAGTGCTTTCGTCCATTCCCAAAATTCATTTTTCCCTTCAGCCATACGTGACACCACCTTATCAAAGTACTTTCATCATATCATGCAATCGTCGAAATCTGAAAGAAAAAGGAGCCTGCAAGCAGACTCCTTTTAAAAACTTAGTATCTGATTTCTTTAATGCGGGCTGCTTTACCGCGCAGGTTGCGCAAGTAGTACAATTTCGCACGACGAACTTTACCGCGGCGCATTACTTCAATTTTTGCGATTTTCGGTGTGTGAAGCGGGAATGCACGCTCAACGCCCACGCCGTAAGAAATTTTACGAACTGTGAATGTTTCGCTAACGCCGCCGCCGCGACGCTTGATTACAACGCCTTCAAATACCTGAATACGCTCACGTGTACCTTCGACAACTTTCACGTGTACACGAACTGTGTCTCCCGGACGGAAAGATGGAAGATCAGTACGAAGCTGCTCCTGAGTTAATTCTTGAATCAATTTGTTCATTGTGTTTTCCTCTCCTTCTAACAAATGCTCATACCCGCAAATTTGCGGCAGCGGAACACCGTTGTAATGCAGCATACGATTCCGCACACTGACTTCGAAATTTTATCATAAATTGAATATAAAATCAATTTATTTATTCTTTTTCCATGACTCAATTAATTGTGTTTCTTTCTCTGTTAACGATATTGTTTCAAACAAGTCTGGACGGCGTTCCCACGTACGTTTCAGCGACTGTTCTCGACGCCATTCCTCAATGTGGCGATGGTTCCCAGACGTTAATACATCCGGTACCTTCATGCCTCTGAAATCAGCAGGCCGGGTATAATGGGGGTGTTCAAGCATTCCAGATGAGAAAGAATCCTGTACGGCAGAATCATCATTTCCAAGCACACCCGGGAGCAAACGGACTACACTGTCTGCCACAACCATTGCGCCGAGTTCGCCACCCGTTAGAACATAATCGCCAATTGAAATTTCATCCGTTACAAGGTGTGTGCGAACGCGCTCATCATACCCTTCATAATGACCGCAAAGAAAAATAAGATGTTCTTCCTGTGCGAATTCCTCTGCTTTTCTTTGCGTAAACCGCTCGCCTTGCGGACACATTAAAATAATCCGTGGTGCGGCTGCCGCTTCTTCTTTAAGTGCATCAACAGCGTCAAAGAGCGGCTGTGGCTTTAATACCATGCCAGCACCCCCGCCGTACGGGTAATCATCAACGACCTTGTGTTTACCTTCGGCATAATCACGGAAATTCACGGTGCGAAATGACACTTTTTCTTTATCGGCTGCTTTTTTCATAATGGACGATGAAAATACACCATGAAACATTTCCGGGAACAATGTCAGTACGTCGATTTTCATTCAAGCAAACCTTCCATTGGCTCAATAATAATGACCTTTTCGTCTGGATCGACGGATTTCACGACGTCATCGATGTATGGAATGTAAGCTTCTTTTCCACCGCTGCGACTGACGACCCAAACATCATTTGCCCCTGGTGTAAGTACCTCTTTCACCGTGCCGATGATCTCTTCTTCGACCGTTCTTACCTCACAGCCAATAATTTCATGAAAATAAAACTCGCCTTCATCAAGAGCACCGAGATGCTCTTCACTTACTTTTAAAATAGAACCTTTAAACGGTTCGACCATCTGGATCGACGGATAATTTTCAAATGTCAGCAGGTCAAATGTTTTGTGCTTTCGGTGCGAGGCAATCGTTACCGGAATACCTTCTTTATCACCCGGCTTAAAAATAGAAAGAGTGCTGCCTTTTTTATACCGTTCTTCCGGAAAATCTGTGCGGGAAAGTACCCGTACTTCACCGCGCAGCCCATGCGTATTGACAATTTTTCCGACGTTATACCATTTACTCATACTGTTCACCTCTGCGTGCGGATTTCAATAATAACACCATCTTTTACAACGATTGTTCCCCCGTCTCTTCCATTGAAACGGTCGCCCTCTTTCACATCAACAACAGATTGAATGTCTCGTTCCTTTAACTCCGTTCCAAGCGGCAGCTGATCAAGCTGATTCATTTGAAATTCAATCACGGATATTTTTTCATGGCGCTGATCAATCTCCTGCTGGAACCGGACGGCTGCTTCCGCCTGTTTTGATCCGGCACGCTCTGCTTTTTTCTTTTCAAAAAGAAGCTGTGCTGTTTCTCTTTCTAACCGGCTTTTTTGATTTTCATACATATTCATTCGCTCTTTTTTCAATGTTTCAGTGACAACTTGAACGATTGATACCGTTTGTAAAATTAGCACATCCACCGCTCCTTTTATTGGAACATAAATAGCAATTCCCCAAAAGAATATTCTTTTGGGGAATTGTCAGTTGATGAATTACTTGCTGTGTTTGGCATTATGGAATTTTTCCATGATGCCTTCGTTTGAGAACAAGTTGCGAACTGTATCAGATGGTTTTGCACCATCTTGCAGCCATTTAAGAGCAAGCTCTTCGTTAATTTTCACTTCAGCCGGTTGTGATACCGGGTTGTACGTGCCGATTGTTTCGATTGAACGGCCGTCACGTGGTGAACGAGCGTCTGCTACTACGATACGATAGAATGGGGATTTTTTTGCACCCATGCGTTTTAAACGAATTTTTACTGCCATGCTAATAAGCACCTCCGAAATAGTTTCACACAAGATAGAATAATATCAAATTGTTAATGTGTTGTAAAGTGTTTTTTCTTTACAGGATCAAACTGTTTCCATTACATAAATGGAAATTTTGGCATACCGCCTTTTTTCTTGCCTTTTTGCTGCATAGCTGACATTTGCTTCATCATTTTTTTCATGTCTTCGAATTGCTTCAAAAGACGGTTTACTTCCTGAATCGATGTGCCAGAGCCGCGGGCAATGCGCTTGCGTCGGCCGGCGTTAATGATTTCCGGCTGCTGTTTTTCAGATGGCGTCATTGACCGAATGATGGCTTCAACACGCCCGATCTGTTTTTCATCAACCTGCACATTAGCGAGGCCTTTCATTTTGTTTGCTCCCGGCAGCATTTTTAAAATTTCATCCAGTGGTCCCATTGAGCGCACTTGTCCGAGCTGGTCGAGAAAGTCGTCAAATGTAAATGACATCGTACGCATTTTTTGTTCGAGCTCTTTCGCTTTTGCTTCATCGACGTTCGTCTGTGCTTTTTCAATAAGGGTAAGTACATCGCCCATGCCGAGAATGCGTGATGCCATCCGTTCAGGGTGGAAAGATTCAAGAGCATCAAGCTTTTCACCCATCCCTACAAATTTAATTGGCTTGCTCGTGACAGCACGAATGGACAGTGCCGCACCACCGCGTGTATCACCGTCAAGTTTTGTAAGCACCACACCGGTAATGCCGAGCTGTTCATTAAAGCTATCTGCTACATTAACGGCATCCTGACCCGTCATTGAATCAACAACAAGGAAAATTTCTTCCGGCGCAGACAGATCCTTTATTTGTTTCAATTCATCCATTAACGTTTCGTCAATGTGAAGACGACCGGCAGTATCGATGATGACGTAATCAAGATGCTCGTCTTTTGCTTTTTGAATCGCCTGTTTCGCAATGTCGACAGGACTAACCTGGTCACCTAGAGAGAAGACAGGCATATCGAGCTGCTTTCCAAGCGTTTCAAGCTGTTTAATTGCCGCCGGACGATAAACGTCAGCTGCCACAAGCAGTGGTTTCCGGTTGTGTTTTTTTCGAAGCAGATTGGCAAGCTTGCCTGTTGTAGTTGTTTTACCCGCACCTTGCAAACCGACCATCATAATGACTGTCGGAGGACGCTTTGCTGTGCCAATCCGGCTTTCTTCGCCGCCCATCAGCTCCGTCAATTCTTCTTTTACGACTTTAATAACCTGCTGGCCTGGTGTTAAGCTTTTCATCACTTCCTGGCCAACAGACCGCTCACTTACTTTTTTAACAAATTCTTTGACGACTTTAAAGTTAACATCTGCCTCGAGCAGCGCAAGACGTACTTCACGCATCATTTCTTTTACGTCTGATTCTGATACTTTTCCTTTGCCTCGGATTTTCTGCATCGTTCCTTGCAGCCGTTCGGCCAATCCTTCAAACGCCATCGTATGCAGTCCCCCTATTCAAGTTCCTCGAGCGCCAGAACGAGCGGCAAAGTGTGCGAATCTGCGCATTCCTTTAACTGCTCGATTAATTGCTGACGCTTCTGGAATTTATTCAGCAGCATTAATTTCGCTTCATATTCTTCAAGCATTGCTTCTGTACGTTTTATATTGTCGTAAACCGCCTGACGGCTCACTTCATATTCTTCGGCAATTTCCCCGAGAGAGTAATCGTCCAAATAGTATAGGGACATATAGCTGCGCTGTTTCTCTGTCAGAAGCATCTGATAAAAATCATACAGATAATTCATCCGCATCGTTTTTTCAAGCACGGCCGCCCCTCCTTTGTTAAGTGAAAAACCTTTACACCCAATCAGTGTACCTGCTTCTTCCTCTTCTGTCAAGAACGACGAAAGAGCGTCTCACCGTAACGGGCAGTAATCCATCACTCCGACATCAAAAATAGTCTAAGAGAAGGATTAACTGCCCGTAAAAGCCCGATTAGTCATAGCGGAAAAGGATCTTCACTTATTCTCCTGCTTCGTTGTCTGCCACTTCTTTTTCTTCAAACGCCTGCGCAAATAATCCGTATGCATACTTTTCCGCATTAAAAGGCTGCAGGTCATCCATTTTTTCTCCAAGACCGACAAACTTGACAGGAACACCAAGCTCTTTACGAATTGCAAGCACAATGCCGCCTTTTGCCGTCCCATCCAGCTTCGTTAATACAATGCCGGATACATCGGTCGCCTCTTTGAATGTTTTTGCTTGTATAAGCGCGTTTTGCCCGGTAGTGGCATCCACAACGAGCAATACTTCATGTGGTGCATCTGGGATTTCGCGTTCAATCACACGCTTTACTTTTTGCAATTCGTTCATTAAATTGACCTTATTTTGCAGTCGTCCTGCTGTGTCACATAGCAAAATGTCAGCACCGCGCGATTTCGCTGCACGGACTGCGTCATACATGACAGCCGCCGGGTCCGATCCTTCCGACTGTTTAATAACATCCACACCGGTACGCTCTCCCCACACTTCAAGCTGATCAATCGCACCCGCACGGAATGTGTCACCAGCAGCGAGAATGACCTTTTTGCCGTCTTCTTTAAATTTATGTGCCAATTTCCCGATCGTCGTTGTTTTTCCGACACCGTTCACACCGACGAACAAAATCACCGTCAATTCAGATTCTTGAATGTTTAAATCAGACTGCACCTCAGCACCGTCTGTGTATATATCAACGAATTTTTCGGTGATAATTTCGCGAATCGCTTCCGGGTCATTGGTGTTGCGGCGCTTCACTTCCATTTTTAGTTCATCAATCAGTTCCATGACGGTTTCAAAGCCGACGTCTGCCCCAATTAAAATTTCTTCCAGCTCTTCAAAGAACTCTTCATCAATTTTCCGGTATCTAGCAATTAAATTATTTACTTTTGCAGCAAAACCGGTACGTGTTTTCGTTAAACCTTCTGTATATTTTTCAGTTGTTTGCTCCTGTTCCTGTGAACCGGAAAACTTATCTTTTAATTTTTTAAAAAAGCTCATTTATTTCAATCCTTTCCCGGTTAAATGGTTGCAGCTGCTTCTTCAAGACGAACGGATACGAGGCTTGAAACTCCTGATTCCTGCATGGCAACGCCATACAGTGCATCTGCTTCTTCCATCGTCTGCTTCCGATGCGTAATCACGATAAACTGTGTGTCTTCACTGAACTGTTTTAAATAACGGCTGAAACGGTGAACGTTTGCTTCGTCAAGAGCCGCTTCCACTTCATCAAGAATGCAAAACGGCACTGGGCGGACGCGTAAAAGGGCAAACAACAGCGCTATAGCCGTCAGTGCCCGTTCCCCTCCGGAGAGCAGGCTTAAATTTTGGAGTTTTTTCCCCGGCGGCATCGCGGAAATATCGACTCCGGAATGAAGAATGTCTTTCGGATCTGTCAATTTTAATTCCGCCCGGCCTCCGCCGAACAATTCGGTGAAAGCAGGTTGAAATTCCGCTTTAATTGCATCGAATGTGTCAGTAAATCGCCGAGTCATTTCAGTGTCCATTTCATTCATAACATCCCGCAATGTTTCTTTCGCTTCTTCAAGGTCTGTTTTTTGATCACGTAAAAACGTGACACGTTCAAATGTTGTCTCGTATTCTTCGATCGCACCGATGTTCACATCGCCCAGTTCTTCAATCGTCTTTTTAATTAAACGAATGTGGCGCCTTGCTTCATCTATTGGCCGGTTCAGTGGAAAATCACGCTGCGCTTCTTCAAACGTCAGAGAATATTGTTCATTTAATTTTTGCAAAAGTGAATCCAATTCAACATCAAGGCGGGCAATTTTCACATCATGTTCACGCAGGGCATCAGATAAACCTTTTAAGAGACGTCGCGACTCGGATAATAAGCGCGTCTTTTGTTCAAGCTGCGCAGACTTTTCCCCACGGTTTGTTTTGATGCGGGAAATTTCTTTCATTGTTCGGTCTTTCTTTATGGAAAGCTCTTCTGATTGACCCGCTAGCGTGACACCGGTTGTTCCACTGTCATTTCGTTCATTTTTCATAAATGAAAGCTCTGCTGACAGTTGTTTGTACACTTTTTCTATTTCTATCCATTCTGACCGCAGACGGTTTTCTTGTTCTTTTTTATAATCAAGCTGTTCATTCAGCACCGCAATTTGTGGACGAAGTATATTCAGTTCTTCAGCAATTTTTTCACGTTCAGAATTGGCTGATTTACGTTTTGATTCAAGCGATGCAATATGCTGATCGAGTGATTGAATGGCGGACTCTTCCTCTTTTAGGTTTACTTCCACCTCAGCCTTTCGCTTCAGCAAACGGGATTGTTCATTATAAAATTCACGCTTTTCTGCATCATAGACAGCAAGACGATCGTTAACTGATTGTTCGTTAAAAGACCATTCCAGCAGCTGATTTATCACTTCCTGCAGGGACTGACGATATATTTCACCAGTTTCTTCAAGCTTTTGCACTTCTTTCTCCTGTTCAGCGGAACGAATCTGAAGTGACTTCACTTCTTTTTCAGCGGCAGCCGTTTTCTGCTCCATTTTTTCAATCTGGCTGCTCAGCAGCTCTAATTCATTTTTTCGTCCAATTAAGGATACAGCATTCTTTTTGAGAGAGCCGCCTGTCATAGAGCCTCCAGCATTTACGACATCCCCCTCTACGGTGACAATGCGATAACGATGATTGATTTTCCGTGCAATACTGTTCGCTTCCTCTAAAGAAGAAGCAATGATAACATTCCCGAGTAAATGACCAACAGCACGTGCATATTGTTGATCATACTCAGTCAGTTCAGCTGCTGTACCGAGAAACCCTTTTTCATGCCGGATCGATGCCAGCACATGGTCTGGAAGTGTTTTTTCTTTCACTGTCGAGAGCGGTAAAAAGGTTGCACGGCCATACCGGTTTTTTTTCAAAAATAAAATGGACTCGCGTGCAGATTGCTCATTTGTGACGAAAATGTGCTGTAATGCACCGCCAAGTGCTGTTTCAATCGCAGTTTCATATTCTTTCGGCACATTGATTAGTTCCGCTGCAGCACCGATAACCCCAGGAAGACGATTATTTTTTTCTTTTAACACTTCTTTGACACCTGAATAAAAACCGGCGTATTCCTCTTCCAAGGAAGACAATAAATTACGCCTGGATACAGCTTCCTGTAAAATTTGATATGCTTTATAAAGTGCTGTACGGCGTTTTTCAATGGTTTCTTTTAATGCATCACGGTCTTTTTTGGCTTCTCTATAGGATGAGGTATGTTTATTCAATCGCTCTTCTGCCGCTTCACGGGCCTCTTCAAGCTTTATCCGCTCTTGTTCCAGCAATTGTCGCTCCTGTAAATATTGATCATTGGTGCCGCCAAGACGTTCAAAACGAACGGTCAGCCGTTCGAGCTGCCGTTCGATTTCACGAAGCTCATTTTTCGCAGCAGCAGCGCGGTTCAAGTGATCAATGTAATCAGACTTTAACGATTCCAGCTTTTCTTCCGTGTTTTCTGATAGAGCATTCAACAGCTTTTCTTTTTCGTTTGCTTCTTTTTGAAGTTGTTCATATTCTTTGCGTTTTAACTCAGCGGACGTACTTGCTTCTTCCGCTGCAGCCTTTAATGATGATCGTTTCCGCTCTGCTTCAGCTATCGATTTTGTCAGGCGCTCTTCATTGTAGGACGCATTTTTTTCCCGTTCGTCCATCAGCCTTCGTTTTCCTTCAATTTTTTCAAGGGATTCAATAATCGTCAGGAGGTTTTGCTGTGCGGCATCTTCCTGTTCACCCAGCTGTTTTAGTTCCTGCTCCATTTCTTTCATCAATAACTCTTCTGAATCCACTTGCTCCGACAGACGGGCTGCCTGCCGTTCATTCCGCAGTCTTTCTTCTTTTTGGCGCTCCCATTCATCGTGAAACGCGGCAATATCATGCGCCCATACAGCTGCTTCAATTTCTTTTAATTCAGCTTTTTTTTCCAAGTAATCCTTCGCGGCTGACGCCTGCATTTCTAGCGGCTCAATACGCTGTTCCAGTTCATGTAATATATCATTTACACGGCTGACGTTTTCCTCTGTTTCCAAAAGTTTTTGTTCCGCTTGCTTTTTGCGAGTCTTATATTTCAACACACCCGCAGCTTCTTCAAAAATGGAGCGTCTTTCCTCCGGACGGCTGTTTAAAATTTCATCGACACGCCCCTGGCCGATAATGGAAAATGCACCTCGGCCAAGACCCGAATCCATAAATAGTTCAATAATGTCTTTTAACCGGCAGCTTTGCTTATTAATAAAATAATCACTTTCACCGTTCCGGTTTACACGCCGTGTAATGCTTACCTCAGTGTAATCGAGCGGAAGTGCCCCATCGCGGTTATCGAGCGTAATGGTCACATCCGCCTCGTTCAATCTTCTTCTTGAGTCACTGCCCGAGAAAATGACATCTTCCATTTTTCCGCCGCGTAAACTTTTTGCCGACTGTTCTCCGAGCACCCACCGAATCGCTTCTGTGATGTTGCTTTTTCCGGAGCCATTTGGCCCGACGACTGCGGTTACACCGGGCATAAATTCAACGGTCACTTTTCCGGCAAATGATTTAAATCCCGCAATATCCAGCTTTTTCAGGATCATGCTTATCCACCTGTCTTTTACTTCGATTGTTCTTTCATATTTTCAAGAGCCATCCGGGCAGCAAACTGTTCCGCTTCTTTTTTCGAGCGGCCGCTTCCAGTGCCGAGGATGGTTCCATTTAATGAAACTTCTGTTATAAATTCTTTATTATGTGCCGGGCCTTTTTCTTCTAAAACGCGATACGCCGGCGATCCTTTTAATTCTCGCTGTACATATTCCTGAAGCTGGCTTTTAAAATCCATCACATGAGAAAAAGCACCGGCACTTATTTTCGGGAATACGGCCCGCTCTAAAAAGCGGATGACCGATTCCATCCCTTGATCTAGATATAAGGCACCAATGAAGGCTTCAAATACATCAGCCAGGAGCGCCGGACGCATTCTCCCTCCGGTCATTTCCTCTCCTTTTCCAAGCAAAATGAGGCGGCCAAACTCGAGTTCATTAGCAAACGTGACGAGGGACGGCTCGCAAACTACCGCTGCACGTAACTTCGTCAATTCTCCTTCTGACATAACCGGATACGTTTTATATAAAAATTGTGAAACGGTCAGTTCCAGTACGGCGTCACCAAGAAATTCAAGTCGCTCATTGTCTTCATGCGGTTTTCTCCGATGCTCATTCACATATGATGAATGGGTAAATGCCTGCTTTAATAGTGAGTCGTTCTGAAAACGGATGCCCATGGTATCTTGAAATTGTTTAAACTCCATATCTTTCCGTTCGGAATAACGATGCTCCCGATTTAATTTCTTCATTCCTGTTCCTCCGAAAAGTTAAAATGCACACAAAAACAGTTTAGCTGAAAAAAATGCATTGCGCAAAGACAATTAAAAAAGCAGACCCGCATGGGCGGATCTGCCATTAATGACGATTAGTTTTTGCTGTTTATGTATGTTACAGCGTCGCCTACCGTCGTAATATTTTCCGCGTCGTCATCGGAAATTTCCATATCGAATTCGTCTTCAAGCTCCATGACAAGCTCAACAACGTCAAGAGAATCTGCACCAAGATCTTCCTTGAATTTTGCATCAAGGTTGATTTGAGATTCTTCAACACCTAGACGATCCACGATAATTTTCGTTACACGTTCTAAAACATCTGCCACTATGATTCACCTCCCCTCAATGTATTATAGACGATTTACCCAGTTAGAACACGTCTTTTCTCACATTGCCATGCCGCCATCAACACCAATGACCTGACCGGTAATGTATCTAGCCCCATCTCCGGCTAAAAATGCCGCTGCAGCAGCAATATCTTCAACATCTCCGAGTGTGCCAAGTGGAATCTGGCCAATCAGCTGCTCTTTCGCTTCTTGAGGCAGTTCGTCAGTCATATCTGTTGAAATAAAACCTGGAGCAATTGCGTTAACTGTAATGCCGCGCGGTGCAAGTTCACGTGCTGATGCTTTTGTTAACCCGATAACGCCCGCTTTGGCCGCTGTATAGTTTGCCTGTCCGGCATTGCCAATCCGGCCGACAACAGAAGAAATATTAATAATCCTTCCGCTTCGCTGTTTCATCATCTGGCGAGTGACGGCTTTTGTGCAAAGAAAGACACCTTTTAAATTCGTGTCTATCACCTCATCCCACTCCTGGTCTTTCATACGCATAAGAAGATTATCTCTCGTAATTCCTGCATTGTTAACAAGAATGTCAATACGGTCAAATTGACTGATCGTTTCTTTCACCATTGACTGTACAGCTTCACTGTCGGAAATATCGCATTGTACGATAAACGAACGACGTCCCATTGCTTTAATTTCTTCAGCAACATCTGCAGCTTTTTGTTCACTGCCTGCATAGTTAACCGCCACGTCAGCACCAAGTCTAGCCAGTTCAAGTGCGATTGCTTTCCCGATTCCGCGAGATGCACCCGTTACGAGTGCTGTTTTCCCCTCAAGATTCATTTTGCTTCCTCCTTTAGTGTGGCAACTGTTTTCATAATCGATTCTTCGTCACTTACCGCAAACGTTCTTACTCGGCGGTTTACTTTTTTAATTAATCCGGATAACACTGTACCTGGACCGATTTCAATAAATGTATCGACACCTTCTTTTAAGAGCGTGTTTACACTGTCTTCCCATAAAACAGGTGAATATAGCTGCTTAACAAGGTTATCTATAATTTCCTCCGCATCTGTTACAGGACAGGCGTCGACATTCGCAACAACCGGTATGCTCGCTGATTGAATATTTGCAGCATGTAAGACTTCACGGAGTTTTTCCGCGGCCGATTTCATAAGCGGCGAATGGAATGGACCGCTCACATTCAGCGGAATGACCCTTTTTGCTCCTTTTTCCCTCAAGAGCTCTGATGCCTTTTCTACACCTTCTTTTGTGCCAGAAATCACAACTTGACCCGGGCAGTTGAAATTCGCAGCCGCGACAACAAGCCCGGCGTTCTCCACGTCTTTCATCACGCCTTTAAGTGCATCACGTTCCATGCCAAGGACAGCCGCCATCGCACCTCGTCCAGCCGGTACAGCTTCCTCCATCAGCCGCCCCCGCTGGTTTACTGCATACACAGCTTCTTCAAATGTAATGGCGCCGGCTGCTGCAAGCGCCGTGTACTCACCAAGACTATGACCGGCAGTAAAATCAGCCTTAATACCTTCTTTCTCAAACCGTTTTAACACCGCCATACTAGTCGCTAAAATAGCAGGCTGTGCATTTGTTGTTAACGTCAGCTGTTCATCTGGCCCTTCAAACATAATATCTGTAAGTGAATAACCGAGTTTTTCATCAGCTAAAAGGAACATTGCTCGTATTTCTTCATGCTGATCCGCAAGCGATTTTCCCATTCCGACTGTCTGCGATCCCTGTCCAGGAAAGACAAAAGCAATTTTCCCCATTAGTTCGATTCTCCCTCTCCGCTTGAAATTTGCGATTCTATAATTGATGGTACATTTGCCTGCGCCATTTTGTACGCCTGCTCAATTGCATGAAAAAAAGCATTCGCATCCGATGAACCGTGCGCTTTAATGACCGGCGCTTTCAAGCCAAAAAGGCCTGCACCGCCGTATTCGGCATAATCCATTTTATTTTTTAAAGCATATAGCTCCTCTTTTAAAAGAACTGCCCCAATTTTTGTTTTTAGTGACGATGCCAGCGACTGCTTTAACATAGAGAAAATAGACAGTGCTGTGCCTTCAAGTGTTTTTAAAACCATATTGCCCGTGAATCCATCTGTGACGACAACATCTGCCACACCATTCAGCAAGTCACGAGATTCAACATTTCCGATAAAATGAAGATCGTTTGCACCGTTTAAAAGCGAAAATGCTGCTTTCGTTAACTCATTTCCTTTTTTTTCTTCTGTGCCAATATTAAGCAAGCCAACCCTAGGATTATCAATCCCCCGTACTTTTTCAGCATATACAGATCCCATGACTGCATATTGGAGAAGATGTTCCGGCCTGGCATCCGAATTCGCCCCGAGATCAAGCATGACAAATCCTCTTCCATCAATCGTCGGTAATGTCGGTGCAAGTGCCGGACGTTCGACCCCGTCTATCCGGCCAACAATAAACAAACCTGCAGCCATTAACGCGCCTGTATTTCCTGCTGACACACATGCCGCAGCCTCGTTCTTTGCAACAGCTTCCGCCATCATGACAAGTGATGACTCTTTTTTTCGGCGCACAGCCCGTACAGGTTCATCCGTCCCAAGAATAACATCAGGTGAATGAACAACTTCGGCACGGCTGTTTTGATCTAAATATGTACGGATTTTCGCTTCATCTCCAAAAACCGTTAACACCAGTTCTGGATTTTCTTTTAATGCCCGATTTACACCGAGAATGATTTGTTCTGGGGCATTGTCACCGCCCATTGCATCAATTGCCAATTTCATCTTGATCATCCTTTTCTGCTGCCGGCGCACGAAACATTGAAAACTCTCCACAAAAAACTCGTTCGCTGCCGACAAAACTTGATACCTCTACTATTGTTTTTAACTTTTCCAGACGGGTTACTTTTGCTTTTGCAATCACGCGTTCGCCTTCTCGGACCGGTCGGGTAAAGCGAATATCTGCTTTTCCTGTAAGGGCCATTTCATCATTTATAACGGCGACAGCCAGCGAATTAGCCTGTGCAAATAAGTGATGGCCCCGGGTAATTCCATTTCGCTTAAAAACATGGTCTTTTTTTACGTCAAAAATGGATATTGCACTTTTATCTAGTTCAATGTCGATAATCTCCCCAATTACTTCTTCAATCGGCAGGGATCTTACTTCATCATGCATGTTTTGTTCTGCTACATATTTAATGCGCTCACGCAATTCAGGAATTGACAGCTCCATTCGGTCAAGCCGAATTGTCTGTACACTAACTTTAAATTCTCCTGCGAGCTCCTCGTCGGTAACGAACGGATTCGCCTGAATTGTCTCCTGAAGACGCTCCTGCCTTTCTTTTTTTGATCTTCTCATTGAATGCCACCATCCGATATTAGGACTAGGTACTAAAAACAGTATAGAGACAACAAAAAAAGAATGCAAGGAAAATCTTGCATTCTTAATCAAGCTTCTCACCGGCCAGTACTCCTGAGTCCGTTAATACCGCGCGTAAATGACGGTATTCATGGCCATTCCAAAAAGCAGGAGAATCGATTAATTTTTTTGCATCATCCCGTGCCGTTTCAAGCGCACGATAATCATGCACCATGTCTGCCATTTTAAATTCCGGCAATCCGCTTTGTTTACGTCCAAAGAAATCACCTGGCCCGCGCAGTTCCAGGTCTTTTTCACTAAGAACAAATCCATCATTGGTTTCCGTCATTGCCGTCATCCGCTCTTTCCCTGTTTCCGATTTTGGATCAGCAATGAGCATGCAATATGACTGCTCCGAACCACGTCCAACCCGTCCACGCAGCTGGTGAAGCTGTGACAAGCCAAACCGCTCAGCGTCATATATGATCATGACCGTTGCATTCGGGACGTTTACACCCACTTCCACGACTGTCGTTGAAACGAGAATGTTTAAATCGTTCGCGCTGAACGATTTCATAACCTCATCTTTTTCTTCACCAGACAGACGTCCATGCATTAAACCGACAGTAAACTTGCCATGGAAATGACTGCTCAGCTGCGCATGTACATCGAGAGCATTTTGAAAATCGAGTTTTTCTGATTCTTCAATAAGCGGACAAATGACATATGCCTGCCTGCCTTTTCTTAGTTCTTTTTCGGTAAAATCGAGCACGCGTCCAAGCATTTCTTCTTTGGCCCAATACGTTTCAATCGCTTTCCTTCCTGCCGGCATTTCGTTAATAATCGACACATCCATTTCACCAAACACCGTAATGGCCAGTGTACGGGGAATGGGTGTTGCTGTCATAAACAGTACATCCGGATTATCTCCCTTTGCCCGCAAAATGCGCCGCTGATTGACACCGAATCGATGCTGTTCATCCGTAATAACGAGACCGAGGTTTTGAAATTGAACGTCGTCTTGAATGAGCGCATGCGTGCCGATTAGAATATCTATGTCACCAGAAGCCAGCGCATCAAGAAGTGCCTTCCGTTTTTTCCCTTTCACATTTCCTGTTAAAAGCGCTGTATGAATACCGAATGGCTCAAGCATATCATGAAGAGATTTCGCATGCTGCTCGGCTAAAATTTCTGTCGGCACCATAAGAGCACCTTGGTATCCAGCTGTAACAGATGCGTAAAGAGCCAGTGTTGCTACAGCTGTTTTTCCGCTCCCTACATCCCCCTGCAGCAATCTATTCATCCGGTATGGAGATTTCATATCGGCACATATTTCATTCACCGCTTTTTTTTGCGCATTGGTCAGTTCAAACGGCAATGAATCGATAAGCTCTTTTAATTTCACAAGATCGTATTTTTGCGAGATGCCACCGGACTGCTCTCGAACTGTTTTTCGGAGCGCCTGCATTTTTAGCTGAAAATAAAAAAATTCTTCATACACAAATCGGCGCCGCGCTTGTTTCATTTCTTCTTCAGATGCTGGAAAATGAAGTGCTTTGATTGCATCTTTCCTTGCAATTAGTCTGTACTGGTTCAAAAGACTATCTGGCAATGTTTCTTCAATATAAGTCCCATACAGTTCAATCGCCTGCTTTACAAGCTTACGGAACTGCTTAAGTGAAATGGCATTACGCAGAAGATACACCGCTTCAAAATCAGTTCCTCGCGAGTATGGTCCAATTTCAAGTAATTGACCCGATACTGATAAACGATTTCGGTCCCATTTACCAGTAACAGTAACCGTATCGCCGACCGCTGCTTTTTTCTTTAAATAGGGCTGATTAAAAAATGTAACGTTAATTAAATGAGGCCCTGACAGCAGTTTAAATGTAAGACGTGATTTTTTTTTTCCATAATACATGACTGAGGGTTCTGTTTGAATTGTTCCCTCAATCGTCACCTTTTCATCGTGAGCCGCTTCCACCGGGCTTTTAAGACGCATATCTTCATACCGAGCCGGCACAAATTCCATTAAATCTCCGACTGTTAACACACCGATACCGGCGAGTGATGTTTCTGCTTCTTTCCCGGCACCTTTTAGGACGCTAATCGGCAAATGAAGTGGAGAATCACCCTGATTCACATCCATTCCTCCTTTCTTAAAATGTGAAAAAGAGAGAGATTTCTCCCTCTCCTTGTTTATTCGATTGAGAAAATAAACGGATAAAGCGGCTGCTGTCCGTTATGAACTTCCGCTTCCACACCTGGGAAATTTTCTTCAATATATGATACAACCTGTTCTACTTCCGCTTCTGATGCGTCCTGTCCAAAAATGATTGTGACAATTTCTGATTCGTCATCAAGGAGTGTATCAAGAAGCTCTGTAACAGCTGTCATTTTATTGTCATTCGTTACAACAATTTTCCCTTCCGCAAGGCCCATAAAGTCATCTTTTTTGATCTCAATACCGTCAATGCTCGTATCCCGCACAGCATGAGTAATCTGCCCTGTTTTTACATGACCTGCTGCATTTGTCATCGCACGTTTATTCGACTGTTCATCCCCATCCGGGTTAAAAGCAATCAATGCTGCTAGACCTTGAGGAACTGTTTTTGTCGGCACAACGGAGACGCTTGCTTCAGACACTTCCGCTGCCTGCTCAGCAGCCATAATAATATTTTTATTATTCGGGAGTACAATCACGTGGTCCGCATGTGAATCATGAATCGCTTTTACGATATCCTCCGTCGATGGGTTCATTGTCTGCCCGCCCTCAATAACAAACGTGGCCCCAATACTTTTAAACAGTTCAGCAACACCAGCTCCCATTGCAACCGAAACAATACCGTAACGTGCTTTTTCTGCAGGTTTTGGTGCTTCAGCAGCCCCGCCGGTAATCGCGCTGTGTTGTTCCCGCATATTTTCTATTTTCATATTAATCAGGCTGCCGTATTTTTGACCGCACGAAAGTACATCACCAGGATGTTCCGCATGAATATGTACTTTTGCAATCTCATCATCAGATATGACGAGAAGCGAATCGCCAAATTGACTCAACTCATTACGGAAGTCCTCTTCCGAAAACGGATGTTTAGACAATTTATCAGGATCAAATTTCACCATAAATTCCGTGCAGTAGCCAAATTCAATATCTTCAGTGCTCATAAAGCTTTGAACGCTTTTATGATGTTCAGCACTAACAAGATCCGCCAAATCTTGACGGGTTGAGAGCGGCGCCGGAAGCGCCTCCCCTTTTAATTCGGCAAGGAAGCCTTCATATACGAGTAGAAGTCCTTGACCGCCGCTGTCGACAACGCCGACTTCTTTTAAAACAGGCAAAAGGTCAGGAGTACGGTTTAACGACGCCTGTCCTTCTTCAACAAGCGCCTCAACGACCGCAATCACATTCGTCTCTTTATGCGCTTTTTCGACTGCTTTTCTTGCCGCATCTTTTGCGACGGTTAATATCGTCCCCTCGACAGGTTTCATGACAGCTTTATATGCGGTCTGTACTCCTGCTTCAAACGCAGCAGCCAATTCAAATGCATTCACTTCCTGTTTTCCCGCGATCGCTTTTGAGAAGCCACGGAACAATTGGGACAAAATGACGCCCGAATTTCCCCGTGCGCCCATTAGCAGTCCTTTTGAGAGCGCTTCAGCTGTTTTGCCAAAATGCGCCTGTTTAGTTTGTTCCGTTTCCTTTGCTCCAGACGTCATAGACAAATTCATATTTGTTCCCGTATCTCCGTCCGGTACCGGGAAAACGTTTAATGCATCAACCATTGCGGCATTTGCAGATAGATGCTGCGCGCCTGCCTGCACCATCCTGGCAAAACGCAGTCCGTCCAATGAAGTAATAGCCACGAAATTTCCTCCTCACACTACGGGTTCGTAACCCGTACACCCTGTACAAAAATATTAACAGAATCAACCGAAAGGCCGACCGTTTTATTAAGTGTATATTTGACTTTTGATTGTACATTGCTTGCCACTTCCGAAATTTTCGTTCCGTAGCTCACAATTATGTACATATCAATAAAAACGCGATCTTCTTCCTGGCGGACAACAACACCGCGCGTAAAATTTTCACGGCGTAAAATTTCAGCAATACCGTCTTTCAACTGCTTTTTTGAAGACATGCCAACAATGCCATAGCAATCCACTGCAGCTCCGCCGGCAATCATCGCAATCACTTCGTTTGATATGTCAATGTGTCCAAGCTCTGTTTTCAATTCAATCGTCACAAAAAATCCTCCCTTGCGAATCGAACTATGTTCATTTTACTATATTTATATATATATTCACAACTCACTCTATTAATGGCTGTTGTTCTATTTAGTGTCAAGGTTTTTTTCTTGAAAGACTTTACTGAAGTAGTTGCATTCGTCATCTTAGTATGATAAATTATTTAAGTGTCTTGCACATATGAAAACAGATTATGTTAATCCTGAACAGTAAGGAGTGAATAAAATGCCAAAACAATGTGTTATCTCTGGCCGTAAAGCACGTACTGGAAATAATCGTTCACACGCAATGAACTCAAGCAAACGTACATGGGGCGCTAACCTGCAAAAAGTTCGCATCCTCGTAGACGGTAAACCGAAACGTGTATGGGTTTCTGCTCGTGCGCTTAAATCCGGAAAAGTGGAACGCGTATAATCTTCTATAGTTAAAAGCACCTGTACCTCAATGGCACAGGTGCTTTTTTATTTATTCTTTCTCCCTGCAGACAATACCATTCTGATCATCCCGCCCACAAACTTTGGCAGCTTTAATGTGTAAAATTTCAACGGCTCATCCCCCCGTCAATACTTCTTACTACCATTAATATGCCCGAATCGAATGAAAAGACCCCTTTTTTATCATTTAATTCATTACTGACACATCGGGATGAACCGCTTTTGAGCAAGTAATCCTCAAGCGGGTATTTAAACCCTTGAAGCGTTAACCCCTCCACCTTTTCATTCATGGCAAAAAACGAATAATATTTTATATTCTTCTCCGCGTTTATTACTACACGCCCAGGGTTATAAATGTTTATTCGATTTTGCCGATCAATAATCGTTACAGAGGGTCCCCCCCTTAATTCCTCTTTCATCAGAAGTGTGACCGCTCCGAAAAAATGGTCGAGGCGGCCCCCTGTTACACCATAGAGCTCAATAGCATCCGGGTTTTGGCTAATAGCGTAATTTAAAGCAATCTCCAGGTCCGTTTCGTCTTTTTCTGATGGAAATTGCACATGATCCGAGACTAAATCAGAAATTCTTTTCCATTCTGAAGGAGACACGGAATCAAAATCCCCAAATGCTTTTGACGGTGTAATACCGCGATCAAGTAAATACAATGCACCGCGGTCAACCCCGATCCATTCCGTTTCATCTGTATTATTTATATGAAACTCTGGAAGCTCCTGTTCAGGACCTCCGGCGACAATGCGGATGATCACGCGTTTTCGGCAGCACGGCGAATTTCTTTTATCGCAGCACCGCGATCATCCTTGTTATAGATAGCTGAACCGGCAACAAGTACATTTGCACCTGCTTCTGCACAAACTTTTGCCGTTTCCGGATTCACGCCGCCATCAATTTCAATATCGACATTGACACCGGCATCTATTATCATTTGACGGACTCGGCGGATCTTTGGTACAACCGCCTCAATAAATGCCTGCCCGCCAAATCCAGGATTGACTGTCATAATCAACACCATATCAATATCATTTATGACATATTCAAGGACATGTTCCGGAGTTGATGGATTAAGAACAACACCTGCTTTTACGCCAAATGAGCGGATAAGCTGAATGGTTCGATGCAAATGAGGGCACACTTCTGCATGTACCGTAATAATATCGGCTCCCGCATTTGCGAATGATTCAATATATGCATCCGGATTTTGAATCATTAAATGGACGTCAAGCGGAAGTTTAGTGACCGGCCGGATCGCTTCCACAATGAGAGGACCAATCGTAATATTAGGAACAAAATGACCGTCCATCACGTCTATATGAATGTAGTCTGCACCGCCTTTTTCCACATCTTTCACTTCTTCTCCAAGCCTTGCAAAATCGGCCGATAAAATCGAAGGGGCTATTTTGATCATAGCTAGTACCTCGGCTTTCTCTCTTTTATTTCCTCTATAAATTGCAAATAATGTTCATATCGGTATGAGGGGATCATGGAATCTTCTACCGCTTGTTTCACTGCACATTTTGGCTCATTTATGTGAAGACATCCTCTAAACTTACAAGAATTGCTTCGTTTCACCATTTCAGGAAAGCATGATGAAACATCTTCCATTTCGAGACCATCAAAGTCGAGGGAACTGAATCCCGGTGTATCCGCGACAAGTCCACCGGCTGCTGGTATTAGTTCAACATGCCTGGTTGTATGTTTTCCTCGTCCAAGAGAATTAGATATTTCATTTGTTTTCAATTCTAAATCGGGACGAATAGCATTTAATAATGACGATTTTCCAACACCTGACTGACCGGCAAAAACAGACGTTTTACCATGTAAATAATCCGCAAGTGCCTCTATGCCATCAAGCGTTTCAGATGATGTTTCAATTACGGTATAGCCAATATTCCGATAATCAGATACATACTTCGCTACTTCATCAATTTCATTCAATAAATCCATTTTTGTAATGCAAATAAGCGGTTCAATATCTTTTGATTCAATGAGTACAAGAAACCGATCGAGAAGCGTAGTGCTAAATGTGGGCTCCATCGCCGAAAAAACGAGTACTGCCTGATCGACATTCGCGACAGGCGGACGCACAAGATCGTTCTTACGTTCTTCTACCGATAAAATGTACCCTTCTTTGGCATTTTCTGCTTCAAATTCAACATAATCACCGACGAGCGGTGTAATATTTCGCTTCCGGAATACACCGCGTCCCCGGCATTGAATCGTTTCTTCTCCATCTAGAACGTAATAAAAACCGCTTAATGCTTTAATAATTTTGCCTGCTGGCATGAAGGACCCCCTTATTCATTTTCATCAGCATCAGGAAATGGAATCGTTTCATCCATAATGACAATTTGATCTCGAATAACTTTAAAACCCGATTTTGTTCCTTCTTCAAAAACAAATTCAAGTGTGCGTTCCGTATCTTCTGTTATTAAAAACTTCTCATACGGTTCCGTCATGCTGTGATCCATATCTTCAATATATATTTGAATTTCCTGCGGTTCGCCTTCCGTTCCAGGTTCATATGGAATGACAATGTCTTTTAATACCTTTTTGGGCGGAATTTCTTCCGGTCCTTTGGACAAGATTACCTCAACCGTGCTTCCATACGGCACTTCACTACCGGCCTGGGGTGACTGTGATAATACCTGTCCGGCATCTACGGTATCTGAATATTCTTCTCCAGCAACATGGACTGTAACGCCCGCAGAATCCTCATAATCTTCAAGACTTTTTTTGTTGTAGTCTGTTAAATCAATTAGAACAACATTTGCACGTCCGGCACTGACAGTCAGTTTAACATCTTCCTCTTCAGGGATAACTTTCTCGCCAGCTTCGGGATTGTGTTCCAAGACGGTACCCGCTTCACTTTCGTCGTGAACCATTTCTACATTCACATTGCGAAATCCGGCTTCTTCTAACAGTTCACGTGTTTCTTCTAATGTTTTTCCTGTGTAATCCGCCATGTCTGATTGCTCTTTCCCAGCAGATACATACAAATCTACTTTAGTCCCTTCTTTTACCGTTTCTCCGGCTTCCGGGGAGGTTCGAATGACTTTTCCTTCCGGTATGTCCGCACTGAATTCTTCTTGCGATTCTCCGACAGCCAGCCCCGCAGTAACGAGTGTGGATGCAGCTTCATCAAGACCGTTTTCTGTCGTATCAGGCACGTTTATATCTTTTGGTGCTGTTGCCATTGGCCAAATAACTGAGGCAGCAACCGCCATTACCATAAGAATAAAAATAATCCATGGCCAACTCTTGCGTTTTTTTTCTTTTTTTTCGGGCGCAAATTTTTTCTCCGGTTCCTCATGCGCGGTGATTCTTTCGCTTTCCTGCGGCTTCGAAGCAATGATTGGAATTGCTTTCGTTACTTCATCATCCTCATCCGGTATTGTAAACTTTTCTTCATGAATACGATAGTCTTCAAGTGCTGTCGAAAGGTCTGCTTCCATCGCTTCGGCATTTGCATACCTGTGAAACGGATCTTTTGCAGTTGCGTGAAGAACAATATTTTCAATACTTTGCGGCACATCTGGATAAAGCTGTCGTACAGATGGTGTATCGGACTGTAAATGCTTTAAGGCAATAGATACAGCAGATTCACCTGAAAAAGGAAGACTCCCTGTTAACAATTCGTACATGACAATGCCAAGTGCATAAATGTCCGACTTTTTCGTTGCCATTCCACCTCTTGCCTGTTCAGGTGAAATATAATGAACAGAACCGAGAACCGCATTTGTCTGTGTAATGGACGTTGCACTCATCGCCATCGCAATCCCAAAATCAGTAATTTTGACGGTGCCATCATGATCGATTAACATATTATGCGGTTTTATATCCCTGTGAATAATTGAATGCTGATGAGCAAATGCTACTGCGGCTGTCATCTGTTTCATTATATCTATCACTTTTTCATATGGAAGTGGTGAAAACTGTTGAATGTATTCTTTTAACGTCATGCCATCCACATATTCCATAACGATGAAATTCACATTATCTTCTTCGCCAATATCATAAATACTGACAATATTCGGATGAACCAGGCTCGATGCTGCTTGTGCTTCTCGTTGAAACCGCCGTAAAAATTCATCTTCCCCGGCAAAATCAAATCTTAAAACTTTGATTGCAACATCCCGTTCTAAAATAATATCCCGCGCAAGGTAGACGTGGGCCATACCGCCGCCACCGATTGTCCGTTCGATTTTATAGCGGCCGCTTAATCGTCTCCCAATCAGCATTTACTCACCCTCTTTCACTGCCAGGACAATGTTCGAGGATGACAACCGTAATATTGTCCTCTCCCCCGTTTTCATTGGCCATCTGAATGAGTGTATCCGCTTTTAATTCTAGCGAATCTGGTGATTCAAGAACGTCTTTCATTTCAACAGCACTTACTTTGTTAGACAAACCGTCAGAACAAAGAAGAAGAAAATCTCCTTCTTCAAACATGATCGTCCGGTAATCAACTGTCAGTTTTTCATCGGTGCCAAGCGCACGTGTCAGCACATTTTTTCTCGGATGGCTTTCTGCATCTGCGCGGCTTATTTCACCAGATTTCACGAGCTCATTAACGAGTGAATGATCTTCTGTAACTTGTGAAAAGCCGTCTTCATTCTGCAAATAGCACCGGCTGTCGCCGATGCTTGCGATGGTGCAATATTTCTCCGTACATAATGCAGTGACAAGCGTTGTCCCCATTCCGCTGCATTCAGGATGTTCTTTCGCATGGTTCAAAATAGCAGCATTGATCTCAAAAATAGTGGACTTCAGCCATTCTACTGCATCATCTGGTGATTCAATTTGGGAATTTGCTTCATTCCAGGCGTATTCCATCCCCTCAATCGTCATGCGGCTGGCGATATCACCTGCATTATGACCGCCCATGCCATCCGCCACAACGGCTAAACATAGGGACTGTTTATGATGAAATACACCGCCATTATCTTCATTGTGAGCCCGAATTCGACCCCTGTCTGTCCGAAACACAGCATTCAATTTGGTCACCTCGTTTCGCCAGCACGCTCTTTCGCTCGAAGCTGTCCACATGCCGCATCGATATCTGTTCCTTGTTCACGGCGGATCGTCACATTCACGCCATTCTTTTTCAATGTTTTTTCAAACTCAAATATTTTGTTGCGTGGTGTACGAACGTAATTGCGTTCCGGTACATAGTTAACCGGAATTAAGTTGACATGACACTTAATCCCTTTAATAAGCCCTGCTAGTTCTTCCGCATGAGCAACAGAATCATTTTCCCCGCCGAACAAGCCGTATTCAAAGCTGATGCGGCGTCCCGTTTTTTCTGTATAATAGCGGATTGCTTCCATTAAATCTTTTAATTTATACGCACGGTTTATTGGCATTAATTTTGTTCGAAGTTCGTCGTTCGGTGCATGAAGGGATACAGCAAAATTAATTTGTGTTTTTTCATCTGCGAATTTGTAAATTTTCGGCACTATCCCGCTAGTTGAGACGGTAATGTGACGAGCTCCAATATTTAATCCTTTATCATGGTTGATGATGTTCAAAAATGACATCATTTCATCATAATTATCAAATGGTTCCCCGATGCCCATAATAACGACCGAGCTGACTCGTTCACCAACTTCATCAAGCGCCTGTTGTACTTTGACCACCTGTGCAACAATTTCCCCTGCTTCCAGGTTTCGTTTCAAACCTCCGAGTGTGGATGCGCAAAATGTACAGCCAATGCGGCAGCCGACTTGAGTAGTCACACAAATTGAGTTTCCGTAATCATGACGCATTAACACCGTTTCGATGGAGTAGCCGTCATGCAGTTCGAACAAAAATTTGATGGTGCCATCTGCGGATTCTTGTTGAATCGCTGTTTTTAAAACAGTGAATGCAAAATGAACTTCCAGTTTCTCCCGTAATGTTTTTGACAAGTTTGTCATTTCATCTACGGATTTCGCCCGTTTTACATACAGCCAGTCAAATATTTGCTCGGCACGAAAAGGTTTTTCCCCGTTTTCTGTAAGCCAGTCTTTCATTTCATGAAGTTCCAAAGAATAAATTGATGGCTTCTGTGCTTCGTTTTGTTTGTTCGTTGCTGCATTCATTTAGGTTCGTTCCTTCTTTCTAAATTTACTAATGAAAAATCCGTCTCCGCCAAAATCATCAGGGAATATTTGGATCATTGAAGACTGCGGCTGTAATGATATATGTTCAAGCGGCTCCGCTTCAAATTCAGGGTGTGCCTTCAGGAAAGAAGCAACCGTCCCTTCGTTTTCAGCTTTGTCTACGGTACAAGTACTATATACAAGAACACCGTTATCTTTTACAAGCGGTGCAGCAGCAGCTAATATAGTGAGTTGAATTGACTGCAGGTTGTCCAGATCTTCTTCCGTTTTCACATACTTTAAATCCGGCTTTCGGCGGATGACACCAAGACCTGAACACGGGGCATCGACAAGAATTGCATCGAAGGTTTCACTTTCAAATATCTCGCCGGCCTTTCGAGCATCTTGTTTTTGAACATGTATATTCGATAGTGAAAGACGTTCGGCGTTTTGCTCAACAAGTTTTAATTTATGAGCGTGAATATCAAGGGCATCGATGTGTCCTTCGCCATTCATTATTTCAGCTATGTGCGCCGTTTTGCCGCCGGGTGCAGCACACATATCGAGAACGCGCTGTCCAGGTGATACGCCAAGAACAGGAGCAACGAGCATAGAACTTTCATCTTGAATCGAAATCGCACCATCTTTATATAACGTAGATCTTACTGCATTTCCTCTTGCGATGCGAATTGCAAATGGAGACACCTCTGAATAACATGCATCAAATCCTTCTTCTTTAAGCTTTTTAATCGCTTCATCCCTTGTCATTTGGATCTTATTGACACGGACAGTCTGTTCAGGAGCCGTTAAATTATGGCGGCACATTGCCTCTGTCTTTTCTGCACCATACGCTTTAATCCATCGTTTTACAAGCCAAAGCGGATGACTTGTCTCAACAGAAATCCGTTCCGCTTCATCGCGAATCTCGTTCGTGTTCGGCAGTCCTTCGCGTTGAATGGATCTCAGCACCCCATTCACCATACCGGCAATCCCTTTATGGCCGCGTTTTTTCGCTATATTAACCGCTTCATGAATGACGGCGCGCTCAGGTACTTTATCAAGATAGACCATCTGGTAAAGGGATAAACGGAGCAAATTATTGACCCAACGCTCTGGCTTCTTTTTCAAAAAAGGAGCCAGATAAAAATCAAGTGTTAATTTTCGTTGAATGGTGCCGTACGTAATTTCAGTCAACAAGGCGGCGTCACGGCCAGAAATGTTATTCTTTTCAATCGCATTGTTTAAAAGCAAATTACTGTATGAACCACTTTTTTCAACTGATTCGATTAATTCCAGCGCTGTTTCGCGCACATTCAGTGTTCCCATTTTATTCTCCAAACTTCATGCCGGCCGAAAGGATGGAACCAGAGCCTCGTAAATAATCGCGGGCACTCATTCGTTTTTTTCCTGCAGGCTGCAATTCAATAATTTTTAATGCGGTACGTGAACCCGTTGATACAATAAACCCGTCATCCTCAATAGATATTACGGTGCCTGGTTCGTCAGATGTACCAGTTGCTTTTTCTGCTTTCCAGACTTTTACGACCGCTCCATTAAGCATTGTGTAGGAGACCGGCCACGGATAAAGGCCCCGCACCTGGTTGTATAACTCTTCACCGGAACGGTTCCAGTCAATTTTTTCATCCGCACGGCGAATATTTGGTGCAAATGTAGCTTTTGACTCATCCTGCGGTGTACGGCTTGAGGTTCCTTCTAAAATAGCCGGGATTGTTTCAGAAAGCAATTTCGCTCCAACCTCGCTTAATTTATCGTGTAAGATGCCTGTATGATCATCTTCTTCTATTGGAATAGACGCCTGTGTAATAATATCACCTGCATCCAATTTTTCAGCCATGTACATTATCGTAATGCCCGTTTCTTTTTTCCCCTGCAGAATCGAATAGTGAATCGGAGCGCCCCCGCGTAATTCAGGCAGGAGAGAAGCATGAACATTAATACAGCCAAATTTCGGTGTATTAAGCAAGTCTTTTGGCAGCAACTGTCCATATGCGGCTGTTACAATAAGATCTGGTTTCATCTCGATGATTTTTTGTAATTCTATAGAAGCCGAGAGTTTTACCGGTTGCAATACAGGTAAATTATGTTTTATAGCCGCTTCTTTCACAGGAGGCGGGGTCATGATTTTTTTTCTGCCGACGGGACGATCAGGCTGCGTAACAACCGCAAGAATGTCATACCCATCCTTAACGAGTATATCGAGAACCGGAACCGAAAAATCAGGTGTGCCCATAAATACTATTTTCGTCATTAGGAATCCACCCTTTCCAATTCCTCAGATGGAATGTACTTTTCTACTTTTGATGTAAAAAGAATCCCGTCAAGGTGATCCATTTCATGTAAAATTGCTCGGGCCAAAAAACCTTCTGCCTGAAATGTAAACATCTGCCCTTTGACATTTTGTGCTTTTATATTAATGGCATTCGGGCGGGTCACTATCCCGTATAACTCAGGAAAACTTAAACAACCTTCGATATCAGTCTGACTGCCTGATGAAGCAATCAGTTCAGGGTTGACCAGTACAATTAATCCATGCTCATCTTCCACATCTACAATTGCAAGCCGAATGTCCATACCAATTTGCGGTGCTGCAAGTCCAACACCATCTGCTTCGATCATTGTTTCCTGCATATCGCGTACAAGACGCTTTAATTCGCTGTTAAACGTTGTCACCGGCCGGCATTTTGTTTCTAAAATTGCCGCCGGATGTTCGACAATCTTTAATATTGTCATATCATTCCTCTTTTCTACATTAACACGTATGGATGTATATCAATTGACACAATTAATCCGTTCGATTTTCCTTGTTTTGTATAATGTTCCAGGACTTTTTTTAATATCTCCGTTAACTTCGGTTCACGTTTGTATTTTATCAAACATTGCCATCGATATCTATTATTGATACGAGCGATTGGCGATGCGACAGGTCCGAGAATTACAGCGGCAGAGGAAAGCGCAGGTTTAATTTTTGTGACAATTTTATTCGCCGCCGATGCCGCTTCAATTGCTTCTGTATGGCTAATGGTGATGAGAGCTAAAAAATAAAACGGCGGATACCCCCCCATTTTCCTCATCATCATTTCCTGTTGATAAAATGATTCATAATTTTGTTCCGCCGCTAACTGAATGCTGTAATGTTCTGGAGTGTATGTCTGTACAACAACTTCCCCTGGGAGAGTGTGCCGTCCAGCTCGCCCGCTCACCTGTGTTAACAGCTGAAATGTTTTTTCTGATGAACGGAAATCCGGCAAATGAAGCATCGTGTCTGCACTTAAAACGCCAACAAGCGTAATATCCGGAAAATCAAGACCTTTTGCAATCATTTGCGTGCCAAGTAAAATATCCGCTTCTTTATCACCAAATTTTCGAAGTAATTTTTCATGGGCGCCTTTCGTTCCGGTTGTATCGACATCCATTCGAATAATTCGTGCTTCCGGCAGGAGCTTTAATAATTCCTCTTCAACCTTTTGAGTCCCTGTGCCAAAATGACGAATATGTTCACTCGTGCATTCTGGACATACATAGGGCGCGGCTTCTTCATACCCGCAATAATGGCATTTTAGCTGGTGGCGATGGCGGTGATAGGTCATTGACACATCGCAATGCGGGCATCCGGCAACATAGCCGCAGTCTCGGCACATAATAAAAGAAGAATAGCCCCGTTTATTTAGAAATAAAACGGTCTGCTCCCCTTTTTCAAGTCGATCTTTTATTTTTTCAAACAGCGTCCGTGAGAACATAGACCGGTTTCCTTCACGCAGCTCTTCACGCATATCCACAATGTCGACTGTTGGAAGCGGACGGTCATTGACACGTTGGTCGAGCGAAAGCAGCGTGTATACACCTTTTTTTGCCCGCGCATATGATTCAAGAGATGGTGTGGCGCTGCCTAAAATAACCGGACAGTTGTAGTGGAAAGAACGCTGAATTGCCACATCACGTGCATGATAGCGGGGATTTTCTTCCTGTTTGTAGCTCGTTTCATGCTCTTCATCAATAATGATGAGACCAATATTTTCAAAAGGTGCGAAAATAGCCGACCGTGCGCCAACGACGACTTTCACTTCTTTCCGACTTATTTTTCTCCATTCATCATACTTTTCTCCGGTCGAAAGACCACTGTGAAGAACCGCAACATCGTTGCCAAAGCGGCGTTTAAAGCGCTCTGTCATTTGAGGTGTCAATGATATTTCTGGAACGAGTAAAATGGCTTCCTGTCCTTTTTCAATAACGCGGCTGATGGATTGCAAATATATTTCTGTTTTGCCGCTTCCCGTCACACCATGTAATAAAAACGTTCCCGATGTACCGGCGTTTAAGTTATCAAGAATAGGCCGTATTGCCTTCTGCTGATTTTCCGTTAACATAAGCGGTTTATCCGGTTCGAAATGCTGGCCGCCAAGCGGATCCCGGTACATTTCTTCCTGCTTTTCTTCTAGGAATCCTTTTTCAATTAATGATTTTGCGGTTGCCGACGAGATGCCTGTTTCTTTTAAAGAAAGCCAATGATGTGTCCGTCCAGTAAAAACGAGCAATGCTTCTTTTTGTTTGACCGCATTTTTTGGCATAATGTTAACTATTTCGGCCAGCTCATTTTCGGAAAGCGTGCATTTCACCATTCTAACCGTTTTCTTGCGGCCTTTGCTTTTTACTGAATAAATGACTTCAAGTGTTCCGTTTTTTACTTCTTTTCGTATATCAGACAATTTCCCGGCATCTGTTGCTTCTTCCCAAGGAATTTCTTCCCTATTATTAAATAGTGACTCAACTGCAGGCTGAACAGACTGCTCTCTTGTTTTCCGAATAAATTTTTGATATTTTGCTTTCATTGCGGCAGGCAGCATAACCTGCAATGCGGAAATTTTAAAGCAAAGTGACTCGGCTGTGAGCCAATCCGCAAGTGAAAGGAGTTCCTCATTGAGTACCGGTACAATATCCATCGGTTCAACAATCGGCTTCAACTTCCGAATCTCCGCCTCTTCTTTAACATCCAGTACAAATCCTTGTACATGACGCGGTCCGAACGGGACAACAACACGCATCCCGGGCTGAATGACCTCCTGCCACCGATCCGGTACTTCATAGTCAAAGGGGCGGTCTGTCTGCATGACAGCCACATCGACAATGACAGAAGCTACAATCATGCCTTATCACCCATTCGCTCAATCGCTTCTTTTAAAATATGAACCGCCGCATCTCTTTTCGACATCAAATCATATTCGCGAGTTGTCCCGTCCCTGTGGAAAACCGTAATAATATTCGTATCGCCGCCAAACCCTGCCCCTGCTTGCTTTACATTATTGGCAACAATCATATCTGCATTTTTCGATTCCAGCTTTCGCTTCGCATAGGTCGTGACATCGTTCGTTTCTGCAGCAAAACCGATTAAAAATTGATGTGCTTTCTGTTCACCGAGCGTTTTTAAAATATCAATCGTACGCTCCAATTCAAGAGAAAGTTCACCGTCCTGTTTTTTCATTTTACTATCATGGATACGTTTCGGACGGTAATCTGCAACCGCGGCTGTTTTTACAACGATGTCAGCTCCGTCATACGATTCGATCACAGCGTCAAACATATCTTTTGCACTCTCCACGTTGATTACATTTACGCCAGCCGGCGGTTCCAGGTTCACCGGACCGGAAATAAGTGTAACATCAGCACCCAGATCACGTGCTGCTTCCGCAACTGCATAACCCATCTTCCCTGTTGAATGATTTGTAAAAAAGCGGACCGGGTCTACTGCCTCACGTGTTGGTCCTGCTGTTACTATCACTTTTTTTCCTAAGAGCGGCGTATTTTTTTGCCCTGAGAAATATTCAGATACAAGCGCGGTGATCACTTCCGGTTCTTCCAGCCGTCCTTTTCCTGTATATCCGCAGGCAAGATATCCTTCACCTGGTTCAATAAACCGGTAACCGAATGATTTCAACGTGTTCATATTTTTTTGCACAGCAGGATGAGCATACATATGAACATTCATCGCAGGAGCAATCCATTTTGGAGCTGTACCGGCAAGAAGCACGGTTGAGACCATGTCGTCAGCAATCCCATTGGCCATTTTAGCGATGATATTCGCAGACGCTGGTGCCACGAGAACAAGGTCTGCCCAATCCGCAATATCAATGTGCGCAATTTTTGCCGGATCCTTTTCATCAAATGTATCCGTATAAACAGGCTGACCGGATAGCGCTTGAAAAGTAACGGGTGTGACAAATTTTTGTGCCGATTCCGTCATAACGACTTTCACTTCCGCACCGGCCTGCTTTAATTTACTTGTAAGTGCCGCTGCCTTATAAACCGCAATTCCTCCGCTGACACAAAGAAGAATGTGTTTTCCATTCATATATGTATCCTCCGTTCATTCGTTCTTATACAAATATGATAGCATAAAGTATAACGCCATTCAGTGGAGGGTTTTTCACTTGAATGACCGTCATCTTTTGTCTCGGCATCAAATCTACATTGGCTTCTTTTCACCGAGACAAAAAAGAAAAGGCCGGAGAAAACCGCCCTTTTCCTTTCATGAGTTATTTACACTTCATCTGAATATGTTTCATTCAAATCTTTCTTTTTCATGACAAGCTCATCTGCATAAATTTCTTCAAGCGCTTTGCCGACAAATTTATGGGATCTGTATGAAGATAATGCCTCTGTGCCCTTATTTTCCTGCATAAAGCGTGCACGCTTAGCGGCAACACTAACGAGGGAATATTTTGAATCGATTTTCGTAAGTAAATTATCAATTGATGGATATAACATTACTTTTCACCTTCCAGCATAATTTGGTAACGGTGCTGCACACGTTCACGGCGGCAATGCTCCGCTTCGACAATGGATTGGATTCGGGTGCATGCCCGCTCTACTTCGTCGTTTTCTACAACGTAGTCATACAAATCCATCATCTCAATTTCTTTTCTAGCTTGTTCCATTCGTCCGCGGATCACTTCATCTGTCTCAGTGCCGCGGCCGATAATCCGGCTGTGCAGCTCAGAAAGACTCGGCGGAGCAAGAAATATAAACAGCCCTTCCGGAAACTTCTCACGTACTTGGCGGGCGCCTTCGACTTCAATTTCCAGAAAAATATCCGTTCCTGCATCAAGAGATTCCCTTACGTAATCAACGGGTGTCCCGTAATAGTTTCCGACAAACTCAGCGTATTCAAGCAGTTTTCCGGCTTCAATTAGCTGCTCAAATTCTTCTCGGGATTTAAAAAAATAATCAACACCATCAACCTCTCCCTCGCGCGGTATGCGAGTTGTCATCGAAATCGAATAGTCGAATTTTACATCATCCCTTGAAAAAATAGCTTTTCGCACAGTCCCTTTTCCAACGCCTGAAGGCCCGGACAATACGATCAGCAAGCCTTTTTCCTTCACGTCTTTCACAATCCTTCCTCTGCATCCTCATCTTTCAAAGCAGCGCGGTTCGCTACTGTTTCCGGCTGAACTGCCGATAAAATAATATGATTGCTGTCTGTAATAATAACCGCTCGCGTCCTGCGGCCAAACGTCGCATCGACGAGATTACCCCTTTCACGCGACTCTTGAACAAGCCGTTTGATCGGTGCCGACTCCGGGCTGACAATCGTCACAATCCGTTCTGCCGAGACGACGCTCCCAAAACCGATATTGATTAACTGCATCGTCTTATTATCCCCTTTGTCCTATCGAATCCGTTCTTGCATACTTTTAGTATTATATCATATTTTATCCGCTTATTGCTTAAAAAATAAGCGGACAGTAAATTTACCTTATTCTCTTCGTCATGATATGATAAATAAATATGTTCGTTTAAAAGGGAGTATGAGAGTTATGGCATTTGATGGACTATTTACAAAGGCAATGGTGGAAGAATTAAGCGAGCTGCTTTCAGGTGGACGCGTCAATAAAATTCACCAGCCATATAAAAATGAAACGATTATGGTGATCCGTGCCCGCGGGAAAAATAACAAACTACTTTTATCCGCCCATCCATCATACGCTCGTGTGCAGGTGACTGAAACGGTGCAGGATAATCCGTCTGAGCCGCCTCTGTTCTGTATCATGATGCGGAAACATCTGGATGGAGCCATTTTAGAAAAAATTACTCAAAATGGACTTGACCGCACGATTGTCTTTGAATTTAAAGGCAAAAATGAAATTGGAGACATCTCTTATAAACAGCTATACGTTGAAATTATGGGCCGCCACAGCAACATTATCCTTGTCGATAAAGAAAAAAACACGATTATTGACAGCATTAAACATATTCCGGCCTCGCTTAACAGCTACCGGACGATTTTACCGGGTTCTAAGTACATCGATCCACCTTCACAAAACAAAAAAAATCCACTTACTGCTGACGCCGAAACAGTCATTCAGTCAATTGATTTTAACGGGGGAAAACTAGGAAAACAGCTAGTCGCCGCGTTTGAGGGCATGTCGCCGCTCATCAGCAATGAAATCGTCTCGCGTACCGGTCTCGCAAACCGCGAAACGATTCCTCCTGCGTTTTTGGAAGTAATAAAACCGCTGCAAAAAAAGGCGTATACACCTATCATGATCGATAACGGGGAAAAAACGTATTTTTATATGACAGATTTACCGCATTTAAACGGTGAACGAATAATATTCGATACATTATCAATGCTGCTTGACCGTTATTATTTCGGAAAAGCGGAACGAGACCGAGTCCGTCAGCAGGCAAATGACCTTGAACGCTTGATTAGCAATGAGCTGCAAAAAAACCGGTCGAAAATAAGCAAACTCGAGAGAACGCTTGAAGAAGCGGAAAACGCCGGTGAGTATCAGCGTCTTGGTGAACTATTAACCGCTAATTTATATGCCGTACAAAAGGGCATGACGGAAATAGAAGTGTTGAATTATTACGATGAAACAGGTGCTAAGATCACAATTCCGCTTGATCCACAAAAAAATCCTGCTGACAACGCACAAAAGTATTTTTCCCGTTATCAAAAAGCGAAAAATGCGATCATTGTTGTGCAGGAACAGATTACGAAAACAAACGAAGAAATCCAATATTTTGAATCTCTTCTGCAGCAGCTCGAATCTGCTTCACCGCGCGACATTGAAGAAATTCGTGAAGAACTTGCCGAAGAAGGCTACATGAAAGCACGAAATGTGAAAAAGAAAAAGAAAATGGAAAAACCATCCATAGAAGAGTATGTATCATCTGACGGCACATCCATTCATGCAGGAAAAAACAACCGGCAAAATGACTACTTGACCAATAAATTTGCGCGCCGCGATGATATTTGGCTGCATACGAAAGACATTCCCGGCTCACACGTCGTCATACGATCGGACGATCCATCAGATCAGACGATTTTAGAAGCCGCCATGATTGCTGCCTATTACAGCAAAGCGAAAGAATCATCATCCGTGCCAGTTGATTACACAAAAGTGCGCTATGTTAAAAAACCATCAGGCGCCAAACCTGGTTTTGTGATCTATGACCAGCAGCACACTGTTTACGTGACTCCGGATGAAGGCAAAGTGATGGAGATGAAGAAATAGAAGAAGAACCTGAGCATCCATCTGCTCAGGTTCTTTTTTGCTATCAATTCTAATTATAATCGTTGCAGGCAATAAAAAATCGGTCACAAATTCGTGACCGTTTTATTTCCCGCCCCATGCATCAGGGTTTTCTTTCCATTGTTTTAATGTTTCAAGGTCGCTAGATGCCACGTAGTTTTTCTCAGCAGCTACTTCAATTAATGCATCATAATCACTAAGAGCTACAGCTGATAGGTCTGCATCTGAAAGACGTGCGTCCCCTTTTGATAAACCGTATGTAAAGATCGCTGCAACGCCAAGAACGTCACAGCCCGCATCGCGAAGAGCCTCTGCTGCGGTGATTGCGCTGCCGCCTGTTGAAATTAAATCCTCGATCACGACGACTTTCGCGCCACGGTCAATTTTGCCTTCAATTTGATTCCCTTTGCCGTGTTCTTTTGCTTTAGAACGGACATAGCACATCGGAAGATTTAACACGTCCGATACCCATGCTGCATGCGGAATCCCCGCTGTAGCGGTACCAGCTACGATTTCAGCTTCAGGGAAGTGCTCATTAATCAATTTAGCGAGTCCGTCAGCTATTTTCTGACGTGTTTCCGGATATGACAACGTTAAACGGTTGTCACAATAAATAGGTGACTTCATGCCTGATGACCATGTAAATGGATCGTTTGGCTGCAAATACACTGCGCGGATTCTCAGTAATTCTTCTGCAATCTCTTTTTTCATCGTACGTTTCCTCCCCACAGTGTTTTAATGTGATGGTATGCAGCAACAGGATCAGCTGCCTTCGTAATGGGACGTCCGACAACGATTGCTGTCGAGCCGATTTCTCGTGCTTTCTCCGGGTCGGCGATGCGCTGCTGATCATCCGCATTTCCATCTTTCAAACGGATACCAGGGGTCACTTTGTAAAAGTCCGTTCCACACGCATCACGAATGTCGGATGCTTCAAGAACTGAGCAAACAACACCGTCGCAGCCAGATTCTTTTGCTTTTTTCGCGTAGTGAAGAACAGACTCATGAAGAGGAACAGTAATTAACTGATCTGCTTTCATTCCTTCTTCAGAGGTAGATGTGAGCTGAGTGACAGCAAGCAAAACAGGACGTTTACCGCCCCTTGCACCTTCATCTAGCCCTTCACGCGCTGCTATCATCATTTCTACGCCACCCGCCGCATGAACGTTTATCATGTCGACACCAAGCGCTGCGAGACCCTTCATTGCCTGCTTGACCGTGTTTGGAATATCATGAAGTTTCAAATCAAGAAAAACACGATGATTCATTTCTTTTAACCGTTTAATAATAAGCGGTCCATTTTGTAAATAAAGCTCCATGCCAACTTTTACATAAAGCTGTTCATTTCCAAACGGCGCAAGAAATTGTTCTGTTTTCTCCCATGAAGGGAAATCAAGTGCAATGATTGGTTCTTTCTCCATTACTTCCAGCTCCGTCCCTTCAGTTCACTAATATGGTTGATGTTATGTGCTTCTAAATACTGATCAAGCTGCTCAATTAATTCTGGACATACAAATGGATTGACAAAGTTTGCTGTGCCGACTGCAACTGCATCTGCACCGGCTAAATAAAATTCAATGATGTCTTCCACTGTTGAAATTCCACCCATACCAATGATCGGCAGCCTGGTTTGCTGGCTTACTTCATACACCATACGTATCGCAACCGGTTTAACCGCCGGACCGGACAAACCTCCTGTACGGTTTGATAATATCGGCCGAGCTGTTTTTACATCAATACGCATACCGATTAAGGTATTAATCATTGTAATTCCGTCCGCACCGCCGTCTTCCACCGCTTTTGCCATTTCGACAATATTCGTTACGTTTGGGGAAAGCTTTACATAAACAGGAACATCCGATACTTCTTTCACCCGTTTTGTCAGCTCTTTTGCTGTTTCTGGTACAGTACCAAATGCGATGCCGCCTGTTTTGACGTTCGGACAAGAAATATTCAATTCAAGTGCATGAACATTTTCAGCTTTAGATATTTCTTTTGCTACTGCGACATAATCTTCGGTCATTGAACCGGCCACATTCGCAATAATTGGCACATCAAACTGTTTTAGCCATTCGAGTTCATTTTCGATGACTTTTTCCAAACCCGGGTTTTGAAGACCAATTGCATTGAGCATACCCGCCGGTGTTTCCGCTACTCGAGGCGTTGGGTTTCCATAACGAGGCTCTTCTGTTGTCGCTTTAATCATAATCGCTCCAAGTGAACCTAAATCGTACAGCTGGCTATACTCACGTCCGAAGCCGAAGCAACCTGAAGCAGGCATAACCGGATTTTTTAATGACAGCCCTGGGAGTTCAATCGATAATCTATTCAAAGTGCTACCTCCCCGGCTGGAAATACGGGACCATCACTGCATATTTTTAAATAAGCAGTGCCTGACTCGTCTTGTGCTGGATGGCAGACGCAGGCAAAACATGCGCCGATCCCACAGCCCATCCGCTCTTCTAGCGAAATATAACCCCGGGGCGCTGCATGAAGTTGTTCAACCGCTTTTAACATAAGTGTCGGTCCGCATGAATAAAAAATGTCAGCTGTTATACCATGATTGCGGACAACATCTGTCACAAATCCCTTTTCACCAAGTGATCCATCAACCGTTGCAACATATGTTTCACCAAGTGCCAAAAACTGCTCCGTATAAAATGCCGCTTCTTGATTTTGAAAACCAAGTACATGAATCGTTTTAACACCATGGGCATTTAAACGCCGGGACAATTCATATAGGGGCGGAACACCGATGCCGCCGCCAATTAAAAGGGCTGTCTGTCCTGATTTCGCTTCTTCAACAGGAAAACCGTGTCCTAGAGGACCGAGTACATCGACTTTATCGCCCGCACGCTTTTTCGCAAGCGCAATCGTTCCGGCTCCTTCTGCCCGGTAAATCATTGTAAATTCCTGCTTTTCCTGTTCAATACGCGCAATGCTGATCGGACGCCTTAATAGCGGGATCATGTCATCACCTGTTTTCAGATGAACGAACCGGCCTGGTTCGTTCATCTCGTCAACAAGTGTTCCTTGGAGCGTCATTTCATAAATATTATGGGCGATTTCCGTCTGGCTTGTAACGGTCATCAACTCTTTTTGAATCATGAATGAATCGCCTCCAATGCCGGTTTTGGCATTGCTTCTGCGTTAAAGATCATAGATTCAAGAACTTCTAAAATGGCCTGTGCTGTATCCAGTGATGTTAAGCACGGGATGCCATTTTCAACAGATTCACGGCGGATCCGGAATCCATCACGTGCCGGCTGTTTGCCTTTTGTCAATGTGTTAATAATAAATTGCGCCTGGCCGCCGCGAATTGTATCCAGCATGTCTGGTCCTTTCGCGCCGACTTTCGCAACTGTTTCAACCGGAACACCTGATTCACGGATCAAGTTTGCAGTTCCGTATGTTGCAAGCAGCTGGAAGCCGATATTGTGGAAACGTTTTGACAGTATAAGTGCTTCTTCTTTATCTTTATCCGCTACTGTCAAGAGGACAGCACCCTTCGTTGGGATCTTCATACCGGATGCAACGAGGCCTTTGTACAACGCTTTTTCAACCGTTGAATCTTTCCCCATTACCTCACCCGTTGATTTCATCTCAGGGCCTAGAGTTGTGTCGACACGGCGTAGTTTAGCAAATGAGAAGACCGGCACTTTTACATACACGCCTTCTTTTTCAGGAACGAGACCTGTTTCATAGCCCATCTCTTTCAATGAATGCCCCATGATCGCTTTCGTTGCAAGATTCGCCATCGGCACGTTTGTAATTTTACTTAAAAACGGCACAGTGCGGCTTGAACGAGGATTCACCTCGATTACGTATACTTCGCCTTTTGAAATCACATATTGGATATTAAGAAGGCCGACAATATTCAAGCCTTTTGCAAGCTTTACTGTATACTCAATGATTTTCGCTTTCTGGTCTTCCGTCAATTTTTGCGGCGGATAAACCGCGATAGAGTCGCCAGAGTGAACACCCGCACGCTCAATATGCTCCATGATGCCCGGAATCACAACGTTAGTACCGTCGGAAATGGCATCCACTTCGATTTCTTTTCCTGTTAAATAGCGGTCGATCAAGACTGGGTGTTCTGGATTAACTTTCACTGCATTTTTCATGTATTGAAGCAGTTCGGCTTCTTTATAGACGATTTCCATTGCACGTCCGCCAAGTACGTACGAAGGGCGAACAAGTACCGGATAGCCGATGCTGTTAGCGATTTCTACTGCTGTTTCAACAGAAAATGCTGTTTTGCCGAGCGGCTGCGGTACGTCAAGTTCCTGCAAAGCCTGTTCAAATTTGTCGCGGTTTTCCGCACGGTCTACGTCTTCTAAGCTTGTGCCAAGAATTTTCACGCCATGTTCAACCAGCTTAGCTGCCAGATTGATCGCTGTCTGACCACCAAATTGAACCACAACGCCTTCTGGTTTTTCCAGATCGATAATATGCATGACATCTTCAATTGTTAATGGCTCAAAATATAGCTTATCAGAAATACTGAAGTCGGTTGAAACCGTTTCTGGGTTGTTGTTGATGATAATCGCTTCATAACCCGCTTCTTTCAGTGCCCATACGGAGTGCACTGTCGCGTAATCAAACTCAACGCCTTGCCCGATTCGGATCGGCCCGGAGCCGAGAACGACAACGGATTTACGATCTGTCACAATGGACTCATTTTCTTCTTCGTATGTTCCGTAATAGTATGGTGTTTCAGATTCAAACTCCGCGGCACATGTATCAACTGTTTTAAATACTGGTGTTATGCCGTTTTCCTTACGCCAGTCGTAAACGTCTTTTTCTTTTACTCCCCATGCTTTTGCAATTGTTCTGTCAGCAAACCCTAGTTCTTTTGCTTTTTTTGCTGTTTCTATATGGAAAGGATTATTTTCCACTTCTTTTTCAAAACGTACGATGTTTTCAAATTTTTTCAAGAAGAAAAGATCAATCTGGCTCCATTCATGAATTGTTTCGATTGTCACACCGCGGCGCAGTGCTTCACCGAGGTAGAATAAACGTTCATCCCCTGCTTTACGGATGCGTTTTTCAATGAAAGAATCATCTTTATCTGCAATCTCATCAAGAGACAGGTGGTAAACCCCGCTTTCAAGTGAGCGAACTGCTTTTAACATTGACTCTTCAAACGTACGCCCGATTGCCATGACTTCCCCTGTCGCTTTCATTTGTGTTCCGAGTGTACGGTTCGCATGCTCGAATTTATCGAACGGCCAGCGTGGAATTTTCGATACGATATAATCAAGGGCAGGTTCGAAGCAAGCATATGTTTTCCCTGTAACAGGGTTCATCATTTCATCAAGTGTTAATCCCACCGCAATTTTCGCAGCCAGTTTTGCGATCGGGTATCCTGTTGCCTTTGATGCAAGAGCAGAAGAACGGCTAACCCGTGGATTTACTTCAATGATGTAGTATTGGAAGCTGTATGGGTCAAGTGCAAGCTGAACATTACAACCGCCTTCGATGCCAAGAGCACGAATGATTTTCAATGACGTGTTGCGAAGCATTTGATATTCGCGGTCTGTAAGGGTCTGGCTTGGCGCTACTACAATTGAGTCACCTGTATGAACGCCGACCGGATCAATATTTTCCATATTACAAACAACAATTGCATTGTCGTTCGAGTCGCGCATTACTTCATATTCAATCTCTTTAAAACCTGCAATGCTTTTTTCAAGAAGACATTGTGTCACTGGACTTTGTTTTAACCCGTTTGTGACCGTTTCAATTAATTCTTCTTCATTTGCACAAATACCGCCGCCTGTACCGCCAAGTGTATAGGCAGGGCGGACAATGACCGGATAGCCGATTTGTTCAACAAAACCGTACGCTTCTTCAAGAGTATGAATAATTTCACTTTCCGGTACCGGTTCATTTAAATCATTCATTAACGTACGGAACAAGTCACGGTCTTCCGCCTGCTCAATCGCAGACAATTTCGTTCCGAGTACTTCCACATTATGTTCTTCAAGAACGCCTGCATTCGCAAGTTCAACTGCCATGTTCAAGCCTGTTTGCCCGCCAAGTGTCGGCAAGATTGCGTCTGGACGTTCCTTTTGAATAATACGGCGGACAAATTCAAGCGTGATGGGTTCGATATAGACTGCATCCGCAATTTCTGTATCCGTCATGATTGTTGCCGGGTTGGAGTTCACAAGAATAACACGGTATCCTTCTTCTTTTAATGCCAGGCACGCCTGTGTTCCTGCGTAGTCAAATTCTGCTGCCTGGCCGATCACGATTGGACCAGAGCCAATTACTAATATACTTTTGATGTCTGTACGTTTAGGCATGTTGAGTCTCCTTTACAGCGTTCTCTTTCATCATTTTAATAAAACGGTCGAATAAAATGTTATCGTCTTCTGGTCCTGGTGAAGCTTCAGGGTGATACTGAACCGTAAAGACAGGATATTCTTTATGAGCAAGGCCTTCTACTGTTCCATCATTTAAGGCCACATGAGTTACTTTCAAGTCTGTTTTCGCAATCGATTCTTCACTTACGGCATATCCGTGGTTTTGTGAAGTCAACGCTGTCCGGCCCGTTTCAAGGTCTTTTACTGGATGATTTGAACCGCGATGGCCAAATTTTAATCTGAATGTATCAGCACCTGAGGCAAGTGCGAACAACTGATGGCCAAGGCAAATACCGAAAATCGGCACTTTTCCGATTAAAAATTTTATTGTTTCAATCGCGTACGGTACATCTTTCGGGTTTCCTGGTCCATTTGTCAGCATAATTCCATCCGGTTTAAATTGCATAATTTGCTCGCCGGTTGTATCATGCGGAACGACGATCACGTCACAGTCGCGTTTATTTAACTCCCGCAAAATGCCGTGTTTCATACCAAAATCGATTAGCACTACGCGGAAGCCGCGGCCCGGGCTCGGATAAGCGGATTTTGTTGACACTTGTGCAACTTGATCCGTTGGTAAAACTGTTGCCTGTAGACGATGGACAACCTCTTCAGCATTTACATCCGCAGAAACAATGGCTCCCTTTAACGCACCATATTGACGGATAATGCGTGTTAGTTTACGTGTATCAATACCAGAAATCCCTGGAATGTCTTTCATTTTCAAATATTCATCTATTGAAAATTCGCTTCTGAAATTAGATGGGAAATCTGCTGCTTCTTTCACAACGAGTGCTTTTACAGCGGGCTGAATTGTTTCAAAGTCGTCACGGTTTACTCCGTAGTTTCCGATTAACGGATAGGTGAATGTGACGATCTGTCCACAGTAGGAGGGATCAGATAGTGTTTCCTGGTAACCAGTCATACCGGTTGTAAAAACAACTTCACCTGTAATTTCTTTATTGCTGCCAAATCCTTCACCGGCAAATACCGTTCCATCTTCTAAAATCAGCTGTTTTTTCATGATTATTCCTTTCCTTCCTGCCATACAAGATTTCCTTCAAAAAATGTTGCTATTGGCCAGCCCGCAAGCTTCCGGCCTGTAAATGGCGTGTTTTTTCCTTTAGATAAGAACGACTCAGGGTCGACTTCTTTTACTGTTTCAAGGTCAATAACCGTTATATCTGCCGCAGCACCTTCTTCCAAACGGCCGAATGGTAGATTGAAAGTGTTTGAAGGGATGATTGTCATCCAGTCAACGAGCTGTTTTAATGAAATGACTTTCTTTTGAACGAGCTCTGTATATAAAAGCGGGAATGCTGTTTCAAATCCCGTAATGCCAAATGGCGCTTTTTGAATGCCGGCTGCTTTTTCTTCGGCTGTATGCGGCGCATGATCCGTTGCAATAAAATCAATGGTGCCGTCAAGCAGTCCTTCGATTAAAGCGGCTCTATCTTCCTCCCCGCGCAAAGGCGGGTTCATTTTGAAGTTTGGATCCTGACCTGGAATATCGAGTTCAGTTAACACGAGGTGATGCGGTGTTACTTCTCCCGTTACACGGATACCTGCCTTTTTCGCATCCCGTATAACGCGGACCGATTCTTTCGTACTGACGTGGCATACATGGTAATGGCAGCCTGTGTTTTCAGCAAGCAATACATCCCGGGCAATCTGAACGGATTCGCAAATGGACGGAATTCCCGGAATGCCTTCACGTTTTGAGAATTCCCCTTCGTGAACCGCTCCTCCATAAATCAGGCTGTTATCTTCACAGTGCGCAACGATGGGCATGTCGATCGATGCAGCTTGTTTCATCGCATCATGCATCATACCTGCTTCTTGAACGCCAACGCCGTCATCTGTAAAAGCAAATGCACCGTTATCTTTTAAAACGGAAAAGTCGACGAGTTCTTTTCCAGCCTGACGAATTGTAATCGAAGTATATGGCAAAACGCGTACGTGTGCTTTTTCATCAATTAAGCTGTTCACTTTTTGCAGATTTTCTTTTGTATCTGGTACAGGACGGGTATTTGGCATTGCTGCAATCGTTGTAAAACCGCCTTTTGCCGCAGCCAATGTACCTGAGTCAATCGTTTCTTTATGCTCGCCGCCCGGCTCACGCAAATGAACATGTAAATCAACAAACCCTGGTACTACGAGATTTCCTCCTGCATCGATTACTTCTTCTGTTGATGCAGCAAGTTCCACTCCAATTTCAGCAATTTTGCCATCTTGAATGCGAAGATCTGCTTTGCTTAATTCCCCGTTATCAGTTAAAACCTGTGCATTTTTAATTAACCAGTTCATTTGCCAATCTCCCTTCAAGTACCCCTTTTAGTACGGCCATCCGAACGAACACGCCATTTTCCATCTGCTTAAATATACGCGAACGCCGGCATTCCACGAGGTTGTCTGCAATCTCTGCGTCACGGTTTACCGGCGCCGGGTGCATAATAATGCTCCCCTCTTTCATCCGGCTTTCCCGCTCTTCTGTCAGTCCGTAACGAATGTGGTATTCTTCTTTTGTCATTGATGAAGCAACCTGGTGGCGCTCATGTTGAATACGGAGCAGCATTAATGCATCAACCTGTTCAACTAATTCATCGATTTCCACAAATCCCCCCGAATTCAGGAAATCTTCTTCAAACCATTCCGGCGGTCCTGAAAATTTAACATCCGCTCCTAGTCGCCTGAGCGCTTCTGCATTTGACCGTGCTACCCGGCTATGGCGGATATCACCGACTATGCCTATTTTCAACCCATCAAATGAACTAAACTCCTGTTGAATCGTCAACAGATCTAGAAGACATTGTGTCGGGTGCTGTCCACATCCATCACCGGCGTTTATAACAGGAATATCGATATGGCCGACAAGCTCGTCGTAATATGCATCCTCTTCGTGCCGAACAACTACCGCATTAACCCCGATTGCTTCAAGCGTCCGCACTGTATCATACAACGTTTCCCCTTTTAATACACTTGAGCTTCCGACATCAAACGGGATGACATCCAATCCCAATTTTCGTTCGGCCATTTCAAAGCTTGTTTTTGTTCTTGTACTCGCTTCAAAAAATAAATTTGCGACAAACAACTTCTCATCCGGCGACCAGCTTTCACCTTCCGCAAATTTTTGTGCCTGCATTAATATTAACAAAATTTCATCTTTATTCAAATCCCTAATTGAAACTAAATTTTTCATTATCGATTTCCGCCTCCGTTTTCATGAAAAAAACACCCTTGCAAAAAGGGTGTTTTTTCGTCTATACAGCATAACGAAGCTGTACTGCACAAGCGTGCAGACCGATTTCACCCTTAAATGCCTCTCGTGCACTCTTAAAAGGTTTTCAATGTTCATTAAGTCTCACAGGACTCTTACTCTAACATTCATTTTTATTCATATATACTCACACGGTCAAACTCATCTACTTCTTCTAGTTTGACAACAATTCGTTCACTTTTCGCCGAGGGGATATTTTTCCCGATGTAATCCGCCCGAATCGGCAGTTCCCGGTGGCCTCTGTCAACAAGTGCTGCCATTTGAATATGTGAAGGGCGGCCTATATCCATGATTGCATCCATCGCTGCCCGCACAGTCCGCCCTGTGTACAACACATCATCCACTAAAACAACCGTCTTTCCATTCAAATCGACCGGGATGACTGATCCTTTGACTTCTGGCTCATGGCTTTTCGTTTTAACAGTCAGATCATCACGATAAAGTGTTATATCAAGCTCTCCAACAGGAATTTGCTGTCCTTCAATTTGATAAATGCGTTCCGCCAGCCTCTTTGCAACATATATGCCTCGGGTTTTAATTCCGATTAATACACAGTTTTCAATTCCTTTATTTCGTTCAATGATTTCATGAGCAACTCTCGTAAGAGCACGGCGTATCGCCTGCTGATCGAGCACAACTGCTTTTTCCATGAAAAAAGCCTCCTCACCCGATTTGGTGAGAAGGCACACTGGTTCCATAACAAGCAGATACACGTATCCCGCATATCCTGTATAGCATCCGATCCCTTCCCAGCCTCACGGGACTGTTCTTTAAAGGTTCTTATTCAACTGCATTCAGTTTACCCATTAAAAAGCCGAATGTCAAATGTTTTTCTTCAGTTCAAAGATAAGGTCTTCGAATTCTTTCGGAGCGGGTGCTTCAAACTCCACATACTCACCCGTACGGGGGTGAACAAAGCCGAGCACTCCTGCATGGAGTGCCTGTCCGTCAATATTAAGCGTTTTTCTCGGCCCATATTTCGGGTCTCCTGCCAGCGGGAAACCGATATATTTCATATGAACGCGAATTTGATGAGTCCGTCCTGTTTCAAGTTCACATTCAACAAGCGTGAAGTCATGGAATCGTTCGATGACATGAAAATGCGTGACGGCCACTTTCCCATGATCAATGACAGCCATTTTTTGGCGGTCTTTCGTATCGCGGCCAATTGGTGCATCTATTGTGCCAAAATCATGTTGAATAACCCCGTGCACAATCGCTTTGTATTTTCTCGTTACTGATTTTTCTACAAGTTGATTTACAAGCTTTTCATGAGCCAGGTCATTTTTTGCAACCATTAAAAGTCCGGACGTGTCTTTATCAATGCGGTGGACAATTCCAGGACGCATGACGCCGTTAATCCCTGATAAATCCTTACAGTGAAACAGCAAGCCGTTTACAAGTGTACCGGTCACGTGGCCCGGTGCCGGATGCACAACCATGCCCCGTGGTTTGTTAACTACGATGACGTCCGCATCTTCATAATACACATCAAGATTCAAGTCTTCCGCTTCAATTTGTAATTCTTCCGGTTCTGGAATGTGAATGACAACTTCATCGCCTGAAGCCGCTTTATAGTTTGGCTTCACCGGTTTATCATTCACGAGAACCCGGCCTTCCTTTAACCATTCCTGCACTTGTGTACGGGAAAACTGTTCATCCTGTGCTGCAGCCAATTTATCTATACGGCTTCCATTTTCTTCTTCCTTAACAGTAAACTGTATCTTTTCCATCCTATTCCTTCTTTCCTTTTCGGTCTTCAATAAACATTGCGCCAAACAATAACAGGACACCTATCGTCAATGCTGCGTCGGCAATATTGAAGATAGGGAAATGATACCCCAGAATAAACGTTTGTACAAAATCAACAACTTCACCGCGAAACAGCCGGTCAATAAAATTACCAATCGCACCGCCAAGCAATATAGCCAAAGACGTCTTCATTAAAGGTTTCCCTTTTGCCTCTGTCTGCATGAAATAAATAATGGCTACGACGACGACAACCGTAATAATATAAAAAAGCCAAAATTGCCCTTCCAGCATTCCCCATGCTGCTCCTCTGTTCCGGTGTGATGTTATATGCAGCAAATCATCGATCACTTTCACGCTCTCGCCAATTTCCATTGACGCCACGATCAGCCATTTTGTCCACTGGTCTAGTAAAATGACCAACAGCGTTAATATATAATACATACATTTCCTCCTATCCGCCGGATTACGGTGAAAAGAGGTTAGCGGTCTTCTGCTAACCTCTTTTCCCTATCCTTTAGTTTAGTTCTGGATAATGCTCAGACACAACTGTCGCACAACGTGGGCAAAGTGTAGGATGCGCCGGAACCTGTCCAACTTCTTTCGATACCGTCCAGCAGCGCTCACATGTTTCCCCTGCTGCTTTTTCAACGACAACGGAAGCTGTGTCAAGGTTGACCGCATTGTCAGGTGCATCAGCTTTTGAACCCGCCACTTCAAATCCGGATACGATAAACAGCTGCTTTACATCTTCTTTAATCGATGCAAGAAGTTCTGTCACGTCATTGTCAGCATATAGACGTATATGTGCTGTCAACGATTTGCCGATCGTTTTTTCGTTGCGCGCTTCTTCTAACGCTTTTAACACATCGTCGCGAACAGCCATAAATGACGTCCATTTTTCTTTCAATTTGTCCGCACCGGGAATTTCTTTATACTCTGGCATATCTGTCAACTGTACATATTGCTCTGTTGCTCCCGGCACTTCAACCCATACTTCATCAGCCGTGTGAGGGAGAATTGGAGACAATAGCTTGGCAAGAGCCGTTAACGTTTCATAAAGAACGGTTTGAATGGCACGCCTGTCTTCATTGTTTTCAGCTTCAATGTAAAGTACGTCTTTTGTGAAATCCAAATAGAACGAACTTAAATCGACTGTACAGAAATTATTGATCGCGTGATAAATCGCGGCAAATTCATAGTTTTCATAATGATTGCGAACATTTTTAATTAATTCATTTAATTTGATCATCATAAATTGATCCACTTCACGCAAGTTTTCATAATTTACAGCGTGCTTTGATGGAGCAAAACCATCTAAGTTTCCAAGCAGGAAGCGGAATGTGTTCCGAATTTTGCGGTAAACTTCTGCAACCTGTTTTAAAATCGCATCAGATACGCGCACGTCTGACTGGAAGTCAACGGATGCAACCCATAGACGTAAAATATCGGCACCAAGCTGCTCCATTACTTTTGCAGGCACAATGGTGTTCCCAAGTGACTTACTCATTTTACGCCCTTCACCGTCAAGTGCAAACCCATGGCTGAGTACACCTTTATAAGGTGCTTTACCTGTAACCGCAACACCTGTGATAAGTGAGGAGTTAAACCATCCACGATATTGATCGGAACCTTCTAGATAAAGATCTGCAGGCCGCTGGCAATCATCCCGTGTTTCCAATACTGCTTGATGAGAGGAACCGGAATCAAACCAAACATCCATAATGTCATTTTCTTTCGTAAATTCACCATTCGGGCTGCCAGGATGAGTGAATCCTTCAGGTAACAGGTCTTTTGTTTCACGCTTAAACCAAATGTTTGAACCGTGCTCGCGGAACAATTCTGATACGTGTGAAATTGTCTCATCTGTAATGATCGCTTCTCCGTTTTCCGCATAAAATACCGGAATCGGAACACCCCAGGCACGCTGGCGGGAAATACACCAGTCGCCACGGTCACGAATCATATTATACAGGCGTGTTTCACCCCATGCCGGTACCCATTTTGTTTCGTTAACCGCTTCTAACAGCTCCGCTCGGAATGTATCGATTGATGCAAACCATTGCGCTGTCGCACGGTAAATAACCGGTTTTTTCGTCCGCCAGTCGTGTGGATAGGAGTGAGTAATGAATTCCAACTTGAGAAGTGCGCCCACTTCTTGCAGCTTTTCTGTGATGGCTTTATTTGCCTTATCATAGAAAAGACCTTCAAAACCAGGTGCTTCTTCCGTCATAACACCACGGTCATTTACCGGACAAAGAACGTCAAGACCGTATTTTTTGCCGACGATAAAGTCATCTTCCCCGTGTCCTGGAGCGGTGTGAACGGCACCTGTACCAGAATCCGTCGTAACGTGTTCACCGAGCATGACGAGAGAATCACGACCGTAAATTGGATGAGCAGCAAGAATATTTTCAAGCTCTTCCCCTTTTACTACTTTTTCTGTCGTGAACTGGTCCCAGCCAACTTTCTGAGCCACTTCTTCAAGAAGCGCTTCAGCGACAACGTATCGTTCACCATTTGCATTCACTACTGAATAAGATAAATTCGGATGGACGGCGATACCAAGGTTTGCTGGAATTGTCCACGGCGTTGTCGTCCAAATAATAATCTTTGTTCCTTCTTCAAGAACGCCATTTCCTTTTTTCACATCGAACGCGACATAAATAGACGCTGACTTCTTATCCTGATATTCAATTTCTGCTTCCGCAAGTGCTGATTCAGATGAAGGAGACCAGTAAACTGGTTTCAATCCTTTATAAATATATCCTTTTTTCGCCATTTCGCCGAATACTTTAATTTGCTCAGCTTCATATTCCGGTTTTAACGTAATATATGGATTTTCCCAGTCACCGCGGACACCAAGTCGTTTAAATTGAGTACGCTGGCTGTCTATTTGTTTGTAGGCATATTCTTCGCAAAGCTGACGGAATTCAGCAATCGTCATTTCTTTTCGGTTTACACCCGAGTTCGTCAATGCTTGCTCTATCGGCAGACCGTGTGTATCCCATCCTGGTACATACGGCGCATAATAGCCGCTCATTGATTTGAAACGTACAATAAAATCCTTTAAAATTTTATTAAGCGCATGACCGATATGGATATCGCCGTTCGCGTATGGAGGTCCATCATGTAAAACAAACATCGGGCGGTCTTTCGTACGTTTTAAGACCTGCTTATAAATTTCTGCGTCATTCCATGTCTTTTGCATGTCCGGTTCACGTTTTGGCAAATTGCCGCGCATCGGAAACTCAGTTTTCGGCATTAACAATGTATCTTTGTAGTTCATATATAATCTCCTTTTTATTTAGTAAAAAACAAAAAAACCTCTCACATCCCTATAAAAGGGACGGAAAGGTTTCCGCGGTACCACCCTGATTGACAGCTCATTCGCTGCCCGCTCATCATCCGTAACGTGGATGAGCCGCTTTTCGCTATTGATTATTCACGAAAAGCACTCAAGGGTGATCTTCCGTTTACCGTCAGACGCCGGGCTTTCACCATCCCCGGTTCGCTTTTCGACTGATCATGTATACGTACTGTCCCCGTCATCGTTTTTTCTTATTAATTGAATGATTTCATTATAAAAATGAACGGGTCATCCGTCAAGTTTACATGTCCTCTTCGCTCATTTCCTCGAGTTCATTCGTATCAACTTCAAAATCCATCAACGCATCCCAATCCTCATTGTTCAAAAGATCAAGCTGTGCTTCCATTAACATTTTGAAACGAGTCCGGAATACTTTTGACTGCTTTTTCAGTTCTTCAATTTCCACAGCAATTCTTCTGGCTTTTGAAAGCGATTCTTCAACAATCCGATCGGCATTTTTCTCCGCTTCCCGTATAAGCAATTTCGATTCTTTCAAAGCATTTCGCTTTACATCTTCTGCTGTTTCTTGGGCAATAACGATTGATTTGTTTAACGTTTCTTCAATATTTGAAAAATAGTTGAGCCGCTCCGTCTGCGAAGCAAGCTGTGATTCAAGTTCTTTTTTTTCACGAATAATTAGTTCGTAATCCTTAATAATTTGATTTAAATAATCATTTACTTCATCTTCATCATATCCGCGAAAAGAACGGCCAAATTCTTTTTTATGTATGTCCAATGGCGTTAAGGGCATACACCCACCTCCAAACCATAACATTTATCACTATTTTACATTATAAAGGTTTTTCGCACTTTTGTGGGAAAATCCCTTCATTTTCACAAAATTATTTCAAAATACCCAGAGTCATTCGCCATTTTTCTTTTTTTGTCTTTCCATCAATCGATAATATTTTCAACCGTCCAATGCCGCGGACAGATAAAACATCTTGTTCTGCACATTCAAATGATGGATTTTCAACCGCTTTCCAGTTTACCTTTACTGCGCCCCCTTTTATAAGCTGCTGTGATTTCTGTCTCGACATTGCCGGCAGCGAACCAATAATCGCATCCAATCGTGTAGAAGAAACGGTAACTGACTGTTCACGCCACTCTTCTATTGTATGAATTGCTTCTTGTAATGGCTTCTCCACAAGCTTTACTGGTGTCTTGCCAACGTGATCAAAGTGCATGTGCATATAATTAGCAGTTTCTTTCGCAACAAACAGCTGAAAACAGCTGCCATCAGTAATGATATCGCCAAACTTTTCCCGTTTTACTCCAAGCCCCATTATACTTCCCAGAATCTGCGAATGGCTGATTGTAGAGAATTTATCAGGATAATTGATCTCGTATAAAATAATGCCATAATCCTCTGCATCCGGTTCGAAATAGTCCGGGTGTATAAGGGCGCGCTGCCGTTCTGAATCTGCTGTACCGCCAAAGAAAGAAACGCAGACCTCTTCATCCGACCCAACGACAGCTCGAATAATTTGACGTTCTCTCGGGTCGAGGAAACCTGTCATTTTTGGCGCGTACATTTCCATCACCTGCTGTTTCCATTCAGCTACTTTATCTATAAACTCTTTTTCCTCGGGCCGGAAATGCTGGTAAATTCCATTCAACATCTTTACCTCTTACAGCCATACCTTCAGCTGATACAATCCTGTTTCTGCAAGACGCAATACGATTAACGCTACAATAGGTGAAATATCAAACATTCCGATTGACGGTACGAAACGGCGGAACGGTTCGAGATATGGTTCACAAATATTCGTTAAAAAGCGTCCAATCGTTGTTTGACGGGCGTCCGGAAACCAGGACATTAAAATGTAAACAATCAGCGCCCATGAATAAAGATTCATCGCACTGGCTAAAAAATTAATAATAGTATCCATTCGACTTATTGCCACCCCGTTTTATCATGGTCATTATCGTTAAACTGTGTAATACTTCCAGTAATTTCTACATTTTCTGGTGCACAAAAGAAAATTTTATCACCAATTTGCTGCATTTCCCCGCCAATTGCGTACACTGTACCACCAAGAAAATCGACAATCCGGCGTGCCTGATCTGTTTGAATGCGCTGCAAATTAACGACGACCGCTTTTTTTGCTTTTAAATGATCAGAGATTTCCTGTGCTTCAGCATACATACGCGGTTCAGACATAATCACCTTTGCAGGCTTTTGTGCGCTTTTTAAGCTAACGACATTCTTTTTATGCACAGCAGGAGACTGACTTTCTTCTTCATATGTGTCTTCATCAACCATGTCATAGTCTTCTTCGTCTAAAAGAAAAAATGATTTAAATTTCGATTTTACTCCCATGGTTCCACCTCTGCTTTCATTCTTTACCGACAAGCGCTGTGCCAATTCGGATCATTGTGGCTCCTTCTTCAATTGCTATTTCAAAGTCGTTGCTCATCCCCATAGAAAGCTCTGTACAGGGTGCATATGGCAACTTTAGTGCCTGTACATATTTTTGGTACTCCGCCAGCTTACGAAAGCAGGATCGGAGTACATCTTTATCCTCAGTAAATGGCGCCATCGTCATTAAACCGCATATCCGTATATTTTCATACCCAGAGAGCGACTTAATGAATGGGATAACCTCATCCGGTTCTAATCCATGCTTGGACTCTTCGCCGGACACATTCACTTGAACAAAACAATTCACCTTACGACTTGCGCGCCGGTCAATTTCTTTCGCCAGCGATTCACGATCCAGCGAATGGATGTAATCAACTTTATCAATGACTGATTTCACTTTTCTCGTCTGCATCGTACCGATAAAATGCCAAACTGCTCGGTCACCTATTCTTTCATATTTCCCGTTTAGACCTTCATCACGGTTTTCCCCAAGATCAAGGATTCCAGCTTCAACAGCTTCTTCTGCCCGTTCATTCGAGACATACTTCGTTACAGCTATCACTTTAATATCATCAGGGTTTCTTCCTGCCCGAATGGCTGCTTCCTGTATTTGTGTTTTAATTTTTGCTAAATTATCACTGACTTTCATACTTTCATTCCTTCCAGCCGATAAAACTTATCATTCTTCCTGTATCACCATTGTCGCGTCGATGTGAAAAAAAATCAGAAGAACAGCTTGTGCAAAGACGCGTCACCTGGATATTTTCCTCCGGGATGCCTGCTTTTATAAAAAGGTCCCGGTTAAACGTCTGCAGTGAAAAATAAAATGTACACGGCTCATTTGATACCGGTAAAAATGATTTCATCTCATCCTTGCCGTACCACTTAATAGCTTCATCAATAACCGATTTTCCCACTTTATAACAATCGCCACATATAGATGGACCAATAACGACATGAATATCTTCCATCCGGCTGCCCTCTTCTTTCCACTTTTCAATCATAGCAGGTCCAATACCCCCGACAGATCCCTTCCATCCGGCATGAGCTGCTCCGATTCTCAACGATTTGTTGTCATAAAAATAAAGGGGAACGCAATCGGCATAACATAGCGTCAATAAAATGCCCGAATCATTGGTGTATAGACCGTCTGTTGACGAAAAAGCACTGTCATAATCTAGCGCACCGCGTCCACTGTCTTTTTTTGTGACATGCTCAATGTGTATTCCATGCGTCTGTTCGCAGCCAACCCAATTATCGGCTGTAATTCCAGCCTGCTCCCCAACCATAATCCTGTTTTTCTGAACACCGGCCAGGTCATCTTTCACATGAAAGGCCATATTTAAACCATTAAATCTGCCGAATCCGCCTTCTTTTGACGTGAATCCTGCTGTTAAGCCTGGCGCTTCTTTTTCCCAGCGGTCAATAAAATATAAACCGTTTTTTGATTTTTTGAAAGGTTCTGTCATATCAATCTCCCGCGTATTTTCCTCTAGTGTACCACACCGAAGCATTTTTCGTCACCGTTCATCTTTAACGGTTGTTTTTTCACCGTGGCGAACTAAAATGACGTCCCCTCCAATTTTCACAATATTTATCCACGGAATCACAATTTCTTCTTCTTTACCAAATAACCCGAATTTTTTTCCACTTTGTTCAATAATCAATGCAGATATCGCTCCTGTTCCGCTGTTTAGTTCAATATCCGTAAGTCTTCCAAGTTTTTTGCCGTCTGTAACATTGACAATATCTTTTAATTGAAAGTCAGAAATGCGCATGATGAAGCCTCCTTTTTACATATGTATGTAGAAGGCCAAAGAAAAAAAACAGGAAGGTAAAATCTCCTGTTTTTCATCAACCATTTATTTTCTTTTTCATTTGTTTAATGGCGCCTTTTTCGAGCCGGGAAACCTGTGCTTGGCTAATCCCAATTTCATCAGCGACTTCCATTTGCGTTCTCCCGCTGAAAAAACGCTTTTCAATTATCATCCGTTCCCGATCTGACAGCTTATTAAGCTCGTCTGTAACGGTAATTGAATCAACCCATTCAACTTCACGATCTTTCCCGTCACTAATTTGATCCATCATATAGATTGGATCACCACCGTCTTGAAAAACAGGTTCAAACAATGAAACTGGATCTTGAATAGCATCGAGCGCAAAGACAATATCTTCCTTTGGGACATCAATAGCGCGGGCAATGTCCTCTGCAGCCGGCTCAACTGAACGTTCTGCCGTCAGTCTTTCTCTTGCCTGTAATGCTTTATACGCAATGTCACGCAGTGAGCGTGAGACACGAATCGGATTATTATCACGTAAATAACGGCGTATTTCACCGATAATCATCGGCACGGCATACGTCGAAAAACGAACGTTATGGCTTAAATCAAAATTATCCACTGACTTCATTAAGCCAATGCAGCCGACTTGAAATAAATCATCGGCCTGTTCATTCCGGTGATTGAACCGTTGAATAACACTTAAAACAAGGCGTAAATTGCCCGTAACGAGTTCCTCACGTGCACTTTTATCGCCGCTTTGATACTTTACAAACAGCACTTTCATTTCGGGATTTGTCAAAACAGGAAGCGTCGACGTATCGACACCGCATAATACAACTTTATTCCGGGCCATCACTGTTCCTCCTCATGCTGCTCTGTTTCTCGAACAGTATCTCCGGCCCGGAAAATTTTATTCAGCGGAGCTTATTCAATTCTTTCTTAAGCCGTCCGATGATTTTTTTTTCTAAACGTGAAATATAAGACTGTGAAATGCCTAGGAGGTCAGCCACTTCTTTTTGTGTTTTTTCTTCTTCTCCATTTAAACCAAATCGCATTTCAATAATTTGCTTCTCTCGACCTTCAAGATCAGCAAGTGCTTCAGTGACCAAATGTTTGTCAACCGCTTCTTCAATTCCTTTTGTAATTATGTCGTTATCAGTGCCCAATACATCGGACAAAAGCAATTCATTGCCGTCCCAATCCACGTTAAGCGGCTCGTCAAATGAAATTTCTGAACGTATTTTATTATTCCGGCGCAAATACATTAAAATTTCGTTTTCAATACAACGCGATGCGTATGTCGCTAGTTTAATTTTCTTTTCGGGGTTAAATGTGTTTACGGCTTTTATAAGTCCGATTGCGCCAATGCTGATTAAATCTTCAATATGAATACCGGTATTTTCAAATTTACGGGCAATATAAACAACAAGTCTCAAATTACGCTCTATCAACATCGCACGTACTGCTTTATCACCTGATGGAAGCTGCATCAGCAGATGTGCTTCTTCATCTCGAGAAAGGGGAGGCGGCAATGCTTCACTACCCCCGATATAATATATCGTTTTTGATTTCATGCCTGCTTTTTGCAGCATATTGTACATCACGTACATCAACTTTGTTTTGACAGGGCGCACGTATAACCACTCACCTTTCCATTCATTGTCGAACCATATTCGGGTGCAGAATACAAAAAAAAGTCTGATCATCGGAAAGCGCAGATGTTGTAAAGGTCACAAGCGCTCTATTTGTCTGGATAGCTTTCCCATCAATATAAACGGTAAATTCATCCGTGCGAAATGCCGAGAGCAGCTGGTGTTCTGCACCGATTGACCTCGCAGGAATCCATGTCATCTTTTCAGCCCATTGATCAGGAAGCTGTGCGAGCGCTTCATGTTCTCCTGCGCTAATTGCTGCCGGCCACCCTTCATCCTCCCGGACTTGACAGACAGCCACTTCCTTTTTTGAGATGGGATCGCACAGTGAATTTCCCGTATCAATTAGCGCTGTGCCGGACCATTCCTTCTGACAAATTGAAAACTTGACCGGGACTGTTTGCCTTTTTAGACTTCTTTTCGTACTCATACTGAAAAGACGTCTCTGAATAAAATAAAAAGTTGTTGCAATAGATAAAATGAACAACAGTACAGTAGAAAAATGACCGGATGCAGTACCATTTAATAAGACAGACTGAAATCCGTATAACACACCGCCTGTTAAAAATGTAACGAAATAAAAGGTAAGAACAGCCGATAAAAGGACGGCGATACCGTTTATTTTAAAGGCAATAACGACCATCAAAACCGGTGAAATCATTTTAACCGCAAAATGGATTAGCCAGTCCCACCCCAAAATCATGTGAAGGAATAGCGGGATCGTTCCGATTATAGATGCCAGTATAATGCGCGATCTTTTTGGTGGGTGACCAAGTAAGATACCTGTTACCAGCAATAGCAGCCCATCAGCCGCTAAATTATAAAGTAGGATTACTTCTGCATAACCGGTCAATTCAACCCTCCCCCGTGCCGGCAGCCTGTCCTATGACCATTAGTTTAGCGGAATATGTTTCCAATGTATGTCACAATGTGAGTGAATTTTTACAGCAATTTTTTCGAAATATGTCATCACAAAAAAACCCGCCACCAATGTGACGGGTTACTATATTCTATCTTCTTCTGTTACGGTTACGCAAAAATGTCGGGATGTCCAGTGTATCGTCTGCAGATGTTTGCTGCTGCTGACGAATAGGCTGTTCCTGAGCTGGCACATCTTCACGCTTAATTTCACGTGGTTTTTGTTGCTGCGGGGCTGCCTGTTGTTGAGGCTTTACCTGGCCGAGACTAGGGCGGGTTTGTCCCCCTTGAGACGGAAGTTCTTTAAAACCGGTCGCAATAACTGTAACGATAATCTCATCTTTTAAATTCTCGTTAATAACAGAACCGAAAATCATATTCACTTCTTGGTCAGAAGCAGATGAGACAATATCTGCTGCTTCCTGTACTTCATAAAGGCTCAAGTTAGTTCCACCAGTAATGTTCATCAACACACCTTGCGCGCCGTCAATCGCCGTTTCAAGCAACGGACTGGAAATTGCCTTTTTCGCCGCTTCGATTGCACGGGTTTCACCGGATGCAACCCCGATTCCCATCAAAGCAGATCCTTTATTGGACATAATTGTTTTCACGTCAGCAAAGTCAAGGTTAATCAAACCAGGCTCAGCTATCAAATCGGAAATCCCCTGTACACCCTGGCGAAGAACGTTATCAGCTTCACGGAACGCTTCAAGCATCGGTGTACTTTTATCCACAATCTCAAGGATGCGGTCATTCGGAATAACGATCAATGTATCGACAGACGCTTTCATTGCTTCAATACCGCCTGCGGACTGCGTAGCACGCTTTCGTCCTTCAAATGTAAAAGGACGTGTTACAACACCTACAGTCAGCGCACCAAGGTCTTTTGCAATTTGAGCAATAACCGGAGCTGCGCCTGTACCCGTTCCACCGCCCATACCAGCTGTAACGAATACCATGTCTGCACCTTTAAGCGCTTCTTCAATTTGCTCTTTGCTTTCTTCTGCGGCTTTTTTTCCGACTTCCGGGTTGGCACCTGCACCTAACCCTCGTGTCAATTTTGAACCGATTTGCATTTTTACTTCTGCTTTTGATAAATTGAGTGCCTGCGCATCTGTATTAACGGCGATAAAATCCACGCCCTGTACACCATGCTCAATCATACGATTTACAGCATTATTTCCGCCGCCGCCAACGCCGATCACTTTAATCGTTGCCAACGAATCTATATTTGTATCAAACTCCAACATGGCAAATCCTCCTAATTCGTCATAATCTTTTATTCTTATTACTCTTCAAAAAAGTATCCGAAAAGCCGTTTCATTTTTGAACCGACACCATCTTTTTGTTTTTCGTTTTCTTTTTTTGAGGGCTTTGTATCCTGCTTCTGTTCCTGCCGCTCTCTGCGCTCTTCAATTTCTTTCGGCTGTGTATCCAGAGGCTCGCCAACTTTCCGTCCGGTAAGACGAGCATTTTTATACGCATACTTAATCAAACCAACAGCTGTCGTAAATTGAGGTTCCCGGACACCGATATAATCTGGGATCGCTACACGAACACGATTTTGGAAAACGTCTTGTGCAAGGTCTAGTATTCCGTTCATTGCAGAAGTGCCCCCAGTTAATACATAACCGCCTGCCACATCTGTAATTCCTGATTGCCGAAGTTCTTCTACAATCATCATAAATAATTCTTCGAGTCTTGCTTCAATAATCTCTGATATCTCAAGCTGATTAAACTGATCGTGCTGATCACTGCCAATGATCGGAACACTGAAGACTTCTTCTTCTGAAGCAAGATCATAAAAAGCATGACCGTGCTTTGTTTTAATGTGCTCAGCTTCTTCAGTGGAGGTACGAAGGCCGATCGACAAATCTTTCGTAATATGATCTCCGCCGACAGGCAAAACCGTTGTATGCTTTATATGTCCATCTTTATAAAAAGAGATCGTCGTTGAACCGCCGCCAATATCTACCAAAACCGTGCCGAGATTTTTTTCATCGTCTGACAGTGCTATTTCACCACTTGCAAGTGGTTGAAGAACAATATCGTTAATGTCTAATCCTGCTCGTTCTACACAGCGCAAAGTATTATGTAAAAAAGTTCTCGAACCGGTAACGATAATTCCTTCCATTTCCAAGCGAACGCCAAGCATACCCCGCGGGTCATTAATCTCATCAAATCCATCTACGATAAATTGTTTTGCAATAACGTTTACAATTTCTCGATCCGGCGGGATGGACATTACCTGTGCCGCATCTTTTACTCGTATGACATCTTCGCTCGTAATTTCACGATTTTCACTTGAAACAGCCACAACACCATTGCACGGGTGAAGAACCGCGTGATTGGCTGCAATACCAACAATCACGGTACTAATTTCAACACCGACCATACGCTCTGCCTGCTCAATTGCTTTTTTTATCGAGTGAACCGTATCGTCAATATCGACGACAGCCCCTTTTCGAATTCCTTTAGATTTTACATTCCCGACACCGATAACATTTAAAGAATCATTAACCATTTCTCCAATGATCACTTTAATAGCGGATGTACCAATGTCAAGACTTACAAGAATTTCATTATTATTCATGCTGTGGCACCTCCCTTACCATAAAAGCTTGAATAACCGAACAACAATTCGCACCACTAGACGCTAAAATGTATATAAAGAACGTTATTCGTCTTATTCAATATATTTTCCTCTTTAAGTGTACAATTTCAACTAAATTTGTTTCTAGAACTCTCTCATACAAGTCTACACTAAGATGAGAGGCTGGAAAAGGCTAAGTTATCCCGTTTTCAGAAACACTATGGAGTTTCTGCCTCCTCCAGGCTCTCATTTTCTAATTTTTGCTGCTTTGAAGGGTCATACGCTTTAAAATAAGACCCTACCTCAAGATCAATGACCCCTTTAACATTAGGATCAAGCTGATTTGAAATAGAGGGGTAGTAAATCATTTTATCCCCAAATGTGGAAAGCGTTGCCGAAACTTCGAATCCATCTGTCATATACGCTTTTATATGCAGTGGGTCATTGGGTTTCGGATCATGATATACTTCAGAAATTGTATTAACAACTTCATCCGGGAGCGTCAAGATTGCTTTTGCAAAATGATCAAGCGCTTCTCCCTCTTTAAAGTCATATAGTATCGGCAGTTGTGACGGCGGTCCATTTACTGCTTTCGCTACAATTTTTCCGTTTTCCAAAACCGGATATAAGCCGCCATTTCGTGCCGCATAGGCTATTTCATGCTGCTCCGTGACCGTCACCTTTAAATCATTCGGAAAACCTGTTGATATATGCGCTTTCTTAATTCTGTCATCGCTAAGAAGCTTTTTTTCTGCTGCACGTTTGTCAGCAGACCAAATATTACTGCCTATATTCAGTCCACTTTGCTCAATAATTTCCTTTTCCGATATTAAATTATTGCCTTCAATATGAATTTGCTCCACTTTACTTAATGGAGACTGTAAATAAATTAATAAGAGTGCAAGAAGAAGGAACAAAGACAGCAAAATGATCAGGCGCCGGTTTGCTTTACGTTTACGCATTTCTTTTAGCTTCGGTATACGGTCTTCAATTGAAATGATTTTTTGTTTATTCATGTTAACACCTCTGACCGTTTTACGGACCACCAATCAATTCAACTTCCGTCTCCATTTCAATTTGATAACGGTCATAGACGACGTTTTTCGCATGCTCAATTAACGCCAGTACGTCAGCTGCAGTACCATTTCCAGTGTTCACGATAAAGTTGCCATGAAGATCGGAAATTTTCGCCCCTCCAATGGAATACCCTTTTAATCCAGCTTTTTCAATTAAATGACCGGCATGTTCCGGAAGTGGATTCCTAAAAATGCTTCCTGCGCAAGGGTGATCCCATGGCTGTGTTGTCCTGCGATAATCTTTATATTTCATCATGTGAGAGCGAATGGTTTCACGATCCCCCTCACCCAATTGAAAAATGGCTTCGAGAACAATACCCGGACGTTTTTTTTGTAAAATAGACGTCCGGTATGAAAAGTCCATTTCTTCATTCGTCAGCCATGCCATTTTCCCATCAGCAAACAAAATGTGCGTTTTCATAAGAATAGAAGACATTTCTGATCCATGAGCACCTGCATTCATATAAACTGCGCCCCCAACAGAGGCAGGAATGCCGCCTGCGAATTCAAGGCCGGTCAAGCATTCTTTCGCAACTTTTGTCGCAAGTACAACTAGAGGAAATCCTCCACCTGCTGTAACAATATCACCGTCTATTGAAACGTCGTCAATTCCTTTTCCGAGTTTAATAACAACACCGCGAATGCCTGAATCTGAAACGAGCAGGTTAGATCCTCGTCCAATCACACGCCACGGCACCTGATGTTTAATAATGACATTCATTGCTTTTTCAAGGCCGGCAATGGAGGAAGGCTCAAAAAACACGTCTGCCGGCCCACCAATTTTCATTGTTGTATGGTTTGCAAGCGGTTCATTTTCTATCACAGCACCGGCTTGCAATTGAGTAAGTTCTTTGATGATTTCTTTCAAGATGAACCGCTCCTTTACTTGTCTTTCCCGGTTATATCAATCATGACATTGTACAGCCGGCTAGCAGCATCCCGGATACCGAGGCGTTCTGCTTCTGTTTTCATTTTTATTAATAGTGAATCATTTGTTAAGATAGAATCGAGTTCCCGTACAAGTGAATCAGAACTCAAGTCTTTTTCTAAAAGCATGATCGCGGCACCCCGATCAGTAAGTGTTCGCGCATTTTTTTCCTGGTGATTATTCGTTACGTACGGGCTTGGCACAAGAATGGACGGAATGCCGAGAGCTGTCAATTCAGCCAATGTTGTTGCACCGGCCCGAGCGACGACGAGGTCCGACGCTGCCAGTACTTCCGGCATATTATGAATAAATGGGACAACTGAAACATTAGCTGGTTTCCCAACCTTTTCGAGGATATCAGAAACCTTGTTGAAATGAACATCACCGGTTACATAAATCACTTGATACTCCCGGTTTGCAAAATCTTGTAACGCTGCTGTAACCGCATCATTAATCGGTTTTGCGCCGCGGCTTCCTCCAAAAATAAGCACCGTTTTTTTCTTGCTAGATAAACCGAACTCTTCTATTACACCTAAGCCGTTTGCTTCTATTACTTCTGAAGCACGTGGGTTTCCCGTTAAAACCGTCTTCTCGGCAGGAAAGTATTCTTTTGCTTCTTCAAAACAGACCGCAATTCGATTTACGTGCTTACTTAAAAATTTATTCGTTAAACCCGGTACACTGTTTTGCTCATGTACAATGGATGGTATGCCCATTTTCGATGCCGCATACACGACTGGTCCGCAAACATAGCCGCCAGTCCCGATGACGACATCCGGTTTAAATTCTTTCAGCATCTTTTTACATTCATTTACACCTTTTAAGAAACGCATAATCGTTTTCACATTTTCAATAGAAACTGCCCGGCGAAAGCCCGTAATATCAATTGACCGAAAAGGAATGCCTTCGCGTGTAACAAGCTTAGACTCTAAACCTTTTTCAGTTCCGATATATAAAAAAGATGTTTCCGGGTGTTTCAGTTTAATCATTCTAATAAGTGCTAGCGCGGGATATATATGCCCGCCAGTCCCACCGCCACTGACAACAATTTTCAATTACATTCACCTCAATATTCATCTCACAGCCTCATCGTTTACAGATAGCTGTCAATGCATTCTCATCTTAAATCAATGCGTCGCGAGAATCAAATATTATCTTAAAAAAACAGAAAAATTCCTCCAATTCTACTGTATATTATACAGTTGAACGACTAACACTGAGCACAATCCCCGCTGAAGCAAGTGTCATTGTCAATGAAGAACCGCCATAGCTTAAAAATGGCAGTGTTACACCCGTAACAGGCAATAATCCTGTTACAACTCCCAGGTTAATGAACGACTGCAAGCTGATCATCGCTGTAATTCCACAGACGAGTAATACCCCAAATGCGTCCTCAATCCGCGACGCGATATGAATGCCCCGCCATATGAGGAGAAAAAATAGTATCATAATAAAGACAGCGCCAATAAAACCTGTCTCCTCCGCCCAGATTGCAAAAATAAAATCGGTTTGGGGCTCGGGCAAATAATAATATTTTTGACGGCTTTCTCCGTAGCCGTATCCGAACAACCCGCCAGGACCAACCGCATACAATGACTGGATGATTTGAAATCCGCTTCCAAGCGGATCGGACCATGGATCAAGATAGGCGGTAATTCGTTTCATTCGATATGGTGCGGATATAATTAATAGGGCAAGTCCCCCTATAGCAGAGACTCCAGTCAGTACAAAGAATCGTATTGGCGCACCCGCGACAAATAATAGAAGAAAAGCAGTTCCTCCCATTACCGCTGCCGTTCCAAGGTCAGGCTGCATCATGATCAGTGCAAAAGCAATTCCAAGCACAAGGAGTGGTTTAAACAGCCCTTTCCAAAATAAGTGAATCACTTTTTTTCTTTCAGCAAGCAAAGCGGACAAATAAAAAATCAGCACAATTTTCATTAACTCTGATGGCTGAAACGATAGCGAACCAAATCCGATCCAGCTCTGCGATCCATTTCTCACCATCCCAATACCAGGAATGAGTACAGCCACCAGCAATAAAAAGGCCAGCACTAATAGGACTGATGAAAGGTTTCTCCATATTCTATAATCGACATACGAAATTACTGCCATTACAACCAAACCTGCGGCTGCAAAAAATGCCTGTCTCTCAACAAAATAAAAAGGATTTTCATAGTTAAACTGTCCCCACACTTCTCCCGCACTTGCTACCATAAATAAACCTGTACCAGTCAAAACTAAAACGAGCATCAAGAATAAGTAATCCGGCGCCTGTCTGGAAACGATTGTGCACCCCTTTCCGCTCAAGCATAAATAAAAAGCCGGAGCCTCATCCGGCTCCGGCTCTTTCTTATAGTTTATTCACGCAGTTTATAAATATGTCGCCGCGTTCTTCAAATGTTTTATATTGATCCCAGCTTGCACATGCGGGTGATAGAAGAACAACATCCCCTTTTTCAGAAAGTGCAACGGCTTTTTCAACTGCATCTGTCATATAATCAGCCTTTTTAACTGTTGAAATTCCCGCTTTTGCAGCCGTTTCAATCCATTTATCCGCCGTTTCCCCGAACGCCACAACAGCTTTTACCGAAGTAAGGTATGGAAGCAAATCATCAAAACCATTTCCACGGTCCAGACCGCCCGCAAGCAGGATCACCGGTGATTGAAATGCAGTCAGCGCACTTTTCGTCGCAAGAGTATTTGTTGCCTTTGAATCGTTATAGAACTTTCGCCCGTTCCATTCACGAACAAACTGAGTCCGGTGACGAACACCTGCAAATGTTTTTAACACACGAATAATTGAATCCGTGGAAACACCGGAAAGTTTAACTGCAGCCACTGCCGCAAGAATGTTTTCAAGATTATGATTACCAGGCAGTGCGATATTTGCAGTTTGAATAATTGCTTCACCTTGAAAATAAACGGTTCCATTCTCTATATACACTCCGTTTTCAACTGTTTTATGAACAGAAAACGGAATAACAGTTGCAGAACTTGCTTCTGCCATAGACAAGAGCTCTTCTTGATCTGCGTTAATAATCAAATAATCATCTTTTGTCTGGTTTTTCGTAATGTTTATTTTCGCTCCAGCGTATTCTTCCTTTGAGCCATGATAATCAAGGTGTGCATCGTAAATGTTCGTTATAATCGCAATATGCGGACGGAATGATTGGATGCCCATCAATTGAAAAGATGATAGTTCAATGACGACATGGTCATCTGGTTTCGCACTTTGCACCACTTCAGACGCCACTTCACCGATATTCCCCGCCAGTACCGTTCCTTTTCCATCTTCTTTCATCATTTCATTAATAAGTGTTGTCGTTGTTGTTTTCCCGTTCGTGCCGGTAATCCCAATAAACGGTGCTTCCGAAATGAGTCCGGCAATTTCTACTTCAGTAATGACCGGAATTCCACGCAATACTGCCGCGGATACGATCGGATTAGAATACGGTATGCCCGGGTTTTTGACAACCACTTCAAACCCTTCATCGAGCAATTCAACCGGATGGCTTCCACAAATAACATTCATCCCTTCCGATATGAGCAATTTAGCTGCTTCATTTTCTTCGAAAGGCTTGCCGTCATTTACCGTGACAATCGCTCCTAACTTCTTCAACAGAACCGCAGCAGCTAGTCCGCTTTTGGCAAGACCAAGCACAAGCACATTTTTCCCTTTAAACTCGACAATCTGCTTCATGAATTCCATACTCCTATCCATACACCAATCGCTGCAGCCACAACTCCGACTGACCAGAACGTGACGACGACACGCCACTCAGTCCATCCGCCAAGTTCAAAATGATGGTGCAGCGGGCTCATTCTAAAAATTCGTTTTCCTCTCGTTTTAAACGACCAAACTTGCAAAATAACCGACAGTGTTTCCGCAACGAAAACAACTCCGATCAATAATAATAAAAATTCAAATTTTGTTAAAATAGATAATGCCGCTATAGCGCCGCCTAGTGCAAGTGAACCCGTATCACCCATAAACACATGTGCCGGATACGCGTTAAAAACAAGAAAGCCAATGACAGCACCCACAACTGCAAACGCAAAAATAGCTGTTTCCTCGAGCCCCTGACTCCAGGCAATAACTGCATAAGCACCGAATGCAACGGACGCTGTGCCAGATACAAGACCATCCAAGCCATCTGTTAAATTAACCGCATTTGAAAAACCTACAAGCCAGAACAATACGAACAATGCATACAAAATTCCTAGATCAATTGAAAAGAAACCGAATGAAAGCTCAGTTGATAATCCATGCTGTGCGTATATAACGTAAAAAACAATTGAAATGACAATTTGTCCGATTAACTTTTGCATAGATGTCAACCCAAGGTTTCGTTTCATGACAACTTTAATAAAATCATCCAAAAAGCCCAATAGCCCGAATCCGATTGTTACGAGCAAAAGCAAAGTCGTTTCTGCGCCAATTGAACCGAACAACTGAACAAAAAACAGTGTCGTAATGATAATGGACAGTAAAAAAACAAGTCCTCCCATTGTTGGCGTTCCTGATTTTTGCTGATGAGATTCCGGACCTTCCGCCCGTATGCTCTGCCCGAATTTTAACCGGCGTAAAAATGGTATAAATAACGGCGCTATCATGACCGTTATAAAAAAAGAAACCGCGATGACTAATCCTATTTGCCACTCACTCATGCGAACCCGCCTTTCTTGTCAGCTAGTGCTTCTTTTGCAACTTCACGGTCATCAAAATGAAGAACTGTTCGACCAATAATTTGATATGTTTCATGTCCTTTTCCGGCAATGACAACCGAGTCGCCCGGCTGTGCAAATTTTATCGCCCTGTGAATGGCTTCTTTCCGGTCTTCTATAATTGTATACTCTTGTCCAACAACACCTGACTCCATATCTGCTAAAATGGCAGCTGGATCCTCACTTCTTGGATTATCCGATGTAAAAATTGCTTCATCAGCATGTTCACATGCTGCTTGCGCCATGAGCGGCCGCTTCGTTTTATCACGGTCACCACCACAGCCCACAATTGCGATGACCCGCCCTTTCGTCAGGGGACGAACCGTTTCTAGCACGTTTACAAGACTATCAGGCGTATGTGCGTAATCAACAATGACGGACACACCTTTATCATTGGATACCATTTCAAAGCGTCCTGCTACACCAACCACACGTTCAAGTGCATGTTTCATTGTTTCAGGAGCAACGTTTGAGACGAATCCTGCGGCAAAGGCGGCAAGAATGTTGTAAACGTTAAATAACCCTGCTAACTTTGACTTAATTCCTATCATCCCACCTGGGTAGTGAATAGTAAAAGCCGTCCCTGCAGACGTTAATTGAATCTCTTTTGCCTGAATGTCAGCATCTTGTTCCAGACCGTACGTCACGACATGAGCAGCAGTCATTGCTTCATATACTTGAGATGCTTTGTCATCCGCATTTAGAATGGCAAAAGTCGGAGTTGAAGAGTGAAATGAACTACCGAGACGTGAGAAAAGCAATCCTTTTGCTGTCCTATATTCATCCATCGTTCGGTGAAAATCAAGATGGTCTTGGGTTAAATTTGTAAAAACGGCCACATTAAATTGTGTACCGTTCGTCCGTCCTTCCTGAAGAGCGTGAGACGACACTTCCATTACCGCAGCCGAGACACCAGCAGTTTTCATTTTTGAAAATGTTTTTTGCAACGTTAAACTTTCCGGTGTGGTGTTTTTCGTTTCAACCGTTTCATCACCAATTTTCATGTACATTGTCCCGATTAAGCCGGTTGTTTCGCCTGAAGCTCGAAGAATTTCATCAATTAAATGGCTCGTTGTCGTTTTCCCGTTTGTACCGGTTATACCGATTAAGTGAAACGATTCGGTGGGATGTCCGTAAAAATGAGCAGCCAACTGTGCCATCGCGCGTTTCGTGCTGCGAACATATATGACCGGAACCGATACATCAACCGGCTGCTCAGCGATAATTGCCACTGCTCCTTTTTCCACTGCTTCTTTAGCGGCGTTATGACCATCAAATGTATAGCCTTTTATACAAATAAAAATCGATCCGTCCGACACGAGACGGTGATCGTTTTCAATCGATGTAATCGTCGGATTTCCTTCTTTATCCTGACGGTAAAATGGAATGGCCGTTAACACGGTTGATAAATCCACGTTTTTCAATCCTTTCTATTCTAAAAACAATATGTACAATTCCCGCGATTTCTATTGTAACGAAAAAAAGCCGCCGATGCGAATGCTTTTCAGCCTGTTTCAGTAATTTTCGGCGGCTATACCCAAATTATTTTAATAAAACACGTACTTTGCTCCCTCTTTCCGCTTTTACTCCTGCAGATGGAGACTGTGAGACGACCGTTTCTCCCGATCCTTCTATTTCAATATCCACATTAATCAACTGTTCTTTTAACTCCTTTTTATTCAGTCCAATAAGGTCAGGCACTTCAATAATATCTGGATCATTCCACGTTTTCTCTTTTTCTATTTGACCTTTTTGAGGTTTCACACCAAGAATCGGCAAAACATCCCCCATCATTTTACCGACTATTGGCGCTGCAACCGTTCCGCCAAATTGCACGGTTCCCTTCGGATTGTCGATCGCAGTGTAAATGACGACTTTCGGATCGTTAGACGGTGCAACGCCAATAAAGGAAACGATGTGATTATTCTCCAAGTAGCGTCCATCTTTGGCTTTTTGTGCTGTACCCGTTTTCCCGCCGACTCTAAATCCTTCTACAAATGCATTCCGCCCTGTTCCTTTCGCCACAACACTTTCAAGTGCCCTCCGAACCTCACTGGATGTTTCTTCTGAAATAACACGCCTTACTTTCTTTGGTTTATTTTCAGTCGTTATTTTCCCTGTTTTAGGGTCTGTCCAGTTCATTGCTATAAAAGGCCGGTATAGTGTGCCTCCGTTCACAGCAGCTGAAACGGCTGTTACTTGCTGAATCGGAGTTACTGCAACCCCCTGTCCGAATGCGGCTGTCGCTGCTTCTACAGGTCCTGCAGACTCCTCAGTAAATAAAATCCCCATTCCTTCTCCATATAAATCAATTCCCGTTTTCTGACCAAATCCGAACTTGCGAATGTATTGAAACAACGTTTTTTCCCCGAGACGGCTTCCGAGTTCAACAAACCCCGGGTTGCATGAATTTTCAACCACTTCAAGAAAACTTTGATGGCCGTGTCCTTCCCGCTTCCAGCAGCGCAGTCTTGATCCGTTCACTTCCACATGGCCTGGATCGTGAAAATGATCCTGGTCAAGGTTGACTTTCTTTTCCTCAAGTGCTGCTGCAAGCGTAATAATTTTAAATGTTGAACCCGGTTCAAAGGTACTCCATACAGGCAGATTTCGGTTATACACATCCGGATCATACTCCCTGAATGCACCGGGATTGTATGAAGGCCGGGATGACATCGCCAGAATAGCCCCGCTATTTGGATCCATCGCGATGGCCATTGCACCGTCAGGCTTGTACGTTTTTTCCGCAAAATCAAGTTCACGTTCGATGATTGATTGAACTTTAGAATCGATGGTCAGCTGCAAATCCATTCCATCTTTTGGAGGGACGTACTCATCAGATAGACCGGGCATTTTTTCCCCTTTCGCATCGGTAAACATTTGAACAGAACCGGATATACCTGCCAGTTTTTTATCGTAATATGCTTCAAGTCCCGCCAGCCCTTGATTATCAGCCCCTGTGAAGCCTAGAACATGAGCAAGCCGCTCCTTTAACACATAATCACGTACTGAATCTTCGCCAATCCATACCCCTTTTAATTGCAATTCTGTGATTTTACGCGCAGTTTCTGTAGAGATATTTCTTCCCTTTGATGATAAACGCTCAATGGATGAACGTTTTATCATTCTTTCATAAATAACCGATTCTTTTTCGTTTAAAATAGCTGCAAGTTTACGGGCAGCAGTTTTTGCATCTTCTATTTGGGCAGGAATGACATAAACGGTCGGCGCGCTTTTATTGCCGGCAAGAATGGTTCCGTTCCGGTCTTTAATAATGCCTCTTTCCGGCTGTGATGGAATACTTCTTCCCCATAATTGTTCCGCTTTTTCAGTTAATTCGCTCCCCAATGACAATTGTATATAGCCGGTGCGGACAATGAGCGCCGTAAAGGCAATCAGTGAAGCTGCCAGCAGCCAGAACATTCTGACGCGCATAGTTCCATCTCCTTTCCTCCCCAATGACTATATGCATAAATTAAGAAAAATTGACAAAAAAAACGTTACGGATGCAGTCATCCATAACGTTTTTTATTTAACTATCTGGATTGATCAGAATCTTCTTTTGCCCTTTCGTTAGCTTCCTCAACACTTCCCGGCTGCTCAAGTTTTACGATTAATTTCTGGCCTTCTTTTATTGGCTTGTTTACTTTAATGTTTTGTGATGCCACATATCCTGTCCCTGAATAACTGAGTTTTAATCCGGCAATCTCTGTAATTTTCATGACATCACGGATTGACCATCCTGTCATGTCAGGCATCGTCCAATTTTTTGATGTAAGAACGATCGCTTTTTCACCTTGCAGCAGCTTTTCGCCTGCTGACGGAACTTGTTTTACAATCTTATCCCCAGTTCCGATTATTACAGGGTCCACTCCGTATTTTGCGTATGCTTCACGGGCTTCAGCTGTTTTTTTGCCAATGAAATCTTCCAATTCCACTGTTTTTGACACAATGTTTTCATCTGGTTTTACATTTAAATATTGAAGGCTGTTTCGCATAACAGGATTAAAAATTTTCGATACCGGTGCGGATCCCGATTCATTGTTAAGTTTAGGCTGGGCCACTCCGACGTACACAATCAGTTCTGGATCATCTTTCGGCGCCATACCCATAAAGGAAAATAAATAATTATTAAATCCCGTTAAATATTTCCCATTATCCCCCACAAGCTGTGCGGTTCCGGTTTTCCCGGCCACATCATAGCCTTCAATATGATAAGGCCTTCCTGTACCATGCTCCGCTGTAACGACTGTCTCAAGGACATTAATGGTTTCTTCTGCTGTTTCTTTTGAAATTGGTTCACCGACGACTTCCGGCTCTGTACTCACGATCTTTTTCCCTGACGTGTCATCGATAATTTTATCGATGACGTATGGCTTCATCATTTTTCCGCCGTTAGCGATTGCGGTGGCGCCTTGTATCATTTGCATCGCATTCACCGTGGAACCTTGTCCGAATGAGGCCGTTACCTGCTCAAGCGGAAAGTTATACAATATACTTCCGGTCGCTTCGTTTGGCAGTGCTATGCCTGTAGCCTGTCCGAATCGAAAGTCTTCTAAATACTGCCGGAAAACACCCGGTGTCATTCTTTCGAGAAGATTAGCCATCGCGACGTTAGACGAACGCTGGACCCCTTCTTCGTACGTAATCATGCCCCATCCTTCACCAGCATTATGATCTCTCACGCGGTTCGGACCGACTTTATACGTTCCAGATTGATACAATTCTTTCGGGTTAAAAACACCTTCTTCAATCGCCGCCGCTAGTGTGAAAATTTTCATCGTCGAACCCGGCTCATACGAATATTCCACAAGGTCATTCATCCAGTTAGTGTCTAAACCATCACGAGTTCCAGGATGAAATGTTGGTCTTTGGCTCATGGCCAAAATTTTCCCAGTTTTCGCTTCTGCGACAATAGCAAATGATTTCGCTGGTTCATACTGCGCAGATACTTCGTTAAGTGCATCTTCAAGAAATGTTTGTATTTTGGAATCGATAGTTAAATAAATATGGTCGCCATCTTCCGGCTCCTCGACCATTTCCTGGCGATTGGGAAGCAAGTAGCCCCACAAGTCGCTCGTGTAGCGGATTTTCCCATCTTTTCCTTCCAGGTATTTTTCGTATAATTTTTCAATGCCCATTTGTCCTTGCGTATCAAACAAAAATTTCCCGTTCACTTCTTTTTCAACCTGTTGTGTAAAACCAATTAAATGAGAGGCGAATTTCCCGTTTGGATAAAATCGCTTAGACTGCCGTATAAATGTAATACCCGGCAATTTTTCGTCTTCGATTTTTCGCTTTACACTATTAGATAAACCCCTGCCGGCACTTCCAAACTCCACTTGGAAAGCACCGTCTTTTTTTAAGCGTTCTTCAATAGCTGTTTGATCCATTTCAAAATACTTTGCCAGAATTTTCGCCGTCTTTTCCGGATCTGTTACATGATTAGGCTCTTCTGGATTAGTCGTAACAGAAGGGTCTAATATAGCCGCTACTGTAAAGGACGTCGTATCTTCTGCAATTACTTCCCCATTTGTGTCGTATATCGTCCCTCTTTTCGCTTCAAGTACATCGGTACGCATATACTTCTGCAGCGCTTCGTTTTTCAGCTCATGCCCGTCCGCTTTTCCGGTTGTTTGAATAAATAAGACGCGGGTAAATAAGATAAAAAAGAGGAGGGCGAATCCAATAAAAAGAATCGCAGCTCCTGTTTTTCGGTTTTTACTATTTTCAATCATTTCGGTTCAACAACCTTAATATTTTGATCGCTTAAATCAAGACCCATTGCTTTTGCCCGTTCCCAAATTTTTTCATATGTGCTTTCTTCACTTATCTGTATTTCAAGATCATGATTTATCTTTTCCTGCTCCTGTATTTTAGCTTCCATGTCTTGTATTTGTTTGTTGGTTTCATAAATAGCCGCCTGCGTAGATATAAGTTTGGCGCTCATGAAACAGACAGTCAGCACAAAAACAAGAAATAGTACTTTCTCACCTGGTGTAAAAAACTGTTTTGTTATTTTCCGCTGCGCATTAAATTGCGTTTTTGGTTCTTCAACGGCTAGCTTTTTCGCAGTTTCGTTCATCTTTATCCCCCCTAAAAGGTTGTCTTTCTTTTTTCTGCAATACGAAGTTTTGCTGAACGCGCACGGTTATTTTCTTCTACTTCCTGTTCTTCAGGAACAATTGGTTTTCTAGTTATAAGTTTTAATACCGGTTCATATTCTTTTGGTATAACTGGCAATCCTGGCGGCAGATCTGGTCCTGTTGAAGCGTCTTTAAACACTGTTTTACAAATTCGATCTTCAAGCGAATGAAATGTAATAACACTAATTCTCCCATTCAAATTGAGCAAATCAATCGCATCATGGAGCGAACGCTCAAATACACCCAGCTCATCATTGACGGCAATTCGTATGGCTTGAAAGACACGCTTAGCAGGATGCCCCCCTTTACGTCTGGCCGGTGCTGGAATTGCTTCTTTAATTAATTCTACCAATTCACCCGTTGTTTCGATCGGTTTTAGTTCACGGGCCGCTTCAATTTTTCTTGCAATTTGCTTAGAAAATTTTTCTTCTCCGTATTTAAAAAAAATACGGACAAGCTGTTCAAATGGCCATTCATTAACAACGTCATAAGCGGTAAGCGATGCGTTTATATCCATACGCATATCCAGCGGCGCATCATGATGATAGCTAAATCCGCGTTCCGGCGTATCTAGCTGTGGTGATGAGACTCCAAGATCATATAAAATACCGTCAACACCCTTAACACCGTAGTTAGCTAGTTCTCTTTTTATGTGTTCAAAATTGCTCTTTATAAAAACAACGCGGTCACCAAACGGGGCAAGCCGATCTTTTGCATGTTCAATAGCTGTATCGTCTTGGTCAAAAACGTATAACTTCCCATTAGTCCCGAGTTGGGAGAGCAAATATTCACTATGCCCTGCTCCGCCAAGTGTACAGTCCACGTAAATGCCATCAGGCCGAATATTAAGCCCGTCGACCGTTTCACGCAAAAGCACGGTCGTATGTTTAAAATCCATGTTTATATCAGTCCAATCAAATTTATAAATCAAAGTCTGTTAAATTTTCAGCAATGTCTGAAAATGACTGTTCAGAAAGTTCAAGGTAGTTGTCCCATTTGGAAGCACTCCAAATTTCTATCCGATTTGAGACACCGACAATGACGCAATCTTTTTCAAGTGACGCATATTTCATTAGGGAATCAGACAAATTAATGCGCCCCTGCTTATCCAGGGTACAGTCATTGGCACCTGAAAAGAAGAAACGGGTAAAAGCCCTTGCATCTTTTTTTGTTAGCGGCAGAGTCAACAATTTTTCTTCAAGCGATTTCCATTCGGTTAGTGTGTAAAGAAACAAACATTCATCAAGGCCTCTCGTCACGATGAACGTTTTACCGGCATCCCCACGAAATTTTGCAGGGATTATGACTCTTCCTTTTTCATCAATCGAATGACGGTATTCGCCCATGAACATCGCTGTTTCCCCACTTTCTACACTAACTTTACCACATCCCCCCACTTTGCACCACCATTTTCATTACACCAAATCCCTTTATTTATCCTATGCCTTTTCTTCTTCTGTTCATACAAAAAAAGCCTGCCAAAAAGGCAGACTTTTTATTCATATATAAACAAGATAATGGTCCCCATTATAAACAAATGGCTGTTTTAGTAATTCATCTAAAAATTCTGGACCGTACGCATTTAAAAAAGGGTAGAGATTCCAAATTCTTTCTTGGGGCCCCCCAGGATGCAAAGCAGCTTCAATACGGTCAAATCGAAGGAGAGAAGCAGCCTGGGTTTGTTCAAGCACTGTATCGCTTTTTTTAATTAAATAGTCAATTTGCCGGGCATGGTATGCCTTGTTCTTTTCCACGATTGGCTTCAGCCCCTTATGGAGTTCCGCTGCACGATTCTCGATTTTTTCGTAGCTCGCAAATAGGGCTTCTTTCATATCAGCGACCAGTTCATGTAAATGACGGTCTCTTACGGATTCAATATAGGCTTCCTTTTCCGCTTTTACACCGAACTTTATAATATCCTGAATAGTCATATCTGTACTAGTTACTGCTCCAGCAATAGACCGTTCAATGAGGGTGATATTTACACGCGGTACAACCGGAGGCATGTTCATGTCAAAATAGTGAAACGCATCCTTCAGTTCTGCCCAATAGGCGATTTCGCCGGGTCCCGCTATAAACGCCAGTGTTGGGAATATCCATTCCTGCATCAGGGGACGGGAAACGACATTATTGCTGAAGATTTGCGGTGAGATCTCAAGCAATTGGAGCAGTTCCTCTTCCGAATATGTTTTACCGCTTTTACTTACAAAAGCATCGCCGTCTTTTTCAAGTAAATAGCGTTCACCATCTTCATTCAAAAACAGATTGGCAGGATGTTCACCTGTTTCAATAGCCGGCTTGTAGCCATCCCTTTTAACCTTTTCCTGTGAACGGGCAACAGAAGCCGCAAGCTCTTTATTTTCGACAATTAAACGTTTAAAAAAAGGAGCCTCCAGTTTCCTTAAGCCGGGGTCTGCTGCATCAATGAGCAATAGACCGTACTTGCTGAAAAGCGTTTGGGTCAATTGTGCAAAAAAAGCCGTGAAGGTTTCCTGCTGCTGAACAGCTTGGAGAACATCTTTTAACAGCTCATTCGTATACATCGTTTCCTGCATTGAGGAAAATATGGTTGTCACCCATTTTTCCATTATGCCCTTCTCATACACAGTTTCTGACGCCATTTGTTTTTTAACGAAACGCTCTGGGTAGCCCATCTTTTGCATCTGGCCATCCTTTTCAACATAAACATGATTAATTTCCAATAAGTCATGGTCTTCCCCGGCTATCCAGAAAACAGGAACAACTGGAATGCCCAGTTCTTTTTCCTGGGCCGCAGCGGTTTGTATAATTGAAATGATTTTATGTATGGAATAAAGCGGGCCTGTTAACAGTCCTGCCTGCTGTCCGCCAATAACGACAACTGATTTCTCATTTTTAAGCTTTTCGAGAGACCGTTCGATCTCGCCGGTTAATTGAAATGGTGTCATGTAGTCTCGAATGATTTGGGCAAGCTTGTCTCGTTCAAATAATCGCGTTTGTAAATCAGCCGCTCTTTTTACAAAATCAGACTGTTGAAACGGATTGTAATCAAAATACGACGCGGTTTGTTCTCTTCCGCTTATGTAGTCTTTCGCAAACTGGTTTAAGGCGGGAACAGAAATGCGTTCTTGTTCCATAAATGTACTTCCTTTCTGCGCACAATTTTCTTGTTTGAGTATACCACCTGTTGTAAGGAAAGGAAAAACAATGTGCCTGTTCCATACATAATTATTTAGGATATGGCATATAAAACTATACCGGCTTTGTGCAGTTAACACTTCGAGATCAAATTGATATAAAAGTCGGCCATGGCTAATATGACATTATGAATTTTAGCAGGTGCGATATTTTTCTTCACGATTTTCTTACTCCCATCACGTATACATTTGCAATGGGTGTACTGGGATTCTTTCTCTGGCTCGATCGTGAGCTGAATGTGTTTACACCACAAGGATCGAAGAAGAATCGTCTGCTTCTCATTACATACGACAGCCGATTCTCGCAATTGGATTTAATTTTGCCGAGAAAATTCGTAATAAACTGCTTGATATTTTATAAAAAACAGGCATTATGCCCATTTCGTCACACACAATCAGGAGGATGCCCGTGTTATTGCTGACCAAGCGATTATGATGGATAGGGGACGCATTTTGAAAACAGGCAAGCTGAACTTAATTTGACATAAGTGGCGGCATGTTTTCTTTCCCTTTGATCATGTTGTATATCATACGAAACAATGGTACATGACAACCTTTCTTTTCAGCTTCTTTTACCAATACACCAACAATCGCATCGATTTCCGTAAGACGTCCTTCTTTTACGTCTTTTAGCATAGATGATTCATTATAAGCTGTGTTTTTGCAAATCGATAGAACAGATTCAAATGTTTCTTCTTCTGATTTATACGAAAAAACAGAGGCAAACTCCCGGCAAAGATCTTTTGCGATGGATCGATAATGCTCATTTTGAGCGATTTGCCCATTCTTTACATTCAACATTGCGGTGAGGGGGTTAATAATGGCATTGGCCGCCATTTTTTCAATCATCATGTGATGAATATTTTCTCTCCATTCGAATCGAAATGAATCGGTTTGCAAATGATCAATGATTTCTTCTGTCCCGCCCCGAAATGCACCTATATTCGTTTTATTTCGTCCGTTCACTTGAATCGTCCCCCCGTTAATTTTAACGAGGCCATGTTCTACAGACGCAGTATATATATGATGATGAGGGAGCTTATCCAAAAGATCGAGATGACCCATGCCATTTTGTATAAACATGATAGAATGACTCTTTGCATTTGTTAATTCTCCCATGACGTCTTTCATATTATATTGTTTCACCGCCACTACAATAAGGTCTGCTTGTAGAGGTTGACAGCCTATTTTTTTTGATTGAATATATTGCACGTTTTCGTTCCCATTCTCAAATATATATAATCCATCACGCTGTATCATTTCCGCCTGCATGTCTGTCCTTGTCCAAAGCGTGACACAATGATCTTTGCTCCACTGTGAAGCAAAGAATAATCCCACTGCACCGCCCCCAATGATCGAAATATTCATCATTAGCCCCCCTAAAATGTAAGCGTTCTCTTACTTTCACTACAATTTTTGATTTTTATATTATATAATAGAAAGTGAACAAAAAGGGAAAGCAAGATTGCAAAGGAGGATTATACATGGGATTAAAAGTGGAAAATTTAAAAATGAATTTTAAAACGATTGAGGAATTCAAATCGTTTAAAGAGTATGGACTTGAAGAACTGTCGATGCTTGAAGAACTTGAAATATCAATGGTGGAAGACAATACAACCTCTCCTTTTTATGGGATTTATTACGGCGACCGTCTCGCTGCACGCATGTGTTTATACATTCGTGAAGATAAGCTGAACCTTATTCCAGCTAGTGAAAAATACCTTGAAATTTGGAAGCTTGAAGTGCTTCCTGATTTTCAAAAAAAAGGCCTCGGCCTTTTGCTTGTGGAGTTTGCAAAATCATTTAACTTGCCAATCATGACAAAGCCAAGAGTTAAGTCGCAGTCATTCTGGAACAAAATGAATTTTGTATCCGTATCCGAGAATAGCTCACGCCTGCTTTGGGATCCGAATGCTGTCGATACACAAAAAATAAGCTGATGAAAAAAGCTGTCTCAATGGCTGAGGCAGCTTTTATTCTTTTTTTGATAAAAAATTCGCAACAGCATCATGATGCGCTTCCTGCTCCCATAAAGCAGCACATTGCTTTATTTCCTGCTCGATTCTTTCTTTAAGACCATATGAATCCCATCTCGCTATGCGCATTTTTTTATAAGCAGTAAGCACCGTGCTATGTATCGTCAGCTCATTTTCGAAAAAACTTCTTGCCTCATCCATCCCGGCTCTTTCATCTATCATGTCAATAAAGCCGAAAACTTCAAGCTGTTCTGCATGGAACACAGCAGCTTCTGACAGCATTTTAAAGGCATAACGAGGTTCGATTCGCTCATATAAGAGGGTTCCCCCTCCCCAGCCGGTTGTAATAGACTGTCTTCCTTGAATAAATCCTATTTTCACGCCGCTCCGGGCAATACGATAGTCACATGCGGCGGCGACCTCACACCCGCCTCCTAAAGCTGTTCCGTTAAGTAAGGCAACTGTCGGTTTAGGAAGCGTTGCCAGCTCATATAAAACAGCGCCCATTTTCGACAGCATTGCATATGCTTCTTCTTCAGTGCGGAGCGAATGAAACACAGACAAATCACCGCCTGAACAAAATGCACGGTCACCTTCTCCAGTAACGGCAAGGACTCGCACGTCATCTTCTTTTGCCCGTTCAACCGCTTCTTTCAGTCCAGTCATTACAGTATAATTGACGGCATTGCGCTTCTCAGCACGCGTTATGGTGAATAACAGAATTCCGCTTTGTTCATCCAGCTTGATCGTGTATTCCATTTCCAATGACCCCCTTTTTCAATATTTTAGCGCTTTCACAGAAAGAAAAACAAGCACAAAAAAAGCAGAGAGCCATGGCCTCTCCGCCTTTTTTGAAAGATTTGATGGTCGTCTTATTTGCTAACGACTTCTTTACCTTTATATGTTCCGCACTCTTTGCACACGCGGTGCGCAAGTTTCATTTCACCGCAGTTCGGGCAAGAAACCATACCCGGCACTTGTAGTTTGAAGTGCGTACGGCGTTTGTTTTTGCGTGTAGTGGATGTTCTTCTAAAAGGTACTGCCATGTGATATACACCTCCTTAAAGGAATAAAAACTATATGAAGCCAGAATAGCTGTACTTCTCGATTACTCTTCATTAGACGTAAAGAAGTTTTGCAGTCCCGCTAAACGCGGATCAACGCTCGGCTTCTCTTTTTCAGGAAGCTCGTCTTCTTCTTCAAAAAACGTCCAATCTTTCCCTGACTGCACAACATGCTTGTCTGCGTCTTCACTAAAAATCTGCATCGGTATTTCCAGGATGATCGCTTCTTCTAGAATCGGCCGTAAATCAATCACGTTTCCTTCTGGAAGGTGAACATCTTCTGCTTCATAAGACTCCCCTTCTTCCGGTTTCAAAAGAAACGTTTCTGTCAACGGGAGATCAAACGGGTACGATACGTCAACAAGCGTTCGTGAACACGGCACTACCATTTCTCCTGTTGCTTTCACATGGAAAACAACCTGGTCATGGCGAATATCCGCGCGGCCTGTTATATGAACAGGTGAAATGCGGCGAATATCGTTATCGAGCGTCGTCAGTTCGGTTAAATCAACTTTTTCGTCGATTTCAAGACCGCGGTCGCGGTATTTTTGCAATTGTATTATTGACCATTTCATTTAATCACCTCAAGGCAACAAAAGTAATTATAGCCCTCTCCAGATAGAATGTCAATATATTTTCTTTACAGTGAAAAGCCGGTTTGACTTTTTCGCCACCATCTTTGAAAATGAAGATACATTCACGTTAAGAAAGGAATTATTTCATGAACGCAGCCGGTATTGTCGTTGAATACAATCCATTCCATAATGGCCATCTTTATCATGTAAACGAAACGAGGCGCCAGTCAAATGCAGATGTGATCATTGCTGTGATGAGCGGCTCTTTTTTGCAGCGCGGAGAACCAGCCCTCGTCGATAAATGGACGCGTACAAAAATGGCGCTTCATAACGGAGTTGATATCGTAGTTGAACTCCCGTATGCGTTTTCCACACAAAAGGCAGAGATCTTTGCCTCCGGCGCCATTCAAATCCTCCATCATTTAAAATGCCAGTCGTTCTGCTTCGGCAGTGAAACAGGCCGAATCGAGCCATTTACAATATCAGCCGACCGTCTTAATGAAAAAAAACAAGCATTAGATGAATGGGTCCATTTATTTATGAAAAAAGGAAGCAGTTATCCCGTCTCACAGACGCTGGCAAGAGAAAAAATTTTTTCCGATGACCCTCTGCCGCTAGACCTGTCCAAGCCAAATAATATTCTCGGTTTTCATTATTTGACTGCAAATAATGCACTGCCAAATCCTATGAAGCCTATGACAATTTTGCGAAAAGGACCTGGTTATCACGATCAAAAGGCTTCTGGTCATATTGCCAGCGCAACAGCAATTAGAAAATTATTATTTGACCATAAAGAAGTAGATGATTTTTTACCTGATTCTGTCCGCTCCTTTTTAATGGAACAACAAGATATCGGTCTACTCCATTCTTGGGATCTATACTGGCCTTTGTTGCGATACCGGCTTCTTTCCATTCATCCAAATGATCTTGAAACGATTTATGAAATTGAAGAAGGTATTGGTCCAAGAATTATGAACGCGGCATTAAAAAGCGGATCGTTTCAATCATTTATGGAGCAGGTGAAAACAAAACGCTACACATGGACAAGGTTACAGAGAATGATGACACATGTATTAACAAATACAACAAAGCAGGAAATGCAAACTGCTTTGAAAAACTTATCCTTTGTACGCCTTCTTGGAATGAACGGCAATGGACGTTCATATATCCGGTTAATTAAAAATGAGATCACTGTCCCTCTTATATCCCGGACAGCAGCCGGTACGCCTTTTCTGGAACTTGACATTAAAGCATCCCGAGTATATGCTTCGGCCCCTTCTGCACCTGCTCACTATACAGAACGGCTTCTCAATCACGAATTTTCAGCACCACCAATATTATTTTGAAACCGCCCTATTCGACAGATAAGAAACTGCGTCTGAAAATGTTTTGACCGGTACAATTTTCATGTTGGTCTTAATATCTTCAGCCGCTTTTTTTGCTTGCTCATAATTGGTTGGCAAATCCTTCATCTCTTCCGGTAATTCATCGTCAGGGGCAAAAAAGACTTCTGCACCCGCACGGTCAGCAGCAACAACTTTTTGCTCGATACCGCCTATTCTGCCAACTGTTCCATCGGATGAGATCGTTCCGGTTCCCGCAATTCGAAGCCCTGCTGCAATGTCATCTTCCAGTAGCTGGTCATAAATTTCCAAGGTGAACATAAGACCCGCTGATGGTCCCCCAATTTCTTCGGCTTCAAGGTTAACCTCTGGATCACTTTTCAGTACACGGTCATCAGCAAGACTAATACCGAGCCCTGATTTTCCGTCAAGTTCTGCGAACGCTTTTAATTCAATTTCTGCTTCGTTTTGCTTCTCTTCCCGCTCATATTTTACGGTGACAGTTTCTCCTGGTTCTTTTGATTGGACATAGTCTGTCATATTTTTCGATTGTTTAACTTTCTGACCATCGATTCCAATTATACGGTCACCTGCTTCAAGTACGTCTTCTGCCGGCATGTCAGGATAAACAGCAAGTACCTTTATGCCCTGATATAGCCATTCGTACGTTTTGCCCGCTTCATCGAATGCAACCGTAATCGCGTTTTGCTGGGAACTATCCATTAGATGGACTTGTCTGGCGTTATATTCACTATCTGACTCATGTGGATACCGTACGTCTTCTTTCGGCAATATTTCTTCATAATCTTTGATATACGCCCAGATGTAAGAATAAATATTGGCCGGTCCCATACGGATTGTTGTTAGCATGAATGTCCCCGTATCATTTTCATCACCGCCGTCTACATGAACGATTGGATCAAGTTCATGTCCATCACCCGGTTTTGTAATATAGTACGGAAGCGGAATAAATGCTGCCGTAATAATCGCGATCAATAATAGATATGTGACCGCTGTTCGTTTATTTTTCACCTTTGTTCTTCCTTCCATGCAGAAATCATCTCTTTTATCGCAGCTACATGTTCTCTCGCTGACTGTTCGCCTGCTGCAATAATATTCGGTATGTGTGTAAAAGCGCGCGAATTGTATGAATCAACAGACGGCCGAATCATTAAATTCGATGCAAGTGTTCTGCTTTCAATTATCTCAAGCTGTAAAATATCAATGCTTTGCATAATAACGTCAAATATTGTCGTCATTTCCGCATTTTTTTTCACCGATGCAACATCAACACCGATCACTATATCAGCACCCATTTCTTTTGCAACAGACACAGGCACACGGTCGATCACACCACCATCAACAAGCAGCCTCCCCCCAATTTTTTCTGGAACAAATATGCCTGGAATCGCGATGCTTGCACGGACTGCTTCATCAATCGGCCCTTTTGTAAAAACTACTTTTTCCGCTGCTTTTATATCCGTTGCAATAATGGCTAGCTGGACGTTTAACTCTTCAATATGTTTTCCATGTGTAAACAGACGGATAAGGTCTTTTATTTTTCTTCCGGCAATAAAGCCCATTTTCGGCACGATCCAATCAAGAAAAAATTTCCGTTGAAATGCGGACGATAATTTATATAATTGATCCATCGTATGACCAGCCCCGTATAATGCGCCTACAAGCGCACCCATACTGCTGCCTGCAATGATATGAACAGGAATATTTTCCTCCTGAAACACTTTTAGAACGCCAACATGAGCAAATCCTCTTGCGCCCCCCGATCCAAGTGCTAAACCTATTTTGGGCTCATCTGTCATGAAAAACACCTCCAGTTCACCATACGTCAGTCTATTCTTCTTTACCATGCATATCTTTTCGTACAGGCTCTTTTTTATTGTACAAAAAACAAAGCAAGAAAACTGCATTTTCGCTCGGGAGGCTGCATTTAATGAATCGTGTTTCGTGGAAAACGTCTTTTGCCGCTGTAACTGTAACTCTATTGACCGCTTCGCTCCTTTTTTTTTCTTCGAACGGACTAAACGCGGCGAGAGTAGGAATGGACATGTGGTGGAAAACCGTTTTTCCATCCCTGCTTCCTTTTTTTATTTTAACCGAGTTGCTTCTCGGCCTTGGTGTTGTAGCCTTTTTTGGTTCTCTTACAGAAAAAGTGATGCGTGTTCTCTTTCGTCTTCCTGGACCTGCAGGTGTTGCCTGGATTCTCTCCCTTGCTTCTGGATTTCCTACCGGCGCAAAACTCGCGGCCAGACTTAGAGCTGATAACACAATTACACAAATTGAAGCGGAGCGGCTTCTTGCGTTTGCCCACTCCTCCAATCCATTATTTATATTAGGTGCTATTGCAAGCGGTTTTCTTCAAGATCCAGACACTGGATTTTTACTTGCGGCCGCTCATTACATGGCTGCGTTTTTCGTTGGAATCACGATGCGCTTTTATGGTGGACAGACCCCTGTTTCACCCTCCGTATCAACAGGGGCGATCGAATCATTTTTTTTAGCGCGCAAGGAGGACGGACGGGCATTTGGCACCTTGATTGCTGACGCAGTCATTTCTTCTGTGCAGACGCTCATGCTCGTCGGAGGGTTTATCGTCTTTTTTTCTGTCATGACAGAGTTGCTGAAAATTAACGGAATCTTTTCAGCTGTTTCTTTTTTATTTTTAAAAGCGGGGGTGGATATATCCATGACTGCCCCGCTGATTACTGGTCTAATCGAACTCACTGCTGGTGCAAAACAGGCATCGAGTATGAACGGAGATTCGGCTGACATCCTGCTGATCATCAGCTTTATGCTGGCGTTTAGCGGCTTTAGTGTTCACGCACAAGTAGCATCAATTATAAGCGAAACCGACATACGGTACGGCCCCTTTTTCTTTGCGCGCATCCTCCATAGTATATATGCCGTCATCATTACGTTCTTGCTAATCAAAAAACCGACTGCAACAGTCGTTTCCGTTTCCGCTATTCCACCTGAAAAAGGCATGATGATGACCGTTTTATGTTTGGCAATTACTTCGATTTTGCTCACTTTTCAATATAAAAACAGCCGTCACAAAAGAAATTAATTTCTTTCGTGTCAGCTGTTTTTATGCTGTTGGCCCTGTCAGCCGTTTATGAATGAGTGCTTCCTCGACCACTTTCGGAACAAGATCTGAAATATCCGCACCATATTTCGCCACTTCTTTCACAATGCTGGAACTTAAAAATGAATATTGACTATTGGTCATCATAAAAAATGTTTCCAATTGATCGTCAAGAACGCGGTTCATCGATGTAATCTGCATTTCATATTCAAAATCAGATACAGCACGCAATCCCCTTAAAATCGCATTGGCATTCACTTCTTTTGCATAGTCCACGAGAAGACCTTGATAATGATCCACTTCCACATTTGGAATATGAGCGGTCACATGGCGAATTAATTCCGCTCTTTCCTCTGCTGAGAATAACGGTTTTTTTGATGAATTGCTTAAGATCACGACAAACACTTTATCAAAAACTTTTGCCCCCCGCTGAATAATATCGAGATGTCCGTTGGTGATTGGATCAAAGCTCCCTGGACATACTGCCACACTCGCCATCATTATTCCTCCCCATCAATCGCCCATTTGTAAATAGAAATAGAAATTATTCCGTACGTTTCAAATCGAACTCGTTCAAAAGGACCCGCAGCATCAGGCAATACTATGTTTGCACCGTGTTCACACATAATAAATCCACCTGTTGAAAGCATCTTCTGCTCACCGATATATTGAAGCATGGACTCAAGTTTTTGTTTTTGATAAGGGGGATCTAGGAAAATACCATCAAAGACGATTTCACGCTTTAAAACCGCTTTTAAAGCGCGTTCCGCTTCATTACGGTATACTTCAGCAGCATCGCTGAATCCGGAAGCACGAAGATTTTCTTTCACGGTTTGAATCGCTTTCATATCCCGGTCTACAAAAATCACCCGCTCAAACCCTCTACTGAGCGCTTCTATGCCAAGCCCGCCTGAACCTGCAAATAAATCGAGGGCTATCCCTCCATCAAAATAAGGACCGATCATATTAAAAATGGATTCTTTTACTTTGTCAGTAGTCGGCCGGGTATCTTTGCCTGGTACTGCTTTTAGAGAAAGTCCTTTTTTTGTTCCAGAAATAATTCTCATTCTATCCAACCTGCCATTCGTTTTTCTTCGTATATGGTAACATAAACACGCAAGTGAATCTACATCACAAAAAAGAAACCTTGTCTATATTCGACAAGGTTTATAATCCATAAGACTGCAAATTAATTTGTCCGGGTGTTTCCTGTACTTCGACTAAAAAGATTTTCTGAAACCAGATCTTATCGATATATGTTGTACCGTTTATATTTTGTAGAGCGGTACCGTAAAGTGCATAAGTATGTTCATTAAATAAAACGCGGTTTTCTCTTAAATAAAACCGGAACGTTTCAAAGTCTTTTTTCATGAGCAGCTCGCCTTCCGACAGTTCTTGAACGGAATAACCAAGTGCGGCAGCTGCGTCTTTCAACGGCACATACAGAAGCCCATCTTTGTTTGTCATATGAAATGAGGCTTCTTTTTCACCTTCAATTGTAACCGGACGGCTGTCGAAAAAAAGAAGCGGTGAAACAGCGGTATCACTCTTTTTATTTACCGAAAAGAAGTTGGTATCTTCATCCTTTACCGAACCCAACAGCTCATCAAGCTTTCCTGCACTCACTTCTTTTCCATTAAAAAGCTTCAGTTGCTTTAGCCATTCTTCATATTCTGTTTCTGTCAAATTGTCGGCGATCACTTTTTTCATATTTGATGCTTTCACAAAGCCGGATTGGGAATCATATAAAGAAACAGCAATGAAAGAAGCAAGCCACTTTTCATCATCCTGAAAAATAAAATGCTGCGCTGTATAATCGTCAATAATCTGATTTCGAATTGACTGCAATCCGTTTGCATTTTGAACAAATGTTAAGCCGGTAAATTCAGCTGGTTCGACATTTTTGGTAATGACGACGGTATGCGGTTCGACATTTTCTTCCGCAAAAGGTAAAGTAAATGAAGCAGCCGAAGATTCGATATTTCCCTCACCGTAAACTGTTAAAACCGGTGATATCTCCGTTTTGGCAAGTGGTCCCTTTTGCCAGTAAAGCGTTGCTGCAGCTGATTCCCCTTCGAATGAATAAAAGTCAATGATCGACTTTTGTTTTGCTGCGGTCTGTTTAAGTGATGACACCCACTCCCCATTCCGCTTCGTATAATCCGTAACCATTAAAGAAGATGATGTGACGGTAACATCGGACAACACAGCATACCAGTTATTCAGCAAAAATGAATGGGCAGATGGAGAGGCGGGAAGATTATAACTGATTGTCACTTCCTCTCCACTTACTTCTATTAATCCAGACTGACCGCCGATTTCACAATTGTCCCCTTTTGAACAAGTGACCTTCTCTGCATCTGCTGGAAGCTTTACCGTTAATTTTTCTTTCTCCGGCAATGAGTGAATGGTCTGATTCACATCAAAACCGTCTTTCTTTACGTATAATTCAATTTCCTGTGCGGAAAGAATATTTTCTGATGCTTCCGATAACTTTTCATAGCCAATCCATTGAATTGTTAATAAAACCCCGGAGACAATAAGCAGCGACATACTAAATAACAGGACTTTCTTCACTTATTTGCCCGACTCCTTTTAGGAAAGATGACTTAAATTTATCATATCAAATTTTTTCGTGTATGATGATGAAATTTATTATAATAAGGTGAACAGTTTTTGTCTATGAAAAAGAATTGACGTAATAGGAGGAATCAAAATTGATTCAACGATTTATTGAACTCGGGGAAGGATATTCGGATTTGTATGAACTGATTGACCTGTCAAAAAGAGCAGAACAGCGCGTTGTCCATTTCCTTGCTCTTCATTCAACCATTAATGAGCGAAATGTCACATCGTGTGCCGTTGTCTTGGCACCGACAAAACCTGGAGATTTCCAGCCGATCTACATATGCAGGGAGGGAATTCCATATCCTCATGAAAAACCGAATGAGCGGTACAGCATGTTTGAGCAGGCTGCAAATTCTCTGCATAAATCTGTCATTGAACTAAATGTAAAACCCTCCACCGCATTTGCGGAAAAAGCGCTTTATTATCAATATGTAACCGGCATTTTAAGGCTTAATCACTTTATTCCACCACTTCAATAAAAAAGGATCTGTCCTTGAGACAGATCCTTCTTTTTTATACACCAATTTTATAATCATATTCTTTTGCTTTATCTGGACGTGAATTTTCATAGTCCACTTTTAAAAACGGCTTCTCTGAAAAATCTACTTTTTTCACAAAAGAAAAGGAAGCAATTTTCTCAGCAAGCACCGCTATATCCGACTGATCGCAATAGAGAACAACGTATTTCATTTTTTTTGATACGTAATGAACATTCCCAAATTTCCGTAATGATTTTGCGGGCTTAAGAGAATGAAGCCATACAATTAACGCCTGTCGTTCCGTTAACATATTCCGCCCCCCGGCAATAGATTTTTTTATCCCGTACAAACTAGGAACACTGCATGTAAACCCTATATTACGGGGTCGGTCTAAGCTTAAGAAGTATGTTCCTTGATTCATCGGAAAAACACTGTATACTTTATGCAGAGCATCCGCACGAGCTGCCACTTCCGCAGCTGCCGCATCCGCTTGAAAATATTGAACCCGCGCCTGGTACTTTTACCTGTTCAGAAACTGACCGGGCAACAATCAGGCTTACATCATCAAGAAGCTGCTGCAACTCTGTTTCAGCCTGTCTAAACGCAGCGACATGTTCATCCATATCCATCTCTCGCTTTGCCTGTCGTGTTTCCATCATAATCTTTTTATAATCAGGATGATAGCGGCCAAACCGCTGCACATCATCGTATTGATCTTTTAAACGGCTAAACGCATAAATTTTTCGTTTTACCGATTCAACTGAATATAGCTTTTTGTAGCAGTTACGGTATTTAATAGCCGTTTCGGACTGAAGAATCATGTTCCCCAGTTCATCTGCTGCATCCGCGACATTGATGAGTTCCATCGTTGTTGCAATCATATGATGCACCTCCATCGACTTATTTTACCATACAATTTCACTCTCCGGTAAAGTTTTGTGTGTAATGTTTTCGGTAAACACCCGTTCCAAGTGAAGAGTAGGATTCACTTAGTATTATTTCGCGATGTTCCTGAGTATTAAGCCATCCTTCCATTGCTGCGGCAGCATCAACATAGTTGGCGGCAATATTTTCTTCAGCCGACCCATATTCAACTCCGGATCGTTCAAGCCGATCTTCAAGCTCGCCATATTGAGGTGACTCATGATCAAAATAACCGGCTTCAAACATATCTTTGCTATGATTTTTCGCTGCCATTGCAGCACCTGGGTTCCAATCAAGCGAAGACAAGCCAGACCTGCCTCTCATTACATTAGTAATCTCATACATTTGCTGCTCACTGCCTCTTTCAATGTGCACCCATTCGGACCGGCCAGGCGAAGGTACTTCCGGCTTTGATCCTTGATACACCAATTCATAAGGCTGCATTTTCAGTAGGACATCCTTTGTCATAAACCGAACGGCAGAAAGAGTACCCGTAAACTGGTCAATGTACAACTGCGCATAAAAAGAACCGATTCTTACAAGGGGACGGACATTCAAGTCTTCCTCTGATAATTCAAAGCGATAATAGCTTTCATTCGCATTGACCACAATTTCTGTTTCGGGATACCGTGAACGAAAAATTTCGCTCGATGGAATCCCAAGTGTAAAGGGATCAGTATCTGTACTTCCTGTCGCATAAACCGTTACCACGTTTTGATTTTCTACCCCTGCAAGAAAATACGTGTTTTCTGTTTGATAAACCCACCACTCATAACCATAAGCAGAAGGTTCTTTCCTTAGTGGAGGACCGTAATGATGCAGCAATGTTTCTATTGACTTTCCAATTAATGAACCAACTCCAGAATCCGGTACTTTTTCAGCTGTTGTTTCTTTTTCCGGTTCTACCAATCCACTGTTGACAGCAGGGGGTTGGGGCATCGTTTCTTTTGATTCTTCAAGTGCTTTATCTGTATAAATGCCTGCTAGCATAATAAGTAAGAATACAATCAATATTTTAATAACGGAACGCAGAAAATCTCCTCCTTCATCCATCGACTGACACAATAACTGTTCTTACATCAGTATATCATTACACATTCATGATTGAAAAAAACTTTCGATTTCAACTTTTCAAAATTGTCACGTACATTATCTTGAAGCCGATTGCATGAAAGCGAAATATCGACTATTATGGAAGATGAAGCAATTACACGATACAAATGCAGGAGGGAACTTTTTTCATGAAATTTGAAAATACGGGTATAGAAAAAACACAAATTGATTTAAACCGTCTGACGTACATTATGGAACAGCATGGAATGGTGCTAGCAGGTCAGTGGGATTATGAACGTGTTACATATGATCGCAAATTCGAATTAAAAGAAGGCGTATATTATCTCCGTGTATCTGGTTTCGCCGTCCAAGGTGATGTCGGTGCAGATGATGCAGTTATTGAGCTGATGACACCGCTTCTAGGTAAGCATTATTACCCACACGGTGTTGAATACGGTGATGATGAATACTATCCTGAATCACTTGTTAAAACATGTGAAAAGCTTCTGGCTGATATTAAAGCAGAAAGCGTTCATTACGTGTAAAAAAAAGCTTTCCCCCTTTAATGGAGGAAAGCTTTTTTTATGATCCGAGAATCGCTTTAAAGACTGAAGTAGTCGGGCCGCCTTTGTAAAAAACGTACAAAAGCAAGTAAACCGCAACTCCTGTAATCGCCGTAAAAAACCAGATTACGCTTGTATATGGTCCAATTTTACGATGGCGGATTATATTATTTTTCAAACCGCTCACAATGGACACAATACCGAAAACGGCTCCTGTTGTCGCAAGGCAAATGTGAAAAATAAGAAAAATTGTGTAATATATTTTTATATCATCAGGACCGCCAAAAGCAGTATTTCCTATGAATAGTGTACGGCTGGCATAGATGATGAAAAAGCTAAGGGCAAAAACTCCCGCAAGCAGCATCGTTTTTTTGTGCTGTTCAACTTTCCGCTGCTTAATTTGCAGCCAGCCAATCGCAACAGTAATTGCACTAAGTGCAATAAATACTGTACTGATTGTCGGCAAAATCGGTAACGACATGTATACTCCTCACTTCCATTATGTATGAGGCAAACAAAAACGCCTCGTCATTTTCTTTGTCTCTTAAGATATTGTGTTATTATGGCGTGCAAGCGCGGCTTCTGTAATTTGATCCGCCTGCTCTTCCTCTTTACGGAACCATTCAAAAAACACTTGGGCCAACACTACACCATAAACAATTTCTTGAATCACTTTCATGACAATGCCGCCAGTTTTTTGATCTTCTAATGGGGGCATATTTGAAAATAATTCAGGGCCGCTTAAATTCAAACCAGAAAGAGTTGAAGGCGGTACACATAGTTCCATTGCTTTCAACCATGTAGAGCCATCAGTATATGTAGCATATAACGGTGCCGCCGCAAAAATAATCAATGCACAAGCGGGGGTCAAAAGTATCCCATTTGCAAAGATGTAGCCTACTTTCTTCAGCCCATGCAAACCATGACCTTCCGGCTGTTCATTAACGAGCGGCCACCACATGAAGATTGCAAAGAAAAACAGAACAACTGTATATAAACTATGAAGCACCGCACTCATTTTAATGAAATCAAAGATAAGCGGGATATGGTAAAACGAAAACAAGCCATTAAAAAAGATAAGGGCAATCAGCGGACGAGTAGCAAACGAAAATACCGGACGAATTACAGGCATTTCAATCACTGCTTTCCAGACCCACCAAGGAATGGCTTTAATTAGCAGCGGCGGAACAACAAGGTATAAAATCCCCATTTGAATCATATGATATGTCATCATGATGTGTCCTAATAAATCAATTGGGGATCCTTTAACAGCAAAAAGGACAACTATTGCCGTCAAAAACAAAACGGCCTGCCTTTTAGTCAGCGGTTCACTATGAATAAAATTCTTTCTCCATTTAACCGTCAAAAGGAAAAAGAGGACAGTCATAAACAGAAGGATAACAATAAACAAAGGACTCCAAAGAGCCTGGAAACCAAATATTCCAATTGGCATCATTTTATTCACCTCAATGTTTTGTGATGCTTTCTTCATTATAACCCTCAAAAAAGGATGATTCAACGTTATGTATTGACAAGTTCATGACAGAAAAAAAGTGTTCCTCCAAAAGGGGGAACACTTTTCATTCTTACCACCAAATAATTGTCAAGAAAGTAAGGATTGTAAGGAAGGCCACGAAAATACCTGACCACATAAACAGTTGCGGCGCTTCATGTCCTTTATGACTCATGTGCATGAAATAATACAGTTGAAATGCAACTTGGACGCATGCTAGAAGCAATACAAATGGTATGATGAACCATTTAGAGAATCCTGCTCCTACTGCAGCAAAAGCTAGAACTGTAAAGAAAATCATCAACGTAAAAGTGATGACTTGCATTCTCATTTCATCAGCACTTTTCTTACGGCGGTATTCGTAGTTAACTTTAGGATCACCTGAATTTGATTGTAAATTCGCCATCTGTTATCCCACCATTCCCATTAAGTATACAACCGTGAAGATAAACACCCAGACAACATCAATGAAATGCCAATAAAGGCTTGCAAGATAAAACTTCGGTGCGTTGTACAAATTCAATCCACGCTTTGCGTTGCGTATCATTAACGCAATAATCCATGCAAGTCCGAACACAACGTGCCCGCCATGGAAACCAACTAACATGTAAAACGCCGAACCAAATGCGCTGCTTGTAAACGTATGTCCAAATTCATGGTAGTAATGATTAAATTCATAAATCTCACATGCAAGGAATGCGAGACCAAGAACCACCGTAATAAATAGCCATGTTTGCATTTTTTTGAAGTTGTAATTCTTCATATGGTACATCGCAAACACGGAAGTTAATGAGCTTGTTAATAGAAGCATTGTCATTAAGAACACAAGCGGTAGTTCAAATAAATCCTTCGCCAGTGCATGATCTGGACTCGGAACACTATCTTTTAACGCTAAATATGTAGCGAAAAGTGATGCAAACAATACGGTCTCGCCGCCAAGGAAAAACCAAAAACCTAAAAACTTGTTTTTGCCTTCCAGGGTCGCCTGTTCAGGTGACACAGGCCACGTCTGCGGACTGAATTTTTCTTCAGCTGCCATTATCGTGTTCCCCCTTTGTCAGCGTCATCAAGTAAATCTTCTTTATGAATATGATAACCATGATCATCCTTGATTGAACGATACAGCATGGAACCAAATGTAATAGCCATTCCAATGATCAAAACTGGAATTGCCCATGGTTTATCATCTACCTGATACATTGCACCAAATGCAGCAATGAATAAGCCAAGAGATATTAAAAATGGTGCAAATGCATTATTAGGCATATGAATGTCACCAATCGGTTCAGCCGGTGTCATTTCTGTTTTGCCTTCCATTTTCTCAATCCAGAATGCATCTAAGCCTCGCACAAGCGGAAGCTGTTTGAAATTGTAAAATGGTGCTGGTGAAGGAATTGCCCACTCAAGTGTACGGCCATCTTTCCATGGGTCTCTGCCAACTTGTACATTTTTCACTTGTGTATTCACAACATTAATTAAAAAGATGATCACGCCGGCAGCCATAAATGCAGCACCAATTGAGCTGATTAAGTTTCCAGTTTCTAAACCCTGCCCCGGAAGGAATGTCCACACACGGCGCGGCATCCCCATAAGACCAAGGAAATGCTGGATAAAGAACGTTAAATGGAAACCTGTAAAGAATAACGCAAATGTAATTTTACCTAATCTCTCGCTCAACATCGTTCCAAACATAAGCGGCCAGTAAAAATGGCAGCCTGCTAAAAGAGCAAGCACAACACCACCGACGATTACATAATGGAAGTGAGCTACGATAAAGTAACTGTCATGGAACTGGTAATCGGCAGGAGCCGCAGCCTGCATAACCCCTGTTACACCACCCATAACGAATGAAGGAATAAATGAAACGGCATAGAGCATCGGTACAGTAAACGTAATTTTACCGCCCCATATTGTCATAATCCAGTTAAAGATTTTAATACCTGTTGGTACAGCAATAGCCATTGTAGCTACAGCGAAAATGGCATTCGCAATTGGACCCAATCCTGTTGTGAACATGTGGTGAGCCCATACCATGAAACCAAGGAAACCGATCAAAACCGTTGCGAATACCATAGATGAGTATCCAAACAAACGCTTTCTTGCAAACGTCGGGAAAATTTCAGAGAAAATACCAAACGCCGGCAAAATTAAAATGTATACTTCCGGGTGACCAAAAATCCAGAAGAAATGCTCCCAGATGATTGTGTTACCGCCTGCAGCAACATCAAAGAAACCAGAACCAAACATACGGTCAAACATCATCATGAACAAGCCGACTGTTAGCGGCGGGAATGCGAAAAGAATAAGCGCTGATGCAACAAACGTTGTCCAAGTAAACAGCGGCATTCTCATATAAGTCATACCCGGTGCACGCATATTGATAATGGTAACGAGGAAATTAATCCCCCCCATTAATGTACCGAAGCCGGAAATTTGGAGTCCGAGAACGTAAAAGTCAACTCCGTGTCCTTCTGATGCTAGTGATAATGAAGCGTAAGATGTCCAGCCTGCATCAGGAGCGCCTCCCAAAAACCAGGAAAGATTCAAGAAAAGACCCCCGAAAAAGAACAGCCAGAAACCTAATGCATTAATAAATGGAAACGCAACATCGCGTGCGCCAATTTGAAGCGGCATAACCGCATTCATAAATGCAAACAAGAGCGGCATAGCTGCCAGGAAAATCATCGTCGTACCGTGCATCGTAATAATTTCATTAAAAAGACCGGCACTAACAAAATCATTATTTGGTACAGCCAGCTGAATACGAATCATCATCGCTTCAATACCACCGATAAGGAAGAAAAGACCTCCGGCGATTAAATAAAGGATTGCGATTTTTTTATGGTCAACTGTCGTTAAGTATTCCCAAACTGTACCGGCAAATCCCCGTTTTTGCGTGTGTGCAATGGTACTCAACGGTTTTACCTCCTTTTAGGTATTTCAATAGATTATTGTTCTACTTTTAGACCCATTAAGTAAGCAGCAAGCTGATCTAATTCTTGATCAGATAACTCACCATATGTGCCTGTCATTTTATTGCCTGGCTTATACTTCTCAGGATCTTCCAGCCAGTTCTTCACTTCTTCCTCATTGTGTTCAAGAATCCCCGCGACAAGTTCACGATCACCAAAGTTCGCAAGGTTCGGTGCAAGACGCGCTTGTTCCGGACGTTCATCTGCAGCAGTAACAGCATGACAGCTTAAGCATTTTTGCTTAAAGATTTCTTGTCCGGCAGCAGCCTCAGGATCTGTTGGTGTTGATTCTTTAGTCGATTTCATAGCAGTTACCCATTGATCAAACTCATCTTGCGGAATCGCTTTTACTTTAAAGTCCATCAACGCATGGGATGGTCCGCAAAGCTCCGCGCACTTCCCATAAAAAATATTTCCAGCTTCAGACGCTTTTTCATTGTCAAATTCAAGCCAGATTTTATTAACGTTTTCAACATTCGTATCGATTTTTCCGCCCGCAGCCGGAATCCAGAACGAATGCTTAACATCTGATGCTTTTACATTAAAATACACTTTTTGGTCGGTTGGAACGACAAGATCCTGACTTGTTACAATACCTTGATTCGGATATTCAAATTCCCACCAATACAAGCTTGCTCGAACATTGACAACAAGTGCATCAGTAGTACCATCTTCATTCTTTTTATCCATCGCTTTCGTATCGGCAAGGTCAAACGTTGCGATAACCGTTGGAATAGCAAGAATGATGAGGAGCAGAATCGGAATAACCGTCCAAACGATCTCTAAAGTATGACTTCCTTCAACCTGTTTCGGGATTGAATCGTCACCCTTTTTGCGGCGGAACTTAATGACAGCAACAGCGAACATAATCGATACAACGATGACAACGCCAACCATGATCACAGTACTTAGAATCATGAGATCATACGCGATTTGACCTGCTTCTCCGGCTGGTCTCAACGTTGAAAGAAATGGTTCGCCACAGCCAGACAGAACAAGCGCCAGCAGGCCAAAAACCGTCAAAAGACGCCATTTTGTTAGCTTCTGTTTCATAGCTTATTACTACCCCTCTTTCATATAAATTTCTAGACTAATAGTGCTTATATATGGATTTCTTCAAAAAGAAAGAACTCCCATCCTCAAATAACAGTCACTATGACCATCGAAACAAACGTAATTGTTAAATATTGAAGTGAGTAGACAAACATATATCTTGCCCATTTCAAATCGTCTTTCGTTTTAAACCCTGAGATCGCCAATGCTACCCAGCCGATGTTTAAAAGCGTTGCCAATATAACAAATGCGCCACCGAGATCCATCATAAAAAAAGGAAGCGGCAGCAGGAACAACGTCCATGCAAACATATGACGTTTAGTTACCGCAAACCCTTTCACAGTTGGCAGCATGGGAATACCTGCTTTCCGGTACTCTTCACTCCGCTTCATTGCAAGTGCATAGAAGTGAGGAGGCTGCCAGATGAACATTATTAAAAACAGCATCCAGGCAAGCACATCGAGTGTCGAATCAACAGCTGCCCAACCGATTAATGGCGGAACGGCTCCTGATATACTTCCGACAATTGTATTGTTTACATGACGGCGTTTTGACCACATCGTATAGATGACGACGTAACTTACTATACCAATTATACCGATTATACCGGCTGTGAACGTTGTCAAAAATAAAAGCGCTGATCCTGTTATGACGAGCGCTAGTCCAATCATTAACACTTTTGAATAGCTAATTTTCCCTGTCACAGTCGGTCGAGCTTTCGTCCGCTCCATTAGCGGATCAATATCCCTGTCTATGTAATTGTTTAAACTTGCAGAACCAGCGATTATAAGTGCCGATCCGAGCAATGTAAAAGCTATAGTATCAAGGTTGGCCAAGAACGGGATATCATTCATAAAAAAAGCCAGCCACATACCAGTAAAAACCGTAATCAAATTCGAATTAACAATGCCGATTTTAATGAGTGCCATAAAATCTTTCATGGCTGTCGTTTCAGGCACATTTGTTTTTTTTATCGTCGTTGCGACACGCGACACCATTTCCCCCCCCTCTCTGGTAAACAGATCCTCTTTTTCTACTATAAAGGATAAAGCCGCGCTTTTCTACACTATGTTTGAACATTTTGAAACTAATAGGGGTACTACTCCATATTAAAACATATCGCAACTCTTTTATGTGAACAGATGATGAACTAATTTTGTCGAATTTGTGTCTCGTGCAGGCATTTAGTTTTCAATGAATCTCTTTTATAAGATAATAGATAATGTGTGCAGTAAGCGGTTGCGATGCGCCGCTAATACCTGTATGATCATTTACGGATATGTTCATATACAGAGAAGAAGGTGAATACAATGCGGGGTTGGTTAAAATGGCTGGGGGTCTTAACAACAATTGGGATGCTTTTAGTTTTACTAGGAGGCGCTCTTGTTACAAAAACGGAGTCCGGTCTTGGCTGTGGAAATGAATGGCCGCTTTGCCATGGACAAATCATACCGGAAAATATTACTATTGAAACGGTTATTGAACTTTCTCACCGTGTTGTTTCCGGCGGAGTAGGTTTACTTGTTCTTGCTCTTTCCATCGCTTCATGGAGAATGATTGGACACAAGCGTGAAACGAAATTTCTTTCCGTACTATCATTCTTTTTTTTAGTTCTTCAAGGACTAATCGGGGCCGCAGCTGTATTGTGGGGGCAAAATGATTTTGTTCTGGCGCTGCATTTCGGTATCTCCCTTATTTCATTTGCAGCCGTCCTTCTGTTGACACTGCTTATTTTCGAAGTAGACCAGCGTTTTGATGCTTCCAAAATTGTCATTGATAGACGGATGAAATGGCATACAATTGGCGTTACTTTATACAGTTATATTGTGGTTTATACTGGGGCTCTTGTCCGACATACAGAAGCAAGCATGGTATGCGGATCATGGCCGCATTGTGGAAATCATTCATTTCTTCCATCAAATATGTACCAATGGATTCAAATGGGGCACAGGGCTGCTGCAGGACTAATATTTATCTGGATTTTGTACATAACTTACATAGCCGTAAAGCATTATAAATATCAGCGTGTTATATACTGGGGATGGATTATTGCTTTCGGTCTCGTTTTGCTGCAAGTAATAGCCGGAGCATTCATTATTTGGACCAATTTAAACCTATATATAGCACTCGCTCATGCATTATTTATTTCATGTTTATTCGGTCTCCTCTGTTACTTCATTTTGCTTATTTCAAGAAGCAAAATCAACAACCAATAAATAGAACCCCGTCCAGCAAGGACGGGGTTCTTCTATTTATTTTTCAAGTTCGACGAGCAGGTCTCCAGTTGAAATGGCTTCCCCGTTATTTACGTGTATGGCTTTGACTGTTCCATCAAATGGCGCTTGTACAGTCGTTTCCATCTTCATTGCTTCGGTAATCATGAGATGATCACCTCGTTTTACTTTCTCGCCTATTTCTGAAATCACTTTAATAACTGTTCCAGGCATTGTTGCTGCGATATGCCCTTCATTTTTCGGATCAGCTTTCACTTTTGCATTTACAGCTGATTTAATGCTTTCATCTTTTATGACCACTTCACGCGGCTGTCCATTCAGTTCAAAATATACGACGCGTGTGCCATCCGACTGCGGCTGACTGATAGAAACAAGTTTGACGATCAATATTTTACCCGTCTCAATTTCGATTTCTTTTTCTTCACCTAAACGCATACCATAAAGGAAAGTAGGTGTATCAAGAACAGAAATATCGCCGAATTGATCAATTACTTTTGCATAGTCAGTAAATACTTTCGGATATAGTGCATACGCAATTATGTCGTTGTCAGTAGGTTCATCGCCGATCTCTTTCTTTAACTCTTCACGCAGCGCATCAAAATCTACATCAGCGAGCAGTTCCCCAGGACGAACAGTAATCGGTTGTTTCCCTTTTAGGATGACATTTTGCAATGCCTCCGGGAATCCGCCAACTGGCTGACCGAGGTAACCTTCAAACAACTCAATCACCGAATCCGGGAAGTCAATTTTATCTCCTTTTAACAGAACTTCTTCTTCTGTTAAATCATTTTGAACCATAAACAACGCCATATCTCCAACAACTTTTGAAGACGGTGTTACTTTTACAATGTCGCCGAACATTAGGTTTACACGGCGGTACATGTCTTTTACTTCATCCCAGCGATCGCCAAGACCTACCCCTTTTGCTTGCTGTTGAAGGTTGCTGTACTGGCCACCCGGCATTTCATGCTCATAAATTTCCGTATGCGGCGCAAGCATTCCACTTTCAAACGGAGCGTAATATTTACGCACATCTTCCCAGTAGTACGACAATTTTTCTAGTGCATCGATACTGACTGATGGTGCACGGTCCGTACCTTCAAGCGCATAACGAAGTGTATTCGCGCTTGGCTGAGACGTCAAACCGGCCATTGTGCTTAGCGCGGTATCGACGATGTCAACTCCTGCTTCGATCGCTTTCGTGTACATGTAAATACCATTTCCACTTGTATCATGTGTATGAAGATGAATCGGAATGTTTACCGCTTCTTTCAATTCAGAAATCAAACGATAAGCAGCCTGTGGCTTCAACAATCCTGCCATATCTTTAATTCCAAGAATATGAGCTCCCTGCGCTTCCAATTCTTTTGCCATCTTTTTATAATAGTCAACGTTATATTTTGCACGAGAAGGATCGTCAATATCACCTGTATAACAGATGGCCGCTTCAGCAATTTTACCGGACTGTCGGACTGAATCAATTGCTACTTCCATGCCTTTTACCCAGTTTAAGCTATCAAATATACGGAAGACATCGACGCCGGATTCAGCAGACTGCTGAACAAATTCACGGATGACGTTATCCGGGTAATTTTTATAGCCGACAGCATTTGATGCACGAAGAAGCATCTGGAATAATACATTTGGCACTTGCTTCCGAAGCGTCTCTAAACGTTTCCACGGATCTTCCTTCAAGAAACGGTATGCTACATCAAATGTTGCGCCGCCCCACATTTCCATTGAGAATAATTCTGGAAGCAAGCGGGCTGTTGCAGGTGCAATGTGTATTAAATCATTTGTGCGTACACGTGTTGCAAGAAGTGACTGATGCGCATCACGCATTGTCGTATCTGTTAACAATACTTGCTTCTGTTCTTTCACCCAGTTCACAAGACCGTCTGCACCTTGTTCATCTAGAATTTGTTTCGTACCATATGCCGGTTTTTCAGAAAGCTTCACTTTTGGAATACGCGGTGTATCAAAAACTGGTTTTTTCTTCTGCTCAACTCCAGGGAAACCGTTGACTGTCACTGTACCAATGTAATTGAGCATTTTCGTTCCACGGTCTTTCTTTTTAGGGAACACGAAAAGCTCCGGAGTTGTATCAATAAAAGAGGTATCATAGTTCCCTGCAATAAAATCCTCATGGCGCATAACATTTTCAAGAAACGGGATATTCGTTTTAATACCACGAATACGGAACTCCTGCAAGTTACGCACCATTTTAGATGCTGCCTGTTCAAATGTCATGGCAAATGTAGAAACTTTTACGAGTAAAGAGTCATAATATGGTGTAATAACGGCGCCTTGAAAGCTGTTCCCGGCATCTAAACGTACACCGTAACCCCCTCCTGAACGGTAGGCCATAATACGACCAGTATCTGGCATAAATCCGTTTTCCGGATCTTCTGTCGTAACACGTGATTGAATTGCATAACCCATCGTACGAATATTTTCCTGTACGGGAATAGCAACCTTCTCACTGTGCATTGAATGACCTTCGGCTACTAAAATTTGCGTCTGAACAATATCAATACCTGTAATCAATTCTGTAATCGTATGCTCTACTTGTATACGCGGGTTCACCTCGATAAAGTAGAAATCGTCTCCAGCAGTTAAAAACTCAACCGTACCGGCATTTAAATAATCAACATTTTTCATCAGCTTAACCGCTGCATCACAAATACGGTCACGCAAGTCTTCTGAAATGGATACAGCCGGTGCCACTTCAACAACTTTTTGATGACGGCGTTGAACGGAACAATCACGCTCGTATAAATGAACGATGTTGCCTTCATGGTCACCTATTATTTGAACTTCAATGTGTTTTGGATTTTGAACAAATTTTTCAACATACACTTCGTCATTACCAAATGCGGCTTTTGCTTCTGATTTCGCACGGTCATACGCTTCACGAACTTCTTCCACACTCTGTACAATTCGCATACCGCGTCCACCGCCGCCAAGTGCCGCCTTAATAATAATCGGGAAGCCGTGCTGCTTTCCAAATTCCACAACCTCTTCAAGGCTGTTTACAGGCCCATCAGAACCTGGAATAACTGGAATATCTGCAGCGATCGCCTGTGTCCGTGCTTTTACTTTATCTCCAAACATGTCGAGATGGGCAGATTTTGGTCCAATGAAAATAATACCTTCTTCTTCACATCGTTTTGCGAATTCGATATTTTCAGATAAAAAACCATATCCTGGATGTATAGCATCGACGTCTGCCTGCTTAGCAATTTCAATGATGCCTTCGATGTCAAGATAAGCATCAATTGGTTTTTTCCCTTCACCGACAAGGTATGCTTCGTCAGCTTTATAACGATGATAAGAACCAGAGTCTTCTTTTGAGTAGACAGCAACCGTTCGGATATGTAATTCAGTGCAGGCACGGAATACGCGGATTGCAATTTCTCCCCTGTTCGCCACCAGCACTTTGCTGATTTTTTTCATCTTCATCTCTCCCCTGATATGTTGATAAATATATATAAAAAGGTTCAAGTAATGAACCTTTTTATTTTAAAATTAAGATTTATAGTTTTTTTCGTATTTCGTATGCATCGAGATATTTACTAGAATACCCATTGATATCGAAAGCAGGATAAGCGAGGAACCGCCGTAACTGATAAACGGAAGTGGTACACCAGTAATCGGAATGACTCCGGAAACACCACCCAGGTTTATAAATGATTGGATGCCGATCATTGATGATATGCCGACTGCCAGCATAGCGCCAAACGGGTCACTGCATTTCATAGATGTACGCAGGCCGCGCAGGACGATAAAAGCAAGACCACCAATCGTTATAAATGCCCCAAAAACACCTAGCTCTTCTGCTATCACGGCCATAATAAAATCCGTGTGTGGTTCAGGTAAATACCCTAGCTTTTGAACACTTTGACCAAGTCCCAGACCTGTCAGTCCGCCAGAGCCAATCGCAAGATATGAATTAACAAGATGATAACCATCATCCTCTTCATACTTAAATGGATCCAAATAGCTTGTCACCCTGCTCATTCTTTCTTCGGATAAAATGTTATCTTTCTGCCAGATAAAGAGCGGTGATAAAATCACTCCAAAGATTGCCAGAAGCAGTGCAAATTTTGCAAGCTTTTTCATTTTTATACCGGATGACAAAATGATTGTCAACCCAATGAAAAGAATAATAGCTGCTGTACCAAAATCCGGTTCAATCGCAACTAAAAAACAAACGAGAAAAAGAACAATGACTGGTGGTGCAATACTGTTATTTAATGAATTTATATTTTTTTGTTTTTTTGAAAATACAGCGGCCATATAAATAATGATGACGAGCTTTGAAAACTCTGAAGGCTGTATAGAGCGCGTGCCTAGCTGAAACCAGCTTTGTGCATTGTTAGACACACTGCCGAATAAAAAGAGAAGAAAAAGAGTTAAGAACATGCCAAGTGTAATCAAAAGTAAAAAACGCTTTGCTTTATATCTTTTATAAGGAAAGAGGGATACAATAGCAAAAATGAAAAACGCAGCAATCACATGCCATTTTTGCTTATTAAAAAAATAACTGCTATCTAATTCGTATCGCTGGACAGCAGTAACTGAGCTTGCACTGTAGATCATCATTAATCCAAACAAGCAAAGAATTAGAAAGGCAGCGATAAGCGAATAATCATACGATTTCAACATTCTTTTCCACATATAAACCTTCCATTCGTGCGCTTACCGAAAAGCGGTACTCATTTTAAGTGTAAAAAAACTCAAACAGCTGTTTGAGTTTTCTGTCTGTTTACCGGTCGACGGACGCTTCGTGCAAAGAGGACAGCTCCTGTTCAAGTGAATCGATAAGCTTTTTGCCATCCACTTCATCCACCAGTCCAAGACGTATGGCAAAATCTATTTCACGGGATAAGCCAAACATTTGAGTGTCAAGCACTTCCTCATAAAGAGGACATTGCGGCATCGTTAAGTTGTCCATTTGAACTTTGATGAGACGCAAAATCTTTTCCGCATCCGCCTGTAACAGAGAGTAGGCTTTTTCCCTATGGTCTATTTTCATTTCTGATGCCAAGTTAAACTCCCCCTGTTCCAAGAATGGAATCACTATATATTTAAAGATTTTATCGCTAATACAGGCATTTTGCAAGGAATTTTAATGAGCTCACTGACAACAGGAAAAATTAACTGTATACTTACATTTATACATAGCTTGTTAAAGGAGGCTTCTTCATGGAGCAAATTATTCCATTTAAAGGGAAAGTTTCATTCCCTGTAACGCTCGATCCTGGTGTATGGATTTTCGACGACCGCCGGATTGACTTAGATTCTTATTTTGCTGAACCAAATCAACCGGAAGCAGACCCAAATGATGAGTACACGAAAAGTATGTCGAAATTCTGGGAAAAAGAAATACGCGAAGGCGCAATTTTTCCTCCAACGATTCAATCAGAGAAGAAATACGAGAAAGAAAAAGTCTTGACCGGCTCTTTCGGTATACCGCTTAGCCCATTTTTAAAAAATGCAGAACCTGCTGCAGACGCGTCTATTTTAATAGTCGAAACGAGAAATGGAGAGCATTCTTTCCCAATTGAAGAAGCCGATTCACTCATAATGGCTTTCTCAAAAAAAGGAAAACCACTTCGTGAAGACGGGCCTGTTCACTTCTTGTTAAAAGACGGTTCAAATCTTGGTAATCCTATCACACATGTAACCGCTATCCGTATTGATTGAAAAAAGCCTTCCTCACTGGGAAGGCTTTTTATAAAACTTATAAAGATAGCAGAAATTAGCGATTACCTACATTCTCTTTTTTAACGCGTTCATCACTTGACGGTCTAGTTTTTCCGCAGCACGCAAATCATACGTTTTTTCATAAACAGGTAAAGCGGCCATTTTTGATCCGTAAAACATGATATCGCGTACTTCACTGATACTCACTTCGATCATAGCTGCCTTAAGCGGAACATCCGCTAACCGATCTTCTGTAACGCTGGCGTATCCACTGATCATATAAGTCGATTCAGCAGCGAAAATTGCGATTGAAACAAGCGGGTTTTTCATGACATTATCAATCATTTTTGACCGCCCGTCTACGGCGAGCCGAATTGTTTTTTCATCTGGGGCAAAAAGCCATGAAATCGCATTCATAACTGGCGCTCCAGTTTCAGCATCCAAAGTCGAAAAGATCGCCAGCCGTTCATGCTGCAGCTCTTCAAACAAGGACGGGATCAAATATTGCTCAGTTCGATTAGCCAATTAGACAGCCCCTTTAGCTTTTTATTCCATTATATCCGCAAATATATCCCTTTTCCATAAAAGAAGGTAACAGTAAACCGTTCATGCTATACTGATAATAAAATAATTGGGAGGTTCCCTATGAGAGTAAAATGCATCATTTGCGATAAAATAGAAAAAATCGAAGACAGTCTTCCCGCTGCAAAAAAGCTGCGCAACCGGCCCATACACACATATATGTGTGAAGAATGCCGCACTCGCATCACAGACAATACGACAAAAAGGATCAGTACCGGACAATTTTTTGTATTCAGATCTGGTAAACAAAAAGATTTGCTTCAATAAACCCATTTCCGATGCTTAGGGACTTTTTTCGAAAGTTTATACATCATTGTTAAATGTGGATTTTATATAAGGTTATGATTTTAAGCTTTTTTCATTCTCTTTCCATCCATTTAATATTAATTTTCCCTATCGCTCCTCGGAAGCAAAGCGCAGAAGGCGTATATAATATGGCGCATTTATATCGGACATCCGAACATTATTTGCAGTTTTATCAAATTGACATACAAAAAAATAGAAGCGGAAGGCATAAAAGCCTTCCGCTTTTTACTATTGTATATTCTCTTTTTGATGCTTTTTCAATCTGAATTTATATGTCCCGAGGACGAGTGCCGCTACAATAAGGCTTTCAACAACCGGCAGCTGGTACGACAGGATTAAAAGAAGCAAAGAGCCTACGGCAAGTGAAATATAAATAATTACGTTCTGCCACATTTTTAATTTTTTCGCAAACCCGAGATTGTAAACGAGAATGGAAAGAGCAATTAAAATCCCCCAGTAAATGTAGACAGCTGCTTTAACGCCGAACACTTCAATGATTGTACCAAGAAGCGGACTGACGTGTTCCAGTCCTTCCACACCCATCCCTCCTGCTTAATGTGCTTAGTCCTGCTTGTTCTTTTTCGCTGCCCGCTCGCGCTCACTTTTGTCAAGAATCTTTTTGCGGAGACGGATAGATTCTGGTGTTAATTCACAATATTCGTCATCATTCAAGTATTCAAGCGCTTCTTCAAGCGACATAATTCTTGGTTTTTTCATTGTAGCCGTCTGGTCTTTGTTCGCAGAACGGACGTTTGTCGCTTGTTTTGTTTTGGCAATATTAACTGTTAAGTCATTATCACGTGTATGCTCCCCTACGATCATACCGGCATAAATTTCAGTACCTGCTTCAACAAAGATGATTCCGCGGTCTTCAACACCCATAATCCCATATGTGGATGCTTTGCCTGTTTCCTGTGAAACAAGAACCCCTTGACGACGTCCACCGATCCGGCCTTTTTGCATTGGCTGATAGCTATCGAATGTATGGTTAATTATTCCATACCCCCGAGTCATTGTTAAAAACTCAGTCGTGTATCCAATCAATCCACGGGCTGGTACCATGAAGATTAAGCGAACTTGTCCGTTACCATTGTTCACCATATCCAGCATTTCACCTTTACGTTCACCCATGGATTCAATAATGGATCCTGTGTATTCTTCAGGAACATCAATTTGAACGCGTTCAACCGGTTCGCATTTTACGCCGTCAATTTCACGTACAATGACCTGCGGTTTTGATACTTGAAGCTCAAATCCTTCACGGCGCAAGTTTTCGATTAAAATCGACAAATGAAGTTCTCCGCGTCCAGACACAATCCACTCATCCGGAGATGCTGTATTTTCGACACGCAAGCTGACATCTGTTTCTAACTGCGCGTGCAGCCGTTCTTCAATTTTTCTAGACGTAACAAATTTCCCTTCACGGCCTGCAAATGGGCTGTTGTTTACTAAGAAATTCATTTGCAGTGTCGGCTCATCAATGCGAAGAACCGGAAGTGCTTCCTGGTGCTCGACAGGCGTAACCGTTTCCCCAACGTTGATATCTTCCATTCCTGAAACAGCAACGAGGTCCCCGGCTTTTGCTTTTTCAATTTCAATCCGTTTTAAACCTAAGAAACCGAACATTTTTGTAACGCGGAATTGTTTTACTTTACCATCAAGTTTCATTAAGGCAACAGACTGTCCAACGGCCATTTCGCCACGGAAAATACGCCCAATCCCGATCCGGCCTAAGTAATCGTTGTAATCCAGAAGGGCAACCTGGAATTGAAGCGGCTCATCGCTGTTATCCACAGGTGCTGGAATGTGCTCAATAATTGCTTCATAGAGAGACTCCATATTTTCATCCTGTTTATCCGCTGTTGTGCTCGCTGTTCCGTTAATACCAGATGCATAAATAACAGGGAATTCAAGCTGATCGTCATTCGCATCGAGTTCGATGAACAATTCAAGAACTTCATCTACTACTTCTGCAGGCCGGGCAAAATCACGGTCAATTTTATTGACGACAACAATTGGACGCAAGTTTTGCTCCAATGCTTTCTTTAACACGAAGCGCGTTTGCGGCATACAACCTTCATATGCATCGACAACGAGAAGAACACCATCAACCATTTTCATGATCCGTTCTACTTCTCCTCCGAAGTCTGCATGTCCAGGTGTATCGAGAATGTTAATTTTCGTGTCTTTATATTGAATCGCGGTATTTTTAGCCAGAATCGTAATGCCTCGTTCGCGTTCAAGGTCATTCGAATCCATCGCGCGCTCTTCTACGTGTTCGTTTGAACGAAAAATCCCTGACTGTTTTAGAAGCTGATCGACGAGTGTCGTTTTCCCATGGTCAACGTGGGCGATAATCGCGATGTTCCGTAAATCGTTTCTTGTTTTCAAACTATTTCCTCCTGCCTTTTCTAGAAACTTCGTTTTGTTCGGTTTCCATTAACTGAATTATTATATCATACACTTTCCGCTCTGCCTATTTGGAAAAAACGGTCATTGCAAAAAAAGAACAGCTTATACTACAATAGAGAAAAAGGGGGCTGGCATAGTGCCTAACATTCAATGGCCGTTTCTCGGGTTCGCTGTCCTTGCTGCTCTATGCATGATCGGCATGGGAGTCGCAATTGGTGAACAAAGCTGGATTGGTGCAATCCTTTCTATTGTTTTTCTTTTAGCTGTCATGGGGTTTGGATTTTCTTACAAAGCTAAGATGCGCCGTGCAGGACGTCTCTAAAAAACCGGAAAGACAGAAGGCTGTCTTTCCGGTTTTTTATTTTAAATAATCATTTACAATTTGTTCATGCAATCCCGGTGCACAAGCTAAAACAGGATTGACTGTTAACATATTTAATTCCGAGCCATCCAGTGTACTCACATAACCGCCTGCTTCTTCTACAATTATTTTCCCCCCGGCAATATCCCATGGTGCATTCCGCATTGTTATATAAGCACTGAGCCTTCCTGATGCAACATACGCGAGTTCAAGAGCAGCAGAACCGTACGAGCGCGTTCCACGAACATCTTTCGCGAGTGAAACCAGCTTTTTTTGATCAAAATGACGATTGCTGACAAGCCATGTCGAACTAATGCCGATAATCGCTTTTTTTACAGGCACCGGTTTCAGCTTTTCAAGCGGCACATCATTCATCCATGCGCCTTCCCCGTGACGGGCATGATACAGTTCACCATTTACAACATCATATATGTATCCAAGAACCCCTTTGCCATTTTCATAAATACCAATAGAAATTGCAAAATTGCGCTGCTGGTGAACGAAATTTATCGTTCCGTCAATCGGATCAATAATCCACACTACTCCGTCAAGCGACTGGACATTGTCTCCCTGACCTTCTTCCCCTAAAATAAAATGATCGGGATAATGTTTTCGTATATTGTCTATAAAAAATCGTTCCGTTTCTTTATCCATATTCGTTACTAAATCATTAGGATTTGATTTTGATTGGATACTGAGGGCATGATGAAACGATGCCCTGATTAAAGAGCCCGCTTCTTGTATCCAACGTTTTACGGTTTCATCTATCGCTGTCCAATTTGTCATGTTTCATCCCTCCTGCTCCTCTTATATTCCAGTTTAGTTTCTTTTCACATTACTCTAATTGATCGTGCTTATCAAGTTTTTCCATTCATATTTGCTATGGTAAAATAGAAGATAGAAGCAGAAATTTTAACACAAAAACGATTAAACACAGGGAAGGGAATAGTAGCCAATGCAATTTAAAGGATTTACACAGAGCGATTTCGACACATTTTTGATTGAAGGTCTTGACGAAAGAATGGCGGCAATTCAAGAACGAATCCAGCCGAAGTTTAAAGAGATTGGCACAAATTTAACAGCTGACCTATCGGCACTGCTTGGGAATGAAATGTTTTTGCATATCGCCAAGCACGCGCGGCGCAAAGTAAACCCGCCAAACGATACGTGGATGGCCATTGCCGGAAATAAACGCGGATACAAACAGCATCCTCATTTTCAAATTGGCTTATTTGACGATCACGTGTTCATTTGGCTGGCATTTATTTATGAACTGCCTCAAAAGTCAGACATCGCCAAAACATTTTTAGAAAACATCGATATCATTGAAAAGAATGTTCCGAATAATTATGTCATTTCATTAGACCATATGAAAAAAGATGCTGTTTCATTAGAAGAAATTGATTTGAAGGAATCGCTTAAACGGTTCCGTGATGTGAAAAAAGCTGAATTTCTAATTGGACGGCATATTGCAGCAAATGATCCAATTCTACAAGATGGGACTCGATTTTATGAATTGGCAAAAGAAACATTTGAAACGCTGATTCCATTATACAAATTGTCGTTTAAATAATAAGAAAGCCCGTTTGCTCATACAAACGGGCTTTCTTTCACATACGAATGCGCGTATTTTCTTCCGACTGTTTTGCTTTTTGAACGGCAAGGTACGAAGAATAGCCGCTCGCCTCCTCAAATTCATCGCAGATTCGTTTTTCATCTGCCTTTCCCGGAACGATTTCTTTAAAACGGCGATAACGGTTCATAAACTCTTCACGGTTCATTCCTTTTTCATATATGTTCTCCACCGCTTCAAAGAAAGATACTGCGTCAATGACTTCCTGGGTCGACCAATCATCCCTAAATGGATAAGAGTATTCCATTCAATTCACCTCACTTTATTTTATTCGATTTCCAGCGATTAAAACCCTTGTTTTTTTGACACGATATGTATGTGAATTTTTCTATGCAACGCCCCATCAAAGTGCTATAATTCATTTGTTTTAGCGAACTATTTAGAAAGAGGTGGAAGAAACGTTGTCACAACACAAAACACCATTATTTGACGGGCTTCTCAAGCATGCAGAAAAGAACCCTGTTCAATTTCATATACCTGGACATAAAAAAGGAAAAGGGATGGACCCTGTCTTCAGAGAATTTATCGGTGAAAATGCGTTATCAATCGATTTAATAAACATTAGCCCTCTTGATGACCTCCATCAGCCACATGGCATTATTAAAGAGGCACAACAGCTTGCCGCCGAAGCATTTGGTGCAGATCATACCTTTTTCTCCGTACAAGGAACAAGCGGAGCCATTATGACAATGATCATGGCGGTTTGCGGACCCGGAGAAAAAATCATCGTTCCGCGTAATGTACATAAGTCCATTATGACGGCAATTGTATTTTCTGGTGCCGTCCCAATCTTTATTCACCCTGAAATCGATAAAGATCTTGGTATTTCACATGGAATGACGACAGAGTCGGTTAAACGGGCTTTAACAGAGCATCCAGATGCAAAAGGAGTTCTTGTCATTAACCCGACATATTTCGGAATTGCCGGCGATTTAAAGCAGATTGTCGAGACGGCGCATTCATTTTCTGTTCCGGTCCTCGTCGATGAAGCACACGGCGTTCACATTCATTTCCATGATGATCTGCCGATTTCCGCCATGCAGGCAGGCGCAGACATGGCCGCCACCAGCGTTCATAAGCTTGGGGGCTCTATGACTCAGAGCTCGATTTTAAATGTCCGTGACGGTCTTGTCTCGGTCAATCGTGTACAGTCTATTTTAAGCATGTTAACGACGACGTCAACATCTTATATCCTTCTTGCTTCACTGGATACAGCGCGGAAGCATTTAGCTGTAAATGGAAAAAAGATTATTGGAGAAACCATTAAACTCGCGGAAAACACTCGTGAAAAAATCAACAAAATTGATCATCTTTACTGTGCAGGACGGGAAATTCTTGGTTCGAAAGCGACATACGATTACGATCCGACGAAACTGATTATTTCCGTAAAAAATCTTGGCATCACCGGCCATGATGCGGAAAAATGGCTTCGAGAACAGTACAATATAGAAGTGGAATTAAGTGATTTATACAACTTACTCTGTATCATCACTCCCGGAGATTCAAAAGAAGACTGCGCATTACTCATTGAAGCACTTACAAAAATGGCATCAACTTTTACAGATACCGTACAATCAAAATATGCGCATGTTATGCTTCCTGATATCCCTCTTCTTGCACTGTCACCGCGTGAAGCTTTTTACGCTGAGACAGAAACCGTCCCGCTTGAAGAGTCAGCTGGCCGTATCATGGCTGAGTTTATGATGGTTTATCCACCGGGTATCCCTATTTTCATCCCAGGCGAAATTATTACCGAAGAGAATTTACGATACGTGCGTGAAAACGTGGCAGCAGGACTTCCTGTACAAGGTCCTGAAGATGAACAATTAAAAACATTGCGTGTCATTAAAGAACGCAAGCCTATATATTAAAAAGAGCTGCTCCCGTATAGGAGCAGCTCTTATCATTTTTAGTCATCAATTTCCGTTTCAGTATCGCATCCACAGTGAGAGTAAAGAACTGTCACCTTTTCCTCTTCAAAGTGCTCCATTGTAGACAAGCAAGATTTACAGACGATTGTTCCCATTTTGTTACCTCCCATTTTTGTTTTGAAAGCGATTTATGTTCCTTGAATACATAATAATATAACACAATTAAGAATTCAAGCACAAATTGTATGTCATAATAAAAAATGGGACAAAAAACCCCCGATCTTCCTCATAAAAGGAAGTCGGGGGGTCTGATTATTTTACAATGTGAATTGGTGTACCTAGTGCCACTTCAGCCGCTTCCATTGTCATTTCAGCGAGCGTTGGGTGTGCATGGATGGTCATCGCAATATCTTCAAGAGTCATACCCGCTTCAATCGCTAAACCAAGCTCAGCCACCATGTCTGATGCTCCTGATCCGGCAATTTGAGCACCGATCACTAGACCGTCTTCTTCACGTGCAACGATTTTCACGAAACCGTCCGTGCTATTAAGCGCAAGTGCACGTCCATTCGCTGCAAATGGAAACTTAGCAGCGGTAACAGCGATATTTTCTTCTTTCGCTTGTGCCTCTGTGTAACCCACTGTTGCAAGTTCCGGTTCTGTGAAACACACAGCTGGAATAGCAAGATAATCTACTTCGGATTTTTCACCGCTAATGGCTTCCGCTGCGATCTTACCTTCATATGATGCTTTGTGGGCAAGTGGCGGTCCTTCAACAATGTCGCCGATCGCGTAAATGTTATCAACACTTGTACGGCATTGTTTATCAACTTCGATTACGCCACGGTCTGACATTTTAATACCAGCGCCTTCAAGGCCCATTTCATCAGTATTCGGACGACGGCCTACTGTTACAAGTACGTAATCCGCTTCGATTGTTTCTTCTTTGCCGCCAGCTTCGTATGTTACTTTCACACCGTTTGCTGTTTCTTCAGCGGATTTTGCCATTGCTTTTGTTACAATGGTAACGCCTTTTTTCTTCATGCCGCGTTTAACAATAGCCGTCATTTGTTTTTCAAATCCACCAAGAATTTCAGGAGCGCCTTCAAGAATTGTTACTTCAGAACCGAAGTTGGCATATGCCGTCGATAGTTCTGATCCGATATAGCCGCCGCCAATGACAACAAGTTTTTTTGGAATTTCCTGAAGTGCAAGAGCACCCGTTGAATCGAGAACACGTTTAGAAAATTTGAAGTTCGGAATTTCAATAGGACGTGATCCTGTTGCAATGATCGCGTTTTTGAATGTGTACGTTTGAGCAGAATCGTCATTCATAACGCGAAGTGTATTCGCATCATTAAAATACGCTTCACCGCGTACGATTTCTACTTTGTTTCCTTTTAACAAGCCTTCAACGCCGCCAGTTAACTTTTTAACAACACTGGCTTTCCATTGTTGAACTTTATCAAAATTTACTGACACATTTTCAGCAATAATACCGATATCATCGGAATGTTTCGCCTGTTCAAAGCGATGACCGGCTGTTAAGAGTGCCTTTGAAGGGATACATCCTACGTTTAAGCAAACTCCTCCAAGATTCTCTTTCTCAACAATTGTCACTTTTTGTCCAAGTTGTGCTGCACGAATAGCGGCTACATATCCCCCAGGACCTGAGCCGATGACTATAGTGTCTGTTTCAATCGGGAAATCTCCTACTACCATTTGGTTACGCCTCCATTAGTAAAAGTTCTGGGTCGTTCAACAACCGTTTAATGTGATTCAACGCATTTTGTGCTGTCGCTCCGTCAATCATACGATGATCAAAGCTCAATGATAATGCTAACACAGGTGCGGCTACAATTTCACCATTTTTTACAATTGCTTTCTCAGAAATTCTTCCAATTCCAAGAATCGCTACTTCCGGATGATTAATAACCGGTGTAAACCATTGGCCTCCAGCAGATCCGATATTTGTAATCGTGCAAGATGCACCTTTCATTTCAGCAGGGGCAAGTTTACCGTCACGCGCTTTTACAGCTAGTTCATTAATTTCGTTTGAAATCGTGAACATTGATTTGCGGTCCGCATTTTTAACAACTGGAACCATCAAACCTTTTTCTGTATCGGCTGCAATACCGATATTGTAATAATGCTTATGAACAATCTCACTTGTTGCATCATCAATGGATGTATTCAAAGCAGGGTATTCTCGAAGCGCGCTTGTCAATGCTTTTACTACATAAGGAAGGAACGTTAGTTTTACGCCTTTCTCCGCAGCCACTTCTTTGAATTTTTTGCGGTGTGCCCACAGTTTCGTTACTTCAACTTCATCCATCAATGTTACGTGTGGTGCTGTTTGTTTTGAATTGACCATTGCTTTGGCGATCGCTTTGCGGATGCCGCTCATTTTTTCGCGAGTTTCCGGGAATTCGCCTTCTGGAATCACCACAGCTGCAGCTGGTTTTGATTCTTGCGTCGTTTCTTGTGCGTTTACCTGCGCTGCCTGAGACGGTGTTTCTGATTGTGTTTCAGGTTTATTCAAGAAAGCGTCGATATCTTCTTTTAAAACACGGCCATTTTTACCGCTGCCAGCTACCAGGACAATGTTTACATCTTTCTCGCGCGCATATTTACGAACTGATGGCATTGCAATGATGCGGCGATCCGGATCTACATCAGACTGATCAGCTTGCGGCTGACTGCCAGCGCCCGTTGCTGCAGGAGCTGCTTTTGTCGTTTCAGCTGGGGCTTTTTCGATATTTTGCCCTGCTTCAGCAGTAGCCTGTACTTGTCCTTCTGTCTTGGCTTCGTCTTGGTCTCCATGGTCATCGCCTTTAAATTTCAAATCTTCATAACCAGGAGCGTCAAATTTTATTAACGTATCGCCGACGATTGCTGTGGCACCTTCTTCAACAAGAATTTCTTCTACTGTTCCTGCAACTGGAGAAGGGATTTCTACCACCGCTTTGTCATTTTGCACCTCGCAAAGCACGTCGTCTTCCTGTACTTTATCTCCTGGCTTTACGAACCACTTGACGATTTCGCCTTCATGAATTCCTTCACCGATATCCGGTAGTTTAAATTCAAATGCCAATGTATTCATCCTCCTATGATGTAAATTTGAGAAAAGGGACCCTGCTCTCGGTTTGGGGGCCCTTTTCTAATGTGATCTATTGATTAAAATCCAAGCACTTTTTTCGCTGTTTCCACCACATCTTTGTGATTTGGAAGCCAAACGCCCTCTGCTTGTGAGAATGGGAAAACAGTATCCGGTGCAGCAACGCGGAGAACCGGCGCTTCTAGGCTCAAGATCGCACGATCATTAATTTCGGCAACTACATTCGCAGCGATGCCCGCTTGTTTTTGCGCTTCCTGAACAACGATCGCACGGCCTGTTTTTTCAACAGAGGCGATAATTGTGTCAATATCAAGCGGCTGAACCGTACGAAGATCGATTACCTCAACAGAATGTCCCTCTTTCTCAAGTGCTTCTGCCGCTTTTAAAGATTCGTGAACCATCGCTCCATATGTGATGATCGACAAGTCAGAACCTTCACGCTTTACTGCAGCTTTCCCTAATGGAATTGTGTATTCTTCTTCCGGCACTTCTTCGCGGAACGAACGGTATAATTTCATATGCTCTAGGAAAATAACCGGGTCGTTATCACGGATAGCAGAAATTAAAAGTCCTTTTGCATCATATGGAGATGATGGAATGACAACCTTCAAACCAGGCTGCTGCGCCATTAATCCTTCTAAGCTGTCAGCGTGCAGTTCAGGTGTATGTACACCTCCGCCAAAAGGTGAACGAATTGTGACAGGAGCCGAATAGACGCCTCCAGAACGGTAGCGCATACGAGCAAGCTGACCGCTCACAGAGTCCATAACTTCATAAACAAACCCGAAAAATTGAATCTCCGGTACAGGGCGGAATCCTTCAAGAGCAAGACCGACAGCTAGACCGCCGATTCCTGATTCTGCAAGCGGCGTATCAAAAACACGCTCTTCTCCAAATTCTTTTTGAAGGCCTTCCGTCGCACGGAACACACCGCCGTTAACGCCGACATCTTCTCCAAAGACAAGGACGTTTTCGTCGTTTTTTAGTTCTACGCGCAAGGCATCAGTAATCGCTTGAATCATTGTCATTTGTGCCATGGCTTACTTCGACTCCTTTGCAGTATAAATTTCATATTGTTCTTTCAGATTAGCCGGCATTTCTTCGTACATATTTGCCATTAGATCTGTCACTTTTTGTTTTGGTGTTTCATCTGCTTTTTTAATTGCATCTTTAATTTCTTCTTTCGCACGTTCGATCACTTCTGTTTCTTTCTCTTCACTCCACAAACCTCTTTCTTCAAGGTATTTACGGAAGCGAACGAGTGGATCTTTTTTCTCCCACTCTGTATCAAGATCAGATGTCCGGTAACGTGTCGGGTCATCACCGGCCATTGTATGCGGACCATAACGGTAACATAATGTTTCGATCAATGTTGGACCTTCTCCATTAAGTGCGCGTTCACGTGCTTCCTTCACCACAGCGTATACAGCAAGCGGGTCCATACCATCAACAAGAACAGAAGGGATACCTGCTGCAATCCCTTTTTGAGCAATTGTTTTGGCTGCAGTTTGCTTTTCACGCGGTGTTGAAATGGCAAACTGGTTGTTTTGGACAATGAATATTGCCGGAGCATTGAAAGCACCTGCGAAGTTGATTCCTTCGTAAAAGTCTCCTTGTGAAGAGCCACCATCGCCTGTATATGTGACAGCAACCGCTTTTTTGCCACGTTTTTTCAATCCTAGGGCGACACCGGCATTTTGCACATATTGTGCTCCAATGATGATTTGCGGAGATAATACGTTTACTCCCTCTGGCGCCTGGTTGCCGACGAAATGTCCACGTGAGAACAAGAAAGCCTGGTAAAGAGGAAGACCGTGCCAGACAATTTGAGGCACATCACGGTAGCCTGGTAAAATCCAGTCCGCCTTTTCTAAAGCGAAATGAGAAGCGATTTGTGACGCTTCCTGACCGGCAGTCGGCGCATAGAAGCCAAGGCGACCTTGACGGTTAAGGGAAATAGAGCGCTGATCAAGGACACGAGTATACACCATTCGTGTCATTAACTCTTGAAGCTCTTCATCCGACAATTTTGGCATTGCCTCTTCATTTACGATTTTTCCTTCTTCATTTAAAACTTGAACCATCTCAAATTCATTTTCAATTGATTCGAGTGTTTTTTGCGGATCGAACTGAGCAGTTTTCTTTGCACTCATGATCGTCACCTATCCTTTCTTTAATAGTTTCACGTCTGTTTTTTATTTATAATTTCCTGTACCAGTTATTTTTTAAAAATCACTAATACAATCTAAAGCTACATTCATAGTGTATAACATCACGTTTGTTCCGTCAATTTAAAAAGATTCCTTAATAATCCTATTGTATATTTTCCCAAAAACAAAATCTGTATCAGTTGATTTTCTTTATCTGTACTATAAAAAGAAAGCGCTTTTAACATCTGTTATACATTACGTTCTTGAACCCGCCTTTCTCTCTTTTCCCGTTCTCTATCCTCTAAAACACGGGGTTTGTGTCATTAACATTCTGCTCACTTTTTGATAAGATAATTACACCAATTGCAAAAAGGAAGGTATAGCGATGATAAAAATGAACGATATCGTCCGTGAAGGAGACCCTGTTTTACGCGAAAAAGCGAGCGATGTGCCGCTTCCCGCTTCAAATGAAGATAAAGCAACTCTTGCTTCATTAATTGAATATGTACAAAACAGCCAGAATCCAGACATAGCTGAAAAGTATGGACTGCGCCCCGGCATCGGACTTGCAGCTCCACAAATCGGCATATCCAAACGAATGATTGCCATTCACTTAAAGAATGAAAAAGGAGAACAGGTCAGCTATGCTCTTTTTAACCCAAAGGTCGTCAGCCATTCAGTGGAAAAAGCATTTTTGACTAGCGGTGAAGGCTGCCTGTCCGTCGACCGTGATGTACCGGGTTACGTCCACCGCTACGCACGTGTTACCGTGAAAGGAACAACGATTGATGGCGACGAGATTAAATTTCGGTTAAAAGGACTTCCGGCTATTTGTATCCAGCATGAAATCGACCATTTAAATGGTATTATGTTTTATGACTACATTAATAAAAAAGATCCGTTCCACGTTGAGGAAAATGCACAGCCAATTGAACGTTAAAATGTATGATATTGTAGAAACCGTGCATTATACGCGTATCCATTTTTCTTTGCATAAAGACACCCATATGATAAAATGACTTTAAGGAGTGATCCACAATGTTAAAAAAGCTGAAAAAGAAGCTTGTAAAACAGTGGAAAGACCTGCTTAGAAGAAAATCAATTGCATAAAAAATGAATGGTTAAGCCCTTCCTCATGAAGGGCTGTCTTTGTGTAAGATACAACAGATGTTTATTACATTTAAAAACATCTTTCTTTCTATCTAATATAACCAATAAAAACCGAGAAGAACCGCTCTAATTGCGGTTTGTATATATCATTTCGGAAAAGGAGAGAAAACTATGATTTTCAAAGTGTACTATCAAGAAGATCGATCAGAAGTACCCGTTCGCGAAAAAACGAAATCGTTATACGCAGAAGCGGAATCAGAACGTGCTGTTCGACACGCATTAAAAAGCCGCCCCTACAATATCGAATTCGTTCAAAAGGTAAACGATCCGCATCTCGAATACGAAAAACAATCGCCTGACTTTAAAGTGGAGCAGCTGTAAGGCATGAAATTTGTAAAAAATGATCAAACAGCTGTTTTCGCCCTCGGCGGTTTGGGTGAAATCGGCAAAAACACATATGCAGTCCAATTTCAAGACGAAATTATCTTGATTGATGCCGGAATTAAATTCCCGGAAGATGAATTGCTCGGAATTGATTACGTTATTCCTGACTATTCATACCTAGAAAAAAATGCAGATAAAATTAAAGGGCTTTTCATCACACATGGACATGAAGATCACATTGGCGGAATCCCTTACCTGCTTCGTGTTGTGAATGTCCCGGTGTACGGCGGCAAACTTGCTCTTGGCCTGCTCCGTAACAAGCTTGATGAACATGGACTTTTACGCCGTGCCCGCCTTCATGAAATCGGCGAAGACGATGTGATAAAATTCCGAAAAACGTCCGTTTCTTTTTTCCGGACAACTCATAGTATCCCAGATTCATATGGCGTTGTAGTCAAAACACCTCAGGGAAGCATTGTTCACACAGGCGACTTCAAATTCGACTTTACACCGGTCGGCGAACCTGCTAACTTAACTCGGATGGCTGAAATAGGCAAAGAAGGTGTACTTTGTCTTCTTTCTGACAGTACGAACAGTGAAGTGCCGAATTTCACTATGTCCGAGCGCAAAGTAGGCGAAAGCATTCGCAATGTTTTCCGTAAGGTAGAAGGCCGAATCATTTTTGCGACGTTTGCATCAAATATCCACCGTCTTCAACAGGTGGTGGAAGCAGCCGTTGAAGATGGCAGGAAGGTCGGTGTGTTTGGACGCAGCATGGAATCTGCCATTACGATCGGGCAGCAGCTAGGCTACATCCAATGCCCGAAAGATACCTTTGTCGATACGCATCAACTGAATAAACTTCCTGCGAACAAAGTAACGATTCTTTGCACAGGAAGTCAGGGTGAACCAATGGCAGCTCTTTCTCGCATTGCAAATGGCTCTCACCGCCAGATTCAAATTCAGCCAAATGATACGGTCGTTTTCTCATCTTCGCCTATTCCAGGAAATACAGTAAGTGTGAACCGGATCATTAATTCTTTGTCACGTGCCGGAGCAGACGTCATTCACGGACCACTTAACGATATCCACACATCAGGACACGGAAGCCAGGAAGAACAGAAATTGATGCTCCGTTTAATTAAGCCAAAGTTTTTCATGCCGATTCACGGAGAATATCGGATGCAAAAAACACACTGCCAGCATGCCATAGATTGTGGTGTTCCGGAAGAAAACTGCTTTATTATGGACAACGGAGATGTGCTGGCTCTCTCAAAAGATGAGGCTTACGTTGCAGGACGAATTCAATCAGGATCCGTCTATATTGACGGAAGCGGAATTGGTGATATTGGCAATATCGTTTTACGCGATCGCCGTATTTTATCTGAGGAAGGCCTCGTTATCGTTGTTGTCAGCATTAACAAAACAACAAATAAAATCGAAGCTGGCCCAGACATTATTTCACGCGGCTTTGTGTACATGCGTGAATCTGGTGACTTAATTTATGAAGCACAATCAATGTTAAATCGCCATATTAAACAACTGTTAAACAACAACACCACTCAATGGTCTGATATAAAAAATGAAATTACCGATGCACTTTCGCCGTTTCTTTATGAAAGAACGAAACGCCGCCCAATGATTTTACCAATCATTATGGAAGTGTGACGTAACAAAAAAGAGCTTTCCTTTTATCAGGAAAGCTCTTTTTGAATTGGAGGGTTAAACCACGATGATCTCGGTTAATGGAAAATCACAGTACGATAAGGATATAAAGCAGAAATACCGATCTTCAGCCTGCGGACCCGTCACGGTTTCTGTTATTTTAAATTACTGGTTCAGCGATGCCTATTTTCTTTCGATAAATGAACTTTACAAAAAGCTATTCACCACCCCGATCGGTACGTTTCGGTTTAGCATGGTACGTCGACTCCGTAAGATACTTGGAACAAACTGGTCAATTAAAAGCTCAAACCGAATTGACGAAGTAATAAATGAACTTCAGAGCGGCCATCCTGTAGCAGCAAAATTCGACAAGTATTTTACGTTCCGCTTTCTTTCACCATCACTTTACTCTTATCACTGGGTTGTCTTAATCGGATATGAAATAATAAAAGGAGAAATTTATTTATACTTTCATGATAACGGTGGACCGGCTCGTATAAGTAAAATAAGACGTGTTTTGTATAGCGAACACTCATCAGTACTTCGCTTCGTTTTGATCACGCCTCTCCAATCAAAAAAAACCCCGCACTATGAACTGCACCCCAATTGTTAGACACCATCTGACAATTGGAGG